>CAZRFD010000004.1:0-134460 GCA_964599085.1 uncultured Enterobacterales bacterium | reverse complement strand
ACCCCGAGAATCGAGCGCCTGCGGGGCCCGACCCGCTCGAAAGTGGGGGGACATCGCCGATGTACCCCGAGAATCGAGCGCCGGGGGGCTCCGCGCCCTCGCGTCCCCCCGCGCCCTCGCGTCCCCCCGCACCCTCACCCCCGCACCCTCGTCCCCGGCTCCGCACCCCCGCACCCCCGGGTCCTCACCCCCGCGCCCCTCCCAGTCACGCGCCTCGGTCACCCGCACCGGCAGCCCCCTCGCCCCGACCGCCCCTGCCCGGCGGCGGCACGAGCAATGACAGCCCGACCAGCACCAGCTCAACGACGGTCATCAGCGCCCGGCTGGCGAGGACAAAGACCAGGCTGGCCTCGGCCGGGAAGCGGGACGCGAGGCCGGCGGCGACCAGCCCCTCGCGCAGCCCCAGCCCCGCTGGTGTCACACCGACGACGAGGCCGAGCACGTAGCCGACGACGTAGAGCACGGCGGTGTCGAGGCCAGCACCCGCCCCGGAGGTGAACGCCCGGCAGGTGAAGGTGAACGAGGCGCCAAGCAGCAGCCACACGGCGCCGTAGCCGAGCACGAGCAGCGCCTGCCAGCCCGCCGGCACCACCAGCACCGCCGGCGGCAGCCGCGCCGAGAGCCAGGCGCTGTGGCGCGACAGGAAGCGCAGGATCGGCCCGAACAGCAAGGCACCGGACAGCGCCGCCACGCCGACGGCGCGCACCAGCCCCGTCGGCACCCCTGCGGCAGCCGGCAGGCCGCTGGCCGCGAGCCCGGCGACCACACACGCGCCGGCGAGCAGCAGCAACGTCTCCCACAGCACCAGCACGACGCTGGTCGTCCGCCCCACCCCGGCCTGCTCCGCGAGCCGGGCCCGCTCGACCACGAGCATGAGCTTTCCGGGGATGTACCGGTAGAAGTAGCCCTGCAGCCAGGTGCGCAGCGCCCACGGCAGGCTGCCCGGCGCCAGGTGCCCGGTCAGTCGCAGCAGCGCGGCGTACAGCAGCGCGAGACCGAGCAGGGCCGCCGCGCCGCACAGGGTGGCCACTAGCAGCGGCACCGGCGAGCCCACCAGCGCCGGCAGCGGCCGCCCCTCCCACTGCTCGGCCAGCCGCCAGGCGATCACCGCGATGATCCCCACGGCGAGGAGCACGCGGAGCAGGCGCAGGATGGAGGCGGAGCGGCGCTGGACCACGACGGCAGACCTCGGCAGGGCCCGGCGCCCACCTGGGACCGGGCAGGTCGAGGGGCGAGGCAGCAGCGCCCCGCCCACCCGAGGACCGCGCTATAGCGCGCCGCCGAGCCGTGCATCGTCCTCGACGACGCCCGACCGCTCCCCACGAGGAACCGCCATGCCCCCGGCCTCCCCTCCCCCCGCCCGCACGGAGCTGCCGCCCGCCCTGGCCGCCACCGCCGGCCGCCTGGGCGGCGACCACGCCACCGTCGCCGTGATCGGCGTCGGCTACGTCGGCCTGCCCCTGGCCATGGAGCTGTGTGCCGCCGGCACCGACGTGGTCGGCATCGACGTCAGCGACGCGCTCTGCATGGCGCTCAACGCCGGCCGCTCCCACGTCGGCGATGTCCCCGACGAGACCCTGGCCGCCGCCATCGCCGGCAACCCCAGCCGCTTCCGGGCCACCACCGATCCGGCAGCCATCGGCGACGTCGACGCCGTGATCATCTGCGTGCCGACCCCCCTGCGCAAGAGCAAGGACCCCGACATCTCCTACGTCGTCCAAGCCGCCAAGGCGGTGGCCGCCCACGCCCGGCCGGGCCAGCTCGTCGTCCTGGAGTCCACCACCTACCCGGGCACGACCGAGGAGATCCTCGTCCCCATGCTGCGGGACCGGGGGCTCACGCCCGGCGTCGACGTGGCCGTCGCGTTTTCGCCCGAGCGCGTCGACCCCGGCAACCCCCGCTTCGGCATCCGCAACACGCCCAAGGTGGTCGGCGGCGTGACCCCGGCCTGCACCGCCCTCGCCACCGCGCTGTACCGCCGCTGTTGCGACACCGTCGTGCCGGTCAGCTCCCCGGCCGCCGCCGAGACCGCCAAGCTGCTCGAGAACGTCTTTCGCTCCGTCAACATCGGCCTCGTCAACGAGTTCGCCCTCATCTGCAAGGAGCTGGGCGTGGACGTCTGGGAGGTCATCGACGCCGCCGCCACCAAGCCCTTCGGCTTCATGCGCTTCGTCCCGGGTCCCGGCCTGGGCGGCCACTGCATCCCCGTCGACCCCCACTACCTGTCCTGGAAGCTGCGCAGCCACGACTTCACCGCCCGGTTCATCGAGCTGGCCGACGCCATCAACTCCCGCATGCCCGCCCACGTCGTCAGCGTCGTCACCGACGCCCTCAACGACCACCGCAAGGCCGTCCGCGAGTCGACCATCCTGCTGTTGGGCATCGCGTACAAGCGGGACGTCTCCGACGTGCGCGAGTCCCCGGCCCTGGCCGTCCTCGAGCAGCTCCTCGCCCGCGGCGCCGACGTCGTCTACCACGACCCCTTCGTCGACCACGTCGTGCTCGGCGGCGCCACCCATGCAAGTCAGCCGCTGACCGACGACGCCATCGCCGACGCCGACTGCGTCGTCCTGCTGACCGACCACAGCAGCTTCGACATGCACCGGATCCTGGCGCACGCCCGCCTGCTCGTCGACACCCGCAACGCCACCAAGGCCGCCCGCGCCGCCACCCCCCACCTGGCCAACCGCGTCCACCTCATCTGATGCTGCCACTGTCCGTCCTCCTCACCCTGCTGCTGGCCTGCGCCGAGGCGCCGCCCCCGCCCGACGCCCGCCGCCTCGTCGAGGCCGGCACCGAGCAGGCCGACCTGCTGGAGGCACTCGGCTACGTCGACGGCACGGTCGACCCCGACGCCGACAAGCGCGGCGTGCTCGTCCACGAAGCCGGCCGACCCTCCCCCGGGCTGCGCTTCTACTACTCGCGCACCCAGGAGCAGGCCTGGCTCATCGACCTCGACGGCCAGCCGGTCGCCCACTGGGCCGCCGACACCCCCGCCGCCTGGCAGCACGTCCACCTCGACCCCGACACCGGCGACCTCATCGTGCTGATGAAGGACGTCGGCCTGGTCGCCCTGCACCGCGACGGCAGCACCCGCTGGACCTGGGAGGGCCGCACCCACCACGACCTCGACGTCGACGACGCCGGCCGCATCCACGTGCTGTCCCGCCACGCCCGCCGCATGCCAGAGCTGCACGACAGCCTCGATGTGCTCGAAGACGTCGTCGCGGTGCTCTCCCCCGACGGCGCCCTCATCGAGGAGTGGTCGGTGCTCGACGCCCTGCGCTCCTCCCCCTACGCCTTCCTGCTCCCCGACACCAGCAAGGTCCGGGCCCGCCCCGGCGCCACCGCCGACCTCGACCTGCTGCACACCAACCACGTCGAGGTCTTCGACGGCCGGCTCGCCGACCGCTCGCCGCTGTTCGCCCGCGGCAACCTGCTGCTGAGCATGCGCAACATCCACACCGTCGCCATCCTCGACGGTGACAGCCACGAGATCCTGTGGCTGTGGGGGCCCGGCAACCTCACCTTCCAGCACGACCCGGTGCTGCTCGACGACGGCCACATCCTCCTCTTCGACAACGGCACGAAGCGCTCCCGCGTCGTCGAGCTGGACCCGCTGACCGACCAGGTGAGCTGGCGCTACGACGGCCCGCCCCGCTTCTTCAGCAAGACGCGCGGCAGCGTGCAGCGCCTCGACAACGGCGACACGCTGATCACCATCTCGGACAGTGGCTACGTGCGCGAGGTGGACCCGGAGGGCGAGACCGTCTGGGAGTTCGCCAACCCCGACGTCGACGCCGCGGGCCTGCGCGGCGCCGTCTGGCGGATGACCGCGTACCCGCCCGGCTCACTGCACTTCCTCGACGCCCCCGTCGGCGGCTCCAGCGGCGCCCCCGTCCCCGGCGACGGCGCCACAGGGGGCTGAGGGCGCCCGCCGCGCGTAGACGGCGTAGCCGGTGGGCCGATCGCTCAGCGGCCGGAAGACGCGGCGAAACGCCTTGCGGTCGTCGAGGAAGACCCAGTCCCTGGTCGCCCGGGGGTTGAAGACGAGGCGCTCAGCGCCCAGCTCGTCGAACATCTTGCAGAGGTCGACCAAGGCGGTGCGCTCGTAGAACCAGTGGTAGCCGACGCCGGTCGTGCGCCAGGCCAGCTCCGGCGGCTTGAAGGCGTTGAGCGCCACGATGAGCTGCCCGTCGTCGCCGCGGTGCTCGCCCAGCCACTGCGCCAGCTCGACGTCGGGGTCGGGCTCCTTGTCCTGCAGCGCGTAGTCGAAGCGCCAGTACAGCGACTCGACCGACAAGCCGATGGCCGACACCACGATGGTGATCGCCGCGAGACGGCCGAGGGTGCGGGGCTGACGCAGCAGGAACACCATGCTGGGGAAGAAGGCCATCACGCAGATGACGGCGTGGCGTCGCCGGAAATACCAGTCGTCGAAGCCATCCTTGTGGGGGAGGTGGACGCTGGCGAGGCCGCCGAGGGCCACGAAGACGACGAACAGCCAGGGCAGGGCCCGGGGGCTGGCCAGGGCCGCCCGCCAGTCGAGGCGCCGCAGCCGCGGCAGCGACAGCAGCGCGACGAGGACCGCCACCGGCAGCGCCCAGTGCCACGAGAAGAAGCCGCGGGCGTAGGAATTGTCCCAGTCGACGAAGGACCAGGCCAGCAACACGCCGTGCAGGCGATCGACGATGAACTCCCACGGCCCCGACGTGTTCTTGATGATGTCGAGGGGGGAGAGCACGTCGGTGGCGCGGGCCTGGTCGAAGCGCAGCAGGGTCAGCGGGCTGGCGTCGATGACGGTGTCGCGGATGGACCACCACCAGGTGGCCAGTGTCGCCATGACCATCGACAGCGCCACACCACCCGGCAGCAGCCAGCGCCGCCCCGCCGGCCCGCACAACGCCGCGACCCCCACCGCGAGCGCCAGCGCCACGGGCACGATGAACATCTGCGAGCGCGTCTGGCAGAGCAGGGACAGCCACAGCCCCAGCTCGATGCCGCTGCGCAGCTTCGGCGGCAGGCGGCTGGCCCGCCACAGCGTCCACATCAGCAGGCAGAAGGCCAGCGCTTCGGTGTAGGGGCGAGTGGCGAAGCGGCTGTACTCGCGCTGGGTGCCGAGCATGAGCACGGCGAGGTGGCCGGCGTGCAGTCCGCGGACCCCCAGCAGCCAGCCCGGCAGCAGCGCCCGCCCGAACAGGAAGGCGCCGAGCAGCGACAGCACCCAGAGCGAAAACGGCAGCCAGTGGGCCACGGACAGGATGGGCCAGACGCGGCCGGCCATGCCGTAGAGCCAGGGCCACAGCGGGTAGATGGGCGAGGGGTAGGGAAAGCGCGGGAAGCCGGCGTGGTACAGCGACACGTCGCTGACCAGGCCGTCGCCGTCGCGCAGGTGCATGGCGACGTCGGTGTAGTAGCCGCCGTCGACGCCGATCTCCGCGCCCCAGGCGGTGAGCCCGACCTGCGCCCCGACCAGGTAGACGAGCAGCACCGCCAGCACCGCCAGCTCGACGCGACGTGCGCCGACCGCTGGCGCGTCGGCGAGGCGGGCGTGGTCCGGTGGCGTCGTCATCGAGCCGCCCGCTATCGCGAGGGAGGGCAGTGCCGCGACCGACCGCACGCCGCCCCCAGACGCAGAACGCCCCCGGCGGGGAGTCCCGCCGGGGGCGTGTCTGCCGGTGCGTCGATCAGGAGCCGACGGAGACCGTGCTGGCGATGCTGGCGAACAGCGTCGACAGGTTGGAGCCGAGGGTGGTCAGCGCGCCGATGATGACGACGGAGACGAGGGCGGCGATGAGGCCGTACTCGATCGCGGTGGCGCCGGACTCGTCCTGGATGAGGCGGGTGATGGTCGTCATGGTGGTTCTCCGTTGGCCAGGGGCCGGGGTTGGGTTCGACGCGGGGTTGGTTCGGTGACCGCGCATCAGTGTTATCGCCCAAAATTTTTCGGCGGGCAAGGGAAAATTTTTCACCGGAAGAATTCTTTCTTCGCCGAATGTCACGGCCACCATCGAGAGAGACCCTCCCACGCACCGGCGAGCCGGTCAAGCGACGCCGGTCCGTGCTCACACTTCGTGGCGAAAGCAGACAGCTCTGCGGCCGGATCCGCTCGCCGTGCCCTCCCCCCTACCGAAACAGCGCCGTCGACAGGTAGCGCTCGCCGCTGCTCGCGCAGATGAAGGCGACGTTCTTTCCTGGACCCAGCCTCCGCGCGAGCTGCCGGGCCACCGCAAAGCAGGCCCCCGACGAGATCCCGACCAGCAGCCCCTCGGCCCGGGCCAGCATGCGGGCGCCCTCCATGGCGGTGTCGTCGGTGACGGGCATGACGGCGTCAAACGCCGTGGTGTCGAGGACAGGGGGCACGAAGCCCGCGCCCAGGCCCTGGATCTGGTGCAGACCCGGCGCCCCCCCGCTGAGCACCGCGCTGCTGGCGGGCTCGACCGCCCAGATGACGATGTCGGGCCAGCGCGCCCGCAGCACCGGCGCCACACCGGTGACGGTGCCCCCGGTGCCGACCCCGGCGACGAAGCCGTCCAGGCCGATGTCATCAAAGGCGTCGACCAGCTCGGGGCCGGTGCCCAGGCGGTGGGCCATGGGGTTGTCGGGGTTTTCGAACTGCCGGGGGAAGAAGGCGTCATCGGCCGCGGCCCCCAGCTCCTCGGCCCGGGCGATGGCCGCCGGCATCGCGCCCGCCGCCGAGGTCAGCACGCACTCGGCGCCGTAGGCGGACAGCAGGGTCCGCCGCTCGACCGAGACGTCATCGGGCATGGTCAGCACCAGGCGGTAGCCCCGCACCGCACACACCAGGGCCAGGCCGATGCCGGTGTTGCCGCTGGTCGCTTCGAAGATGGTGGTGCGGCCGGGCTCAATCAGGCCGGCGCCCTCGGCCTGGTCGAGCATGCGCGAGGCGATCCGATCCTTGATGGAGCCGCCGGGGTTTTCGTACTCCAGCTTGGCCCACAGGGTGGCCATGGCCGGGTCACAGGCCCGATTGATCCGCACGACGGGCGTGCGGCCCACCAGCTCCAGCAGGTCCGTGTAGCGCTTCATCGCCGCGCCGCGCTTCATCGCCGCTCCTTGCGCCGTGGCCGCCGCGCCGGCGGCGGCTCTCCACCGCGGACCTGGGGATCTTCGCTCCCACCGTTGCCCAGCGGCGGCAGCCCCTTGAGCGCCCGGACCTCGGCTTCCAGCTTGGCGAGGCGCGAGAACACCGGGTCGTCGACGCCGACGGTGGGGTCGCGCTGCCAGTGCAGCGCACCCGGGGGTTGTTCGGCGGCGGCCCGTTCTTGCGCCAGCCGGCCGGGCACGCCGACGACGGTGGCCCCCGACGGCACGTCCCGCACGACCACCGAGTTCGCGCCGACCCGCGCGTCGTCACCGACCATGATGGGACCGAGCAGCTTGGCCCCGCTGCCCACGACCACGCCCCGCCCCAGGGTGGGGTGGCGCTTGATCTTGCGCCAGCTCGTGCCCCCCAGCGTGACCCCGTGGTACAGCGTGCAGTCGTCGCCGATGACCGAGGTCTCGCCGACGACGACGCCCATTCCGTGGTCGATGAACACGCCCGCGCCGACCTGGGCGCCGGGGTGGATCTCGATGCCGGTCATGGCCCGGCTCCAGTGCGACAGCAGGCGCGCCGAGAGGTGGTGCCCGCCGGTCCACAGCCGGTGGGCGAGGCGGTGGGCGAGCAGCGCGTGCAGCCCCGGGTAGCAGGTCAGCGCTTCCAGCCGCGTGCGCGCCGCCGGGTCTCGGTCGAAGACCGCCTGAAGGTCGCGGCGCAGGCTGTCGACGAAGCGGTGGGTGGGAGCGTCCGACATGCCCCCGCCCTATCGCCCCCAGGGCACAAACGGATACCAGCGCTGTCCGGGTCCGGACCGTGGCGTCCGCCCGCTCCCTGCGGAGGCGACGTGATCTACCGGGGCTTTACGCTCGACCCCTTCCAGGCCGACGCCATCGAAGCGCTCCAGCGCGGCGAGACCGTGCTGGTCTGCGCACCCACGGGCACCGGCAAGACGGTCGTCGCCGACTGGATGGTCGAAGACGTGCTCCGGCGCGGGCAGCAGGTGGTCTACACCGCGCCGATCAAGGCGCTGAGCAACCAGAAGTTCCGCGACTACTGCAAGCTGCTGGGCGACGACAAGGTGGGGCTGGTCACAGGCGACCTCGTGATCCGACCCGACGCGCCCTGCCGGGTGATGACGACCGAGATCCTCCGCAACCAGCTCCTCCAGGGCGCAAAGCTGCCCGAGCTGGCCGCGGTCATCGTCGACGAGATCCACTTCCTCGACGACCCGGAACGGGGCACGACCTGGGAAGAGCTGCTGATCTACCTGCCAGAGGACGTCCAGATCGTCGGGCTGTCGGCGACGCTGTCCAACCTCGAGGAATTCGCCGACTGGCTGCGCACGGTGGTCGGACACGACGTCACGGTGGTCGAGGAGTACCGCCGCGCCGTGCCGCTGAGCTTTCGCGTGGCCACACAGGAGGGCGGCCTGCTCGACCCCGACGAGATGGCCCGCTTCTACGACGAGTGGCACAAGAGGGCAGCCCGCCGCGGCCGCGCCGGCGCGCGCTCCAAGGGCGGCGGTGACCGGGGGCGTGGCGGTCGCAGAGATCGGGGCCGGCGAGATCGCGGCCGGGGAGATCGGGGCCGGGGCCGCTGGGACAAGCGCGGCCGGGGCCAGGGTCGGGGCGGGGGCCGCTTCGACCACGACCGCCTGGGCCACCCCACCCGCCACGGCGACGTGTTCGGGATGCTGGCCCCGAGCCGCCTGCCCTACCTGTACTTCGTCAACTCCCGCAAGGACGCCGAAGCCCTGGCCCGCAGCCTGGCGATCCGGGTGGGCAGGGTCACGCCGAGCCTGCTCGAAGACGACGACATCGCCGCTGTCGACGACGCCATCGCCGCCCTGCGCGCCACCGCCGCCGGCGCCCAGGCCCTCGACGATGACCTCGCCGACCTGTACCGCATGGGCATCGCCTTCCACCACGCCGGCCTCCACGTCTCGCTCAAGGCCCTGGTGGAAGAGCTCTATGAACGCCACCTCGTCAACGTCCTGTACTGCACCGGGACCTTCGCGCTCGGCATCAACATGCCGGCCCGCTGCGCGGTCTTCGACCGCCTGGAGCGCTACAACGGCCGCGAGATGATCCCCCTGCCGGCCCGCGAGTTCATGCAGATGGCCGGCCGCGCCGGTCGCCGGGGCATGGACAGCGAGGGCGTCGTCGTCGTCCGCTGCGACATCGACGACTGGCCGGCGATCAAGCGCCCGCTGGCCCGCTACCTGCGCGGCGAGACCGAGGAGGTCCGCAGCCGCTTCAGCCTGTCGCTGCACAGCGTCGTCAACCTGCTGGAGCAGCACGACGAAGACCACATGCGCGCCCTCGTCGACATGAGCTTCCTGGCCTTTCACCGCGCCCACCGAGCTGCCTGGGAGGAGCGCAAGGCCGCGTCCCTCGCCCAGCGCCTCGCCGACCAGGGCTGGCGCGAGGGCAAGCCGGTGCCGCGCTCGCTGAAGAAGGACGTCCAACAGCTCCGCCGGCTCAAGGTGCGGGCGACGGAGCGCACCGAGCGCACCTGGGACGAGCTGCAGGCCAAGCTGTCCTGGCTGGAGCGCTGGGGCTACATCCGCCGCCCCGAAGAGGGCGACGCCGACGACGAGATCACACCGTCGGGCTGGGTGCTCGGCGCCGGCGCCAACATCCTGCGCAAGATGGCCTTCCAGGAGGTCTTCGCCACCGAGCTGGTGCTGGCGGGCGTCCTGGAGCAGGTCAGCATGCCCGAGCTGTTCGGCATCCTGTCCGGCATGGTCAACCGCCTGCCCAAGGGCGTCTACACGTCGGAGGGGCGCAGCCTGCGGGGGCTCGGGCGGCACGTCAGCCGCATCCGCCACAGCGACGCCGTGACCTCGTCGGAACAGATCACCCGCCAGGAGGTAACCTGGGACCCGGACATGATCGTCTTCGGCAAGTGGTGGGCCGAGGGACGCAGCCTCGCCGAGATCATGCTGTTCGTGCGCGCGCCCACCGACATCTCCGGCGAGCTGATCGGCGCCTTCCGTCGGGCGCGGGACCTGCTCGGCCAGCTCAAGCTGGTCTACCTCGACCACGACCCCGACCGCGCCGAGCAGATGGCGGCCCTGCTGCGGGACACGCGGCGCGACGAGGTCGAGGTCCTGGACTGACCTGGACGGACGATGGCCGACGACCTCGACCGCCTCCAGCAGGCGCTGCTCCCCGTCGAACGCGCCGCCGCGGGCCTGGCGTGGGCGGACCAGCGCCCGTGGACCACGGCGAGCCACCTGTGGGTCGAGGGGCGCCTGCCGGTGGTCGACCTCCACGATCTGGGGGTCCGGCAGGCCCGCCAGGCCGTCGACGCCGTGGCCGGCGTGGCCGAGGGGCTGGACGCAGGTGCCGTCTGCTTCGTCGTCGGTCGCGGCCGGCACAGCATCGGCGGCAGCAAGCTCGGCCCGGCGGTGCAGGGAGCGCTGGCGTACCACTGCCGCAAGTCGCGCGGCCACCTGCCGCTGTGGCGCGCCCACCTCGGCCCCGCCGGCCGGCAGATCCTGGTCATCGACGCCAGCCGCGCGCCGTCCAACGCCACCGGGCGCCCGGGGGTGTTGTTCTGGCTTGGCGCGCTGGGCTTCCTCGCTGCGGCCTGCTTCGCCTCCCCCCTGCTCGGGGCCCTGGTCGGCCTCGTGCTCGCCGCCTACGCCGGGTCGCTCTGGCGGGAGAGCCGGCGCGACCGCCCGCCTGGTCCCCGCCGGCAGCGATAGACCACCCCCGGAGCACCGCTGCACCGCCACCTGCCGCTCTCCGCCCCCCTCGACCTGTCGCTGTCCATGCGGCTGATGTGCCTGTGGGGCGGCACGACCTGGCTCAAGGTCGACGCCGACGGCGCCTGGTACGCCGCCCGCACCCGCGAGGGCGGTGCGACCGTGCGGATCAACCACGGCGGCGACCACATCGCCGCAGAAGCCTGGGGCCCCGGCGCCACGGCCCTCCTCGACGAGGTGCCGGCCCTGGTGGGATTGGACCGCCCGCCCCTGTCGTCGCTGTCCCTCGACCACCCGGTCCTCGCCGGGATCGCCCGGCGCCACCCCGGAGTGCGCGTCGCCCGCAGCGGCCGGGTCTACCCCCGCCTCGTCAGCGCCGCCCTCGCCCAGAAGGTCACGGGCAAGAACAGCAAGCAGGCGCTCCAGCGGCTGGCCCGGCGCTTCGGCGAGCGGCCGCCGGGCCCTCGCGACGATCTGCGCCTGCTTCCGGCCCCCCGCGACCTCGCCGCCATTCCCTACTACCAGCTCCACTCCCTCGGCATCGAGCGCCACCGCGCCGCCCTCATCGCCCGCGTCGCCCGCCGCGCGCCCGCCCTGCAGCGCGCGGCGTCCATGCCGCCCGCACAGGCCCGCGCCCACCTCGAGAAGCTCCCCGGCATCGGCCCGTGGACGTCGGGCGTGGTCATGGGGGGACCGCTCGGCGATCCCGACGCCGTGCCCCTCGCCGACGTGCACCTCCCCAACCTCGTCGCCCACAACCTCGCCGGCGAGCCCCGCGCCGACGACGCCCGCATGATGCAGCTCCTGGAGCCCTTCGCCGGCCACCGGGGCACCGTCGTGCGGCTGCTCAAGACCCGCGGCGCTGCGGCACCACGCTACGGGCCACGCGCCCCGGTGCGGGAGATCCGGGACATGTGACGGCTACGCGGGCCCACCCTGGACGACGTTCAGACCTGGGTCCGCTCCCACATCCGCGCGGCGACTTCCGACAGCACGTCGGCGTAGGCCGAGACCCGCGACCAGTTGCTGTGGGTCAGGGAGAGTGCCGGCTGCCCCGCGGCCCGCGCGCGCAGGCGGCCGGCGAGGCGGGCCAGCGCACGCCACTCCCGGCAACACGCGGTCTGGCCATCAGCGGGCGCCAGGCGCAACAGGGCGCCAGCGACCTCGTCGACCGCGAGATGGGGCCCGGGGAGCAGCTCGACCGACTCGAGGCTGGAGACCATCGCAACACACCATCCCGGGCCCTGCATCACCAGAGGCCGCCCTGGCTGCAAGCCCGATCGCGAAGGGGGGACATGGTGTTGATACCGCGAGGACGTGGTGCCGCGGAAGTCACGCTGTGTCGCTGTTCGGATCGATCTGCAGCGCTCCCCCGGCGATCTCGCTCCCCTCGTCGAGGATCATCATGCGGACCCGCCCCTCGGCGACCAGGCGGCCGTCGGCGTCAGAGACTTCGCAGCGCCACACCTCCGAGCGTCGACCGCGCCGCAGGGGCACGGCACGCGCCACGAGCCGGCCCTCTCGCACACCCCGCAAGAAGCTGGTGGAGTTCTCCAGTCCGACGCTCGAACGCCCCTGGAGCAGCGCGTTCACGCCGGCCCCGGTGGAGCACAGGGTCTCGACGATGGAGGCATACACGCCGCCGTGCACCAGGCCGTAGGGCTGCTGCAGCGCGTCCGTCACCGGCAGCTCGGCGCAGACCTCGTCCGTCGTGACGCGGGTGAAGCGCAGGCCGATCAGGCGCTCGAAGCCCCCGCGAAACTGGTTCGCGAGGGCCGCGAAGTCCCCGTCGTCGGGCAGCTTGCTGTCGATCAATCGTTGTCGAGGATGACGCCGTCCGGCGAGATCCGGCTGACCGCGTGGAAGGCGTGGGCGACCTTGCCGCCGTTGGCCGCCGCGGCGTTGGACATGTCGGCTTCCCACTGCCAGACAACGGCGCCGTCGGGCGAGACTTCCACCAGGCGGTCACGCGAGGCGATGAGGGTGTTGCCGCCGGGGAGCTGGTCGGCGTCACGGATCCCCTTGACCGAGGGGCTGGACCAGGCCCAGACCACCGGTTCTTCGCTGACCGGGTCGATCTGGAGGACGCGGGCCGGCGAGCGCAGGCCGATGAGGAAGGTGCCGTCGGCGAGCCACTCCGCCGCGTGGGGGCGTTCGCCGATGACCTTGCCGTCGGTCACCGCCAGTTCCGTGTCGACCGGTGAGCGGAAGGTGTACTCGTCGACCACCTTGCCGTCGGCGTCGACGGTGATGAGCGCGTTGAAGTTTCGCGCACAGATGCGCGTCGTGCCGTCGGCGAGGCGCTGCACGGTGGTCGGATGCATCCAGGCCGCACCCTCGTCCGACAGCGAGTTGAAGCGGTCGTCGTCGCCGTAGGCTTCGACACCCGTCCAGGCCCAGACTTCGTTGCCGTCGGGGTCGACTTCGACGACCTGCGCCTGACCCTTCGCGGCCCAGGTGCGGGCGTACAGCGTGTTGCCGTTGTCGAGGCGGTCGATGTCGTGGCTGGCCATGCCGTCGGGCAGCGACCACTGGATGTTGCCGTCGCGGTCGACTTCGTAGATGCCGAGGTCGGGCACCGAGAACAGCACGTTGCCGGAGGCAAGCGGCTGGATGTCCATGACCTGCGGGACGACGCCCGCGTCGGCCGCCTGGTCGCCCAGCAGATCGGAGATCTTGAGCTGCCAGGTGATGTTGCCGTCGTGGTCGACTTCCACGATGGTGGAGGCGCCCCCGGCGGGCCCGTAGCTGAACATGGTGGAGCCCGGCACGGACACCCCCTCGACGGGGACGTCGTCGGCCGGGGCGGCCTGGTTGTCGTTGACGGAACACGCGACGAGGGCGAGAAGGACGAGCATGTTGGACTCCGCTGCGTGTGATTATCCCGCGCAGATGTGGCCCGATCAAGCTGTACGCGCCCTTGAGTACAGGTTTCACAAAGGGCGCGCCGGTGCCGCGCCGGCGATCGCCTACGATCCCGATGTCGACGAGGTCCACGGAGGAGCGCTGCGGCGACGCGCCGCAGCGGCGGGGCGCCCACCCTCCGCCCGGGCGGAACGCCGGGCGCCGCAATAGGACCCCTCGTGCCTCGACTCGACCACGCGCTGTCCACGCACCTGGCGCCCCGGGGGCTGAACCTCTCCGGCGTCGTCGCGGTGCCGGCCTGGGACCGCGTGGCACGGCCGGGGCACCGCAGCGCGGACCTGCTCCCCGGCGCGCGCTCCATCGTCGTCTTCGGCAGCGCCGGGCCAGCCCTGTGGGCCGCCATGCTCCGCCAGCTCCGGGCCGACCCGCGCCTGCTCGCCGACCACGAACACCCGCTGGACGCCTGCGTACGCCGCGCCGTGGGATCCGCGGCCCCGTTGCTGGAACACACGTCGCACCGATGGTTCTTCGCCGCCGCCGACGAGACGGTCCACATCGACTTCCGCACCCTGGCGCTGCTGGGCGGGCTGGGGGCGCACAGCCGGCTCGGACTCCTCATCCACCCACGACACGGCCCCTGGCTGGGCCTGCGTGCCGCCGTGTTCGTCGACGCCGCCCTGCCCGCGTCGCCAGCCGTGGCGCAGAGCCCGTGCGAGGGCTGCGCCGCACCGTGCATGGCCGCCTGCCCCGCGCACGCCCTGTCGTCGGGCGACTGGGACGTCGTCCGCTGCAGCCGCTTCCACCTCGACAGCGATCGCTGCCGCGACACCTGCCACAGTCGCCTGGCGTGTCCTGTCGGATCAGCCTCGCGCTACGACGACGACGAGCTGCACTACCACTACGACCGCGCCGCCGGGCGGCGCCGGCTGCGCGAGCTGGTCAGCCTCGCCGACGCCGCCGACTGCTTCGAAGGCTCCGGCCCCTACTGGGGCACGTGGGAGGACAGCCCGGCGATGGCCCCGCCATCCACCGACGACGACCCGCCCACCAGCGGCGCCTAGGCCAGAGCGGCTGCCGTGGACCTCGCCTCGGACCTGCTCTCCCGCACCCAGGACTCGCTGGCGGCGCACCTGCCCTGGCTCGCCGCGGCCGTCGCCCTCGTCCTGCTGAGCGGGCTGTCCTGGCGGCTACCGGAGGGGATCCGACGGCGCGCGGCACGCCCGATGCTGGCCCTGCTGGTCGCGCTGTCCCTCGCCTATGCCTGGCACCTGCGGTGGATCGCCGACGACGCCTTCATCAGCTTCCGCTACGCCCGGCACCTCGTCGCCGGCCAGGGGCTGACCTGGAACCCCGGCGAGCGGGTCGAGGGCTTCACGAACCCGCTGTGGACCCTCCTGTCGGCCGCGGGCATCGCGCTCGGCGCCCACCCCGTCCACGTCTCGCTGCTGCTCACGCTGGGCTCGCTGGCGCTGACCCTGGTGCTGGTGGCCAGGCTCTCGCGGCGGCTCAGCCCCGACTCCGGACCCGCGTTCCTGCCCCTCTCCGTGCTGCTGCTGGCCGGCAACTACGTCATCGCCTGCTACGGCACCTCGGGCCTGGAGACCATGGCCGGCGCGCTCTGCGTCCTGCTCGCGCTGGACCGGGCGCTGGCCGGGGCGGCCTTCCTCGCCGGCCTGGCCGGCATCGCCGCGACCCTGCTGCACCCCGACCACGCCCTGTTCTACGTGGCCCTCGGTGTCGCCCTGCTGCTCGACCCCGATCGGCGCCGCAGGCTGCCGGCCTACGCCCTGCCCTTCGTGCTGCTGTATCTGCCGTCGGTGGCGCTGCGGTGGTGGTACTACGGCGACCTGGTCCCAAACACCTTCCACGCCAAGAGCGGCGGCCTGCCCTACTACGACCAGGGGCTCCGCTACCTGTTGATCAGCGGCACGCTCAGCGGGCTCCTGTTCGCACTGCCCGCCGCGCTGCGCGGCCTGCTGCTGCCCGGGGCGGCCCTCGCCCGCCGCTTCATCCTGCTGTCCCTGGCCCTCTACCTCCCCTACATCTGCCGCATCGGTGGGGACTTCATGCTCGGCCGGCTGCTGGTCGTCGTCGCCCCCCTGGTGCTGCTCCTCGTCGACCGGGGGCTGCGCTTCGACCTCTCGGCCGATGGCGCGCCGCAGCGGTGGCGTCGGGCCGCCCGGTCGATCGGCGGCATGGCACTGGCGCTGCCCACCGCGCTGATGCTCGTTCCAAACAGTGTGATCGGACAGTACGAGAAGTACTGGGGCGTGGCGGATGAACGCAACTTCTACACCCTCACCCAGCTCGATCCCCCGCAGATCTACAGCCCCCACACCCACCACGCCGAGATCCTCGACCACTACTTCATCCAGCGGGGGCTACGGCCCAAGGTCGGCATCGGCAGCATCGGGATCACCGGCTACCTCACCGACCTGCCCATCATCGACCTGTACGGACTGACCAGCCCCGACATCGCCGCCAACGTGCTCCGCAAGCGCGGTCGCCCCGGCCACGAGAAGCTCGCGTCCCCCGCCCAGGTCTTCGCCCACGACGTGCAGATCACCGACACGCCGGTCTACCCGCCCACCTACCGGCGGATCTCCGGGGTCATGCTCGACGGCATGCCCTTCTACTTCACCCACCACGACCCGGTCCTGGTCGATGCGCTCGCCGGGCGACAGGGTGTGGAGCACGACGACTTCGGTAGCTACCTGATCTGGTGGAGCCAGCAGGAAGCCCCCAAGGCCGGCATCCCCTGCGGGCTGTGGTTTTCGTGGGAGTACTACTTCAGCAGCGTCGACGACCCGGCGCTGCGGCAGCGGGCGCTGGACCTCGTCACGGACCACGCCCCAGAGCTCGAGGCGCTGCGCCCCTTCCTGATCACCGGGCCCGATGACGTGCCCGAGGGCTGGCGCTCGACGTCACTGTTCACCTTCGACGCCGCAGATGGCTGGTCATCCAAGGGCTTCGACCAGCCACTCGCGCCCCGCACCGGGCCCGTCGCCGGCGAACGGCACGTCGCCCACAGCGACGGCGCCTGGCTCGACACCAACACCGACGCCCTGGGCCCCGAAGCCACCGGCCGCGCCCGGTCTCCCGACTTCACCATCGACGGCGACGTGATGACCCTGCGCGTGGGGGGCGGCCGCCACAACTACAACCTGGTGACGCGCCTCGTCGTCAACGGCAAGCGGGTCCGGCAGGCGACGGGCTGCAACAGCAACCTGCTGAGCCGCCAGGCCTGGGACGTCGCGGCCTTCCGTGGCCAGCAGGCCCACCTCGAGATCGTCGACAAGGCCACGGACCCCTGGGGCTACAGCGTCGTCGACGACGTCCGCTTCTGGGAGCGGGAGGGGCCCTGACCGAGCGCGCAGCTCAAGCCCGCGCGATGCGCCCCCAGGCCAGGTCGGCGAGGCCGCGCCACGGCACCAGCCGCGGCGCCCGGGACGCCAGGAAGCGCGGGCGGCCGTAGAAGCGGCGGTAGGCGCGCGGCAGCGCCCGTTCGACCAGGGCGGCGTCGACGGTCGGCAGGTCCATGATCATGTGGGCCCGGTCGTACAGCGACCAGTCGCAGGTGCGGAGGTAGCCGTGCTCCGATGCCCAGGAGTACAGCTCGGTCCCCGGGTAGGGGGTCGCGATGTTGAACAGCGCCAGGTCGAGGTCCAGGGACAGGGCGGTGTCCAGCGTCCGCTGCATGCTGGCCGGCGTCTCCCCGGGGTTGCCGAGCATGAAGGTCCCCCGCGCCTGGATGCCCGCGGCGCGGGTCCAGGCCACGACCTGGCGCACGCGGGGAATGCGGATGCGCTTGTGGATGGCCTGCAGGACGTCGGCGTCGCCGGACTCGATGCCAAAGCAGATCTGGTGACAGCCCGCCGCCCCCATCTGCCGCAGCAGCGCTTCGTCGACCGTGTCCGCGCGTGCGTAGCAGGCCCAGGACAGGCGGATCCCTCGCTGCCGCAGGCCCGCGCAGAAGTCGGTGATGCGACGCCGGCTGGCGGTGAAGGTGTCGTCGAAGAACTGGATCTGGCGGACCCCATACCGAGCCTGCAGCGCCTCGATGTCGTCGAGGATGCGGTCCATGGACCGCAGGCGCAGCGTGTCGCCAAAGGTGCGGAAGCAGTAGGTGCAGCGCCCCGGGCAGCCGCGGGTCGCCACCATGCTGAGTGCTGGGAAGCGGCGAGCGGTGCCGAGGCCGGGGCGGTAGCGGTGTAGCGGGAACAGGTGGTAGGCGGGCAGGGGGAGGGTGTCGAGGTCGGCGATGTGGGGGCGATCGGGGTTGTGGACGACGCAACCGTCGTCGCGCCAGGAGACCCCGGCCACGTCCGCCACCGCGACCCCCTCGACCAGCTCCAGCAGGGTCTGCTCCCCCTCGCCCCGCACGACGAGGTCGACGGACCGGTCGGCCAGCACGTCGGCGGGCATGACCGTGGGGTGCACACCACCGAGCACCACACGGGCCGAGGGCATGGTCGCCCGAGTCGCCACCGCCGCCGCCAGGGCGCCGCCGATGGTGCTGGTCGTGGCGGTGATGCCGACCGAGGGCACCCGCCCCATGGCCGCAAGTCGGTCACGCAGCCCGGCGGCCGTCAGGTCCTCGGCGTCGCAGTCCAGGATGGCGACCCGCACCCCGGCAGCCTCCAGCACGGCGGCGATCTGCGCGAGGCCGAGCGAGGGCATGCGGGTACCGGCACGCTCCCAGGGCGGCGCCCGACGGCCGCGGGTGGGCGGGTCGATGAGGAGGACGTCGACCGGCGCTGGCGGCGTCACGTCGGACCCGCGTCCCGTCGGGTCGAGGGGCTGGCCGGCATCGAGCGCCTGCGGCTCAGGCAGAGCCAGGCGGTCGGCAGATCCTCGGACAGGGTGAAGGTGACGGCACGCAGCTCGACCAGCTCGAGGTGGGGCTCGACGGCGGCGACGACGTCCGCGGCGGAACGCCGGGGCGGCCCCTGATCGCGCGCCGGTCCCTCGGTGCTGCCGATGAGGGAGAGCCACATGCCCCCGACGCGCAGCGCCGCAGCCACCCGCGCGGCGAAGCCGAGCCGCTGATCCGCCTGGTCAAAGGTGTGGAAGCAGCCGCGGTCGAAGACGAGGTCGACCCCGGTCCACGGCAACGGCTCCGCCAGCACGTCGTGGACGCGGTAGTCGGGCCCACCCCCGGCTGCTCGGGCCCGCTGGATCGCAGTGGGGGCGAGGTCCATGGCGAGCACGTCGAAGCCCTGCGCCGCCAGGTAGCGGGCGTTGACGCCCGTGCCACAGCCGAGCTCGATGGCCCGGCCCGGCGGCAACCGACCGGCGCGGACGGCTGTCACCAGCAGGGGGTCGACGAGCCCCCGGTCCCAGGGGGTCTGCCCCTCGCGATAGCGCTGTTCCCACCGACTCACGTGCACCTCTCCAGCCTCCCGATGAGCGTAGCCGGGTCGACGCGCCCGCGCCGCCGGGGCGGTCCACGCGCCGACCGCGGCGCGACCGCGCAGGCCACCCCCACGGGGCACGGTTGTGGCGGATACTGCGGCCGCCCCCCGGAGGCTCAGCGCGTCATGCGTGCCCTGTTCGTCAACCCCTGCGTCGAGCGTGACCTGGAGTTCTTCCACCTCGGCGCGATCTCGGTGGCCAGCGCCGTCGCCGCCACCGGTCGCCACCGGGCCGAGTACGTCGACTTCAGCTTCTGCTGGGATGACTGGCGGGACCACCTCGCGCGGCGCATCGCCGCCGTTCAGCCCGATGTCGTCGGCATCTCGACGTTCTCGCCACGCATGCCACACGCCCGACAGGTCGCCGAAGCCGTGCGCGCCCTCCACCCCACCGCCACCATCGTCATGGGCGGCCACCACGCCACGCTGGACACGCACCGGCTTGTCCGCAAGCCCTGGGTCGACCTCGCCGTGGTCGGAGAAGCCGACCACACCATCATCGCCCTCCTCGACAGGCTGCAGGACGGCGGGGACCTGCACACGGTCCCCTCCCTGGCCTGGGCCGAGGGCGACGAAGTCGTCGAGACCGCGCTGGCTCCCCTCCCCTCCCCCGAACAGCTCGACACGCTGCCCTTTCACGACTGGACGCTGTGGCAGCAGCACGAACGCGCCATCTGGCACAGCGGCTTCCTGCCGATGATCGGCGTGCGGGGCTGCCCCTACCGCTGCGCCTTCTGTTCGTCGCCGGCGGTCGCCGACCGCCTGGCCGGCTGCGGCCCCTTCGTCCGCGCCGCCGACCCGCGCAGGACCGCGCAGCACTGCGCATGGCAGTGGGAACGCCACCACCGCCACGGCCTGCGGCACCTGATGTTCTACGACCAGAACTTCCTGCTGTCGAAGCCCTGGCTGGAGGCCTTCTGTGACGAGTACCGGTCGCTGCACATGCACGAGCGGCTGCCGTTTTCGGCCTACTCCCGGGTCGACCACATCACCGCCGACAAGCTGGCGCTGGCGCGGTCGGCCGGCTGCTACCAGCTCCGCCTGGGCATCGAGGCCGCCGACCCGGCGATCCGCAACGACCTGCTCGGCAAGAAGCTCGACGATGGGCTGCTGCGGGAGCGCATCGCCATGGTCCACCGCGCCGGCATCGGCACGCTCGGCTACTTCCTGATGGGCCTGCCCGGCGAGCGCCCCGCCCAGGCAGCCGCCAGCTACCGCCTGGCTCGGGAGTTGCACCTCGACCGCGCGGTCTTCCTGATGTTCACGCCGTTGGCCGGCATGCAGATCGGCGGCGACGCGCTGGGTGATCGCGTGGACTTCGCCGCCCGGGAACAGGCCACCAGCTTCACCGACGACGGGCTGACCACCGACGTCAGCGGCATCGGCCGGCGCCGCCTCAAGGCGCTGTTCTACAGGGCCAACGCCCACTACATGGCCAAGGGATTCCTGCGCAACAGCCGCCGTCAGCCCCGCCGCTTCCTGCGCGGGCTGCCCCACTACCTGTCCGAGGCGACCGCCGACGGCTTCCAGCCGCTGCAGGCCGTCACCCAGTACATCTACCACCACGACGAGGCGTGGCGGTATGCGTGAGGGGGGTGATGCCCCCCCTCAGCCTGCTCAGTGCCCGCCCTCTTCGACGACCTTGCCGTAGGCCACATCGTCGAGGAGCGCGGCGACTTCGCCGCTGTTTGAGAGTTGGATGCGGAACAGCCAGCCCTTGCCGTAGGGGTCCTTGTTGACCTGTTCTTCGTCGCCGTCGAGGTCTTCGTTGACGGCCACGACGGTGCCGGAGACCGGGGCGTAGATGTCGCTGACGGTCTTGGTCGACTCGACTTCAGCGATGCTGTCACCCTTGGCGACGTCGGTGTCCACTTCGGGCATGTCGACGAAGACCACGTCGCCGAGCTGGTCCTGGGCGAAGTCGGTGATCCCGACGGTGGCCACATCACCCTCGATGCGGACCCACTCGTGGGACTCGGTGTACTTGAGATCACTGGGGATGGACATGGACTGCTCCGAGGATGGGTCAGTAGGGACGCTTGTAGAAGGTGCCCTTGTGGACGACGGCGTCGGCCAGCTTGCCGCGGACATCGACCTGCACGGCCGTGCCTGGACGGGCGAGGCGACGCGGAACGTAGCCCAGGGCGATGCTGGAATCGAGGCTGGGGCTCTTCGTGCCGCTGGTCACCTCGCCCACCACCTGACCGTCGGCGAGGATCGGGCAGTGCGGCCGGGCGATGCGGCGCTCGACGACGAGGGCGACCAGCCGCCGGGTCAGGCCCGCCGCCTTCTGGTCGACCAGGGCCTGCTTGCCGACGAAGTCGGGGCCGTCCAGCTTGACGGTCCAGCCGAGCCCCGCTTCCAGCGGCGAGGTGGTGGCGTCGATGTCGTTGCCGTACAAGCACATGCGCGCTTCGAGGCGCAGGGTGTCGCGGGCGCCCAGCCCGATGAGCTGCAGGTCACCCTCGGCGAAGCCCTGACCGGCTTCCACGACGGCCGGCCACAGGGTGTCGGCGCCAGCGACAGGCAGGAAGACCTCGAAGCCGTCTTCGCCGGTGTAGCCGGTGCGGGCGATGATGCAGCCGTCGACGCCGGCGACGCTGCCCTGGGCCACCTGGTAGTACTTGATCGCAGACAGGTCGACGTCGGTGAGCTTCTGCAGCGCGGCTTCGGCGTTGCGCCCCTGGATCGCGACCTGGGCCCAGGCGTCCCCCTGGTCTTCGAAGGAGACGTCGTCGGGCAGCGGGTTGTGGTCCACCATCCAGGCGAAGTCCTTGGCCCGGTTGGCGGCGTTCACACAGATCATCACGTCGTCGTCGGCGAGGCGGTAGACGATGAGATCGTCGACGATGCCGCCGTCGGGCTGGCACATCGGGCTGTACTGGGCCTGGCCGATGGCGATGTCGAGGTCGTTGGTGACGAGGCCGCGGACGGCTTCCAGCGCGCGAGCGCCGCGCACGCGGACCTCGCCCATGTGGGAGACGTCGAAGAGGCCCAGGCTGGCACGGCAGGCGAGGTGTTCCTGGCGCAGCCCCGTGTACTGGATCGGCATGTGCCAGCCGCCGAAGTCGACCATGCGGGCGCCGGCTTGGACGTGGAAGTGGTGGAAGGGGGTGCGGCGCAGGGAAGCCGGGTCGGACATGGGGATCTCCAAGGGGCGTCAGCGCCCCGGGTGCGGGCGCCGACCTAACCACTCGAGCCCCCTCGCGGTGGGCCCCGCCGCCGGCTAAACAGCGGCCCGCAGCCCGCGTCGAGGGGCGCCGCGCCCCGCCGCCGACATCGCAGGGAAGAGCCCTCCCCTGCGGACCCACCCACCGGCTGCACAGGAGCCGCCATGTCCTCCTTCTCACATCGCCACAACGGGCCACAGCCGGCCGACCTCGAAGCCATGCTGGCCGCAGTGGGCGTCGCCGACCTCGACCAGCTCGTCGAGGAGACCCTGCCAGCGGCCATCCGGACAGAACGCCCGCTGGCGATGCCCGCGGCGCTGACGGAAGCCGAGGCGCTGGAGCGGCTCGCGGCATACGCCGCCGACAACGAAGTCTGGCGCAGCTACCTGGGCTACGGCTACCACGGCACCCACACGCCAGCGGTGATCCAGCGCAACATCCTGGAGAACCCCGGCTGGTACACGGCGTACACGCCCTACCAGGCCGAGATCTCCCAGGGCCGCATGGAGATGTTGCTGACCTTCCAGACCATGGTGGAAGCGCTCACCGGCATGCCCATCGCCAACGCCTCGCTGCTGGACGAAGCCACCGCTGCGGCTGAAGCCATGACCATGAGCTGGCGCATCGCCCGCCACAAGCGCAGCGCCTTCTTCGTCGACGCCGGCGCCCACCCGCAGAGCATCGCCGTCATCCAGACCCGCGCTCAGCCGCTGGGGATCGAGGTCGTCGTCGGCGACCCGCACAGCCTCGACCTGGCCGCGGAGGGTGGCCGCTTCTTCGGCATGCTGGTGCAGACCCCCGACACCGAGGGGCGGCTGCACGAACTCTCCAGCCTGTGCGACGCCGCGCACGGCGCCGGCGTGCTGGTCACCGTCGCCACCGACCTGCTGGCGCTGGTGCTCACCCGCTCGCCCGGCAGCATGGGCGCCGACATCGTCATCGGCAACAGCCAGCGCTTCGGCGTGCCCATGGGCTACGGCGGCCCGCACGCCGCCTTCATGGCGACCAGCGACAAGCACAAGCGCCAGATGCCCGGCCGGATCATCGGCGTGTCCAAGGACGCCGAGGGCAACCCCGCCCTGCGCATGGCGCTGCAGACGCGAGAGCAGCACATCCGCCGCCAGAAGGCGACCAGCAACATCTGCACGGCACAGGTGCTGCTGGCGGTGATCGCGGCGGCCTACGCCGTGTACCACGGCCCCGACGGGCTGACGGCCATCGCTCGCGACGTCCACGACAAGGCCCGCCGGCTGGCGGGCGCCGCCCGGGCCGCCGGCCTGGACGTCGCCGTCGGCGCACGCTTCGACACCGTCGTCGTCGACCTCGGCAGCAAGCTCGACGCGGTCATCGAGAAGGCCCGGCGCCGCCGGATCAACCTGCGGAGCCTGGACGGGCGCCGCGTGCTCATCGCGCTGGACGAGACCGTGCGCGAGGGCGACCTCGGCGACCTCGCCGAGGTGCTCGGTGCCAGCCGGGACGACCTGGGCACGCCGGACGCAGACCTCGCCATCCCCGCCGCGCTGCGGCGGCAGGAGCCCGTCCTCGACCACCCGGTCTTCTCCCGGTACCACTCCGAGACCGAGATGATGCGCTACCTCAAGCGCCTCGAGAACAAGGATCTCTCGCTCACCCACGCGATGATCCCGCTGGGCTCCTGCACGATGAAGCTCAACGCCGCCGCCGAGATGGCCGGCATCACCTGGCCGGCCTTCGGTGCCCTGCACCCCTTCGCGCCCCGCGAGCAGGCCATGGGCTACAAGCGCCTGTTCACCGACCTCGAACAGTGGCTCGCGGACATCACGGGCTTCTCCGCCGTCAGCCTGCAGCCCAACGCCGGCAGCCAGGGCGAGTACACCGGCCTGCTGACCATCCGCGCCTGGCACGCAGACCAGGGGCAGGCACACCGCAAGGTCTGCCTCATCCCGACCAGCGCGCATGGCACCAACCCGGCGAGCGCGGTGATGGCAGGGCTCGACGTGGTGGCCGTGGCATGCGACGACCGCGGCAACATCGACGTCGACGACCTCCGCAGCAAGGTCCAGGCCCACGCCGATGACCTCGCCGCCCTGATGGTCACCTACCCGAGCACGCATGGCGTGTTCGAGGAAGCGATCAAGGACATCTGCGCCCTGGTTCACGACCACGGCGGCCAGGTCTACATGGACGGCGCGAACATGAACGCCATGGTCGGCCTCGCCCGCCCCCACGAGATCGGCGCCGACGTGCTCCACCTCAACCTGCACAAGACCTTCGCCATCCCCCACGGCGGTGGCGGTCCCGGCGTGGGGCCCATCGCCGTCGCGGCCCACCTCGCCCCCTTCCTGCCGGCCCACCCGGTCGTCAAGGGCGTGGGTGGCGACAAGGCGCTGGGCACGGTGAGCGCCGCCCCCTGGGGCAGCGCCAGCATCCTGCCCATCTCCTGGGCCTACATCGCCATGCTCGGGCCCAAGGGCCTGCCGCTGGCCAGCAAGCTCGCCATCCTCAACGCCAACTACGTCGCGAAGCGGCTGGAGGGTGCCTTCCCGGTGCTCTACACCGGCAGCAGGGGCCGGGTCGCCCACGAGTGCATCCTGGACCTGCGCCACTTCCACGCCGTCAGCGTGGTCGACGTGGCCAAGCGGCTCATGGACTATGGCTTCCACGCCCCGACCATGAGCTGGCCGGTGGCGGGCACCCTGATGGTGGAGCCGACCGAGAGCGAGAGCCGCTTCGAGCTCGACCGCTTCTGCGACGCCATGCTGGCGATCAAGGCCGAGATCGACGACGTCGAGGCCGGACGCCAGCCCGCCGACGACAACGTGCTGCACAACGCCCCGCACACCGCCCAGAGCGTGGGCGCCGACACCTGGGAGCACCCCTACAGCCGGCAGCAGGCCGCCTGGCCCGACGAGTGGAGCCGCGTCAGCAAGTACTGGCCGACGGTGCGCCGCGTCGACGACGCCTTCGGCGACCGCAACCTGGTCTGCGCCTGCCCGCCCTGGGGCGAAGACGAGCAGCACTGAGCGAGCCGGCAGCGCGGGCCCCTCGACACAGGCGCGCGCTACGCCGTGCGGGCCGCCGTCCGCCGCTCGGCCGAGTCCACGGTGTTGTGCATCAACATGGTGATGGTCATGGGGCCAACGCCGCCGGGCACCGGCGTGATGGCCGCTGCTCGGTCGGCGGCGCCTGCGTAGTCGACGTCCCCCACCAGGCGTCCGTCGTCGAGGCGGTTGATGCCGACGTCGATGACCACCGCTCCCGGCTTGATCCACTCCCCGGGGATCACCTCGGGGCGGCCGACCGCGGCCACCAGCACGTCGGCGCGACCGACGTGCCCCTCCAGGTCCACGGTGCGGCTGTGGCAGAGGGTGACGGTGCAGTTGGCCTTCTCCAGCAGCATGGCCATGGGCCGACCGACGATGTTGCTGCGGCCCACGACGACGGCGTGCTTGCCGGACAGCTCCACGCCCGCGTCGCCGAGCAGCTCCATGCAGCCCAGCGGCGTGCAGGGCACAAAGCGGGCGCGTCCCTGCGACAGCAGGCCGACGTTGTTGGGGTGGAAGCCGTCGACGTCCTTGTCAGGGGCGATGTGGTCGAGGGCGACGGTGGCGTCGATGTGCGCCGGCAGGGGGAGCTGGACCAGGATCCCGTCGATGCGATCGTCGCTGTTGAGCCGGCCGACCAGGGCGAGCAGCTCTTCCTGCGAGGTGGAGGCCGGCAGGTGCAGGGACTCCTGGTGGAAGCCCAGGCGCTCGGCACGCTTGTGCTTGCTGGCGACGTAGACGGCGCTGGCTGGATCATCGCCCACCCGGATCACCGCGAGGCCCGGGGGACGGGGCAGGGCCGCGATCCGCGCGCGCAGCGCCGGCCCCATGGACTTTCCGAGCTTGCGCCCGTCGAGCAGCGTCGCCATGTGTCAGCTCCCGCTGGTGGTAGCGGAGGAGGAGGAGGAGGCGCCGCTCTTCGAGGTCGAGGAGGACGCCGTGGAGCTGCTGCCCCCGCCGCTGGCCTTGGCGCCCGCCTCGCCCGATGCGCTGGAGGCCGCGCTCTTCGCGTCCCCGCCCTTGGAGTCCCCTCCACCCGACGACTTCTTGAGGCCGTAGTGGTCCTTGTACCAGCCCGATCCCTTGAGGATGAAGGCGCTGGAGCTGACCAGCTTCCGCACCGACCCGCCGCTGCACTCGGGGCAGACGGTGATCGGATCGTCCGACATCTTCTGGAGCTTCTCGAACTTGTGCCCGCAGTCGGGGCACTGGTACTCGTAGATGGGCATGGGAGGCCCTCCGGGGATGAGGGTGGCGCAGGGCCGCCTTGTAAGCGCCTGCCGAGTGGCGGCAAGGCCGGCCCTGGCGCCGCCTCTGCCCCGGCGCTACGCTCGCCGCCATGACCGTCGTCATCGGCCTGCTGAGCCTCCATGCGCTGCTCTGCCTCCTGTGGACCCTGCTGACCGCGGCGATGTGGGCCCTCGTGACCGGCACCCGCCCGCGTCCGAGTCGCGAGGTGGTCGGCTGGCTGGCGCGCGAGTGGGGCGCGGCCGTCGTGACCTTCGCGCTGCGTCCCACGGGTTGGTGGCAGACCCGCAGCCGCGCCAGCGCAGGTGTTGGCGCCCGCGACCCGTCCACACCTCCACCGGTGGCCTCGACGCTGCCGCCAGTGCTGCTCGTGCCCGGCTACGGCCTGCACCGGCGTTGCTTCCTGTTCCTGTCGCTCTACCTGCGGCGTCGTGGCTGGGGGCGCGTCTGGGCCGTCGACAACCGTCCCTGGGCCGGGCCGGTCCAGGCCATGGCCCACGAGCTGGGCTTGCGGGTGGAAGAGCTCTGCGACGCCTCGGGCAGCGACCAGGTCGACATCGTCGCCCACTCCATGGGGGGCCTGGTCGCCGCCTGGTACCTCCAGCACCTCGGTGGGGCGCGCCGCGTCCGTCGGCTCGTGACCCTGGGCACGCCGTGGGCCGGCAGCCGGATGGCCATCTTCGGCCCGTTCCGCCAGGCCCTCGACCTCGAGCCGGACAGCGAGACGCTGTCCCTGCTCGGCCCCTGCCCGGTCCCGACGACCTGCATCTGGAGCCCGCACGACAACATCGTGCTGCCGCCTCGCTCGGCGGTCGTGCCATGGGCGGCGTCCGTCGAGCTGCCCTGGACCGGCCACACCGCACTGCTGCTCAGCGCCACCAGCTTCCGCCTTGTCGCGGACGCCCTGGTCGCGGACGCCCTGGTCGCGGACGCCCTGGTCGCGGACGCCCTGGTCGCGGATGGCCCGGTCGCGGATGGCCCGGTCGCGGATGGCCCGGTCGCGGACGCCGTCGCCTCAGGGGAGACGCCGACGCCCGATGGCGATAGAGGCGCGGCGCAACCCGTCCTGTCGACCTGAGCGCACCGGTAGCCCTGCATGAGCCTGCTCGACCACAAGATCATCGTGGTGACAGGCAAGGGCGGCGTGGGCAAGACCACCGTGTGCGCAGCGCTCGGGCTGCTCGCGGCAGAACGTGGTCTGCGGACGATCATCACCGAGACCAGCGGCGCCCGCATCCTGCCCCAGCTCTTCGGCGTGCAGTCCCGCGGCTATGACCCCGTGGCCCTCGCCCCACGGCTGGACACGCTGTCCATCACCCCGCTGGAAGCCATCGAAGACTACGTCGTCCAGCAGATCAAGGTCCGCAAGCTCTACGAGCTGGTGTTCCGCAACCGGGTGATGTCCACCTTCATCGACGCCGTCCCCGGCCTGCACGACGCCGTTCAGCTCGGCAAGGTGTGGGACTGCGCCGTCCAGGCGCGGGATCGCATGGGGCGGGCGCGCTGGGACCTCGTGATCGTCGACGCTCCCGCCACCGGGCACGGCCTCACCATGCTCCAGGCCCCCAAGGCCATGATGGAGCTGACGCGGGCGGGCCCCATGTACAAGGGCAACGCCAAGGTGGAAGCCGTCCTGGGCGACCCGGCCCAGACTCGCATCGTCCTGGTCAGCCTGCCCGAAGAGATGCCCGTCGCCGAGACGCTGGACCTGCACGGGCGCCTCGATGACCGGCGCAGCCAGCTCTCGCTCTGCGTGCTCAACGAGGTCCACCCTCGGCCCGGGGTCGACCCTTCCGAGTGGCGGGACGCGCGCCCGGCCCTCCTGGACCAGGGCGACGCCGCCGTGCAAGAAGCGGTGGACCTGGTCGACCGCTGGCAGGAACGCGTCGTACGCCAGGACGACGCCCGCCGCCGGCTCAGCCAGGGGCTGGGTCTGCCGGTGGTCGACCTCCCCTTCCTCTACCACCGCGGGCTGACGTTGCCCGATCTCGAAGCCCTCGCGAACAGCCTCGCGCCGGCGGTGGAGGCCCTGTGACCCGCAAGCCTGACCCGCGACAGCAGCCGCGCGTCGTGATCTGCTGTGGATCCGGAGGGGTCGGCAAGACCACGCTGAGCGCCTCGCTGGCCCTGAAGTGGGCGCTGGCCGGGCAGCGGGTCTGCGTGCTCACCATCGACCCCGCGCGGCGCCTCGCCGACAGCTTGTCGGTCGGCGACATCGGCAACACCGCGGTCCCGGTGCCGCTCGACGGTCTCGCCGCGGCCCCCGGCGGCGCGCTGGACGCGATGATGCTCGACAGCAAGGCGACCTTCGACGAGCTGGTCCGCCGCTTCTCCGGCTCCGCAGCCACGACGGAACGCATCCTCGCCAACCGCTACTACCAGTTCGCCAGCACACGCCTGGGAGGCTCCCACGAGTACATGGCGATGGAGCGGCTCTACCAGCTCTGGCGCGACGGCGACTACGACGTCATCGTCCTCGACACACCGCCGACCCGGGAAGCCCTGGACTTCCTGCGAGCCCCCGACCGCATGTCGGCGCTGATGGACGAGGGGATCCTGCGCTGGCTGGTGATGCCTGCATCCCGCTCCGGCTGGAGAGCGCTGGAGCTTGGCAGCGAGGCCCTCAGCCGGGTGCTGAAGCGGGTCATGGGCGAGGGAACGATCTCCGAGATCGCCGAATTCTTCGAGGTCTTCCGCGACCTCTGGGATGGCTTCCACGCTCGGTCGGTCGACGTGCAGGGGCTGCTGCGCCAGCCGCAGACCCGCTTCCTGCTGGTCACCAGCCCCGCGCCCACCGCGCGGGGGGACGCGCTGTTCTTCATCGACCAGCTCGTGGCCAAGGAGCTGCCCTTCGGCGGCTTCCTCGTGAACCGGGTGGTCCGGCCCCCGCTGCACGACCTGTCCCCCGGCAGGCTGCCTTCCCACGGTCCGCTCCCGGCGGATCGCTGGCGTTCGGTGCTGGCCACCCTCTTCCAGGCGCCCGATCTTCGCCGCCGCCAGGCCTCCGACCACGCCGCCGCCGTCCACGCACTCCGTGAAGCCGGACCGGCTGGGGCCCCCTGCTGGACAATCCCGGACCAGGCCCGCGACCTGCACGACCTGCCCGGGCTGGCGTCGCTTGCCCCCCACCTGCCCGACCTGGGCGCTGTATAGTACGCGCGACCGGTAGTTCCTCCCGACCATGCATGCCATCGTGTTCGCGCGTACTGCGGACGCGTAGCGGCCGCCGCGGGGGTGCGCCGCAGGCGCAAGGGGGTCGCGAGACCCCCTCAAACGACACTGATGGTACCGGAGGCCCCGGGTTCCGGAGGGCGACCCCAGCGAGGGCCAGAGCTACCAGGTAGGAACTTGGGGCCGCAGGTACCATGCGCCGCCAGGCTGGCCGGGGCGCGCCTCCGCTCAGCCGCCGGAGTCTTCGGCCTGCTGCGTGCCGGTGTTGGCGACTTCGTAGGTGATGGTGATGGACGAGCCCCGCGGCGGCACGCCGTCACCGTGGAAGTAGACGATCCAGTATTCGGGGTCGTAGGTCCAGCCGTTGTTCTCGTCCTCTGGCACCAGCTCGTCCTCGACCGCCACCTCGATCGTGCCCTCGACGGCGGCGTAGGTGAGCTGGAAGCTGGTCTGGACGCCGGACACCTCGAGGCTGAGGTCCGACATGATCGCGCCGAAGTCCGCTTCGCAGATGCTGCCCTGCAGCCCACCGAAGGCTTCGGCCATGGACATGTAGCGGAAGCCGGGCTTGCTGCCGTCGCAGCCCTCGTCGATCTCGGGACCGACGATGGCGCTCACGACCACGCGCTCGTCCTGGAGCTGCAGGTGGCGGTACTCGTCGATGAGTTCCTTGACGTCCACCAGCAGATCGCTGTGGTCGTAGCAGGCCGATACCTCGTTGTCGTAGCCGGCCAGCCCGCCCCGATCGGTGCAGTCGTTCTCGTCGGAGACGTAGATGATGGAAAGCGTCGCACCGGCCCGCCGGAAGCCTGCGTTGTAGCTGCTGACGAGAGGTTCGCTCAGTGCGGTCAGGGCCGCGTCGATGCCCTTCTCCTGCGGAGAGCCGTCGATGCCGATCTGGATGCGCTCCTTGAACAGCTTGACGTAGTCGTCCTGCGGCGTCAGGAACAGCGGATCGCCCTGGAGCTTGCCGTTCTGGTCGGAGTGGTCGAGGTCGGTCGTGATCACCCCGATGTGGAAGTCCGCGTTTGCTTCTTCCACATGGGTGATGAAGGACTCGAACTTCTCGGCGATGGCTTCCTGTTCGTCCGCCATCGAGTTGCTGTTGTCGACCACCCACAGGATGTCGACTTCGTTGGTCGGCTGCTGCAGGAAGACGTCGCTGCGGATCACCCGGCTGATGCCCTGTTCGGGCTTGCAGGCTGCCGCGAGGAGCAGGACCGGAACCAGCTTCGTCGTCGTGCGCATCGTTGCCTCCGCTGCGGCTGACACCTGGCAGGGTACCCACCCGCACACCGAAGTCTCAACACCTCTGCGCGGGATGGCCAGGAGCCTGACGGATCATGACCGGGCCAGAGGTCGATCCGCCACCAGAAGTGGGGCTCTCTCGGCCGACAGCAGCTTGCTTGTTGCGGGGACCGGCGCGGCGCGCGCGGCACTCAGGGAAGGAACACGGCTTCCGAGATGCAGAGGTCGTTGAACTCCTTGCCCTTGCGCACCGTGTCGAAGGTGATGCGCACCGAGCTGGTCGTGTGGGCCGGGAAGCTGATCGTCTGCTTCATCATGCTCGGCTTGATGGCGATGGCGGCGGTGCTGCCGTCCGAGAAGGTCAGCGTCGCCGCGGTGGCGCTGTTGGCCTTCATGAAGCTGCCGAAGCTGAAGGCGTTGCCGTTGTAGATGACGAGCTGGGAGACCGAGGTGGCGCTGCCAAAGCTCTCCTGCACCCACTGGCCGGTGCCGTCCCCCTCCTTGTCGCCCTCGCACCACATGCTGTCGACGATGCCGTCGGCGAGGTTGTCGGCTTCGTAGTCGCCGTCGCTGTCCTCGGGGTAGGTCGAGCTGGCTTCGAAGGCACTCACCCCGACGAACTCGGAGGGCTTGTCATCGAGCACCTGGATCTCGCTGATCGCCGTGTCGTTGAAGGTGTTGCCCTTGTGGATGCCCTTGATGCGGAACTTCAGCGTGTCGGTCGTCACCTTGCTGGGGAAGTGGATCTCTTCGGGCTTCATCTCGTCGGTGAGCTCGAAGCTGAACTCCTGGCCGTCGCCGGTCTCGACGTCGAGCGTCTTGACGCGGTTGTTGCGCTGCCACATGTCGTAGGTGAGCCAGTAGCCGTTCCAGATGCGGAAGCCGGTCACCGTCTGGCTGCCGCCGAGATCCAGCTCCACCCACGCGCCCAGGCCGCTGCCGTCGTCGCCCTCGAACCAGGCCGTGGCCTGCTTGCTGTCCTTGAGGTTCTTGGCCTCGTAGTTGGCGCCCTCCTGCGCCGGGTAGGTCGAGCTGGCGGTGGCACCGGCGATCTTGACGGGCCGGGCCAGGGACAGCCCCGGCAGGACCAGCAGGGAGACAGCGAGGCTGAGGCGGGCAGCGTTCATGGGCGGGTCTCGTGGAGATGGGGGGGAGGCTCGCGGAGCTTGTAGCAGATGATCTGCAAGCGGTTCGCAAAGGGGAGAAGAGCGAGGGTCAGGAGAGGCGACCCAGGGGCGTCGGGCCGCCGCCGGCAGGACACACGGCCGGTCGGCCGGCTTCCCCGCCGGTCGCTCAGAAGGTGCCGGTGTAGGCCAGGCGCGCGCCCTCGAAGCCCGGCAGCGAGCGGCACTGCCCACCCGAGCAGCGGATGCCGGCCTTGTACGCGCCGAAGAAGGCCCGCAGCGACGCGTTGGGACCGGGCTTCCAGGTGATCTCGGTTGCGCCGTAGAGGTCTTCGCCGAGGTTGCCCTTGCTGGTGACCAGCGGGTTGTCGGACCAGTCCTGGTAGACGGCGAAGAGCCAGTGTTCGCCATGGACCCAGACCAGGCCGTTCTCCATCTCGAGGAAGTCGGACTGCTGCTGCACGTTGTCGCCCCACGCGAGCTGCTTGACCGACACGGCCAGCTCGATGTGGTTGTGGCCGCCAACGGGGACGGAGATGTCGCCGTCGAGGTGGACCAGCCGGTCCATGCCCTCTGCGGTTTCATCCCGGACATCGACCCGGGCGCCCAAGTTGAGCTGCGAGGTGATCCCGCTGCCGGCCAGCGCAAAGCCACCCACGACGTGGCCGATGGTCTCCGGCGAGCTGTTGAAGTGCAGCCCGGTGGTGTCCAGGTCGCGCAGCCCGAGCACCGAGACGTAGGGGATGAGCAGCCCGTCCTGCAGCGAATAGTCGACGCGGACCCGCCCGCCGTGGATGTCGTTGCTGTTCACCGCCGCCGTCGAGTCTTCGGTGATGACCCGCTCGTACTCGAGCGTCGGGACGGCGGCGACCTCCCAGTTGTCGGCAGCGACGAAGCTGTTGATTCGTTCGGTGTCCCTGGTGGACTTGGCTTCGACGAGGATGGAGGTGCGGCCCGGGTAGGCGCTGACCGAGGCGTAGGCCGCGTAGCCGTACTGCGTCTGGAAGTCGCCGCTGTCGACCGCTCCCACCATGTCCGGCGACAGGTAGGCGAAGAGGTCGCCCTCGGCCGAGATGTCCACCCCACCCACGCCCCAGGCGTCCGCGCTTGCGCCCACGACGGCTGCATCGAGCGGCTCGGCGTAGCGGATGAAGGGGTCCTGGCCCGCGGCTTCGTCGCGGCCGAAGCGGTAGACGACGCCGTGGGCGCCGACGTCGACGGGCCCAAGGCCGTAGCGGTCGATCCGGGCACCGGACACCATGTGGGCCACGTCCTTGAAGATCGACAGGTTGGGCTGATCCTGGCTGATCTGCTGGCGGTTGCTGAGCCCGCTGACCACCGTGAGCTGGGTGTCACCCGTGCCGATCACCGCCCGCGCGCCGCGGATCGAGGTGTCGATGTCGATGTCGGTGTTCTTCTTGATGTTCAGCGCGATGCCGCGCCCGAAGCTGGCGTAGGTGTCGCCGACCGCCAGCTCCCCGAAGCCGCCGCGGTAGAGCAGGCCGAGCTTCTCGACCTCGATCAGCGCGTCGGGCCACGGCGACTGCACCGTGGGGTCGTAGAGCTGCCAGGAGTGGTACAGCACGCCGTCGAGGCGGTAGCGGTTGGAGAACAGCGCCACCTCGTCGAGCTGCAGGTGGACGCTGAGCCCGTCGCCGTTGTCCCAGCGCTGGCTGAGCAGGGCGTTGAGCCGGTTGACCTGCTCGACGTAGTCGTGGATGCGGCGGTCTTCGAAGCCCGCGAGCTTCTCGTCGCTGAAGTAGTAGCGGATCTCGGCGTCGTCGGTGAACTGCACCGTCGCGCCGGCCAGCGGCCCGGTGCCGAGCAGCTCCCACGCCCCCGCCGGCCGCGACAGCAGCAAGGCCGGCAGGAGGAGGAGCGCGGCTGCGGAGGGTCTGCGATCGATGCGCACTCAGTCGCCTGCGGCGGAGGTCCCGGAGAGGAGCGCCTCCACTTCGGCGCGGAGGGCATCTTCGTCGCCGGGATTGTAGCCCTGGTGCACCTGCGCGATGCGACCCTCGCGATCGATCAACACCGTAAACGGCAGGGTCTTCGTCGGGTTGTACTGGCTGACCAGCGACGTGTCCTGGTCGTGCACGACGGGGAAGGTGACGCGCTTGCTCATGATCACGGGCTTGATCTGGCTCTTGTCGCGGGCGTCGTCGATGGACACCGAGACGACGACCAGGCCCTGGTCCGAGAGGTCGCTGTAGATCTGCTGGAGGTGGGGCATCTCCAGCTTGCAGGGACCGCACCAGGTCGCCCAGAAGTTCAGCATCACGACCTTGCCCTGCAGGTCGTCCAGGCTGACCTGGTCGTAGCCGCTTGCCTTGGGGTTGAGGTTCTTGAGCGAGAAGCCGGGGGCGACCTCGCCGGCGGCCTGCGCCGTCGACGGGGCGAGGGCACCACCGAGGCCCAGGTTGAGGGCGACGAGAAGAGCAGTGGAGAGCAGGCGCGGCATGGAGGCTCCGAGGGGTGGTGGCGGGATGATGCCCCGCTGACGTCGACGTCGCAGCCCTTCTTCAAGCGCTGTGACCGCGGGGACACACGCGGTGGCGCAAGATAGCCCCGCGACACACGGCGTGCGCGCATGGCGGCGCCGAGCGTCATAGGCTGTCGAAGCCCCCTCATCCTGTGAGGCCCCGTCGTGCATCGCTCCTCCGACGCCCCCCGGCGAGATCCGACGGCCAGCGCCCGGCCCCGGAAGCGCATCCTGGTCGTCGACGACGAGCAGTCGATCCGCAAGGTGCTGGCGGCCATGCTCACCCGGGACGGCCACGCCTGCGACGTCGCGACATCCGGCCTCGACGCCGTCCGCCGCCTGGGCGAAGAAGCCTACGAGCTGGTCGTCACCGACCTGCGCATGCCCGGCATGGACGGGCTGGAGCTGCTGGCCTGGTGCTCCAAGAACACACCGGGCATGCCGGTGATCATCATCACCGCCCACGGCACCGTGGACAGCGCCGTGGAAGCGCTGAAGCTCGGCGCCTTCGACTACATCACCAAGCCCTTTGAGCAGGGCGAGCTCAAGATGGTGATCGGCAAGGCGCTCGCCCGAGAAGAGGCCAGCCACGGCGCGCTGCACGAAGACGAAGCCGGGCGCTTCGCCATCATCGGGCGCACCCCGGGCATGAAGCAGGTCTACGCGCTCATCGAGAAGGTCGCGGACTCGCCGACCACGGTGCTCATCTCGGGTGAGAGCGGGACGGGCAAGGAGCTGGTCGCCCGGGCGCTGCACGACAGCTCGCGGCGGCGGGACGCGCCCTTCGTACAGGTCAACTGCGGCGCCATCCCCGACAACCTCTTCGAGAGCGAGCTGTTCGGCTACGAGAAGGGGGCGTTCACCGGTGCCGTGGGCAGCAAGCCCGGCCGCTTCGAGCTGGCCGATGGTGGCACCCTCTTCCTCGACGAGGTCGGCGAGCTGCCCCTCGACCTGCAGGTCAAGCTCCTGCGGGTCCTCCAGGACGGTAGCTTCGAGCGCGTCGGAGGGGTGCGCTCGCTGCGGACCGACGTCCGGGTGGTGGCGGCCACCAACCGCGATCTGCTCGCCGAGGTGCGCAAGGGCAGCTTCCGCGAAGACCTCTTCTACCGACTCAACGTCATCCCCATCCACCTGCCGCCGCTGCGCGATCGCACCGAAGACATCCCCCTGCTGGTCGATCACTTCCTCGCCAAGTTCAACGACCGCCTCGACAAGTCCGTCCGCGGCGTGACGACCGAAGCCATGGCGGCGCTCATGTCGCACCGCTGGCCCGGCAACATCCGCGAGCTGGAGAACCTGATGGAGCGCTCCGTGCTCCTCGCGGACGACGACATGCTCGGGGCCCAGGACCTGCCCGGACTCGGCGCCCACGCCTTCGGCGATGTCGCCGCACCCGACGGAGACATCGAGGAACTGGGCCTCAAGGACTACGTGCGCGTCTACACCGCGCGCCTCGAACGGGCCCGCATCCAGCGGGCGCTGGAACAGGAAGACGGCAACGTCACCCGCGCCAGCCGACGCCTCGGGATCAGCCGCAAGAGCCTGCAGACCAAGATGAAGGAGTACGGGCTGCGCGATCCCCCCGACCGCGCCTGACCCGGTGGCGCTTGACCCTCCCGGCCAGCGACCAATAGGCTGCCAGCGGCCGACCCTCTCCTGCCCCCTGTCGCCATGCCCGCGTCCGCCACGCTCCTCGCCGGCCTCCTGCTGACCGCTTCCCCGGCGCTCGCCGCCGAAGCGACCGAGCTGCCGGATCCGCTGCGGGGCGTAGCCGCGCTCGCCTACGACGCCACCGGCGAGAAGCTGCGCGTCCTGCAGGCTGACGAGGTCGTCGGCCGCAGCCACCTGCGCGAACACGACCTGACCCTGCAGCTCGGGTTCAGCCCGGTCCGCGCGCTGGCGCTCGGGTTCGAGCTGCCGGTGGTGCTGGACGAACGGCTGGTGTGGTCGGAAGCCCACGAGATGGTCTTCGACCCCACGCTGGACAACGGCAGCATGCTGGGGACCCCAGCCATCGATCCCCCGCCGGTCTTGAAGGGCGGCGGGCTGGCCGGGCCGCTGCTGCTCCTCCGCGTCGCGCCCTTCCACACCCGCCTGCACGCCGGCCGGGGCGACCGGACGTCGTGGGTGCTGGAGGCCGGCTACCGCTTCCAGGACAAGTCGAGCTTCTACAAGACCACCAACGACGGCAAGCGCGGCGGCGGGACCGGGGCCGACGCGCTGCACCTGCGCAGCGCCTGGTCGACCGAACGGCGCAGCAACCGCCCCTACCTCGACGTGGTCTTCGACCGGGCCTTCACCGTCCCCACGCCGCTGCGCGCCACCGACGGCAGCATCCTGACCGCCGGTGCCGCGGTCCGTCCGGCCAGCCGTCTGGACGCGCGCATCGGCACCGAAGTGCCCGCGATCCAGGCAGAGGGCTTCGAGCTGGCCGTCGACCTGCGCGCCCACGCCGGCTACCGCTCGTGGCAGGACGTCCCCAGCGGGCTGTACCTGCCCGACGTGCTGGACACCTCGCGATCCGTGCTCGTGACCCAGGGCGACGCGCTGTCGCTGACCGGCGGCCTCGGGCTCCTCTTCCGCGCCCCAGGCAAGCTCGACGTGCGCGTCAGCGGCGACGCCGGCACCGAGACGCCCTACCAGATCGAGCACCCCTACGGCCTGTACAGCGGACCCGGAGCGCTGGTGTGGGCCGCCGGCCTCACGGTCCGAGCCTGGCTCTCCGACGCTCTGCTGGGGCTGCCGGCCGACGCCGCCGGCGGGAGCTGAGCACAGGCCGCGTTCGCTGTGCGTCCCTCGCAGCCGGGGCTCGACAGGCCGACCCTCAGTCGGTCCGGCCCAGCTCGTCGTCCAGGGCGAGCAGCCGCTGGTAGGCCGCACGCCGCGACACACCCCAGCGCTCGGCCAGGACCGCGGCCACCGCCTTGAGCGAGCCCAGATCCGCCGGCGCGCCGTCCTGGGACGCCGGCGGGGAACCCGGACCGACGACCACGACCACCTCGCCACGCACCGGGTCGGTGGGAAGCTCGGCGAGGCGCCCACGCAGAACCTCTTCGTGCCGCTTGCTCAGCTCGCGGCAGATGGCGGCGTCGCGATCGGGCACCAGGGCGGCCAGGGCGGCGACGAGGTCGCCCGTGCGTCGCCCCGCTTCGAGCATCACCACCGTGCCCGGCCACGACAGGCACTGCCGCAGCCAGCGGTCGCGAGGGCCCGCCTTGCGCGGGGGAAAGCCGACGAAGTGCAGCGGCGCTGCCGGCAGGCCGCTGACCGAGAGCGCCGCCACCAGCGACGAGGGCCCCGGCACGCAGCGCACGGGCAGGCCGGCGTCGTGAACGGCCGCCACGATGCGGCCCCCGGGGTCGGACAGGGCCGGTGTCCCGGCGTCGCTGACCAGCACCACCCGCTGGCCGGAAGCCACCCGCTCCACCACCGCGGGCGCCTGGTCGTCTTCGCGGTGGGCATCGCAGCGCCACAGCTCCGGAGCCGAGACCGCCAGCGCGCTCAGCAGGCGACGCGTGACCCGGGTGTCCTCGCAGAGCAGCAGATCGGCCTGGGACAGCGCATCCTTCGCCCGAGCCGACACGTCGCCGAGGTTGCCGATGGGGGTGGCCACGACCTCCAGCACGCCCCGCTCACCGGTCCCCTCACCCGTCGAAGGCCCCTCATCCATCAAAGGCATCGTCGATCCACTCAATGGTCGGCGCAGCAGCCGGGTCTTCCCTTCCGTCCAGGGTCACGAGCGCGACCAGGAAGCAGACCTCTTCGATGAGGTCGTCGTAGCCCTGCAACCAGGCGCGCGCGGCGCCGCGGAGGCGCCGCTGCTTGCGGCCGTCGATGGCTTCGAGCCCCACCGGATCATCGCGGCGCCGGGCCTTGACCTCGACCATGCGCAGGCGGCCGTCGTGATGGACGACCAGGTCCAGCTCACCGCCGCCACCACGCCAATTGCGCGCGAGCACCTCCCAGCCGCGCGCTTCGAGGGCGCGGGCCACGAGGGACTCGGCTTCAGCCCCATCGGCCAGGCTGCGTCGCCGGTCGTCGGCGTCGCGCACGGTCCGACCGCGAGGTCAGCGACGGAAGGCGCCGCGGACTTCCTTGAGGCGAGCCTTCTTGCCGCGGCGCTGGCGCAGGTAGTACAGCTTGGCGCGGCGGACGTAGTGCCGGGAGTTCACCTCAATCTTGTCGACCGAGGGGCTGTAGAGCGGGAAGATCCGCTCGACACCGACGTTGTAGGACACCTTGCGGACCGTGAAGGTCGTGCGGGGGCCACCCTTCTTGATGGCGATGACCGTGCCCTGGAAGACCTGGATGCGGGACTTTTCACCCTCGACGATGCGCACGTGCACGCGCACGGTGTCGCCGATGCGCATGTCGACGTCGCGCTCGACCAGCTCCATGTCCTTTTCGATGGTGGCGATGTCCATGATGCTCTGCCCTTCTGGGAGACGTGCCGGAGAAGCCGGCGTAGACGTTGCGACAGGTGTCCGACGCACACCCTGGCCGCGGAACCGGCCCCTCCTAAGGTGCTGTGCACGCGGATGCAAGGCGGCCCGCCGACATGCCGGCCTCAGGCGTCGTCGTCAGACGGCGCCGCCAGGAGATCGGGACGGTGTCGGGCGGTCATCGTCTCGGCCTGCTCGCGCCGCCACTGCGCGATGCGCCCGTGGTGACCCGACAGCAGCACGTCGGGCACCTCCCAGCCGCGGTAGCTGCGGGGGCGCGTGAACTGCGGCGCTTCCAGCAGCACTGCGCCGTCGGCCCGCGGGGTGAAGGACTCGACCGCGAGGCTGTCGGGGTTCCCCAGCACCCCCGGCACCTGCCGGGCCACCGCGTCGAGGACGACGAGCGCCGCCAGCTCCCCCCCGGTGAGCACGAAGTCGCCGATGCTCAGCACCTCGTCGACGAGGTGTTCGCGGACGCGGGCGTCGACGCCCTCGTAGTGCCCGCAGACCAGGACGAGCTGCGACAGCGTCGCCAGCCGCAGCGCGTCGCGCTGCGTGAACACCGGCGCCACCGGGTCGAGCAGGACGACGTGGCCACCCTCCTGCCGGACCGCCGAGATGCCCCGGTCGACCACGTCGACCTTCATCACCATGCCGCTGCCCCCGCCGTAGGGGCTGTCGTCGGCCTGCTTGTGGCGCCCCTCGGCCCACTGCCGCAGGTCGTGCACGCCGACGTCGATGCACCCCGCCTGGCGGGCCCGACCGATGATCGAGGTCGAGACCGGGCCCTCACAGATCTCGGGATGCAGCGTGAGCAGGTCGAAGCGCACGGGTTCCTCGCGTCAGCGGGGGGGCTCGGCGTCGGCGGCGTCGTCGGTGACCACCACGCCCGCGTCGTCCCCCCCTTCGCGACGGGTGCGCAGCTCGACGATGCGGTCCAGCAGCACCGGCAGGACGAAGACGCCCGCCGACCCGCGGATCAGCCAGACGTCCACCTCGCCCGCCGAGTGGATCTCGCGGATCCGCCCGAGCTGGCGACCACCGACGGTCCGGACCGGCAGACCGACGAGGTCGCGGTGGTACCACTCGCCGTGGGCAGGCTCCGGCAGGCGGGCACGGGGCACGACGATCTCGCAGCCCATCAGGGCTTCCGCCGCGGCGCGGTCGGAGACGCCGGCGATGCGCCCCAGGATCCGGCGTCCGGCACCCGGACGCAGCGCCAGCTCCACGCGGCTGCGCGCGCCATCCGCGCTCACCAGCTCGACCTGCTGCCCCGCCCCGACGAGGTCGCTGAGCGGGTTGTACAGGAAGATCTTGAGCTCGCCCCGGACGCCATGAAGCCCCGACACGTAGCCGAGGCGTACGTCGTCGGGGCCAAAGAGCTTGTCCGCGGGGCGGCGCACGGGGGTGGCGCCTACTCCTCGGCGTCGGCGGTCGGGTCGTCTTCGGTCGCTTCATCGGCGGCCGGCGACAGCTCGTCGACGATCTCGATGATGGCCCTGCGACGGCCCGAAGATGCCGACAGGACCGCCTGCACGGAGTGCAGCAGCGCCTTGTCGTCCGCGAACAGCCGGTCACGGTCGGCGTCGGCGAGCACGACTTCGTAGAGCACCGAGGCCTTGCCTTCGACCGGGTTGATGGCGAGCTGATCGGGTTCGGTCGCGACCGAGCGGAGCATGAAGTCGACGAGGGGCTGCATGTCAGCCCTCTGCGGGGGCGTCGACAGCCGCGCGGGCCTTCTTGATCAGGCCGGACACCGTCCGGGAGGGCGAAGCACCGACGCCGAGCCAGTAGTCCACGCGTTCCAGGTCGACCTTGATGTCCGAGGGCTCGGTCATCGGGTCGTAGTAGCCGAGGATCTCGATGTTGCGGCCGTCGCGGGGCGACCGGGAGTCGGCGGCGACGATGCGGTAGAAGGGGCGCTTCTTGCGGCCCAGGCGGGTCAGGCGGAGGCGAACGGCCATGGGGGCTGCTCCAGGGCGCTGGCGGTCAGCGCGTCGACGAGGTTCGAATCGCGATCCGGGGGGAGCTTCGGCGGCGGTGGGGCGGCTTTCGCGCACCACGCCGGGCGATCCCCTGAAGGAACCCGCGGGGACTATTGGCTGCGGGGCCGGTCGTCAAGCGACGGCCGGCCCCGCGGACACGACCGACGAGGGATCAGTTCGCGACGGCCTTGGCGCACATCAGGTTGATGCCGGTGAAGGTGTTGTTGTTCTTGTACACGTAGCCCTTGATCCCGTAGGCCACGTAGCCGGCCGGACAGGCCTGCTTCTCGCCCCACGTGCAGAGCGAACCGTCGAGCTTCCACTCCTGGTTGCCGACCGCCGAGACGTTCCCCGCGTTGTCGACCTTGCGGAAGAACACCTTGATGCCATCGACGTGACTCGACCCGACCTGGCAGACCTGCACCGCGCCCACGTAGTGGTGGGCGCCGGTGGCGGTGATCTTGCCCGACTGCATGGGCTTCGACGGGTCGGCGTTGGTCAGGCAGGGCAGGGCCAGGCCGAGCTCGTCGGGCTTGCTCTGCGCCGACCCCGCCAGCAGACCGAAGTCCGCGCCGATCCCACAGGTCGCGGCGGAGTTGTTGCCCGGATCAGTCTGCAGCGCGAGGGTGATCTGGTTGAGCGCCAGCTCGTCGTACTTGTTGGCCAGGGAGTCCTTCTGCACGGACGAGGTCTTGGCGCCCGCGACACCGGAGTTGGCGGTCTGGTCGTGGTCGAGGCGGACCTTCGCCGTGGCCCAGGCAGGGCTGGTCAGCGTGAGCCCGGCGGACAGAGCGGTCAGGACGGACAGGGTACGGGCAGGGGACATGGATCCTCCAGCGATGCGCAGTCGTCAAGCTCGCTGCGCGGGTTGGGTGGGAACAGGGGACAGCAACGCAATCGACCGCAACGGCGTTGTGCCGAGCACTATACGTCGTGCTGGACTGCGTATTCGACGAGGGTTGCGACGTCGCGCCGCGGGATGGCTGAGCGTCCACCACGGCTGGCTGGCGCAGCGGCCTCGAGCTACCAGCCGACCCATGAATGCCTACGAGTACCTCGGCCGCGAGGCCGGCATCGAAGCCCTGGTCCACCGCTTCTACGAGCTGATGGACAGCCTGCCCGAAGCCGCCACGATCCGGGCCATGCACCCCGATGATCTCGCGGAGAGCGAGCGCAAGCTCGCCGCCTTCCTGGTCGAGCGCTTCGGCGGCCCGGCGGTCTGCAGCAGCGAGCGGGGCCACCCCCGCCTGCGCGCCCGCCACATGCCCTTCGTCGTCGACCAGGCCGCCGCCGACGCCTGGATGCTCTGCATGCGCCAGGCCCTGCAGGAACAGGTGGAGGAGGGGCCCGCCCGCACCGAGATCGAAGCCTTCCTCCACCACGTCGCCCAGAACATGCGCAACCGGGGTTGACGGACCCGCTGGCCCGGCCTGGCGCCGCGGGTCCGCCCGCTCTCACAACACGGCCGGCAGCACCATCCCGTCCTTGTCGCGGATCCAGCCGGCGGCGACGAGCGCAGGGCAGAGCGGCGAGCTGCCCGCTGGGACGCCGTCGAGGCGTTCGACCCGCAGGGCCGGCAGCGCAAGGGCACCGCGGTGTTCGCGCAGCGCAACCGTGGCGCGGCGGCAGAGGTCCGGGTCCTGCATGGACCCGAAGCTGACGAGGCTGCGCCCGCCGGCTTCGACGAAGAGGAGCGCTTCGCCGTCGCAGACGACCACCGTGGCCCCCGCCGCCCGCCGGGGCGAGGCCGCGCCGCCTGGCGCCGGCCAGGGCACGCTGAGCCCCCAGGGCAGGGCCGGATCGGTCGCGGCGAGCACACGCAGCCCCCCCCGCCGGTGCTGGCGTCGTCGCCAGGGTCGGGCGTGCCGCGGCAGGCACGGAGCCGGTCGACAGCCCCGGCGAGCGCAAACTGCGCGCCGTCGAGCCCCTCGACGAAGTGTCCCCGACGGACTCTGCCCGACTCTTCGAGCGCCCGCAGCACGTCGTAGACGGCCGAGAAGCCACCCGGCAGCCCCTCGGCCCGGGCGTGGCCTGCGGCCACCAGGCCGTAGCGGTCGAGCAGCATGACGGCGCGGGCATGCGCTCGGCGCGTGGGCACGACCGGCGCGAGCAGGTCGGCGACCAGTGACCAGCGCCCGCCACCGGCGCGGAGCCCGCCACCCAGGCGCCCGCGACGCGGTCCGCCGCGAGACCAGCCCCCCCCGCGCGACAGCGCCGCACCGGCCCGACTTCGCCCCGGCAGGCTGCGACGGGTCGGCGCCCCGGACCGCCGCCGGCGCCCCCCGGCCAGGCTGCGCAGCGGGTGGAAGGTGTCGTTGGTCACCATGCCGGCCCACACCAGGTCCCACAGGACCGCCTGGAGGTCGTCGAGGGTGACAGCCGGGGCCCCCGCCTGCGCGGCCACGGCCCGGGCAAGCTCCGCCGTGAAGCTGGCGCCCCGCTGTTCGAGGTTGTCGACCACCGCGGCGTGCAGATCGGACCAGGGGATGTCGTCGGAAGCCGCAGCGTCGTCCGCCGTGGGCGGCGGGTCGAGGAGCAGCGGCGCCTGGTCGCGACGCAGCAGGGCGATGCGCCCGTCGCGAGCCCCCAATCGGCCCGCCCCCACCCACACGATGGCACCGCTGGCGCCCAGATCGTCAAGCATCGCGCCCTGGTAGCCCGGCACCCGGGCCGGGAGGATCCGTCGCTCCAGGTCCGAGAAGGGCAGCGCGCAGCCCTCGAGCTGGACGACGGCTTCGTCGAGGAGGGTCAGCGCAGCGCGGCGTGGCCGCTCGCCGGGCGCCAGCACGCCCTGCCACCCGAGCTGGAATCGCCCCAGGGCCGAGGCGTCGACTGCCGCGACCTCTCCCCGCAGCTTGCTCAGCGTGCGGCGCTTGATCCGCCGCAGCACGTCGACGTCACACCACTCCTGGTCATCCGGCCCCCGCAGGGCCCCGTGGACCAGCGCGCCCTCTGCCAGCAACAGGCGCAGGGCAGGTTCCACCAGCCCCGTCGCCAGCCCGAAGCGCGTCGCGAGCGCGTCGGCCGAAAAGGGGCCGTGGGTGCGCGCGTATCGGCGCACCAGGCCCTGCAGCGCGTCCTGCACCTTCCCCAGCAGCGCCACCGGCGTCCCCGGCGGGGGGGCGCAGCCCAGGGCGTCGCGGAAGCGGCCGAGATCCTCGACCACGACGACGCGATCCTGGCCCGCGATGCGCAGCGTGGCCACGCGGTGTTCTGCCCGGAGCGCGTCCAGCCAGGCCCGCGCCGTGTCCGCGCCGTCGCGACCATCCAGCGGCCGCACACGCGCGGTCAGCTCGGCTTCCGAGAGATCGCCGACCCGGCGCAGCAGGTCGTGGAGGCCGTCCGGTGACCGGGCGCGCCGGCTGTCGTCCAGGCCTTGCAGTTCCCCTTCGACCGCCGCCATGACGTCGACGTCCAGGAGCTGGTGCAGCTCGTCGTCGCCGAGCAGCTCGGCGAGCAGGCCCCGATCCAGCGACAGCGCCTGGGCGCGCCGTTCCGCGAGCGGGGCGTCGCCGTCGTAGAGGAACTCGGCGACGTAGCTGTAGACAAGCCCCCGGGCGAAGGGCGAGGCGGTGTCGGTCTCGACCTCGTCCACCCGGATCCGCCGGTCCCGGATGCCAGCGAGCACTTCGACGAGCGCCGGCAGGTCGAAGACGTCGTGGAGGCACTCCCGGTAGGTCTCCAACACGATGGGGAAGTCGGGATGCTGCTGGGCGGCGGAGAGCAGGCGCTGCGCAGCGAGACGCTGGGCCCACAGCGGCGAGCGCTGCCCGGGGCGCCGCCCCGTCAGCAGGAGCGCGCGGCCGGCGGCTTCTCGGAAGCGGGCCGCAAACACCGACGAGTGGCGGAGCTGTTCGGTGAGGAGATCGGCGACTTCGTCGGGGTCCGGGACGAGCACCGACTGGTCAGGCAGGGCCGCCAGCGCCGCCGCGTCGTCGCCGTCGGCGAGGAGCAGGTCCACGTCGGGGAAGCGCAGGACGATGCCGTCGTCGGTCCACATGGACTGCACGCCGGTGGTCGCGCCGGAAGCCGGATCGCCGAGCGTCGCTTCCAGCGCCAGCGCCCAGGGCGCGTGCACCCGCGCCCCAAACGGCGACAGGATGCAGATCCGCCAGTCGCCCAGCTCGTCGCGGAAGCGTTCGATGGTGATGGCCCGGTCAGTGGGCACGGTCCCCGTCGCGGCGCGCTGTTCAGCGAGGTAGGCCAGCAGGTTGCGCGCCGCCCGATCGTCCATGCGGCAGTGGTCCGCCAGCCAGGGCACGGCGGCATCGCCGAGCTGGTCGACCCGCCGCGTCAGCTCACCGAGCGCCCGGCCGAGCCCCAGCGGACGCCCGGGGCCGTCCCCCCGCCAGAAGGGCATCCGCCCGGGCTGCCCGGGGGCCGGTTCCACCAGGACACGGTCCCGCTGGATGTCGCTGATCCGCCAGGTCGTCGCCCCCAGGATGATGGTGTCGCCGACCCGCGACTCGTAGACCATTTCTTCGTCCAATTCCCCGAGGCGGCGCCCCCGCGCCCGGCGGCGGCTGCGGCCGTCACCGTCCACCGCGGCGTCGCCGGCGAGGAACACCCCGAACAGGCCGCGGTCCGGGATGGTGCCCGGCTTGCTGAACACCGCGAGCCGGGCGTCCCGGCGAGCCCGCAGCCGGTCGATGCTGCGGTCCCAGACCAGCCGCGGCTTGAGGTCGACGAGGTCGTCGCCCGCGTAGCGCCCCGCGAGCATCTCGACCGTGGCCAGCCACGGCCCCTCAGCCAGATCCCGGTAGGGCCAGGCCCCTCGCACCAGGCGCCCCAGGGCGTCGACGTCCCAGTCCTTCTCCAGGCAGGCGCTGACCAGGTGCTGGGCGAGCACGTCGAGGCAGTTCTGGGGGACCGCCGTCGACTCGATGCTGCCCTGGCCCATCTGCCAGACCACGGCCGCAGCTTCCAGCAGGTCGCCCCGGTACTTCGGGAAGAGCCGCCCCTTGCTGGTGCCGCCGACCTGGTGGCCCGCGCGCCCCACGCGCTGCAGGCCGCGGGAGACGGCGCCGGGGCTCTCGACCATGACGACCAGGTCCACCGCCCCCATGTCGATGCCCAGCTCCAGGCTGCTGGTGGCGACGATGCCCCGGAGCTGCCCGGCCTTGAGGCGCTCTTCGATCTCGGCCCGTTCGGCATGGCTGACGCTGCCGTGGTGAGCGCGGACCAGCGGCACGGCGACGCCGGCTTCGTCGGCCAGTTCGTTGAGGCGCTGGGCGATGCGTTCGCAGAGCCGGCGCGAATTGGTGAACAGGATGGTCGAGCGGTGTTCCAGCACGAGCTGGAACAGGCGCGGGTAGATGGCCGGCCAGATGCCCAGGTGATCACCGGACATGGAGCTGTCGGCCGGGATCGCGCCACCCACTGCTTCGTCGGCCGACGCGGCGGCCTCTGGGGTGCCTGCTGCGGTACCTGCTGCGGCATCGGCGTCCACGGCGTCCAGCTCCCCGCCGTCCAGCGGGACGGGGACCGGGTTGTCCATGTCGTCGACGGGGACGACGATCTGCAGGTCGATGTCCGGCGGCGCCGAGCGGTCGACGATGGCCACGGGCCGCGGCTGCCCCGTGGCGTCGGCCCCCCCGAGGAAGGCGGCGATCTCGGCCAGCGGCCGCTGGGTGGCCGACAGGCCGACGCGCTGGGGCGTTGGCCGGCGGCTACCGTCTGCCGTCGGACGGGTGACCAGTTCTGACAGGCGCTCCAGCGACAGGGCGAGGTGCACGCCGCGCTTGGTCCCGGCGACGGCGTGGATCTCGTCGACGATGACGGTCTCCACCGTCGCCAGCGCCGCCCGGGCCTGGCTGGACAGCAGCAGGTAGAGGCTCTCCGGCGTGGTCACGAGCACGTGGCCGGGATCGCGCTGGAAGCGGCGGCGGTCGGCCGCCGGCGTGTCGCCGGTGCGCACGCTGACGCTGATGTCGCGGAGGGGACGCCCGTCATGGAAGGCCGCGGCACGGATGCCGGCGAGGGGTGTACGCAGGTTGCGGTCGACGTCGTAGACCAGCGCCTTCATGGGCGAGACGTAGAGCACCCGCACCCCCGGCGGGTCGAGGACGTCGTCGGCGCGGTGGGCCAGCCGGTCGAGGCACCACAAGAACGCGGCCAGCGTCTTGCCCGACCCCGTGGGCGCCAGCATCAAGGTGTCGTGGCCGGCGGCTATCTCGGCCCAGCCCGCCACCTGTACCGGTGTGGGTGCCGCGAAGGCCTGGGAGAACCAGGCCCGGGTGGCCGGGCCGAAGGCGGCGAGGGCCGCGGCGGAAGCCGGCACGTCGGAGGAGGCAGGCATGCCGGACAGGTATCCAGCCGGGCAGCCGGCGCACGGTCAGATCCTGACCGCATCGAGCCCCCGCTCCCGGCGCAGGCCATGCGCAGGAGCCTCACCCGGCCGACGACGGTCGAACGCAAGCAGCGTAAGACCGCCGTGTCCCCTGCAGCCTGCTCGCCCGTTGGACCATCAGCGCCCGCCAGGAATGGCAGAGCGAGGGTTCCAGCACATGCCTGCAGCGTCGAGTCTCCAGACCCGGTTCGAGGAGCTGACCCCCCTCGGTGAGGGAGGCGTCGGCACCGTCTACCGCGCCGTCGACCGATACCGGGGGATCGAGCTGGCGGTCAAGACCCTGAAGCACACCTCGCCACACGCCCTCGCGGCCTTCAAGGACGAGTTCCGGCTGATCGCCGACATCTCCCACCCCAACCTGGTCCAGCTCTACGACCTCCTCCACCTCGACGGGCAGTGGTGGCTCACGATGGAGCTGGTCGAGGGCCGGGACCTGCGGACCTGGGTCGTCGGGGAGGCCACCCCGCCCGCTTCGCGCACCGCCGCCGAGACGGGGGGCTGGCTGTGGGGCGATGCGCCGGCCCCTCCCCAAGGCCCCGAGCCCGCTGCTCCCACGACAGCCCCCCTGGACCGCGATCGCCTCGAGCACACGATGCCGCAGCTCGCGGACGCGATCGGAGCACTGCACGCCGCCGGTCGTCTGCACCTCGACGTGAAGCCGGCCAACGTCGTCGTCACCGCCGAGGGCCGCGTCGTCCTCGTCGACTTCGGGCTGGCCCACCGGATCGGAGCCGCGCCACCGGCGGTGGTGTCGGGCACGGTGGCCTACATGTCGCCGGAACAAGCGCGGGGTGCCCGTCTCGGCACGGCCTCGGACTGGTACGCCTTCGGCGCCCTGCTCTACGAGCTGATCGGGGGCCGTCCGCCCTTCACCGGCTCGCCCGCTCGCATCCTGCAGGACAAGCAGACCGCGACACCACCGGCGCTCGATGTCGGTCCGGAGCTGGCCCGGTGGGCGGAGTTGTCGCTCGCCCTGCTGCGACGCGACCCGGAGCACCGACCATCGTTCCAGGAGATCCGGGCAGCGCTCAGTGGCTCGCAGCCCACACCGCAGGAGCAGGCGAGGGGCGACCATGCCGGCGTGTTCGTCGGCCGGGACGCCGAGCTGTCGCTGCTTGCGGAGCGACACAGCCATGCAGCGAGGGGAGAGCGCGTGGTGGTCGCGCTCTGGGGGAGCTCGGGCGTGGGCAAGTCCACGCTCTTGCAGTCCTTCCTGGCCAGCCTGGGCGAGGGCTGCCGGGTCCTGACGACCCGCTGCTACCAGGGGGACCACACGCCCTTCAAGGCGCTCGACGGGTGGACCGGCGAGCTGGTTCGCAGCCACATCGACGCGCTCGACCTGTCCGCTGTCGAGCAGTCCGTCCTGGCATCGGTCTTCCCGAGCCTTGCGATGACAGCGTCAGACACTGCCCGCGGCCTCTCCGAACGCGAACGCCTTCGCCTGGTCACTGGGATCCTCGCCCGAGCCATCGACGCCGCCGGCGCCGCGGGCCCGCTGGCCGTGTGGCTCGACGACATGCAGTGGGCCGACGAGGACAGCGTGTCCGTGCTTACGCGCCTCATCGACATCCCTGGGGTGACCTGGCTGCTGTCCCTGCGGCCGGAGGGCCTGCAGCCTGCGTCGCCGGCCTTCCCGATCGTGGAGCAGGCCTCCGACGTCGTCGAGCTGCAGCCGCTGTCCCCCGAGCAGTCGCTGGAGCTGTCCCGGCAGCTCCTCCCGGCCCACGCACGGGGTGCGGCGCCCCGGATCGTGGAGGAAGCCGACGGCCAGCCGTTCCTCATCGAGGCCATCTGCGAGCACATCTCCGTGACCAGGCGCCTCGACACCTCCGGGATGGCGGGCGTGATCGACGCACGCCTCCACGACCTCCCCGAGGCCGAGCGGAGCCTGCTCCTCCACGTCGCGGTCGCCGCCCGGCCCACATCGCTGCACCTGCTGGGACGGGCCGCCGGCCGGCCCCAAGCCTGCTGGCGAGCGGTTGCGCGGCTCCGCAGCCTCGGCCTCGTGCGCGTGCAAGCCTCGGGCGTCGACGACACCATCGCGTGCCGCCACGACCGGATCCGTGAAGCGGCGGTGGCGGCCAGCGACGCCGCGGAGGTCCGACACGCCCACCTCCGCCTGGCCGAGGAGTGCGAGCGCGCCAGCGTCGAGGCCGGCACCACCGCCCGGCACTACCTGGCGGCCGGGGCCCCGGACCGGGGCCGCCCCCTGGCGCGTGTGGCCGCCCGGGCAGCCGAGGACGCGCTCGCCTTCGAACGGGCCGTGGAGTGGTACGCGACGCTGGTCGACCTCTCCGCAGACCCGGAGGAGCGCCGCATGACGCTCGTCGACCTCGGCCGTGCCCTGCTCAGCGCCGGACGCGGGGCCGAAGCGGCCGAGCGCTGGCTGCAGGCCGCCGCGATGGGTGGGCCGAACGCCGAGGAGCTGCGCATCCAGGCGGCGGAAGAGCTCGGGCGATCCGGCTACCTGAAGCGATCCGGGGCGCTCATGGCACAGGCGCTGGCCGACATGGGCGAGGCTCTCCCACGCTCTCGCGTGGCGCAGCTCCTGGCGCTGATGTGGAACCGGCTCTTCCTCAGCCCGGGCGCGATCGCCCGCCGTGTGTCTGGCATCCGGAGCGTGCAGGAGGGCGACAGCGAACCCACCCAGCTCGCGGCGCTCTGGGCGGTGACCCACGGGACGGCGATGCACGATCCACTCGCAGGCATGCTCCTGGTCGCCCGGTACCTGCGCATGGGCCTGTCGGCGGGCAGCGGGATCTCCGTAGCCCGCGCCCTCTCAGGGCTCGCCATCAGCGTCGGGGTGGGTGGACCGCACGCGACGAGACAGGCTGATCGGCTGCTCGATCTCGCGTTGCGGGTGGATGACCGAGCTCAGAACCACGCACGCGTCGCGCTCTGCCGGGCCATCTGCGCATTCCAGATCGGAGCCTTCGACGAGGTCCGGCAGCACGCCCGACTTGGCCTCGAGATCGCCATCGACACGCCAGGCTGCTCCTGGGAGCTGCGCAATTGCCGCTTCTACCTGGCGGACTGCGACTGGGCCACCGGCGACCTGGAGCGAGGTCGGTCCAGCTATCGAGAGCAGATGCAGGAAGCCGAGACCGTCGGCGATCTCCACACGCAGACCCTGTGGACCCTGACCCGGCCCTTTCCCTTCGAGCTGCTCGACGATGACGTGGACGCTGCGCTGTCGCACACCGACTGTGCCCTGTCCGGGTGGCGGCCCGAGGTCGTCGACCTGAACACCGCCTACGCGAGCTTCCAGAGGGCCCAGACCCACCTGTACCGAGGCGATGTCGACGCCGCAGCGAAGGCGCTCCGCGGGCCCCGGACCGGCATGCGGATGGCGGGGCTGTTCTCTTTGTACATCGTGCGGGTCCGGACCGTGGAGTTCGAGGGTCGGCTCGCCCTGGCCTCGGGCAGGGACCGCCGGGCGCTGCGGCTCGCACGGCGGCTGCAGCAGGGCGGCACGCGCTGGTCGGCGGCGCTCGGCGCGCTGATCGAGGCGCAGGTGCGGTCCGACCTCGACCCGAGCGCGGCGCTGGAGGACGCCCAGCTCGGTCTCCAGCTTGCCGCGTGGCGAGGGGACATGGACGCACTGGCGGCCCTGGGGGCCCGACGGCCCGAGCGGATCGCGGCGATGCTCGTGCCCCGCCCTCCTCAACGATGAGCGGGCGGAGGGGGCGGCGCTGCCCCCTCCCCTCACAGCCCCTCGACCAGCACCTGGCGTAGCCGCTCGACCTGGTGGTGCTCGCCGATGGCCATGAGGTGACTGCAGGGCTCGATGCGGGTGGAGCCCCTGGGGCGCGTGATCCAGGTGCCATCCGGTGACCGGATCCCCACGATGAGCACGCCGAGCTGCTCGCCCAGCGCCAGCTCGGACAGGGTGCGGCCGACGGCGGCGCCTTCATGGGGAACGGCCACCTCTTCGAGGCTCACCCCGGTGCCGCCGGTGAGCTGCGTGAAGAAGTCCAGCACCCGCGGTCGCAGTAGCCGCGACGCCATGCGGCGCCCGCCCAGCTCGGCGGGGCTGACGACCTCGTCGGCGCCGGCGCGGCGCAGCTTGTCGGCGGCCCCGGCTTCGACGGCCTTGGCCACGATGCGCACGTCGGGGGCCAGCGACCGCGCGGTGACCGCCGCGTAGACGTTGTCGCGGTCCTCCGTCAGAGCCAGCACCACGCCGCTGGCGCGCTCGATGCCGGCGGCGTGCAGCACGGCGTCCACTGTCGCGTCCCCCTCCACTACGTACAGCGTCCGAGGGAACTCCTTGCGCGCCGCCGCGAGGCAGTCGCCGTCTGTGTCCACCACCACCACCGCCAGGTCGCTCCGCACCAGCTCGTCGAGCACGTGGCGGCCGGTGCTGCCGGCCCCGCACACGATGAGGTGGCCGACGAGCGCGTCGATCTTGCCCTGCATCCGGCGCCTCCGCATGGCCCCGCCGAGATCACCCTCGACGATGAGGGCGGTCAGGGACGAGGCGAAGTACAGCATGGACCCGCTGCCCAGCACGATGAGCACCATCGTCCAGGCCACCGCGCCGCCGACGTCGTGCAGCCCGGCCAGGGTCTCGGAGTAGCCCACCGTCGAGATCGTGATGACGGCCATGTACAGGCACTCCTCGACCGACCAGCGCCCGGCGCCGAGCACGCCGTAGCCCCCGGCCCCCACCAGGACGACGAGCCCCATCACCGCACCGGCCATGGCCAGCCGAGTCCAGCTCCCCTTGTCGAAGATCGAGGTGGCGGCGGCGGCGACGGGTGGCACGGGATCCCCTTGGGCCCATGTTCCCACACGGACGGGCCGAGCGCCCGGTCGCAACACCGGCGCCCGGACCGTCAGGTGCCTGGGTGGGGAGCCGCCCACCGACGGTACAGCGACCTACCAGTAGCCGTCCCGCTTCATGATGGTCTTCTGGTCTTCGGGGACGGTCTTCACCGTGGCGGACCAGCCCGCAGGGGCCCCGTTTTCGTCGTGCCAGGTGAGCAGCGCCTGGACTTCTGGTGTCGAAGTCGACCCACCGTTCGTGTCCGGTGACCAGGTCCCGTCGGCGTTCCGCCGGTCCACGCTCCAGTGCCCGTGCGGTGATGCCGGTCCCCCGTTGGCGCCGGCCCGGTCGCTGTGGATCGACCAGGAGCCCATGCTCACGCGCTCGAACAGGCCGTAGGACTCGGCGTCGGGGCGGTCGGCGATCTGTGTCAGCGCGGGGCGAGGTGGGAGGGGGGCGCCCTCCAGCAAGGGGACCAGGCTCCGGCCATCGACGCCTGCGGGGAGATCCATCCCGAGCATGGCCACGAGGGTGGGCATCACGTCGACCTGGCTGACGTCGTCGGACACGACGCGCCCTGCCCCGCCGCCATCGGGCAGCACCATGACCATCGGGACCTGGGCCAGGGCCGGATGCAGCGTGGTAGGGTGACCGATGTCGCCTTCTTCTCCAAGCATCTCGCCGTGGTCCCCGACCACGACGATGACCGTGTCGTCGAGCCGGCCCGCAGCTTCCAGCGCCGCGAGCAGCTCGCCGAGCTGGGCGTCGGCCTGGTGAAGACCGGCGTCGTAGATGTCGACCAGGCTCTGGTGCAGGACGGCGTCGTGCTGCAGTTCCCGCTGAAAGGCTGCCTTCGCCGCCGGCCCGGGGTCGGGGGCCTGGCCGATCGTCATCTTGAGCCACTGCGCCAGGCGGGGGTCCAGGGCGTCGGCATACGGACGGGCGTTGTCGTAGAAGGGGTAGGCCCGAGCCCGGCGGATGTGGACGTGTGCCAGGTAGGGGCCCGGCTGCGTCGCGAGCCAGGCCACCAGCGGCTCGGGGCTGAAGCCGGCACCCATGTCGACTTCGCCGGTCCAGGAGAAGCCTCGCCGCATGCCCTCTCTCGCCTGCAGCGCACCGGGAGCGCTGCCCGAGATGAGCTGGGCGGTGGTCAAGCCCCGCGCGGCGAGGGCGTCCTGCAACACGGTGGATCTGCCGTCCAGCACGTCCCGGTAGTCCACGAGGCCGTGTCGGAAGGGCCAGCGTGCCGTGTAGATGGAGGCGACCGACGCGTTCGTCCAGTTGCTGGCGGCCCAGGCGTGTTCGAAGCGGATCCCGCGCTGCGCGAGGCCATCCAGGGTGGGTGTCGTGTCGCGGGCGTAGCCCCAGGCTCCGACGTGGTCGGCTCGCCAGGAGCACAAGGTCACGAGGAGGATCGAGGGTGGGGGCCCCGCGCGGGTCAAGGCCAGCCGGTCCCGGCAGCCCGGGAGCACCGCCAGGATGAAGATGACCGCAGCGACGAAGGACCGGATCATCGAATCTCCACAGGGGAGGCACGATACCACGGCCACTCCGCCACCATGCCCCGACCCCATCGGCGACGCGGTCGCCGCGGTCGCCCCGGTCCCGGCGCGCTCCGACCGCACCGAAGCCGTCGACCGGGGTGCGGGGCTCGTCGCGGTCCGGAGCCGTCCCTCCCCGCAGCGTCCCCTACAGGGGGATGTTCCCGTGCTTCTTGGGCGGGTTGCGGTCGCGCTTGCCCTGGAGGCTGTCGAAGGCTTCCACCAGCCGCGCCCGAGTGGTGCGCGGCACCAGGATCTCGTCGATGAAGCCAAGCTCCGCCGCACGGTAGGGGCTGGCGAACTTGTCGCGGTAGTCGGCCACCAGCTCGGCACGCCGGGCGACCGGGTCTTCGGCGGCGGCCAGCTCGCGGCGGAAGATGATGTTGACGGCGCCCTCGGGCCCCATGACGGCGATCTCGGCCATCGGCCAGGCGAAGTTGAGGTCGGCGCGGATGTGCTTGCTGTTCATGACGCAGTAGGCGCCGCCGTAGGCCTTGCGGGTGATGAGCGTGACCTTGGGCACGGTCGCCTCGCACAGGGCGTAGAGCAGCTTGGCGCCGTGCTTGATGATGCCGCCGTGTTCCTGCTTGACGCCGGGGAGGAAGCCCGGCACGTCCTCGATCACCCACAGCGGGATGTTGAAGGCGTCGCAGAAGCGCACGAAGCGGGCGCCCTTGAGGCTGCTGTCGACGTCGAGCACGCCGGCGAGGTGGGCCGGCTGGTTGGCGACCACGCCGACGCTGCGTCCGCCGATCCGGCAGAATCCGATCACGATGTTGGCGGCGTAGTCGGCCTGAACCTCCAGGAAGCGCCCGTCATCGGCCACGGCGCGCACGACCTCCTTGACGTCGTAGGGCTTGTTGGGGTTCTCCGGCACGAGACCGTCGAGGCCGGGGCAGTCGCGGTCGGGCGGGTCCTCGGTGCGCAGCATGGGCGCTTCGCTGAGGTTGTTGTCGGGGATGTAGGAGACCAGCTCGCGCAGCAGGGCGAGGCAGGCGTGCTCGTCGGGCGTGGCGAAGTGGGCGACGCCCGAGACCTGGGTGTGGGTGCTCGCCCCCCCGAGCGCTTCCTTGGTGACGTCTTCGTGGGTGACGGTCTTGATGACGTCGGGCCCGGTCACGAACATGAAGCTGGTCTTGTCGACCATGGCGATGAAGTCGGTGATCGCCGGGCTGTAGACCGCGCCACCGGCGCAGGGCCCCATGATCGCAGAGAGCTGGGGCACGACGCCGCTGGCCAGCGTGTTGCGCAGGAAGATGTCGGCGTAGCCGCCCAGGCTGGCGACGCCCTCCTGGATGCGGGCGCCGCCCGAGTCGTTCAGCCCGATGATCGGCGCGCCGTTCTTGACCGCGAGGTCCATCACCTTGCAGATCTTGCGAGCATAGGCGGCCGACAGCGACCCACCGAAGACCGTGAAGTCCTGGGCGAAGACGTAGACCAGTCGCCCGTCGATGCGGCCGTAGCCGGTGACCACACCGTCGCCGGGCACCTTCTTGTCGGCCATGCCGAAGTCGCTGCAGTCGTGGACGACGAAGCGGTCCAGCTCGCGGAAGCTGCCCGGGTCCAGCAGCTCGTCGACCCGCTCGCGGGCCGTCAGCTTGCCGCGCTCGTGCTGCCGCTCGATGGCGGCCTCTCCACCGCCGAGCAGCGCCTCTTCGGAGCGCTCGGCGAGGATCTGCAGCGGGTTGTGCGGCGAGGTGTCGTCGATGGACATGAGAGCTCCGGAGCCTGGCCACGGCAGCACGACGCCGCGACAGCGAGGGGGCTGGCACTATCACGGCGGTCCAGAGGAGCCGCGCATCCGGCCACCGGCGGGGAGCGGCGAAGTCCACGACACAAGTCCACGCCACAGCGCCGCACCAGCAAGGAGCATGCTTGTGCCTGGGCCGCCGTCCGTGTATTCAGTGTGCTGTCGACACCGCGCAGGCCCCGCTCTCCGCAGCATCAGGGTGCAGTAGCATCAGGGCGCAGTAGCATCAGGGCGCAGTAGCATCAGGGCGCAGTGTCCCACCGGCCTCCTGCCCCGGAGCACCCGCATGGCCACCCCCTCGACCACCCTGCTCATGGCAGCACTCGGCCTGCTGGCCTGTGGTGACAAGGGCGGCGACGGCGACACCGGAGTCGTCGGCGACAGCGGGAGCGACGACACGGGCACCACCGTCACCTTCGGCGACGGCGGCTGCATCCTCGTCGACGGCGTGGCAGGCTTCAGCGTCCTGCAGGACGCGGTCAACTACGGTGACCCGGGCACGGTGCTGGATCTGTCCGGCTGCTCGGGTCCGCTGAGCGGCCCGGTGCGCATCGACCACGCGCTGACGATCAAGGGAGGGCCCGGCGTCCAGCTCGCCGCCGACGACGACAACGCCCTGGTCATCACCGGCGACGACGTCGTGGTGCAGGACCTGGAGATCAGCGCCGGCGACGACGCGGTCGACATCGACGGGGCGACCGGCGTGCAGCTCGTCGATGTCTCCATCACCTCGGCGGCCGGCTGGGGCGTCCGCGCCAAGGACGCCGAGGGCCTGGCGCTGAGCGGTGTGTCGGTGACCAACGCCGACGACGGCGGCGTCCGCGTCACCGGGGGCTCCGCCACGATCACCGACGCCACCCTCACCGACCTGTCGGGCTACGGCATCCGCGCCCGCAGCGGCGCGACCGTGTCCGTCAGCAACAGCCTCGTCTCCGGCGTCGCCGGCACGGGTGGCAGCGGCCAGGACGGCATCGGCATCGCCGCCGAGGACAGCGACCTCAGCACGCAGTCCAACCGCATCCAGGACGTGCTGGCCTGGGGCTTCTACGGCGCCGACGGCACCCTGACCCTGACCGCCGACGAGGTCGAGGGCTCCACGATGGGCGTCTACGCCAACGACGCCAGCCTCGACGCCTCCCAGCTCACGGTGACCGATGCACTGTGGGCCGGGGTCTACGCCTATGCGTCCACGGGCAGCGTGGTCATCGACGGCGCCACCATCACGGGCACGCCGGGCGTGGTCGACGATGTCGACCCCGACCTGTGGGGCGACCAGCCCTACATCGGCGCCGGGCTGTTCCTGATCTCTCCCGACGTGGCCGTGTCCAACAGCAGCGTCACCGGCTACGGCGGCGTGGGCATGCTGGCGAGCTGGTCCGACGGCGGCTCGGCGGTCCTCGACACCGTGCAGCTCACGGATCTCGGGCAGTTCGGCGCCTACGTCTACGGCCTCGACGTCAGCGCCACGGACGTCACGGTCAGCGGGATCACCGCGCTCGAAGAAGACGAGACCCAGCGCTGCGGCTATGTCGATCGCGATGTCGGCGTCGTCGTCGTCGAGGGCAGCCTGGACTGGCAGGGCGGCAGCATCTCCAGCGGCGAGGGCTACGGGATCTCGGCGGTCTACAGCGACGTGACCGTGGCCGATGCCACCATCGCAGACACCCTCTGCGCGGGCGTCATGGTCTTCGGCGCTTCCGGGGAGCTGACCGACAGCGACTTCTCCGGCGCAGCCGGCGACTCGTTTGGCGCCAGCATCGTCAGCTACCAGGCGACCACGCTGGACATCCGCCACAACGTCTTCCACGACAACGGCAGCGAGGTCTTCGACTGGAGCAGCGAGTACGTCGACGACAGCACGGGGAAGGTCACCCGCTACGACTACTTCACCTGGGCGGGCACCGACATCCAGCAGTACTTCGGCGGCACGGCGACCATCGACGGCAACCTGTTCGACGGCGGCACCAACGGGGTCGAGGTCTACAGCGACAGCGGCTACGGCTTCAGCACGGCGGTGCTCACCGATAACGCCTTCACCGACTACCAGGGCTCGGCGGTCTACGCCGGACCGGACTCGACGGTGCAGGTCGACGGGCTGTCGGTCGAGGGCTTCGGCTCCTACCCGGTGATCTGCTACCAGGCGTCGCTGGTCTTGACGGACTCGACCATCAGCAGCGGCGGCACCCTGGCCGAGCGCTTCGAGGTCTACACCGACGACGTGCTCACGGACGAGGGGGCGTTCGCCTCCTACGGGCCGGCCCTCTACGGGCAGGAGTGCGGCCTCACAGCGGATGGCGTCGACATAGACCACGCCTCGGCCTGGGGCGTGTACCTCTACGGCGGCGACGCCGACATCAACGGCCTGAACCTCTCCATCGTCGGCACGGCCGATGACCTCGACGGGGTCACCCTCGACGGCAGCGAGCTGGACGCGACCCTGTCGCTGACCAGCTCGACCCTGGAGAGCAGCGATCGCTACGCCCTGGTCGGCGTCGCGAGCGGCTCAGCCTCCGCCGATCTCAGCGTGAGCGGAACCAGCATCCACAGCAGCGGGGTCGCCGGCGTAGTGCTCGAGAACACCTCGACCGCCACCGACGCCGCCAGCGCGACGCTGTCCACCAGCAGCATCAGCAGCAGCGGGGTCGCCGGGCTCTACGCGCTGGACTTCGACGTCCAGCTCGACTCGGTCAACGTCAGCAGCAGCGGAAGCCACGGCATCCAGCTCGGGGGCGGCTCGGCCGGGCTCAAGACCGTCACCAGCTACGACAACGCCGGCTACGGGCTGTACTGCGAAGACGACCCCGTCTTCAGCGTGTGCGACTACACCGCCCTCGACAACGGCTACGGCGATCTGTACGGCTGCGACAGCCTGTGCGAGGGCGACGCAGGAAAGGGCGGAAAGGGCGGAAAGGGCGACAAGCCGGGCGGCTGAGTCGCCTCCGCATCGCAGCCGATCCGCGCGGTCAGCCCCCGACCTCGAGCACGACCGCGTCGCCGCGTCGAACCCGCACCCGCGCATCCGGCGGCGCCTCGAACAGCGCCAGCAACCACTCGGTCTGGCCCTGTTCCCGCAGCTCCCAGTGTTCTTCGGCGGACAGCGGTGCTGCGGTCGGCGTCGAGACCTCGATGATGTCGCCGGGACGCGTGAGGACGGCGAGGCGCCCGTCCAGCGGCCCCACCCAGGGTGGCACGTGGTCGCCGACCACCGCCGAGGGCACGACGAGGTCCTCGTCCCCCGCCACGCCCACCTCGTCCCTGCGCTCCCCGACGGCGACCACCTGCACGGGCATCCGCTCCGTCAGCGCACTGCCGCCTCCCGCGGTGAACAGCCACGGTCCCGCTTCGGCCTGCCCCGGGGCCACCGTGCGCCAGGTCGTGGCGATGCGCGCCTGGATCCGGCTGCTGCCCCGGGAGAGGTGGTCTTCGACCACCCGCAGGCGCCGCAGCAGGCCGGTCGGCTCGCCCATGGGTCGGATCTCGAGGTCCGCCCGGTCCGTCGGCAGGTCGACGTAGAGCTCGGCCCGGAACTCCTCGCCCAGCAGGACGCTGCCGGCTTCTCCGTGCAGGTCGACGGCCAGGACCGGGCCCGGCACGAGGGCGGCGAGCTCGGGGCGGGTGCGCAGCAGGACGAGGTCTTCGTCGACGGCCGCCTCCTCCGGGGACACCACCCCCGCGCTGATGAGCACATGGAGGTCGGCCGCGGCGCCGTCCAGCTCGCCGAGGCGTGCGCGGAGGGCGGCGCGGTTGAAGCGGAGGTCAGGGTCGTCGGGGAAGCGCTCCAGTCCCTGGTCGATGACCGCCAGGGCCGCCGCCGCGTCGCCGCCCGCTTCGACCGCCCGCGCGTGCCAGGCGACGAGGTTGGGGCTGTCCGGATCGAGGGCCTCTGCCCGCACGAAGGCATCGACCGCCGCCGCGCTGTCGCCGACGTCCAGCGCCGCCTTCCCATCGTCCCAGGCCGCTGCGGCCTGCTGGCGCGCCCGCAACGCCGGGTCGCCGACACACGAGGGCTGCGCGCAACCCACCAGCAGGGCGACCAGCAGGACGGTGCTCACGCCGACGCCCAGCCCACGACCCCCGCGAGTCGCCCAGCGGCCGCGCCGTCGCGCCGGAAGCTGTGCAGGTCGGGATCGCTCCAGGTGCACCAGGGTCCCTGCTCGACCTCCGTCACAGCGCCCTGGGCGAGCTGCCAGCCGACGGCCGCGCGCAGGTCGGCCTGGTAGCGCCCACGCCGGCGCCCGGGCCGCAGGAAGGCATCGGTGGGCACGACGGCGCCAATGCCCTCCACGACCGCGGCGTCGACCTCGTAGGCGTCGACGCCGATGCAGGGCCCGACGAAGGCGAGCCTGCGCCCGGGGGGGCTCCCCAGGGCCGAGAGCGTCGCCGGGAGCACCTCTGCGGCGATCCCGCGCCAGCCGGCGTGCACCGCGACCGCCGCGACCGGGCGCCCCACCTCGTCCAGATCGACGAGGAGGATCGGCACGCAGTCGGCCACCCGCACCGCGACGAGCAGCCCGGGCTGGCGGACGATGAGCGCGTCCCCCTCGCCGGCCAGCCCCGGCGCCGTCGCGTTCAGCACCGTGGCGCCGTGCACCTGGTGCATCAACGCGACGTCGGCGCCGGGCAGTCCGACCTGGGCCGCCAGCCACGACCACGCAGCCGGGGGAGCGCCAGCGCCGAGGTCGAAGCCCTGGGGGCCGCAAAGCGCTGCGGGGCCCCGAGCGGTCGAGAAGCCGTGCGCCAGCCCCGGGACGGCCGCGAGCAGCGAAGAGGAGAGCACCATGACTCCACCGTCACCCACGAACAGGCCCGGGGCAAGGGCGACACGCGCGGCACTTGAAACTCCCCCCTCGGCCACCTACCATCCGCCCGACCACCCGCTGTGCCTGTCATGGCGCGGAGGTCCCCCCTGCTCAAGCGCCTCCCACCCGCTCCGAGTCCCCCGTGCCGCCCTCCCTGGCTCTCCTCTCCCTGTTGACCGCCTGCTCGGGCGGGGGCGGCTCCGCCTTCGAGCTCACCGTGACCCCGGTGGTCGCCGACAACCAGCTCGACCTGCTGTCCGGCCTCGACCGGCTCGTGCTCGTGATCACCCCCGAGGGCGGCGCCCCCGTCGAGCTGGAGGTCAGCGCCCTGCAGTCCGGCCAGACGACCTCCTTCGAGGGAGTCGCTGGCGCCGACGCCGCCGTGCTGGAGCTGCGCGGCTTCATCGGCAGCGACGTCGTCGCGATCGGCGAGTCCGAGACCGTGAGCTTCGGCGAGGGGCCGCAGGACGTGGAGATCTTCGTCGCCGCCGTCGACGAGCTGGCCGAGCTGACCGCGCTGTCTTCGGCCCGCGCCTTCGCGGCCGTGGCGCCCGGCGGAGACGGCCGCTTCCTGCTGTTCGGCGGCAGCCCGGAGGGCGGCAAGCTCGGCGACCGCGACAACGCCATCTTCTCGCTGGATCTCGCCCCACCCGACGCCGGGCTGTCCTTCCAGCAGCTCGACGTGACCATGCCAGCCCTCGAAGACGGCGTCGCCGGGCGGATCTGCCACACGGCCACGCCACTGACCCAGGGCAGCCACGGCCTGCTCGGACGCATCCTGGTCGTCGGCGGCGCCGCCGGCATCCTCGACAGCGAGGGCGTGCCGCCCGCGACCTTCGCCGACGCCAGCACGGTCACGGCCGACGCCTTCCTCTTCGACCCGGCCACCGACACGGTGACCGATCTGTCCGAGAGCGCCCGGCTCAACCGCAACCGCTGCCTGCACACCGCTCACGAGCTGCCGAGCGGCCAGGTGATCGTGGTCGGCGGCATCGGAGACATCGACGGGACCTGGGCTTTCGAACAGAGCGCCGAGATCTTCGACCCCGACCATGGCAGCTTCGACCTGGCGTCGGGGACGCCCAGCGGCCCGATGCTCTTCCACGCCGCGGCGCGGCTGGGCGACGACCGGGTGCTGGCCTGCTTCGGCCTGCAGTCCGCCGCCAACGGCCTGGTGAAGGGCAGCACCGACTGCGACATCATCGCCAGCTCCGGCGAGATCACCACCGTCGACATGAGCGGCTGGGACCTGCCGCTGGTGCACGCCGCCATGGCGCCGCTGCCCGACGGGCGGGTACTGCTGACCGGTGGCTTCGACACCACCGACATCACCGACTCCATCTTCGGCTTCGACGGCGTGCCCGCCGTCGCCGATGCGTGGATCTTCGACGGCAGCACCTGGGGCCCCGCCGACAGCATGGCGGTGCCGCGGGCGATGCACAGGATGGTCCCGCTACCCAACGGCGATGTGCTCGTCGTCGGCGGCGTGACCGAGGTGGACGGCACCCGTGGCATGATCTACTCGTCGGACGCCGCCGTAGCCTGTGCCGAGGTCTACGACAGCAACAGCGGGCGCTTCCGCATCCTCGGCGACTGCGACACCGGTGCCGGCCTGGGGTCGATGAGCCAGGCCGCCGCGATGCCGGCCGCGGGCCTCGACGTGGACCGCGGGGTGATGGTCGTGGGTGGGCTGGGCCGCGACGGCGGGTCCACGAGCAACGTCGACTTCTACGCGCCCGTGCCCTGAAGCAGTGGCTGTAGAGCCGCCAGCCCCCGCTGGAGATCGGGCAGGAGCAGGTCGGGACGCGCGTCGGCGAGGAGCTCGGGCGAGGCGAAGCCGGTGCAGACGGCGACGGCGAGGACCTGCACCCCGGGGCCGACAAGGGCGCGGGCGCCGGCGCGGGCGCAGCTGACGTCGGCCGGGGTGTCCCCGATGACGATGATGCGCTGTGGCGGCCCACCGAAGCGACGGGCCCGCCGCCAGGCGACGGGGAGCAGCCCGTCGCGGACGGCCGCGTCCTGGCCGTAGGCCCCGAGGCCCGGCGAGAAGTGCGACCACAGGGCGAAGCGCGACAGCTTGACCCGGGCGCCCTCGCGCCAATTGCCGGTCAGCAGCCCGACACGTGCGTGGGCCGCCGACAGAGCGAGCGCGTCGCGGACCCCGGGGTAGACCCGCCCGCCGCCGCGCGCGAGGCGCCGGCGCAGCGCCCGGAGGTATGCAGCCTTGAGCCGGCCCACGCGCCGGGGCGTGGGCGCCAGCCCGCCGCTCGCCAGGGCGCGCGCGACGATCTCGCTGTCGATGGCGCCGGCGAAGGACAACCGGGAGAACAGGTCGGGGCGGCCGAAGAGCCGGCCGGCGGCCTCGCCCATCGCCGCCCTTCCCGCGCCCTCGGTCGTGATCAAGGTGCCGTCGATGTCGAACAGCACCAGCGTCGTCGCACGGCCCGCGGTCACGCCCGCCGCCCCCACAGGGCGTCGAGGTCGGCGGCGCGCAAGGCGTCGGCCACGCCCGCCGTCAGCAGGTGGGCCGGGTCCCGGCCCGCCACGAGCAGGCGCCGGACCTCGGAGCTGCTCACCTCGGGGAACACCACGCTGCCCGCAGGGCTGTCGTAGCCGACCCGGCCGACCACGATGGGGGGGAAGTCCCGCTGGATCCCCGGCCAGTCCCGCCAGCGGGGGAGCTGGGGCAGGACGTCTGCACCGATCACCGGAGAGAAGCGGTGGTCGGGGTGGTGGGCACGGAGGTGGCGCAGGGTGTCGATTGTGAAGGAGGGCACCGGGAGGTGCGCTTCCACGTCCGAGACCACGATCCGCTGGTCCCCGGGCGCCAGCACATCGGCGGCCAGGGCCCGACACCAGGCGAGGCGCTGGTCGAAGGGAGCGAGCGACTTGTCGTGGACGCCCTCGAAGGCGTGGCGGAAGACCGGCACGAGCCAGACCGCGTCGACCCGCCGCGTCCACAGCAGCCAGGCCGCCACCATGGCGTGGGCCACGTGGGGAGGGTTGAAGCTGCCACCGTAGAAGGCGACCTCCACGCGCGGACCTCCGGTGCAGTCGTGGGCCCCTCCGCCGTAACGTGGCCCGGCTGCCCGTCCTTGTCCGCTGCCCCTCCGTGTTACCGTCTGCCGGCTGGCGCGCGGCCAGCAAGCGGCACTCGACAGCAGGCAGGCCGACCGACACCGAGCCCTCCAGCCGCTCTCCTCGTCGCCCCATCCCCTGCCCCCGCGCCCGTCCTCCAGCCCTGTCCTCCGAGCCCGTCGTCCCAACAACGGAGCGTCATCCCCCGTGCCCGATCGCGAGCGTCCCATCGGCGTGTTCGACTCCGGCGTCGGCGGGCTCACCGTGCTGTCCGCGCTGGGCCAGCGCCTCCCGGGCGAACACCTCCTCTACCTCGGGGACACGGCGCGGGTCCCCTACGGCAACCGCTCGCCGCAGACCGTCCTGCGCTACGCCGAACGGGTCGCCGGCCACCTGCTGGGTCGCGGCATCAAGGCCCTCGTCGTGGCCTGCAACACAGCGACGACCTGGGCGCTGGACGCGCTGACGGAGACGGGGCGCCAGCGCGGGATCCCGGTCATCGGGGTCATCCAGCCCGGGGTCACGGCCGCGCTCTCCGTCACCCGCAGCGACCACATCGGGGTGATCGGCACGGAGGGCACGATCCGCGGCGGGCGCTACACCAGCTTGCTCCAGGCTGCGCGCCCGGGCCTGTCGGTCTCGGCCCTGCCCTGCCCGCTGTTCGTCGCCCTGGCCGAGGAGGGCTGGCACGACGACCCGGTCGCCCAGGCCGTCGCCGAACGCTACCTCTCCCCGCTACGGGGCGGCCCCGACACCGTGATCCTCGGCTGCACGCACTACCCGCTGTTGGCCCCGGCCATCGCCGCCGTCCTCCCCGGCGTGCAGCTCGTCGACTCCGCGCACGCCACGGCCACCGCCACCGAAGCCCTGCTCATGCGCCACGACCTGCTGCGGCCCGCGACCGCCGGGGGGCGACACCGCTTCCTGGTGACCGACAACCTCGAGCGCTTCCACCGCGTCGGGGCCCGCTTCCTGGGGGTCGACCCCTCCCCCGCCGAGCTGGTCGACCTGGCCGACGAAGACCACGCCACCTGGCACGACCCCGCCGCAGGGCTCCGCAGGGGTGCGCTGTGATCCGGATGTACCACGTCACCAAGCGCTACGGCGACGTCACCGCGCTGCGCGACATCTCGCTGAAGGTGGGCAAGGGCGAATTCTGCTACATCACGGGGCCGTCCGGCGCAGGCAAGTCGACCATGCTCAAGCTGCTGTATGGCGCCGAGCGGCCTACCGACGGCAAGCTGCTCGTCGGCGGCGTGGACGTCAGCAAGCTCAAGGGCCGCCGCCTGCCGGCGATGCGTCGCTCCATGGGCGTGGTCTTCCAGGACTTCAAGCTCATCAAGGCGCGCACCGTGGCCGAGAACGTCGGCCTGGCGCTCGAAGTGATCGGCACGGCCCGCCCGGTCATCGAGCGGCGGGTGGCCGCCGTGCTCGCCATCGTCGGGCTGCGCGGCCGCGGCAACGAGTACCCCCCCACCCTGTCGGGCGGCGAGCAGCAGCGGGTCGCCGTGGCCCGCGCCATCGTCAACGACCCCAGCATCCTGCTTGCCGACGAACCGACGGGCAACCTCGACGGTGCCATGGCCATCGAGGTCATGGAGATCCTCCAGTCGATCCAGCTCCGCGGCACCACGGTCCTCGTCGCCACCCACGACGCCGGGCTGATGGAGCGCTTCCCCTACCGCAAGCTGCGCTTCGAGCACGGCCGGCTCGTCAGCTCCTAGGACGCCCTGTGCACGCCCTGCAGCACATCCTGCGCCGCGCCATCCGCTCCCTGTGGGAGCACGCCTACCTCAACAGCGTGGCCGCCTTCGTCATCGCGGCGGCGCTGCTGCTGATGGGCGTGTACCTCACGGTCCAGTTCAACCTCAACGCCATCGTCGACACCTGGGACCGCGACGTCCACGTCTCCGCCTACTTCAAGGCGGAGGTGCCAGAAGCGCGTCGCTTCGAGCTGCGCGACGCGCTGGCGTCGGAGCCCGAGGTCGCGGCAGTCCGCTACGTCAGCGAAGAAGACGCCCGGCAGTGGCTGGTCGAGCGGGTCACCGACGTCGCTCCAGTGCTCGACGAGCTGGGGGCCGACGCCCTGCCTGCCAGCCTCGAGATCTCGCTGGTCCAGGCGCAGTCCAGCCCCGACGCCATCGCCAGCTTCGCCCAGACGCTGTCCTCGGCTGACTTCGACGACGTCGACTACGGCAAGGAGTGGATCGAGCGCTTCAACGCCTTCCTGTCCCTGCTTCAGCTCCTGGGTGCCGTGCTCGGCGGGCTCATCGGCCTGGCGGCGCTCTTCCTCGTGGCCAACACGGTCTACCTCATCGTCTACAACCGCCGCGACGAGCTGGAGATCCAGAAGCTGGTCGGGGCCACCCCGACCTACATCACCGCCCCCTTCCTCATCGAGGGAGCCGTCCAGGGCCTGTTCGGGGGGCTGATCGCCCTGTTCGGCCTGTGGGGGGTGCACCGGCTGCTGGTCGTGCGGCTGCAGGACGCGCTGCAGCTCGGACTGGCAGGGGACCTGGCCTTCCTGCCGACGAGCTGGCGCCTGGTGTTGATGGTGGGCGGAGTCCTGTTGGGGATCCTGGCGTCCGGCATCAGCGTGCGTCGCTTCCTCGCCACGGCCGCGTGAGCAGGACATGCGTGCCACCGCGGTGATCGCGTCGACTGCGTCTTCGGCGGTGGCGCTGGCGCTGTGCGTCGCGCTGCCGGCGGCACACGCACAGGTCAACACGACGGTCGACGCCCGTAGCGAGCTGTCAGCGACGAGCGCCGATGAACGCGGCGTGCTCGAGCAGCTCAACGCCATCGACCGCGAGCTCCAGGGGGTGCGCGACCGCAAGCAGGCCCTCGAAGACCAGCTCGCCGAGATCCAGGAGAGCGTGCGCCGTCACGAAGACGAGGTCGCCGTCGCCGAAGCCCGGCTCAGCGTGCTGCGCCCCCAGGTGAAGAGCCGCCTCCAGGCACTCTACCGGCTGCATCGACGCGGGCTGGCCCGCATCGTGTTCGGCGCCGAAGACCCGGCCGAGCTGCGGCGCCGCTCGACCTACCTGCTGGCCATCCTCGCCGCCGACCTCGACCGACTGCAGCGCTTCACCGAGACGGTGAACAGCCGGGCGCAGGCCAACGCCGCCATCGACGACGAGGTGGCGAACATGAAGGAGCTGCGGTCGTCACTGCAGCTCCACGAAGCCGAGCTGGTCGAGCGCCGGGCCGCCCGCCTCGCGATGCTGGGGGAGATCCGCACGCGGCGGGCCATGGCGCTGGGCGCGCTCGACGACTACCGCGGCGTGCAGCGCAGCCTGCAGCGAGACTTCGAGCTGGCCAGCCGCGCACAGGCCAACCAGATCAACCCCGCCGACAACTTCCGCGACCAGTACGGCCGCCTGCCCTGGCCCGCCAACGGGCGCCTCGTGCGGCGCTTCGGCAGGTACACCGACCCGGCCACGGGTGCCGACATGGACAGCCTGGGCATCGAGATCAGCGCCGAGTTCGGGACGCCCTTCCGGGCGGTCTTCGACGGAGAGGTCAAGCTGGCCGACTTCGTGCCGGGCTATGGTCAGACGGTGGCGATCGAGCACGGCCCCTACACGACGGTCTACAGCCACGCCAACGGCCTGGACGTGCGGCGCGGCGACCGCGTGCGCGCCGGGGAGGTGCTCGGCATGGTCGGCAACTCCGGGCTCACGGACGGCCGTGGCTACCTGCTGGGCTTCGAGGTGCGCTACAACGGGACCGCCCAGGATCCGCTGCCATGGCTGACCCCCCGATGAAGCTGCTGCTGGCCGCCAGGGCGGAGAGCACACGGGTCGCCGACACGCCGCGCGGGGCACCTCGCCCCTCCCCTCGCCCGGACCCTCGCTGTGCCGGAGGATGGAGATGAAGCGCCTCGTGTTGAGCTTCGGCGCAGTCAGCCTCGCCCTGGGCGGGGGCCTGCTGTCCGGGTCTGCGGCCGTGGCGGTGGCGCGCGCCCAGGACGACGACGCCTACACCGGCCTGGACACCCTGGCGCGGGCCATGACCACCATCGAAGCCCACTACGTCGAACCGGTCGACCTCGTCGAGCTGTCCCACGCCGCGGTCAAGGGGATGACGGTGGACCTCGACCGGCACTCCATCTTCCTGGAGCCCGACGAGTTCGCGCACCTCAAGGAGCGGACCTCGGGACGCTGGTTCGGCATCGGTGTCGAGCTGGGGATCGACCCGCGCGGGGCGCTGATCCAGCGGGTCGTGGAAGGGGGACCGGCGGCGCTCGCCGGCGTGCAGCGGGGCGACGTCCTCGTCGGCGTCGACGACCACGACCTCGCCGGTCTCGACATGGACGACGTCATCACGCTGCTGGACGGCCCGCGCGGCGAACCGGTGGAGCTGCTCGTCCGCCGCGGCGACGACGAGCAGCGCATCAGCGTCGTCCGCGACCAGGTCATCGCGCCGGTGGTCGACGGGGGGCTGCTCGGCCCCGGCGTCGCCTACGTCCACCTCGACAGCTTCCGGCAGCGTGCGGCGGTCGAGCTGGAGCGCAGCCTGCGCGAGCTCGGGGCGGACGCGCCGCTGACGGCGGTCGTCCTCGACCTGCGCGGCAACCCCGGCGGCCTGCTGGAAGAGGCCGTGGCCATCGTCGATCTCTTCGTCCACGAGGGCGCGATCGTGGAGACGCATGGCCGGGGCGGAGAGGTCGTCGAGGCACACGAAGCCCACGACAGCCGCGGCGACCTCGACGTTCGACTCGTGGTGCTCGTCGACGGCGGCTCGGCCAGCGCCTCCGAGATCGTGGCCGGCGCGCTCCAGGATCTCGGGCGGGCGACCATCGTGGGCAGCCCCTCCTACGGCAAGGGCTCGGTCCAGCAGGTCTACGAGTTCGAGGACGGCTCGGCGCTGAAGCTCACGGTGGCCCGCTACCACCTGCCATCGGGGCGCACACTCCAGCTCCACGAGGGCATCGAGCCCGACGTCGCGGTGGACCGGGGCGGGGGCGGCGGGCGCCAGCTCGCCGACGACCTCCGCCAGGCGCTGGCCGCAGCGGGCGTGGACGCCGACCACCTGGGCGCCGAGCAGTGGGCGCCCATCGGGGCCGAGCTGGCGCGGGTCGAAGAGCTGACCCCCGATCACCCCGACGCGCCCCTCGACTGGGACCCACCCCTCGACGAGCGCATCGCCTCCGACCCCCAGCTCGCAGCGGCATGGGACCTGGTCCGCAGCGGACGCTGATCCGAGTCGCAGGCACGCTGGCGGTAGCCGTCGGGCTGCTGCTGGTGGCCGGCTGGCTGGCCCCCGACCTGGCACGTCGCGTCGTTCAGACGCGGCGTGGCGGCCGCGCGGCGGCGGCAGCAGACACGGCGACCGTGGACGCCTTCGTCGCCGAGGCCCTGCCGGCGGCCGGGGCAGCGCGGCTGCTCCAGCAGCAGGAGGACGCCAACGGAGTGCTCCACAGCACCTGGCAGCTCGGCCCGCGCGCTGGCGCCGACGCCGCGGTCTCGTCCCTCCAGGCGGCCGCCCGGAGCGCAGGCATCGAGCTGCACGCCGCGACCCGTGACCTGCTGGACGCAGAGGTGCGCGTGTACGCCGGCAGCCACCTCCGTCAGGAGGTGCTCCTGGTGACAGCCCTGCCCGCAGAGACCCCGTTGCCCGCACCGGTCAACCGGCGCGAGCGTCCGCTGGTCTCCATCATCGTGGGCGGGCTGGGTCAGCGGCAGGAGACCCGGATCGTCCGGACCGAAGCGCCGCTCTCCGTGGCGATCGCGCCGTGGCAGCCGCACAGCCTGGCGCTCGCGCGAGACGCCGCCATGGCCTGGCAGGAGGTCCTGATCGACGTGGGCAGCGACGTCGACGACATCGCAGCGGCCCGGGCGGCGCTGCCCTTCAGCTCCGGGCTGCTCGCCCGCCCCGGGGTCGAGTCCCGCGCCGCCGACGCGCTGGGCGAGGGCGAGGTGCTGGTCGCGCTCCGCGAGCTGTCCGCCCTCGGGCCTGTCGGCGCCCGGGTGTTGCTGCCCTGGCAGGCACGCGGGCGCCGCGCCGCCGAGCTGCGCGCCCGGATCCGCGCGCTGAGCGAGCGTGACGGGACCTGCGCGCTGTTCGTCGAAGCCGAGGACCCCGCGCTGCCAGAGCTGCTGACCTGGGCCGCGGAGGGCCACAGCCACGGCTACCGGCTGGTGCATGCCTCCGAGCTGCTGCGCGCCACCGACATGGTGGGCATGCTCGACGTCGACAACCCCCGGGCCCGCTCGGGCTCGGACGGCGCGGCCACAGGGCCGACGCCCGCGGCTGCAACTCCATCGCCGCCAGCCAAGGCCGTTCCAGCTTCAGCCGTGGCTCCTCCCGCGCCCGACAGCGCCCGCAGCAGCGAGTAGAGGCGCCACAGCTCGACGAAGGCCTGCCCGACGACGGCAGGGCGCGCGCCGGTCGGCCGACCCGCGGGACGGGGAAAGTGGCGCACGGGCAGCTCGACGATGGAGAAGCCCGCAGCCCGAGCGCGCACCAGCAGCTCGGTGTTGACGAAGGCACCGGTCGAGCAGAGCGGCAGCTCGTCGACGACGCGCCGCCGCATCAGCTTGAAGGCGCAGTTGATGTCGCGCACCCGCAGGCCGAAGAGCAGCCCGACCAGCCAACCCCAGGCCCAAGCGTTCGCGCGACGGTGCAGCGGGTCGCGACGCGGCGTGCGAACCCCGGCGACGATGTCGACGTCCTCTGCGCGCGCCAGCAGGTCTGGCAGCTCGTCGAGGTCGAACTGCAGGTCGGCGTCGGTGAAGGCGACGAGGGTGCCGCGGGCCAGCGAGAAGCCCGAGCGCAGCGCAGCGCCGTAGCCTCGGTTCTCGGCGTGCCGGCAGGTGCGCAGTCGCGGCAGCGAGCGCGACATCTGCTCCAGGATCGCGGTGGTGCCGTCCGACGACCCGTCGTCGACGACGATCACCTCGAAGTCCGACAGCGCGCCGCCCTCCACCAGGCGGCCCAGGCTGGCGAAGGCCCTGCGCACCGCGGCCTCGATGTTGTCGACCTCGTCACAGGCCGGCAGGACGAGCGACAGCACCGACATGGGTTCAGGTCTGGGGGCAGTCGGGAGGGTGTGGATCCAGCCGCCCCTCACCCGCCGTCAACGCGAAAGTGGAAGGGGTCGTCGGCGCCGTCCAGCGGCAGCGTGCACTCGTTGTTGAGCAGGTCGACCGCGTGCAGGTAGTAGTCCATGCCGCCCGTCGTGACCTGGCTGCCGGGGATCTCGACCGTGTAGAGGTCGCTGCCCGGCGCCGCGCTCATGTTGAGGCGCGTCCAGTTGCTGCTGGTCTCGGTCTTGAAGTAGATCTCGACCACGAAGATCCCGGACGGATCCGTCACCGTGGCTTCAATGGCGACGTTTTCTCCCAGGGGCTGGCTGGCGGAGATCTCGTCGTGATCGATCTCGGGGCAGTCGACGTCGACCGTGGGCCCCGTGTCCCCGGTGTCCCCGGTGTCGGAGCCGGTGTTGGTGTTGCCGCCGATCGATTCGCTGCCGTCGTTCTTGTCCCCACACCCGGTCAGGGCGAGGACCAGCAGGGCTGCGGTCATGGGATCTCCTCCGACCGTCCGTGGTCGAGCGCAGCGTACGCAGAAACGACGCCGTCCACAAGCGCTGCCATCCTCAGATGAGGACCCGACCGACGAGGTCATGGTCGGCGGCCTGGGTGATCCGAACGTCCACGAGCTGCCCGGCGCGGACCGAAGCCGGCGGACCATCGAGGAAGACGCAGCCGTCGACCTCTGGGGCCTGGCCCCGGGTACGGCCCGCCAGCACGTCAGGGTGCGCGTCGCTCGGCCCGTCGACCAGCACCTGCAGCTGCTTTCCGACGAAGCGATCGAGGCGCGCGGCCGAGATGGCGGCCTGACGCTCCATCAGCAGGCGCTGACGCTCCAGCTTGACGTCGTCGGGGAGCTGCCCGGGCAAGGTCGCCGCCGGCGTGCCCTCTTCCTGCTGGTACGTGAACACGCCCACCCGGTCGAAGCGCTGCGCGTCCACGAAGTCCACCAGCTCGGCGAAGTCGGCGTCCGTCTCGCCGGGAAAGCCGACGATGAAGGTGGTGCGCAGCGTGATGTCGGGAACGAAGCGGCGCACGCGGTCGAGGATCCGCTCCTGGCCGGCCCGGGTCACGCCGCGCCGCATCGCCTTGAGCATCGGGCCGCTGGCGTGCTGCAGCGGGATGTCGAGGTAGGCGCAGACCTTGTCCTCTTCGGCGATGGCGCGCAGCAGGCTCTCGGGCAGGCCGATGGGGTAGGCGTAGTGAAGGCGGATCCACTCCACGCCGTCGACCCCGCACAGCTCCCGCAGCAGCCCGCCCAGGTCGGAGCCGTCGCCGAGATCGCGCCCAAACGCGGTGCTGTCCTGGCTCACCAGGTTCAGCTCGACCACGCCCTGCTCGGCCAGGGCGCGGGCCTCGGTCACCAGCGACGGGATGGTGCGGCTGCGCAGCTTGCCGCGGAGCTGCGGGATGATGCAGAAGGCGCAGCGGTGGTCACAGCCCTCGCTGATCTTGAGGTAGGCGCTGTGTGGCCGCCAGGAGCTCATGCGCGGGGCCAGCTCGTCGTGGATGTACAGCGGCGTGTCCACGTAGCTGCGCGGCTGCTCACCCTTGCGCGCCTTGAGCACGGCGGCGATGCGGTGGTACTCGCCGGTGCCCAGGAAGTGGTCCACCTCGGGCAGCTCGTCTTCGAGGGCGCGCCCGAAGCGCTGGACCATGCAGCCGGTGACCACGAGCTTGCGGCAGTGGCCGGTGTCCTTGTAGCCGGCCATCTCCAGCACGGTGTCGACCGACTCTTCGGTCGCCGGGCCGATGAAGGAACAGGTGTTGACCACGATGACGTCGGCGTCAGCGGGGTCGTCCACGAACTCGAAGCCATCGGCGACGAGCTGGCCGACCATGATCTCGCTGTCGACACGGTTCTTGGGGCAGCCCAGGCTGACCAGGTGCACGCGCTCGGCCATCGTCTCCCTCGTCCGGCGGCGAGCCGGTGTCGCACAGCCCATCCGGTCGACCGGTGGGCGCGTCCTCAGAGCCCGTCGGAGCGCACGACGTTGATCCCGTCGGGGACGTCGAAGTGGAAGGACGTCGGCGCGAGCTTGGGGTTGATCTGGAGGTTGGTGAAGGTCAGCACCGTCTCGTTGTCGAAGCTGTCGACCACGACCAGCTCCTGGAGGCGGTAGCCCTCGGAGCTGAGCTGAAGCTGGAGCTTCTTGAACTGCGCGGCCTTCTTGGGGGTCAGCGACAGCTTCACGCTGCCCTCGGGGGCACCGGGCAGCATCTGGACGTCGAACAGCTCGTCGAGGCTGTCGAGGTTCTCGAGGAGCTGGTCGGTGCCGCTGTCCCCACCGCCGAGGTCCTCGCTGACGAAGACCTGCTTGTCGGCGGGGGTGTAGACCCACATCGTCTTGCCATCGGTCACGAAGAGCTTGTCGTCGGGGACCTTGAACTCCCAGCGCATCTGGCGCGGGCGGGCCAGCATCACCACGCCCTGCTGCGCCTGCCCCGCCCCCATCGCCGCCGAGCGGGCCACCTGGCTGAAGTCAGCCTGCAGGCTGTCCACGTCCTTGTAGGTCGACTCGACGCCGTCGATGACCTGCTGTACCGACGGAGCCTCGTCCGCCACGGCCGTCGCCGGCAGCAGCGCCAGTGACAGGGCCACGACCAGCCGGCGCAGCGAGGGCTTGAAGCTCGAGCGAGAGGTACGGGGGGCGCGGTGGGTGGACAAGGGGCCTCCTGCGACGCAGCAGCGTCGGATAGCGTCGTGACCCGGTGGCCGCAAGCGGCGGCGCAGGCCGGTCCACGGACGGACCAGCGGGCCCTTCCTTCGACCCGTGGCGTCACCGGACGCCCTGGAGAAACCGCGAGGTGACGATCAGCTTGCGTGGGAGGCCACGAGCACCTCCCGCGGGCGGGCGCCGTCGGCGGGTCCCACCACCCCCTCACGCTCCATGAACTCGAGGATGCGTGCGGCGCGGTTGTACCCGATGCGGAACTCCCGCTGGATCATCGAGGCGCTGGCCTTGCCCTGACGGCAGACGTAGGCGACGGCGAGGTCGTAGAGCTCGTCGTACTCCTCCCCGGCGCCGGGCAGATCCACGTCCTCGTCCGACGCCGTGATCTGGGCTTCGTAGGTCGGGCTGCCCTGGTCGCGGAGGAAGTCCGTCACCCGGCGCACCTCGTCGTCGCTCACGAAGGGGCCGTGCAGGCGCTCCAGCGCGCTGACGCCGGGCGGCAGGAACAGCATGTCGCCGCGCCCGAGCAGGTTCTCGGCGCCGTTCTGGTCGAGGATCGTCCGCCCGTCGACCTTGGTCCGGACCTGGAAGGCCACCCGGCTGGGCATGTTGGCCTTGATGAGGCCGGTGATCACGTTGACCGAGGGGCGCTGTGTCGCCACGATGAGGTGGATGCCGGCGGCGCGCGCCTTCTGCGCCAGCCGGATGATGCTCTCCTCGACGTCCTTGGCAGCCACCATCATCAGGTCTGCGAGCTCGTCGATGACGATGACGATGTAGGGCATCTTCTCGGGCATCGGTGGCGCGCCGTCCGAGGGCGTGTCCGCCGGCGCATAGCGCCAGGCCTTCTCGGTCGACCAGCTCTCCAGCTCGTGATCGACCTTCTTGTTGTAGCTGGCGATGTTGCGCACACCCCAGCGCGACAGCGTGCGGTAGCGCTCGTCCATCTCGGTACAGGCCCAGCGCAGCGCGGCGCTGGCCAGCTTCGGCTCGGTCACGACCGGGTGCAGCAGGTGGGGGATGTCGCGGTACAGCTCGAACTCGAGCATCTTGGGGTCGATGAGGATCAGCTTCAGCTCGTCAGGGCTGCGGGTGAACAGCATGGTGAGGAGCATGGCGTTGACGCCCACGCTCTTTCCCGACCCGGTGGTGCCGCCGACGAGGAGGTGCGGCATCTTCGAGAGGTCGGCGATGTAGGGCTTGCCCTCGACCGTCTTGCCCAGCGACATCGGCAGCGCGCCCTTGTGCTGGCGGTAGACGGAGCTGGCCATCATGTCGCGGAGCCACACGGTCTGGCGGCTCTTGTTGGGGATCTCGATGCCGACCACACCCTTGCCCGGGATCGGCGCGACGATGCGCACGCGGAGCGCCTTGAGCGCCATGGCGATGTCGTCGGAGAGCCCGCTGATCTTCGAGATCTTGATGCCGGGCGCCGGCACGTACTCGAAGGTCGTGACCACGGGGCCCGGGCGGATGGCGACGACCTCGCCCTTGACGCCGAAGTCGCCCAGCTTGTTCTCCAGGGTCTGGGCGAGGCCCTGCAGCTCGATCTCGTCGAAGCGGGCTACGTCCCGGGCATGCTCGTCGAGCAGGCCGAGGTGCGGCAGCTCGAAGGCCGCGGTGATGGGGTCGGCGATCAGCTCGTTGCCGTTGCTGCCGCCCGACACCAGGTTGTTGGGATCGACCTCCACGCGGCGACGGGCCGTGGGAGTGGCGACCGGAGCCGCCGCGGGACCGGCGGAGGGAGAGCGGGAGGCGGCCGAGGCCGCAGGGGCGGCGCTGACGCCGACGGGAGGCGCATGGACGGCGTCGGCGGGCGGGACGATCGCGGCCACGCTCGGGGGCTGGGCTGCGGGCACGATCGATCGTCGGGCCAGCCCGGAGGGGTCGGGCGCGTCGAGTGCGGAGGGGATCGGGAGGTCGGCTGGATCGCCCACCGAGGACAGCAGCGCGAGGTCCAGCGGCGACGAGGACCTCTCCATGTCGGCCGCCGGGACGGTGTCACGAACGTCGTCGCCGGGCGGCAGGGTCGGCTCCCACTCCGCCTCGACGAGCGCGCGGCCGCTGGCCTGCGTGGGCGTCGGAGCGGAGGTGGGCGGTCCCGCGAGGCCCTCGGCGGGCCGCGGAGCCTCGGGGGCGGGCGCGTCCCGCCAGGCCGTCGCTGGGATCGCGTCGTCGATGCCGGCGTGGGTCGGCGGCGCGACGTGGCCGGGCGCGACGGGGCCATGAGCCCCCTCCCAGACATCGGAGGCCTCGCCCTCCCAGCCGGTCTCCTCGTCAAGCTCGTCGCCACCATCCCGCGCCTCTCGCACGCGATCGGCGACGGCGGCGCCGGCGGCGGCGACTCCACCGACCGCGCGCCGCCCCAGGTGCAGCCCCACCCGTCCGACCCGAGGCGCTGCGCCTTCCACCCCACCCACCACGTGCTCGGCGAGGTCCTCGAGGTGGACCTGCAGCACGAAGGGGACCGATGCCAGCATGACGCCGATGAGGACGATCCAGGTCCCCGCGGGCCCCAGCAGGCTCCGCAGGTTCTCGACGGTCACTTCGCCGAGCAGCCCGCCCGCGGGAAAGTCCGCGCCGGGTGAAGCCGGCCAGACGGCCGCGACCAGCGACAGGCCGGCCCAGGTCAGAGCCGCCATCGCCAGCAGGCTCAGGGGGCCCCCCAGCGGACGCCGCGCGAGCTTCCAGGCCAGGGCCCCGGCCGCGGGCAGGACCAGCCAGGACCCGTAGCCGAAGAGCTGGAAGAGGGCATCGGCGAGGTAGGCGCCGACAGGACCGCCGGCGTTGCTCACCGTGCTGCCGCTGGCCCGGCTCCATGAGGGGTCGAGGGGGTGCCAGGTGGCCAGGGAGACCGACGCGTACACACAGAGCAGGAGCAGCCCCAGCAGCACGAGGGGCCGGGCGTGCACCAGCGCACGCCGCCAGGCCGGCGGCTTCGGCGGCTGTCGGCGTGCACTCCGGGCTCGACCGCTCTTCGTCTTGCCGGACGCAGCGCGGGTCCCGGAGCTCTTCCCGCGGGTCTTGCTGCGCGCCGTGGTCTTGGTCTTCTCGGAGCGGGTGCGCGCCACGCGATCTCCAGGGGCCGGGCGGCCGCAGCGAGCAGAGGAGCGCCGGACCGCGCATGTTGCGCCGACCGCGGTCGGCCGACCGCAGCGAGTTGGAACCAGCATAGTCGATCGCTCTTGACAGGTCATCCAAACCCCTCGAAATCACCTCAAGAAGTGATGCGGATAGGGAGCGTCGTCCACCGTTGGTCATCAAGGAGCAGCCACCATGGCCCCTCGCATCCTCATCGTCGGCGGCGCTGGCTACATCGGGAGCTGCTGTGCGGCCCTGTTCCGGGACGCCGGCTGGCAGACCGAGTGCTTCGACGACCTGTCGACAGGCCACCGACAAGCCGTCTCGGGCCCGCTGCACGTCGGCGACATCCGGGATCGCGACGCCCTGGCAGCCGTGCTGCGCGACGGTCGCTACGACGGTGTCATGCACTTCGCCGCCAAGAGCCTGGTCGGCGAGAGCACCAAGGCGCCGCTGCGCTACTTCGACAACAACGTCGCTGGGACCACTGCCCTGCTGGCCATGATGGCCGAGCACGGCGTCAAGAACCTCGTGTTCTCGTCGACCTGCGCCATCTACGGCGACCCGGTGCGCCTGCCCCTCGACGAGTCCCACCCCCGGGCCCCCGTGAGCCCCTACGGCGAGAGCAAGGACCTCGTGGAGCGCATGCTGGCGACCATCCGGCAGCGCGAAGATCTGCGGGTGACCACGCTGCGATACTTCAACGCCGCCGGCGCGCTGCCCGACCACGGCCTCGGCGAGTCCCACCAGCCCGAGTCCCACCTCATCCCGCTCGCGCTGCAGGCCGCGCTGGGCCAGCGTCCTCCCCTCGCCCTCTTCGGCGAGGACTACCCCACCCGCGACGGCACCTGCGTGCGCGACTACATCCACGTCGCCGACCTGGCCGACGCGCACAAGCTCGCGATGCAGCGCCTGCTCGATGGCGACAAGGGCGACGCCTACAACGTCGGTACCGGTATCGGCACCACGGTGCGGGAGGTGCTCGACAGCGTCGGCCGTGTGCTGGGCCAGCCGGTGCCGCACCACTCCGCCCCCCGCCGGGAGGGCGATCCGCCAGAGCTCTACGCCCAGGCCGACAAGATCCGCACGACCCTTGGCTGGGAGCCCCGGTTCACGCGGATCGACGACATCGTCGAGACCGCCGCCCAGTGGGCTCGCGCGCCGCGCTTCTGACCGCCCAGCCCGACCACAACATCTTCACCGGCGTGGTCCGGGCTTCCATCACGAGCCAGCGGCGTGGTCCGCCGCTGCCTACGCGATCAGTAGACGAACTTCATGCTCGCGGTGAACCGCGGGTCGTCGTACTCGATCTCGGGGTTGAGCCCGTCGGCGCTGGCCCTGCGCGCCCAGGACGCGCCCAGGCTGGCAGAGAGGTAGTCCTCGAAGAACCAGGTGCCCGTGAGGCTGCTCTTGAGGAAGTGGTCCTTGCGGACGACTTCACCCTGGTACCGCTCGTTGCGGTAGGCGAAGTTGACGTCAACGCCCAGCCTGTCGATGAACCTGCCCTGGTAGCCCGCCGACACCCGGTCGTAGTCGACGTAGTTCGTGAAGTACACGTCCTGGAAGTCGCGCCGGTAGCCCAGGCTGATCGTGTGGTCGTCGTTGAGCTCGTAGTCGACGTCGAGCTGCCCGAGGAGCCCCGCCGGGAAGGCCTTGAGGCTGGAGTCGAAGCCGGCACCGGCGTCGAGCTCGGAGCTGCCGGTGAGCCCGAGCGTTGCGGCCTGATCCGTCACCGAGGTCGCGTCGTAGATCGCCTGGCCGTAGCCGACGACGGCGCCGAGCACGAGGTGCGACGTGATGCGGCCGCGCAACCCCGCCCGGGCACGCCACAGCTTGCCGTCCGGGATGCCGAGGAAGTCGCCCAGGTCTTCCGGAGAGATCCCGTCGCCGGTCGTGTCGACGATGTTGTCCTTCCAGTCGAACCACTGGTACACGAAGTCGCCCACGACGGCGGTCTTCGGGAAGAAGCGCCACTTGGCGTTGAGCACCGGGCCGTAGGACATCCGGCTGTTGAGCGCGGGTCCCGGCTGGCTGCTCAGCAGGTCGAGGCCCAGGTCATCGGGGTTCGCGGCGGCCTTGGTCTCTTCCGGCACGTTCCAGTTGTCGACGCGGAAGCTGCCGCCCGCGTCCACTTCCAGAGGCCCGCCCGGACGGATCAACAGGAAGCCGTTCAGATCGTTGAGCAGGTGCTGCTGGTAGGCCGACTTCGTCACGCCGGCGTCATCTTCCGCTTCGTAGCCGGTGATCGAGAACTGGTCACCGAAGCGCAGGCCGATCTTGCCACCCGGCAGGAGCTGCAGGCCCGCGCCCGCGTCGATGATGTTGAAGCGATCGAGGTTGGTGACGTCGGACTGCAGGTACTTGCGCGCCGTGTAGGCGAAGTCGAGCTTGAACCGCAGGTCGCTGTTCTGCGCGCGGATGCCCAGCGAGGGCGTGAGGAACAGGTTGGTGCCGTCGGACACCGGCGCACCGCCGCCGGCTTCGCCTTCCTGCTGGTAGACGTTGGTCCGGTGCTGCGCACCCAGCTCGATGGCGGGGATGAGCTGGGCGTCTTCGCTGCCGATGTGTTCGCCCGGCTCTGCCATGGCGGCTGGCGACAGCGCCAAGCTGCCGAGCAGCATGATCGGCGTTGCTGCCAATGTGTTCCTGGGCATCCGCATGAGCGTCCGTCGGGGCAAGTGTTCAGGAAATACTGCGGGGAGCGTGCACTGCTGTGATCACTCGAATGAGGTCGTGCCGGGCGGGTCGACTCCCACGACACCGTCGGAGTCGCCCTTGGGCTGGGTCTCGTCGGTGACCTGGGCGAGCGCCCACTCGGTCGTGACGACCGTGTTGTCCTTGCTGGCGCCCGCGCCACCACCCTCGCAGGCGTGGCCGTCCGCGAGGAACTGCCGCACCTTGCCGACCGCGATCTGGATCTTCCGGTACTCGTGGTCGGCGCGCTGCTCGAGTCCGTCAGCGAGCGCCTGGGTCATCGCACCCTGGGCGTCGCGACTGACCTCGAGCAGGGCCTTGATCTTGGCGAGCTGCAGCGACACGCACTGGGCAGCGTCGGCGTCTCCGCGCTTCTGGACGTCTTCGAGGACCTTCTGAAGGTCGTCGGCCGCCGTCGACATCTCTGAGATGGCGTCGGAGGCGCCGTCCATCATCGCCTTGGGCGAGGTGACCGCCGGCAGCGCGCCGGCTGCCCCGTCATCGGCATGAGCAGGCACCACCCCCAGAGAGAGGATGCCGAGTAGCAGCGAGTATCCGAGCATGCGCAGGTTCACGTCTTCTCTCCGTCGAGGAGACCGCTTCAGCGTAGGACCAGTGGGAGTGGCCCGTCAACTGACCCGGTCATACCGCAAAAGCAAGTGGACGGCCAACGAGTCCCGGATCACGCCCGGCACACGCCATCCGACCATCCGAAGACCTCGAGAAGGGGGCAAGGGGTGGGTCGGGGCGAAGCTCCGACCCGTGGAGCAAGAGAGGGGGCAAAGAGGGGGCGTCGCCTGGGATCAACCCGACGGTGCCAGGACGAAGGTCGGGTACACGGTGCCCGTGACCTCGGCGTCAAAGCGCCAGCGGCGCACCTTGGTCTTGACACAGCTTGCAACAGCCGACGAACCGGTGCCGTTGTCTTCGATTGCCACGTTCGTCACGCGTCCACCGTCGACATCGATCGCGAGCGCCATGCGGCCGCGCAGGTTCGGGTTGTTCTTGAGCTCGCCTTCGTAGCAGGCCTGGATCTGGCCCTTGTACCGGCGAATGGTCTTCTGGGCGGAGTCTGCACCCTCGGCGCCGCCGGCGTCGATGCCGCCGATGTCGGCACGACCAGACACGCTGGTCCCGGGACCGCTGCCGACACCAGTGCCTTCGCCCGTGCCAGCACGTGCCAGGTCGCCGATGCTGGCGTCACCCGAGCCGTGGCCGTCCGTGGCGCCCTTGTTGGCTTCGATGGCGGCTTCGCTCGCGATCGCGGCGCCATCGACGTTCTCCAGGGCGTCCTGCAGGTTGCCGAACTTGTTCTCCTGATCGCCGAGGAGGTCTTCCACCATCTGACCGGAGTTGTTCTCGCCGCGGGTCCCGATGAGGGCCGACAGCAGCTTGGACTTCTGGATTGTGTCTTCGCGCTGCTTGGCCTTGGCGGCCGCTTCCGCCGCCTTGGCTTCCGCTTCGTTGCGGGGCTTTGCTTCCGCGGGCTCAGCCTTCTCGACTTCCTGTTCCTTGTTGGCGATCTGCCCGTCGTCCCGTACCTCGAGCTCGACCTCTTCCGGCGGCTCGGTGGGCTCGGCCGGCTCTTCCATCAGGATGTCTGCGAAGCGGTCGGGGATGTCTTCGGGCTTGACGAGGTCGACGGGTTCGGTGTTGAACACGTAGACCATCAGCACGGCCGCGAGCGCCGAGAACAGCGCCAGGAAGCCGAGGAAGACGGGATCGTCGTCGTCGAGCAGCTTCGGGCGGAAGTCGGCAGCGGCCACCAGCCGTGCAGACTCGGGGGGGGCGGGCACGAACTGGAAGAGGATGGTCAGGCCACCCAGCGCGATCTTGCCGCGGCTCTTCTCGCTCAGCGGGACCAGCCAGCCGTCGCCACGGCGCACGGTCGACGAGTCCTTGCGGAGCTGGTCGAAGGTCGCGACACCGCGGTCCAGCGCAACCTTGCCCTTCATCGCCTCGGTGAAGCACAGCGAGGTCTTGTGTCCCTTCGACGTGAACAAGGTGGTGCGCGTCGGCACACCCTTGGCGTCCACCACGAAGGTGTTGCGCGGAGACGATCCGATCGTGACGTCCGAGCCCGGACGCACGAGCCGTTCTTGGACGACCTTGCCACCGAGCAGCACCCCGATCCGGAGCACCTTCGTCTGCACGGCCTGCTTCGATGCGCGTTCAGCCATCCCAGCTCATCCTCTGTCTCCGATCCGCGCGGCCCGGGCGGGCCCCACGGTGATCGTCGCCGGTCGTCGAGGTCGACGCAAGCCCGTGGCCACCACGACGGAACCACTTCCTGCGCGATTGCTCAGACCCTGACAGGCATCGGAGGTTCACGGAAATCTTCCAGCGAGGGTTCGAGCGCCGACCGGTTGCCGTCGCGCTCTCGCGCGTGCCGCCCTTGCATGGTCTGCACCTTGCGCAGGCCGGCCCTTTCACGCACTCCAACATAGACCCCGTCCTGGATCTACCGCAAGCAGCCGTCGGCCACGTTGAAGATCCCTGACGTACTGTGGCGAGCCCCAACGAGGCTCGCCACGAATGCAGAACAGCGGCGCCTGACGATGCCAGGCGCACCAAGCGCTCAGCCGGCCTTGTAGACGACGAACTTGAACTCGCCGAACTGGGCCTGACCAGCGGTGTACATCACCTCACGGAGCACGCCGAAGGGCAGCTCCTTGTCGCACTGGATGAGGATCCGTCCCTTGAAGGCGTGCTCCTCGGAGCCCGACTGCTCGGCCAGGGTCTTGGCCGCTTCGGCCTTCTCGACCAGCCGGTCATAGAGCTTGGTGATGACCTGACCGCGCTTTTCGTCTTCGGGCACGGCTGTCATGGGCTCGCCCGGGTGCTCTTCATCCGGCACCGTGGTGAGGTCCAGCACCGGCACACCGTCGACGACGATGCGGTTTCGCGCGACGACCAGGTTGACTGCAAGCTCGGGAGGCTTGCTGGACGACGACGTCGGAAGCTGGAGCTGGTCGCTCGGCGCGACCGACACGTCGCTGGTCGAGTAGGACTTGAGCAGGAACACCAGGATGATGGTCATCATGTCCATCATCGAGGTGATGTTGAGCCCGGCGTTGGTGGACTGCCGGCGGGCCTTCTTCATTGCCATTGCGGTTTCCTCTGAAGTCGGGAGCCGACGGGCTCAGTTGATGGCGCCACCGGCGATGACGACGAAGGGGAACAGCAGGCGAGGTTCGCCATCCGGGCCCTTGTTCTCGCGGTCTTCGCGGCTGAAGTCCATGGTCTTGACGATGACTTCGTACTTGGTGCGCTGATCGGGGACGAGGATCACGTTCTCGTCGTCGGGGTACTCGTCCTTGATGAGGCCGAGGATCCGCGTCAGCTCGCCCCAGTCGTAGTCGTCGAGTCCGGCACAGGTGTCACCGCTCTTGCAGGGCACCGTGGGGGGACGGGTCTCGCCTTCGGCGATGGGGGGAGCTCCCTCGGGGAACAGCACCGTGTCCGCGCCAAGCACCGTGATCCCGGCATCGGTGATGGCCAGGCTCAGGTTGAGGGGCGGCTTGTCGGGCTCTTCCTCGACCGGCTGGGGCGGGCCGATGGCCGGCAGCGTGCTGTCGATGACGGCGAGGCTGACGAATTCAGCCGCCATCAGCAGGAAGGGGATGAGGATCGTGACGAGGTTCATCACAGGGACGAGGTTCAGTTCCTGATCCTCGGCCGTGTGCGGTCGCCTGGACATGTGGACTCCTGACGGCGTCGTTGAATGGTCGGGTCGAAACACTCACCCCGGGGCCGAGCCAGCGGCCCCGGGGTGAGGCGCTCCCGGAGCCGATCACGCAGTGGCGCCGGCGCCCTCGTCCTTCAGGGTGCCGCGACGGCGGGCGGCGAGCAGGTTCACGGTCTTGAGCGCGAACTGATCGATCTCGTCCTGGATCTTGGTGGTCCGGCTCTGCACGATGGAGTGCAGGACCAGGGTCGGGATGGCGACCACCAGACCAGCGGCGGTGGTGAACATGGCCGTCGAGATACCGGCAGCCAGCATGGTCTGCTTGGTCTCGGCGGAGGCATGGGCCACCGCTTCGAACGCCATGATGAGGCCCTGGATCGTGCCGAGCAGACCGGTCAGCGTGGCGACGTTGGCCAGCATGGGCAGGAAGGGGGTCCGCTTGTTGAGCTTGGGGAACACCTCGAGGATGGACTCGTCGACGGCGTTCTGGATCTCCTGCTCGGAGCGGTTGGCGCGGGTCAGACCGGCCTTGAGCACGCGCGGCATCGCGGCGTTGGGTTCCGCGTTGCAGAGCTTGATGGCCCGGTCGATGTTGTTGGCCATGATCAGCTTCTGGATCTGGGCCATGAAGGCCACGCCGTTGATGTTCGCGCGGAAGATGATGTAGTACAGCCGTTCGAACGAGATCGCGAGCGCGAAGATCGCTGCGATCAGGATGCCCCACATGAAGGGGCCGCCCTTGTGCATGGCGTTGACGAGGAAGTCCATGGAGTGCCTCCGTTGGGAGCTTTCAGGAGCGAAGGTTGGGAGGGTCTCTGCTTACGGCGTGTCCCTGCGTACGCAAGAGCGCGTAGCCATCGGATCCGACCGTGACCGCCGGACTCTACACAAGTGGGACAACCGTGTCACCGAGGGGTTGTGAAGTCACTGTCAGGGGGACGCAAACAAGATGTGCGGCGCTCCGATCATGCCGTCGGAGCCGGGATGTTCGTCAGAAGGGCTTCTTGTCAACGCTCTTCACGACACGGGGGACGAAGCTCTTGCGGAGCTCGAGCTTGTAGTCCGTGTCGAGGTTCTGCCGCGCGATGAAGAGCGTGACCTCCGGCTTGCGGATCTTGCCGGTGATGACTTCTTCTTCGATGACGATGCGACGGGTCTGGGCGTCGGCCGGGGCCGCGAGCAGCACAGCGGCGATCAACAGGCTGGAGATCATGGAGCCTCCGTGGCGCTTCCGTCAGCTTGACCTGCCGGCGCGTCGGTCGGGGGAGGGGCATCGCCCCACGGGGAGTCTTCGGGCGCGGAAGCCGGCGCGTCGCCCTCGGGCGCGGACGCCGGCGCCGCATCGGGCGACTCCACAGGTTCCGTCGCCTGCTCGACACAGGTCGCGTCGGGTCCACAGGACGCTCCGAAGGTGCAGTCGTCGTCGCTGGCACACGCCTCGCCGAGCGCCGCCGTCCCCGGCGAGCCCAGCTCGGCACAGACGTTGACGCGGTTGCACGCGGACAGCTCCGGGCAGCCATCCGCCGGGCAGGTCTGCCCCATCGCGGCTTCGGCGACCGCGCGCGCTTCCGCCTGCCGTGCTTCGTACTCGGCGGCGAGGCGAGCTTCTTCCTCGCGCTGCTTGGCACGATCTTCGCGGCGCTTCTTCCGCTCCAGCTCACGCTCGTACTTGTCGCGACTCTTCTCGAGAGAAGCACGCCACTCGGCCGCGAGCGCGGTTCGGGTCCCACCGGCGGCGGCGTAGCTGTCCAGCGACGTCAGTGCGGCGTCGTAGGCGCGCATGTGGTCGCCCTGCAGCACCGCCAGGTTCAGGTAGGGGTCGGGGTTGCCCGGGTCGAGGTCGAGGGCCTGTTGGTAGAGGGCCTGCGCTTCTTCGAAGCGTCCGAGCCCGCGGTAGGCGATCCCCAGGTCGACAAGGATCGCGGGGTTGTGGGGTTCCAGCGCGCGTGCGCGCTCCAGCAGGGACGCCGCGCCCTCCCAGTCGTGGTCGTCGAGGCGTGCATCACCGAGGAAGATCATCGCGGCGACGAGATCGGGATCGAGCTGCAGCGCGCGGTCGAATTCCTGGCGCGCCAGGTAGTCCTGGTCGCGAGCCATGTACACCCGACCCAGGTTGCAGTGCAGGTAGGCGTTGCCGTCTGCACCCTCGATCGAGTTGAGCGCCTTCTGATAGACGAAGCTGGCGAGGTCGACCTTGCCCTGGTCGAGGTAGACAAGGCCGAGGTTGTTGTAGGCCGCGATGTTGTTGGCGTTCTGACCCAGCGCGTCCTTGGCGAGGTCCACGGCCTGCTGGAACTTGCCCTGCTTGCGCAGCACGCCGATGATCCCCACCACGAGATCCGGGTCGTCCGGCGCGTAGCGCTGGCCGGCCTGGTAGCTCTGGAGTGCCCGGGAGAGATCGCCCGCCTGTTCGGCGAGCGCACCGAGGTTGAGCCAGGCCTTGGACAGTGACGGGTCGAGATCCGTCGCACGGAGGTAGGCCTTCCGCGCGTTCACGTCATCGCCGAGCGCTTCGTAGATGACGCCGGTGTTGTAGTGGAGAGACGCGACCTCGGGGCGTTGTCTGGACAGGTCCTTCAGCTCTTCGAGGGAGGCGCGCATGGCCGCAAGGTCCTTGGCCTGCGCGGCCTGGCCGGCTTCCGCCAGCACGCGCTGGGTGCGCGCTTCGGGGGTCTCGGCGGGCGCCGTCGGCGTGGCCGGCTCCCCGGTCTGCCCACCGTCGGCTGACGCCGCGGGTGCGGCAGCGTCGGTTGGCGAGGGCTGCGGCTGCTTCGGTGGACAGGCCGACAGCATCAACACCGCGAGCGCGGCGACCGGGAGCTGCTGCAAGGCGCTCACTGCTCACCTCCCTGTCCGGCGGCCGGGTCAGCCGGTTCGCCGGGCGCAGCCGCGTCATCCACCGGAGCGGAGGCGGCGTCCGCTGCGACGTCGACGGGGAGCAGCCCCGCGTGCGGCACGATGTTGCTGTCACCACTACCACGCAGCTCCTGCTTCTCCTGGGCGAAGTCGCTCGGGAAGCGATCCGCCAGCTCGTCGAGGGTCTGCGTGACCCACTCGTTCCAGCGCTTCTCGGTGCGAGCCTTGTCGAGGTTCGCTTCGAGCCGCTTGCGACCCTCGTCTTCGAAGGGAATGCGGATCCGGTCCAGCTCTTCGTAGTAGATGTCCAGCTCTTCGTCGCCGAAGCCCTTGGGCGGCGGCACCTTGTAGACGATGTCCGCCATCTTCAGGTAGCCCATGCCCAGGAAGTAGATCGACGCAGCGGACGCGTCGAAGTCCCCATAGCTGCTCACGATCTGCAGCGCGCGCGCCTCGATCGCCTTCAGCTCTTCGGGCTTGGTCTCGGTGATGAGCTTGACGTTCTTCTCTTCGCTGCGGCTGTACTCGACGTCGACGAAGGCGTCGTACTGCGCCTCCAGCTTGCGCAGCTCGGCCAGCGCCGCGTAGTGACGGCCGCGCGGCCCGACCTGCCCGGTCGGCGCGAGCCGGGCGTACGCCCGCCCCAGCTCATCCCAGGCCTTGTCGATCTCGCGCTTGCTCCCTCCGGCTTCAGCGATCTGTGCGAGGGCGTGGTACGCCTGCATGACGTGATCGGGGGCGGCGTCGGGGTACCGACGCAGGTATCGCCGGTAGAAGCTCTCGGCCTCTGCGTCACCGACCTCTTCCCACTGGGCGCCCGCAGCGAACATGACCTGCTCGGCGTCGGCGGGAGGCGGCGACAGCGAGGCGTAGCGTTCGAAGTTGGTCGCCGCACCCCGGTGGTCGGAGAGGCCGATGCGCAGGAAGGCGGCGTTGTACAGGGCGGCCGAGGCGTCCTGGTAGTTGGGGAAGCGCTGGTAGAGGGCTTCGTAGTACTTGATCGCGTTGTCGAGGTCGAGGACCTCGGCGTAGTTGCTGGCGATCCGGAAGTACAGGGCCCGGCTGCGCTCGTCCTGCTTGTAGGTGCCCGCCTCGATGTTGTCGATGTACTGCTTGAACAGCCGGTTGGCGTCGTCGACCCGGCCGGCGACCTCGTACGAGTTCGCCGCGTTGTAGTGGGCGTCCGTCAGGTACTTGGACCGGGGGTAGTCCTTCATGAACTGCTCGAAGGCTTCGGCTGCCTTGAGGCGGTCCGAGCCGATGAGCTGCTCGGCGAGCTTGAAGGAGGCACCCTCTGCCAGGTCCGTGAACTCGCGCTCCTTCTTGCCGCCACCGAGCGGCAGACCCGCGTATTCCGCAGCGAGGAGCTGGACCTTCTGGAGGTTCTCCTCGTCCTGGTAGCTGTTGATCATCATGCTGGCGGAGAAGGCCGCTTCGTCCCAGTCCGGGTAGCTGTAGATCAGCTCTTCGAGGCGTGGCCGCGCTTCGTCATAGTGCCCGTGGTGGTAGTAGATCTGGGCGATCATGTACATCAACGGGACGCGGTTGTTGTCGAGCGCTTCCCGGTAGTCCGGGTTCGTCAGATCGGTGTGCAGCAGCTCGTCGGCGACCTCGATGAACTCGTTGTGGTCATCGCTGAGCGCGTAGACCACCCGCTCACGACCGCTCTCCAGGGTGACGCGCGATTCCTCGACCGCGTCGGAGGGAAGCTCGTCGAGGGAGGCATAGCGGTCGTCGAGCCTCTGGCGCCGCACCTGCATCAGGTTCCAGAGCGAGCCGTCGCGGTAGGGGTGGTTCTTCGCCTTCAACAGCTGCAGGTATTCCGCTTCCGCCGCTTCATACTGCCCCGTCTTGAGCAGCGTGTCGGCCCGGTACCACTCGATCTCGTAGTAGTCCGACGCGAACGGGAACTTCCTGAGGTACTCGCCGTACATGTCGGCGGCCCGCGCGAGCGCTTCGCTGTCTTCGGTCTCCAGTCCCTGGGTGTGGTAGCCCGTGGCCACGGCCGCCAGCGAGCGCTCGATGTAGCCACGGGCCACGTCGAGGGCGTCGGGGTTGGCGTAGTTCGCTGCCCACCACTCGCTGTCGTCGTTGTAGCGCTCGGTCAGCTCGGCGATCGCCGCTTGGGCGGAGTCCTGGTCTTCGAGCATGTAGTAGATCTGCGCGACGCGCCACTGATGGGTCGGGTTCTCGGGGTCGTCCGGCCACCGACCCTGCAGGTAGGCATAGGTGTCGATGGCGTCTTCAAAGCGTGCCTGGTCGGTCAGAACGGTCGCCAGGCGCACGTAGACATCGCGTTCAAAGGGACGCTCTCCGGCCTTGGCGTAGAAGCCCTGGGCCGCCTCCAGCGGCGTCTGCCCCGTGACGTCCGAGACATCGCTGAAGCTGATCGCCGTGTACTCGATGGCCTCCGGGCGCGTGGGGGACTCGAAGCCCGTGCGCTCGAGGTTGCTGTCGGACCAGTCGAGCAGCTCGGTGAAGAGTGCCAGCGCCTGGTCGTAGTTGGACAGCTTGTAGTGCGACCACGCCAGCTTGTAGAGCGCCTCGTCGTAGAGCTCACCCTCGGGACCGGCGAGCTTCAGCACGGCCTGGTAGTGCGGGATGGCTTCGTCGACCTGGTTGTAGTCGAAGTAGTACTCGCCGAGCCGCAGGTGGGCAGCCGCCGCGAACTGCGAGTTGGGGAAGTGGTCGACCAGCCCCTGGAAGACGTCGCGGCTCTCCTCTTCGTCGAACTGCACCGCGCCATCACGCGCCAGGCAGAAGCCCAGCATGTAGTAGGCGCCGTCGATGTACTGGTACTCGGGGTGCTCGGCGATGATCCGCCGGTACAGGCCGACCGAGCGCCGGTAGTCCTTCTGGGGCGCTTCGGGGATGACGTCGGCCGAGTCGAAGTCGAAGTCGGCCATCATCCGCTCGTACTCTGCGGAGTCGAGGAGGAAGTCGGCTTCGGTCTTCTCGTAGTAGAGGTCGCCGAGGCGGAACATGGCGTGGGCCGAGTTGCGGCTGCTCGGGTATTTCGAGAGGAAGCCCTCGAGCTGACCGATGGCCGCCGCCCGCAGCTCGTCCTGGTCGCGGTCGAGGTCGGTGAGGCGCGTGCCATACAGCTCGTCGACCCGGGCCCGTTCTTCGGCTTCGGCTTCGACCACGAGGTCCTTGACGTCCTGATCAAAGCTCTCGAGTCGGTCTTCGTAGCGCTTCAGGGTGTCGTCGAAGTCGGCCATGTCCGAAGCCGACGCGGCCACCACGGATCCCCCCGTCCCCTGCTGGGCCCAGGCGTCCGACATCGGGCCTGACAGACCCAGCAGGACGAGCAGGCGCAGCCGACGATCCTTGCACATGACTCAATTCCCCCCGGCGGCGCTGGTGTCGGCGCTACCCTGGAGCTTCTGGCGCACGACCTTGAAGCGATCGTCGAGTGCCTGGATGCGCGCGGCCCGTTCCTTGCCGAGCCGCTCGATCTCGTCGCTGACGTCGGTCTTGTCGAGCCAGTAGATGTCCACGATGCCCAGGTCGGCGTCCTCGACCGTGTCCCCGATCTCGGACTGCAGGTGGTCGAACCCGGCGAGCGCCACGTCCGTGGCGATCTCTCCGGCTTCGTCCTGGATGCCGTGCAATTCCTTCCACGCCAGCTCAACACGGCGATTCTCATCGTCGAGGCGCCGACGCAGCACAGCGAGCTCGGAGCGCTCGGCAGCGTCGAGGCGGTTGAGGATGTCAGCCGAGCGGCGATCGAGCTGCTCGCTGCGTGCCCAGAGATCGTCGAGCCGCGCGAACAGCGCCGGCGCATCCGAGGGGCCGGCACCCCGGCGGTAGCGAGCCAGGTCCGCGCGGAGCTGGCCGAATTCGTGGCCCATGACCGTGCGCTGGCGGGCTCCCGGGTCGGAGATCCCCCCCGACACCATCGCCAGCAGCGAGGTCCGCGTGGACTCCGACCGCACCCGATCGAGGACCTTCACGGCCTTGTCGAGGTCTGCCACCACATCGTCGATGTCGCCCTGCACGAGCGCCAGTTCCGAGGCGTCCAGCGTCGACGGGTTCTCGAAGGCCAGCGTCTGGATGGCGCGCGCGTGCGCCTGCTCTTCTTCCACCACGAGCTGGACCCGCCGCGCGAGCTCCTGGACCGCGAGGATCTGGTCGTTCCAGGCATCCAGCCGGCTGGCGTCGACGCTGCTGGCTTCCTCGACCTCGTCGGCACGCGTCTGCAGCAGCTCGTATCGCTGTTCGAGGTCCGCGAGCGCGGCGCGATCGTCTGCGGCGCCCCTGGCCTGGAGGTAGTCGAGCTCGTAGCCGACGAGGGCGATGCGGGCGGTGAGATCGTCGTCCCGGACGGTGCGGACCTGGCTGCGCCCGCGCGCGAAGGTCCCGATGTTCCGATCGGCACGACGCAGCACGGTGCTGACCTGCTCGACGAGGGCCGCGCTGATCCGGAGGTCCGACTGCTGAGCGTCCATGGCCTGGTAGATGTCGACCGCACGTCCCATGTCCGGGTCGTCGACGAGGATCTCCACCGCGAAGTCCGGCAGCTCGGTCCCCTCCCCTTCGTCGTCGGCACCGGCGAGCATACGGAAGTAGCGCGCCGGGTCGTCGCGGTTGTACTTGAGATCCCCGAGGCGCTCCTGGATGGGGCTGTAGTCGGCCACGACGGCTTCGTAGGCCGCCAGTGCATCTTCCCGGCGATCCTGCTTCATCAGGATGTGGCCCTGGGTCAGCTTCAGGTTCACCGCTTCGCGGTGCGTCGGGAAGCCGAGCAGGAAGATCTCGAGGTACTCGAGCGCGTTGACCCAGTCCTCCTGCTTGATGTAGGTCCAGACCTGCTCGTAGAGCTGATCGGCGAAGTGCTCCGACGTGGTGGGGATCTGCTGGTAGGCCGACGCTGCGCTGGCGAAGTCGCCGAGCTCGTAGGACATGCGAGCCACGGCCAGCCAGGCGAGCTGGATGACCTCTTCGTCGGTGCGATCTGCGGCCGAGGTGGCCTCGGTCACGCCGCGGAAGGCGGCCACGGCGTCTTCATACGCACCCTCATCCGCGAGGACGGCGCCCAGGAAGTAGCGCGCACGCCGATACACCGACGACTCCGGCGGGACCTCGGAGAACATGGCCTTGGCGCGCGCCGACTCTCCCTGTCGCCAGAGCCCCTTGGCCACCGTGTACTGGATGAAGTCGGTCGCCTGCACGCGGCCGGTGACGATGTAGCGCTGGTAGACGTCGTAGAAGGCATCGCTGTCGCGGACGAGGCCGTAGACCTCGAGCAGTCGGCGCACCGCGTCCTCGAAGAAGGGGTGCTCCGGACCGGCGTCGACGATGGCCCCATAGGCGTCCGCCGCAGTCGAGAAGTTGCCGAGTTCGAAGAGGCACTCGGCGAGGTACCACTGCGAGTCTTCGTGAAGCGGGCGCGAGGTGAGGGCCTGGGAGTCGACGAGGGTGTAGAAGGTCAACGCTGCCGGTTCGTAGTCCTTGATCAGGAACTGGTAGACCGCTTCTTCGAAGCGCGAGCGCGCGTCCGCCGCGCCAATGAGCCCGCGCCGCTGGGTGAAGTTCTCGGTGAGCTCGTCGACCTTCTGTTCCAGGCGGACGACGTTGTCGTCGATGTCGTCGAGGCGGGCCTGGGTTGGACCGGCCCCCCAGGCCGGCGCGGCCGACAGCGCCAGCACGACGCCGATCAGCGTGCGCTTCATGGAAGGGGCGCCGAGGGGCCCACGGCGCCGGCGAGAGCGGCTGTCAGTCACCACTGCCCTCGGACATGCGGGTGCACCGGACGTCGAAGTCGATGTCGGGCCGCTCGGTGAAGCTGCGCGACATCCCCCCCTGTTCGTCGGCCATCACCTTGATGGTGCAGGAGGCGCCGTCCTCCACCACGATGCTGGCGCTGGACTGGACGTTGAAGTCGATGTCGTCGACGTAGCTGAACATGCCGCCGCTGCCCTGCAGGGCCATGGTCACGGCCAGCTTGTGGGTGCCCGGCGACAGCGGGCCGTCGAAGACGACGATCTCATCGAGGTCGGACAGGCCGTCATCGGCGGCCGACTGCGAGAAGCGCGACTGGCCGTCGAGGTAGTACGCCAGCGACTTGATGCGGTAGGCCCGCCCCAGCCGGTTGACGTGGGTGATGGTCGCGCGCGAGCCCGTCCCGGTGCCCTGGGCGACGATCTCTGCGAGGAGCTGCAGCGTCGCCTTGCTCCGGAAGACGCGTTCCTTGAGCGAGTTGACCTCTTCTTCGATGGTCAGCAGCTCACGGTCGAAGTCTTCTTCGCGCGCGCCCTCGTCGGCGTCGGGCAGCGCGCCGGACGCCGACGGCGCAGCGGCGTCGTCACCGACCGGCGCGTCCTCCGCCGCATCGGCGTCGTCGGCTGCCGGCAGGGCGCCGGGGTCCTGGGCCCGGGCGAGCCCGGTGCTGAAGAGCAGGCAGCCTGCTGCCAACGGGGTCTTCCACATCTGCCACGTGCTCACGGGCGACTCCTGCACATCGAACCTGCTTGGCGGCGGGGGGTCTTGGGGACCCTCGAAGGGGTGCCTCGCCAATACACTACGACCGATGGCGCCGCAACGCATGCAAAGGACCCGTCTGGACGGGCCTCGCCCGGGTTGCCGGCGCGGCGAGTTGACGGGGCGCATGACGGACTGGACACCGGAAACCTCCTCAATCCGAACCGCTGGTCTGGTCGAGCAGGACCTGCGCGAAGCGATCCTGGAGCGCACGGACCTTGCGGCTGCTGCCACGGAAGCCATTCACGAGAAAGGAGAAAGCGTAGACGCGGTTGTCACCCGCGTGGATGAAGCCTGCCAGACAATACACGCTGTTGAGCGAGCCTGTCTTGCCCCGCAGCAACCCCGCCGCCCCGTCGTCCAGTCGCCGTCGCAGGGTCCCGTCGACCCCGCCGACCGCTAGACTTGCCAGGAATTCAGGGCCGATTCGAGGGTCATGCCACAGGTCCAGCAACACCGCCGTGACGTGGTCCGGGCGCAGCCGAACGTCCCGCGACAGGCCCGAACCGTTGACAAGTCGGTACTCTTCGCGCGGGATCCCGAGGTCATCAAGGTAGGCGCGCACCACGTCCAGCCCGGCGGCGGTGGTGCCCGGACCGCCGGTGGCCGCGGCGCCCACGGCGCGGAGGACCTGCTCGGCCATGATGTTGCTCGACCGCTTGTTCATGCGGGAGAGCACGATGCCCAGGGGATCCGAGGCGTGGCGGACCAGCAGCTCGGCGTCGTCGGGGGTACCTCCGCGGCGCGCCCGCCCGGTCACGGTGATGCCGCGCTCAGCAAGGAGCGCCCGGAAGACCGCCATGAAGTGCACCGTGGGGTCCCCGACGGCGCGGTAGATGCGGCGCGTGTCGCTGTCCAGGGGGAGGTTCCCGGACACGGTGAAGGTCACCCCGCCGTCTTCGTCGACGGCGCGCTCGATCTCCAGCCAGCGGCGCGAGCGCGCAGAACCCGTCACCGCCCGGTTGTCGATGCGGATGACGTCAGCCTTTGTCTCGATGTCCACCTGCGCGGGCTGACCCACCTCGCCGCCTGGAGCGATGAGCAGGCAGGTGGCGTTGTAGTTGACCGTCAGCGCGCCGAGGGGCGCGAAGTAGGCCGGGCCGTTCGCGATGTCGACGGACTTGCCCCAGCCCGGCAGCAGGCCCGGCGCTTCCTGGGCGGAGTCGTCGAAGACGATGTCGCCGTCGATCTCTGTCACGCCCGCCGACTGCAGGTCGACGGCCATCTTCCAGAGCTGCTCCACCACCAGCGTGGGATCCCCGCCGCCGCGCACGAAGAGGTCCCCGGCCAACAGGCCATCGCTGTCCACTTCGCCGCCGGCGAGCAGGTCGGTCGTGAACACGAAGGCCGGCCCGAGCTGCCGCAGCGCGACCGCGGTCGTCAACACCTTGTTGACCGAGGCGGGCACCAACGCATCCGTGGGGTGGTAGCTCCACACCTCGTCGCCACTGCTGACATCGACGAGCTGGATGCCGATGTCCGCGGTCTGGAACAGCCGGTCTTCGAGGATCGGCGCGAGCGCTTCCTGCAGCGGCGAGGCCTCCGCCGCGCCGGTGGGCACGCCCGAGTCGACGACGAGGTCACCGCCGTCCTGCGCTGCCGCGACACGGTACGGCGCCACTCCGGCGAGTCCGAGGCAGAAGGCGAAGCGGGCGAGTCGGCGCATGGGGGCGGGGCGCGGGGGGGGAGGCGGCGGGGGGCGGGGTGGGCGGAGACTCGGCGGGGACAAGGCCAAGACAACGAGATCGGCGCGAGGTTCCCCGTCGGTGAGGGCGCCGTCGAGTCGAGACCAACGACGCCCGCTCCTCAAGGAGCGCGCCGCTGGCAGGATATCATCCCGCCCCCCTCTCCACCCAGAGACATCCATGCTGGTTGCCGCCGCCGCCCTCCTCGTGCCGCTGGGACTCTCCAGCACCGCGATGGCCGCAGAGCCCCCGCCCGAGCGTCCGGAGCTGCCCGCCATGTCGTCGGCCGCGGAGGACGGCGCTGCGACCGTCTGGGTGAACCCCGCCGCGCTCGGCATGGATCCGGATCCGAGCTCCTGGCTCGGCCTCAGCTTTGATCCCACGGGGGGCCCCGGCACCGTGTCGGGCGCGCTGCAGCGCGGCCCCCTGGCGGCCGGCGTGGCGTACCGCCTCGACGCCCAGCAGGGCAGCTGGCTGACCGTGTCGAGCGGCCTCGGCCTGCGCCTGGGCCGGCGGATCGGCGTGGGCGTCGGCTTCGGCTGGCAGATCCCCGAGGGCCCCGACGACAACTTCCTGACCTGGGACCTCGGCGTGGCGTGGCGGCCCGCCCAGTGGCTCGGCGTGTCCTTGATCGCCGAGAACCTCAACGACCCGGCCCCCGACCTGGGCGTGTCCCCGCGCTTCGGCGGAGGGCTGGCCTGGCGGCCCGCCGCGGGCCGGCTGAGCCTGGCCGTCGACTACCGGCAGCAGGGCCTGGATGCGGCGACCGATGGCACCTTCTCGGGCACGCTGCGCGTCGAACCCACCGACGGCCTGGTGCTCCGTGCCAGCGGCGATCAGGACGGTCAGGTCGGTGCCGGCCTGGAGCTGTTCTGGGGGCGAGTGGGCACCGGCGCCCACGCCCGGCTGGACGCGCTGGACCCGGGAGCCCCGGTCACCACGCTGTACGCGCTGACCGCAGATGGCTCTCGCAGCATCCTCGACACCGGGCGCCGGATGCCCGAGTTCGTGCTGGACAGCAGCTTCCCCGACCAGCCCCGGGCCGGGCTCTTCGCCGAGCCCGGCGAGTCCTGGCTGCACCTGCTGCGCCGGATGGAAGCTGCCATCGAAGACCCCGAGGTGCGCGGGCTGGTCGTGCACCTCGATCGATCTCCGGGCTCGATGGCGCGGGTGGGAGAGCTGCGCGACCTGCTGGCCCGGGCGCGGAGCAGCGGCCGGATCACCGTGGCCTACCTCGACCAGGACGCCGGCAACGCTGCCTACATGGTCGCCGCGGCAGCCGATCGGGTCTACCTGCACCCGGCCGCCACCCTGGACCTCAAGGGCCTCTCGCTGGAGCTGACCCACATGCGGGGCACGCTGGACCTCGTGGGCATCGAGCCGCAGTTCGTCAAGCGCAGCGAGTACAAGTCAGCCCCCGAGCAGTACACCCGCAGCCGCGCGTCGGAGCCGGCGCGTCGACAGCTCCAGGCCCTTCTCGACGACATCGTGGGCGAGCTGCACGAGGCCATCGCGGTCGGTCGCCGCAAGCCCGCCGACGGCATGGCGCGGCTGATCGACGAGGGCCCCTTCACGGCCACCGAAGCCGAGGGACGCGGGCTGATCGACGGCCTGGCCTACCCCGACGAGCTCGAGGAAGTCATCAGCGGCAGCTACCACAAGCACCTGCACCTCGACCCGGACTACCACCTCGACGACGAGGTGACGGGCTGGCCCGCCACGCGAGAGATCGCCGTCGTCTACGTCGACGGCGTGATCACGTCGGGGCCCAGCGGTGGCGGCGGTCTGCTGTCGGGACCGACGGCCGGCAGCGACAGCATCGTGCGCCAGCTCGACCAGGCCCGCCGCGACGACGCCGTCGAAGCCGTCGTGATGCGGGTGGACAGCCCTGGCGGCAGCGCCTTCGCCAGCGACGAGATCTGGCGGGCGACCCAGCGCCTGCGGGAGTCTGGCAAGCCGCTCGTCGTCAGCATGGGCGGCGTGGCGGCGAGCGGGGGCTACTACGTGGCGGCCGGCGCCGACACGATCTTCGCCGAGCCGGGCACGATCACCGGCAGCATCGGTGTCTACGGCGGCAAGCTGAGCTTCGGCGAGCTGATGGAGAAGGTCGGCCTCGAGACCGAGATCATCAGCAGCGGACGGCACGCCGCCATGGACAGCGCCAGCCGTCCCTTCGACGCCTCGGAGCTGGCTGCGCTGGAGCGGCTCATCGACGAGACCTACGCCCAGTTCAAGAGCCGCGTGGCCACCGGGCGCGGGCTGCCCCCCGAGCGGGTCGAGGAGCTGGCGCGCGGTCGCGTCTGGTCGGGGCTCCAGGCGAAGGAGCAGGGCCTGGTCGACGAGCTGGGCGGCTTCGACGCGGCGATCGCCGAAGCCCGGCACCAGGCGGGGCTCCGGGACTCCGCCGTAGTCGAGCTGGTGACCTACGGCGATCGCGACAGCGGACCGCTGCCGGTGCGCAGCGTCCGCCAGGCCGCTGCGGCGGTCGGGGCGCTCGTGCGGGGGCCGGAACCCTGGGCCGGCGTCGAGCTCGCGCTCCTCCGGCCGCTGTTCGCCGACCTCGACGCCTGGGCCCGCCTCTCCGGGGAACGGACCTGGGCGCTGATGCCCTGGCGCGTGGAGCTGCGATGAGCGCTGACGCCGGCCGCATCCTGGTCGTGGACGATGATCGCGCCGTCCGCGCAGCCCTGCGGGTCAACCTGTCGAAGGCCGGCTGGGACGTCGAGCTGGCCACCGACGGGGTCGAAGCCGTCGACAGCCTCCGCTCCCGACCGGTCGATGTGGTGCTCAGCGACGTGATGATGCCCAACATGACCGGGCTGGAGCTGCTCTCCGTCGTGCGGGAGCGGTGGCCCGAGACCCGCGTCGTGATGATGACCGGCCACGGCTCCGTGCCCGACGCCGTCAACGCCATGAAGTCGGGTGCCGACGACTACGTGATCAAGCCCGTCAGCCGCGACGAGCTGCTGGTCATCCTCGCCAAGGCCCTGCGCGAGAAGGCGCTGCGGGCCGAGCTGGTCCAGCTCCGGGCCGAGCTGGACGCCCGCTATGGCTTCGAACAGCTCGTCGGTGTCACCGACGCCATGCAGGAGGTCTACGAGCTGATCACAGCCGTCGCCGAGTCGGACGCCCTGGTGCTGCTCACCGGCCCCACCGGGACCGGCAAGGAGCTGCTGGCCCACGCCATCCACCGTCGCAGCCCCCGGCGCGACGCCCCCTTCGTCCGGGTCAACTGTGGTGCGCTGCCGGAGGGCCTGCTGGAGAGCGAGCTCTTCGGCCACGAGAAGGGCGCCTTCACCGGCGCCGTGCGCCAGCACCTGGGCCGCTTCGAGCAGGCCGAGGGCGGCACCATCCTCCTCGACGAGATCGGCGAGATCCCGCTGCAGACGCAGGTCAAGCTGCTGCGCGTCCTGGAGAGCGGCGAGATCCAGCGGCTGGGGAGTCGCTCGACCCGCAAGGTGGACGTACGCGTCGTGGCCGCGACCAACCGGGACCTGCGGCAGGAGGTCCGGTCCGGGACCTTCCGCGAGGACCTCTTCTACCGCCTCAACGTCTTCCACATCCCGGTCCCGGCCCTGGCCCGCCGCCGCGACGACATCCCCCTGCTCGCACAGCACTTCCTGGAGCGCTTCGCCGACAAGTACAAGCGGCCGGTCCAGCGCATCTCCGGACGGGTGCTCGAGCAGCTCCTCGCCCACCCCTGGCCTGGCAATGTCCGCGAGCTGGAGCACACCATCGAGCGAGCCGTCCTGCTGTGCCGGGGTGACGAGCTCGACCGGGTGCAGCTCCCCCCGGTCGAAGCCGAAGACAGCGACGAGCCCGGCGTGCTGCCCCCCGGGTCCACCCTCCCCGACGCCCTGCAGGAAGCCGAGCGGCGCTACATCGTAGAGGCGCTCAAGGAGGACAAGGGGGTGCAGGCGCGCGCTGCTCGCCGGCTCGGCATCTCTCGCAGCAACCTGAACTACCGCATCAACAAGCTCGGCATCTCCGTCAAGGACGTCGTCTACGACTGACGCGACCGGCGTCCGTCAGCCTGGCGCGGTCTCAGTCCAGGTAGAGCGCCCGCAGCTCGTCGCAGACCGTGCCCTGCTGGCGCATCGTCGACAGCTCGTCGCCCGCTTCGCTGCACTGGAGCAGCGCGTCATCGAGCTCCCGAGGCTCGAGCTGTCCGCGCTCTTCCGACCAGGCCTGCTTGCAGTCATCGACGAAGCCGGCCCGCGAGGCGGCGTCGAGATCCTCCCAGGTGGCCGGCCACTCCTGCAGGCAGGTCCCCAGGCGGTTGCCGACGCGCTCGCAGAGGCGCTCGCAGTCGTCCGTGGCGCAGGCCGCAGCCAGCGATGACACGATGACGAGGAAGAGGATGGTGGCCAGGGACGGAGTCGAACCGCCGACACGGGGATTTTCAGTCCCCTGCTCTACCAACTGAGCTACCTGGCCGTGCCTGTTCCTCAATGTGCTGCCCCGTCGCGAGGCGCCCGCCTCCTATGCACTCCCACCCGGGCTGTCAATGCAAGAACCACGCGCCGTGAGCTTCGACCTGGACGGGACGTTGGCGTCCGTGCGCCTGCGGCGTCTGCGGCTGTGGCGGGGGGCGCTGCGACATCACCACGTCCTCACCGGCTACCCGGCGGCGGTCGAGGGCATGCGCGGCAGGCGTCTGGCCGACCTCGACGGCGCCATCGCCCTGCAGCTCGCGACGGACAGCGGCCGCACCCCGACCGAGGTACGGCGCGTGCTGGCCGACTGGATCGACACGCGCTGGCCCCACACCTTCGACGACGCGGTGCCGCCGCCCGCCGTTGCTCGCCTCATCGAGCGCTGCGACCGGCTGGGGATCCCCCGTGCCGTGGTCAGCGACCACCCCGCCCTCGACAAGCTGTCGGCCATGGGGCTGGGCGGCTGGGCCGCCGTCGTGAGCTGCCGGCGACTCGGCGCGCTGAAGCCGCTGCCCGATGGCCTGCACGCCGCCGCCGCACAGCTCGGCGTGCCGGTCCGCAGCATGGTCCACGTCGGCGATCGCGCCGACACCGATGGTGCGATGGCCGCCGCCGCGGGCGCCGCCTTCGTCGATGTCGCTGTCCTGAACCGCAGAGGGCTGCCGACCTGGGCGTGCCCGTAGCGCAAGCGGTCGCCGCCGAGTACCATGCGCTGCCAGGGCCGCGCTGTGCCCACCCCTTTTCGCATCGAGGTCGCCGTGCACTCCACCCTCCTGTCCCTCGGACTGGTCAGCCTGCTCGCCAGCGGCGACGCCCTCGCCGGCCAGCACCCGGCCGGCGCGACCATCAACAACGCCGTCGACGTCGACATCACGCCGACCGGCTTCGACACCCTGGCGGGGATCCTGCCGTCGCTGGTGCCGACCGGGCTCGCGATCCCGGACATGGGCGACGACTCCACCTTCTACGCGTACTCGCTGACCGGTGGCACGGTCGACATCGAGATCGTCGACGCATCGCTGGTCCCCCAGACGGGGTACCTGTCGCTGGACGCCGACATGAACGTGTCGGTCAACTCGCCCAGCTCGCCGCTGTCGCTGTACTACGAGCTGCTCGGCATCGGTGACACCTGCGACGGCTGGGTCGACCCCTTCCTCACCACGCTGCAGACCACCCTGGCGCTGCAGGTGGTGGATGGCGTGCTCGACGCCCAGGTGGGGGCCATCAACGTCGGCTACGACCTGAGCAGCGAGGACATCCACCTCGATGGCTGCACGCTCGGCTCGGTCGAGGAGGTGCTCAACTGGTTCGGGCTGTCGCTCTATGACCTCATCCTCGGCATGGTCTCCGACCAGCTCACCAGCGCGGTCGCCGACTTCGGACCCGAGATCGAGGCGCTCATCGAAGACGCCTTCGCCTCGGCCACCATCGAACAGCAACTCGACCTCAACGGCGTGACCGCCGATCTGGAGCTGTATCCCTCCGACGTGCAGATCCAGCCGTCGGGCGTGCGGCTGGTCATGGACGGCTCGATGTCGGCCAGCGACCCGGCGGACTGCGTCGCGGCCTACGACACCGGCGGCTCGCTGGCCACCAACAGCAGCCCGCCGGGCATCGGCGCCGTCCCCAGCGGCATCGACCCGACCTACGACGCGGGCCTGCTGCTGTCCGACGACTTCGGCAACCAGCTCCTGTACTCGGTCTGGCGCGGCGGCCTGCTGTGCTACTCGCTGCTGCCCGGTGACGACACGCTGCCGATCTCGCTGGACACCACCATGCTCGGGCTGCTCGCGGGCGATGCCTTCGACGACCTGTTCCCGGAAGCCCAGCCGATGATCATCCAGACCCGGCCCAAGGCGCCACCGACCATGGACTACATGTCGGACAACGACGTCGGGATCGCGGTCAACCAGCTCGGGCTCGAGTTCTACGGAGAGCTGGACCACCGCCAGGCCCTCATCCTCGGGGCAGACCTGGACGCCGACGCCGGCGTGAACCTCGATCTCGACGCCACCACCGGCGAGCTGGGCATCGCGCTGGTGCTGTCGGGCGACGATGTCACCACCACGGTGACCGACAATGAATTCGTCCCCGACGCCAGCGCCGACATCGAAGACTCCTTCGGCGGCGCCTTCGACACGCTGGTCGGACCGATCATCGACGGCCTCGCAGGCGATCTCGCCTTCGCCCTGCCGGCCTTCGAAGGGCTGGGGCTCACGTCGCTGACCTTCGCGACGACCGGCACCGCGCAGGACTGGCTGGGCGGCTACGCCACGCTGGGCCCGGTCAGCTACGGCAAGGGCGGCTGTGACTCCGGCGGCGGCTGCAGCATGGGCTGCGCCAGCGGCTCTGGCGCGCCTGGATCAGGCTGGCTGCTCGTCGGCCTGCCGCTTGCCCTGGCCGGGCTGCGGCGTCGGCGCGACTGACGGCGCCACCAGCGCGACCCGCGCTCAGAACCGAAGTCCCCGCAGGATCGCCTCGGCGTCGTGGCGACCCTCCACCAGCGCCGTGGCCGGCACGTGCAGCTCGGCCTGCACGCCATAGCCCTCCGCCGGGATCAGCCAGGCGTACACCCGGGAGGCAGCAGGGTCCTGCGGCGTACAGGTGGCGGTCGTCGTCTCGCCCGAGCGCCCGGCGACCCGGTAGCGGCCGGTGTCGACGAAGGTCCACCGGCAGTCGCTGCGCGGGCGCGGGGTGTCGCCGAGGGCGTCGAACGCCCAGATCTCCACGCGGGTGCCGTCCACCGGGTCCGTGATCGACACCCGCAGCGCACCCGCGTCGGGCCCCGGCGTCGCCTCCCACCCGTCGGGGACCGGCAGCGACAGCCCCCACCGGGAGTCGTGGAAGACGCCGTCCTCGACAAAGCCCGACACAAGCTGGGCGGCGGCGGCCGCCCGGTCGGGCGGCGGCTCGGGCACCGGCGCGCGCCGCGGCCCGCAGGCCGCCAGCAGCACCGCCACCAGCAGCGTCAACGCCGTCCCTGGGTCAGCGCGGCGAGGGCCGCGAGGTGGTCGGGTCCACCCCACAAGCGCTCGAACGCGCCGAGCTCCGCGTCCCTGGCGCCGCTCCGGGCGATGGCCACAGCGGCGTGGACCGCCGTCAGGGGGGAGCGCGCGAGGAAGGCCGCGCGCTCGTGCGCCACGGACAGCGCACTCCCGGAGTCGCACAGCTCGTCGACGAGCCCGAGCCGGTGTGCCCGGGTCGCCGTCGGTGGGCCGGTGGGCGCGAGCAGGGCCACGGCACGCCGCGAGCCGAGCTGGCGCACGAGGCGTGCGCCGCCGCCCCAGCCCGGGCTGACGCCGAGAGAGGCGTGCACGAAGCCGATGCGCGCGTCCCGTGCCGCGATGACGAGATCGCAGGCGGTCAGCAGCTCGCTACCGCCGCCCAGGGCCGCTCCCTCCACCGCGGCGATGACGCGGCAGGGCAGGGTCGCCAGGCGGTCGAGGACCCCCGCCATGAAGGCCGCCATGCCGGTCGCGGTGCCCGGAGCGAGGAGCTGCTCGCGCACGGCCTTGAGGTCGCCGCCGGCGCAGAAGGCGCGGCCGCCGGCGCCATGGATCACCACTGCGGCGGGAGGATCGGCCTGGAGCCGGTCCACCGCGTGGGCGAGGTCGGCCATCATCCCCGGCCCCATCGCGTTGCGGGCCGCCGGGTTGTCGAGGACCAGCTCCCGGACGGGGCCGTCCCCGAGCAGGTGGACCGCCCCCCTTCCCCGGGGCAGCGCGGATGGATCCCAGCCCTGCGCGATCACGGCACCTCCACCGCCGGGCGCTTGTGACCCGGCCTGGGCCTGCATATCCTCTGCCGCGCCAGGCCTCGGCGGCCACCTCGCCCCGGCGGCGCCAGAACTCAACGGGAGCACCGATGCGCAGCGCCTTCCTCTTCCTCTCCCTGGGGGCCCTCGCCCCGGCCTGTGGCGGCGTCTCGGGCAACATCGGCGGCACGCTGAACGGCGCCGAGTGGAAGCCCCGCGTCGGCTACTGGGGCGGCCCCTTCCTGGTGTTCAGCGAAGATGACATCGACTGCATCGACCTGTGGTGGGTGTCCAAGGACTACGACGACACCAACCCCTGGGACCGCAGCTTCGATGTCCTGCAGGTGACCTTCGAGGACTCCGAGGTGGTCAAGGGCAGCTTCGAGATGTCGGGGACCGCGCCGGTCTGGGCCGGCCTCATCAGCGGCGACGGCGAAGACCTGGCGGTGGACGAAGCCCGCTCCGGGCAGGTCATCATCGACGGCTTCACCAGTGGCCAGAAGGTCAAGGGCTCGCTCAGCCTTGAGATGGTGGCCGGAAGCGTGACCGGCGACTTCAAGATCCAGGACTGCGCCAACCTCAGCAGCTCCTACTGACCCGGAGGGCCCGACGGCCCCGCTCCTGCTGCTCACCCTGCTGTCGTGCGAACGCGGGGAGCCGGTGGCTCTGCCGGCCTCACCTCCAGAGCCCGAGCAGGCCCTCGCCGTGCTGCGGACCTGGCACCGTGCCGGCAGCGCGACGCCTGTGAGCCTGTCGAAGGGCGGCGGCTTCCCCGGAGCGGCCGAGGCCGCGGCGAGTTGCCCCGAGGGCCAGCCCTGCCGGCTGGAGCACTGGGTCTCCGACGACGGCGGCGACACACTTGTGATCGCCATCAGCGCACGCAAGCTGCTGCCCTCCTCCGGGCCGAGCTGGCGTCGCCGCTGGACGGCGATGTCGGGTCCGCTGCCGGCCTGCGTCGGTGATCCCCTCGCCGATCCCCCCGCCGGTGATCCCGCCGCCGTCCGCACCCTCGAGGAGCGGGACGGTGTGCGGTGGTGGCGACTGACGCTGGCGGGCCACGATCGCTGTGGCATCACCGGCGTGCTTCGCCTGCAGGTGGACGGCGATCGCGCCGATGCCCGCACCCTCCGCTGCGGCGGGCAGCCCTGGCACGAAGGGGGCAGCGATGCGGCGCTGGCGGCGCTGCGGGCCTGGCTGCGGGCCAAGGCGCTGTCGGCCTGGCCGGACGCCAGTGTCGAGGACCGCCAGCTCTGGCTGGACCTGCTGGAGGAGGATCCCGAGGCCGCCGCGCTGGTCGAGGAGCTGCTGGCCCTGCCCTGAGGGCCCGCGCGTCCCGTCAGCGCTCGATGAAGCGGCGCAGCGAGGCGTCGAGGTCGTCGAGGCGAACCGGCGGGTCGGCGAAGCGCCGAAGCGTGTCGCGCTGCGGGGGATCGGCGAGATCGCGGTAGGCCGCAGCCAGGGCGATCTCCTCGCCGGCGTCCATGCTGGAGAAGGTCCCGGTGCGGCCGACGGCGACGATGCCAAGCTCGGCGAGGCGGTCGATGACCCGGTGGAAGCGCGCGTGACAGCCCACGGTCCAGACCGCCTGGTGGTCGCGCACCCGCTCGACCCGGGCCCCCTCCAGCTCGAAGTCGCCCACGCCGAGACGGCGGGCGTCGTCGGCGACCCGCTGCGCGACCGCGGCGGCGTCCTCGTCCGGCGCATCGGTCGGGAGAGTCGACAGGAACAGGGCATACTCCTTGATGCCGTAGGGCGTCACGACCTGCCAGAAGCTGCTGCCGGCTTCGAGCACGTGCAGCACCTCGGGCAGCCCGTCGACTTCCCCCTTGAGGCAGGTGACCAGCAGGTCGGCGGTCTTCAGCCGCCGCGCGTCCTCGGCGACGGCCGCCACCGCATCATCCGGCAACCACGAGGCGACGACCCGCGGTGGCCGAGCCACCCACAGCGGCCCCTCCAGCTCGACACGCTCCCCGCCCTTCAGCCGGAGCGCCCCGGCACGGCCGTCGACCAGGTCGACGCCCTCGATCTCCACCCCGGTGCGGATCTCGCCGCCCGCGGCGCGGATGCACTGCTCAGCTTCGGCCAGGGCGACGTGCTCGCGGCCCGGCGGGACCTGGTGGGGGCCGTCATCGCGCAGCGCGTGGTGGTACCGGGCGACGGTGACGTTGAGTTCATCAGCCGGCGCGCCGAAGCGGTGCTCGGCGTAGGCCTGGTACAGGGTCTCGAACGCCGGTTCCCCCATGCGACGCACCACCCAGTCGCGGTAGGAGCGCTCCTCCTGGCCGCCGCCCACCACCAGCTCGGAGCCCCGCGCGGCCTTGCGCGCATCGAGCCAGCCCCGCACCGAGTCCAGGTGCCGCAGCGGTGGGATGAGCTTGGCGGCGTGGCGCCGCTTCATCGGCAGCCACACCTGGTTTCCCCGCGCCAGCAGCCCCTGGCCGTTGGCGGGCGCTTCGACCAGCGCGCCCAGGACCTGCTCCAGGACGCGGCGCTCGTCGGCCTGGTCGCGCATCCTCCCGGTGCTCTGGGGCAGCTCGGGGTGCTGCAGGCCCGTGACCTGCGGGTGCGCCTGCAGCAGCAGGACCGGCGCGCCGGTGGTGGCACGCACCGCGGCGGCGCGCAGGGCATCGGGACCGGCGCCGACGACGACTTGCCTGGCCATGGGGCGACTCCTTCTCCGGCGGCAACGGCGCGCCAGACTCGACGGCGTCGGGCCTATCATGGCTGGCGCCCCGCGCTGCCCACGCGCCGGGGGCGGGGAGTGAGCGTGTCCACCGAAGAGTTCCGCAACCCGACGCCGACGGTCGACCTCGTCCTGCAGCTCGTCGACGGAGACGCCGGCGTTGTGCTGATCCGGCGGCGAAACCCACCGGCGGGCTGGGCCCTGCCGGGCGGCTTCGTCGACGAGGGAGAGACCGTGGAGGAAGCCGCGGTCCGCGAGGGCCTGGAGGAGACGGGGCTGCAGGCCCGACTCGACCACCTCCTCTACGTGTACTCCGACCCCGCCCGCGACCGGCGCCGGCACACGCTGTCGGTGGTGTTCTGCGCCACAGCCACGGGCACGCCGGTGGGCATGGACGACGCCGCCGAGGCCCGCGTCTTCTCCGTCGACGAGATCCGGGCCCTGGCCGGCGGAGGGCCCGGTCCAGGAGGGCTGCCCATGGCCTTCGACCACGCGCGCATCCTGGCGGACTGGCTGCGCTGGCGAGACGAGGGCCAGCTCCCCTCACCCACGGACGGGGTCCGGCGCTGATCTGCGGTCGAGGGCGTCGGGGGCCCGGCGGATCGATGGCGCCCGCCCCATCGCGCGACTGTCAGCGGGTGTACACCGCGAGCCCCGTGTCGCCGTAGCGCCGGTGGCGATGCAGGCGGAGAGGCCCGGCGGTGGGCGGCAGCTCGACACCCCAGCGATGCTCGAGCACCAGCGCCCGCCGCGTCGCGGCGGCGCCGAGCTCCAGCCAGCGCAGGGACTCCTCCGCGTAGGGAGGGTCGAGGAGGACCAGATCGAAGCCGGCGGGCGGGTGCCCCTCGCCCTCCTCCGACGCCTCTTCCTTCAGCGCCCCAAGCTTCAGCGCCCGTTCCTTCAGCACCACAGCGGCGTCCAGGCGGCGCACGGAGAGCCGGGTGCCGCCCGGCAGGCCCGACGCCAGGGCGGCGATGCTGCGCTGCAGGTGGCGGATGACGGCGGCGTCACGATCGACGAACAGCACCGGCGACGCCCCTCGACTGGCGGCTTCGAGCCCCAGCAGGCCAGCGCCAGCGAAGGCGTCGAGCGCGCTCCAGCCCGACAGGTCCTGGCCGATGATCGAGAAGAGGGCCTCACGGACCCGAGCCGAGGTGGGCCGCACCTGCCCACGCCGGGGCATGGGCACGTCCCGTCCCCGCAGCATGCCGCCGGTGATCCGCACGTCAGCCGCCGGCCTTGTCGGGGAGCTGGATCGTCGGCCGGGCGCGGGCGTCGGCCTTCACCGACCAGGCGCAGCGCCCCTCCACACAGCCACACCGGTCCAGCACCGAGAAGCAGGGCAGCACCTCGCAGCTCCCCATGACGCCGTCGAGCGCATGTGCCGGGGCGCAGATCTCTCCGCTGCAGCCACCAGCGGCGCAGTCGGCGTCGGCGCTGCACTCGCCGTCCGCTTCGGGGCCCTCGACCCGCTCGCGGCACTGCGCATACAGCGCTCCCGGGTCGACGGGAGCATCGGCGGAGGGGGCATCCGCGGCTGGGGCATCCGCGGCTGGGGCATCCGCGGCTGGAGCGGCGACGGCCGTCGCCGCGGGTGCGGCATTCGTCGACGAGGCGTCGCTGCCTGCCGAATTCTCGGCACCCGTGCGACAACCCGCCGCAGCCACCACCAGGACGAAGAGGGCCGTCGCTCGCAGCGGACCCTGGATCGGGGCCCGCAGGCTGTGGGGCGCGTGCGCGCAAAGCGAGTGGTCGTTCACGGTGTCTCCTGAGGTCTCGGGCCTATCGACGGCGCGCTGGAGCTTCCAGAGCTGAATCGCCATTCAGTCAGAACGCCGCGACCGGCCCACGTTTACAGGATGCACACAAACACATTGCCTGCGGTCGGTTGTCCTCCCCCCCTCCAGCCATTAGACCGGCCGCCTTCTCGGCCCCCGAACACCCTGGCCAACGCTCAGGCCAGGCCCCGCGGGAGAATGAATGAGCACGCTCAAGCGCACCCTTGCATTCGCGACCCCCCTGGCGCTGGTCCTCGGCGCCCTGGCCACGTGGAATGCCACCAGCCTCGCCGACGCCCCCGGCAGCGACGAGACCTTCAAGATCGTCTCCCACGACCTGCTGCCACACCCCGGTCCCGACCGGCACGTGGCCTACGGCCGGGTCGACCCGGACGAGCTGCTGGAGCAGCCGATCGCCTACTCGCACAAGCTGCACGCTGGCGACCTGCAGATCGACTGCCAGTACTGCCACTCCATGGCCCGGCGCTCGATCCACGCAGGCGTCCCCCCGACCCAGACCTGCATGAACTGCCACGCGATGATCGACACCACCGATCGTCCCGAGCTGGTCAAGCTCAAGGAGTACTGGGACAAGGGCGAGCCGATCCCCTGGATGAAGGTCCACGACCTGCCCGACTTCGTCTACTTCAGCCACAAGCGGCACATCCGGGGCGGCCTGGACTGCACCGAGTGTCACGGCGACGTGGCCGGGACCATGACCCAGGCGCAGCGGGTGAAGCCGCTGAACATGGGCTGGTGCCTGGACTGTCACAAGAACCACAAGGCGGTCGACGACAACTACGGCGCCCAGGCGGAGCTCCGCCGCGCCGAGTTGAAGGACTGCTACACCTGCCACAAGTGAGCCGAGCGATGCCCAGCTCTTCCATCGATCGCCGCGGTTTCCTGAAGGCCGCTGGCGCCGTCGGGGTCGCGACCGCCGCCTCCGGCTGCGACTACAATGCCCCGGTCAACCTCGGCAAGGTCGTGCCCTGGCTCGAGGACCCGGTCGTTCCCTACGAGAACGTCCTGCCCTACGTGGTCCAGGACCCGCAGCTCGTGCCCGGCAACGCCGTGCACTTCGCGACCCGCTGCGACGAGTGCCCGGCCGGCTGCGGCGTCGTCGCCCGCAACCGCGAGGGCCGCATCGTCCACCTCGAGGGCAACGCCCACGACCCCGTGGGTGGCGGCAACCTCTGTGCCATGGGCACCGCCGGGCTGCAGGCCACCTACAGCGCCGACCGGTTCAAGGGTCCGCTGAAGGCGGGCGCAGAGGTGAGCTGGGACGACGCCGTCAAGGAGCTGGGCGCAGCGATCAAGGGCGCCGCGGGTGCGGTCGCCTGGGTCGGTCGCTACCGCAGCGCCGCGACCGGCGCGCTCATCGCGCAGTCGGTCGCAGCCTTCGGCGGCAAGCTGCTGATGTGGGAGCCGCTGGGCCTCGACGCCCTGCGGGCCGCCGTCAAGGCGACCTTCGGCCGCGACACCGTTCCGAGCTGGCACCTCGACGACGCCCACACGGTCGTCTCCTTCGGCGCCGACTTCACGACCACCTGGCTCTCCCCCAACGAACAGTCGCGCGGCTGGGCCAACAGCCGCGCCCCCAAGCACGGCGGCTTCGTCAGCCGCACCGTGGTGGTCGCGCCGCGCCTGGGCAACTCCGGCGTGCTCGCCGACCTGCACCTGGCCGCGAAGCCCGGCACGGAAGTCGGCGTGGCCATGGCGCTGGCAAAGCTCGTCGCCGACAAGAAGGGCTACCGCGGGCCCGCCGCCCGGCTGCTCGGCAGCGCCGACCCGGCCGCGGCCGCCAGCGCCGCCGGTATCTCGGCCGACCGCCTCGACGAAGTCGCTGGCTGGCTGGCCGAAGCCGACAGCGCCATCATCCCCAGCGGCGCTGCCGACAGCGTGGACCCGACGGCGCTGGCCACCGCGGTCCTCGTCCTCAACGAGGTCTGCGGCAACATCGGCAAGACGGTCCGCTTCGGCGACGAACACCTCGTCGACGGCTTCGCCACCACCGGCGAGCTGGTCGCCCTGCTCGACACCTGTCGCAAGGGACAGCTCAAGGTCCTGTTCATCGACGACCTCGACCTCGTCTACAACCTGCCGGCCAGCATGGATGTGCAGGCCGCGCTGGCCAAGGTCGAGCACCTCGTCCTGCTGACCAACGAACCCGGCGACAGCGCGCTCGGCAAGGCCTGGGTCCTGCCTCCGGGCACGACGGTCGAGAACTGGGGCGACGGCAACGTCCGCGCCGGTGTCTACACGCTGCAGCAGCAGGCCATGCGGCCGCTGTACGACACCCGCAGCCAGGGTGACCTGCTGCTGGCCCTGGCCAAGGAAGCCGGCGTGGCCGTCGCGATGGCCCCCCCCGCGACCGAAGCTGCCCCCGCCGACGCTCAAGCGACCACCGAGGGCGACACGGAAGCTGCAGCTCCGGCTCCGGCTCCGGCGACGGTGCCGCTGCCGGACCTGACCAGCCCCGACTTCCCCAGCTACCTGAAGGCGTGGTGGAAGGCCGCGATCTGGGACGCCGCCGGCCAGCCCGGCGACTTCGAGACGTGGTGGATCGGCGCCCTGCAGCGCGGCGGCTTCTTCAAGCAGGCCGCCCCGAAGGGCGCGGACTTCCAGCTCTCTGCGGCCCCCAAGGGCAGCGGCCCCACCGAGGGCACGACCCTGCTGCTCTTCGCCCACCCCTTCCTGTTCGACGGCCGCCACGCCAACAAGCCCTGGGCGCAGGAAGTCCCCGAACCCGTCAGCTCGTTCACCTGGACGACCTGGGCCGAGATGTCGCCAAAGACGGCGGCCGGGCTCGGCCTGGAGAAGGGCGACCTCGTCAAGGTCTCGACCGACAAGGGCGACATCGAGGTGGACTTCTTCGCCAACCCCTCGGTCCGGGACGACGTCATCGCCGTCGTCATGGGCAACGGCAAGGCGACCGGCGGGCGCTACACCCGCTTCGGCGCCAACCCCGTCGACATCGCCGACGTCAACGTCGAGGGCGGTACCGGCGCACTGATCTACAGTGGCGGCGCGGTCAAGGCCGTGCGCACCGGCGGCAGCTCCAAGACCCTGCCCTACATCGGCAGCATCGACCAGGCCGGCCGGCACATCAACTACGTCGTCAGCAAGGACGACCTCGGCAAGGGCGAAGGCCCCGGCAGCATCGTGCCGGCCCACCACCCACCGGTGGACGAGCGCCTGGAGAAGGCCGGCCTGCACGACATGTTCCCCGAACCGGATCACCCGACCTACCGCTTCGCGCTGGCGGTCGACCTGAACCGGTGCACGGGCTGTGGCGCCTGCATGACGGCCTGCCACTCCGAGAACAACATCGCCATCGTCGGCCCCGCGCAGATCCAGAAGTCCCGCTACATGGGCTGGATCCGGCTGTCCCGCTACTTCGAGGGAGAGGGGGAGCACCCCGACGTCCGCTTCCAGCCGGTCATGTGCCAGCAGTGCAGCCACGCGCCCTGCGAGGGTGTGTGCCCGGTGCTGGCGACCTACCACAACCTCGATGGCCTCAACGCCATGATCTACAACCGCTGCGTGGGCACGCGCTACTGCGCCAACAACTGCCCCTACACCGCGCGGCGCTTCAACTACCACACCTACCGGTGGCCGGACTCCTTCAACCTCATGCTCAACCCCGACGTGTCGACGCGGGAGATGGGCGTGATGGAGAAGTGCACCTTCTGCGTCCAGCGCCTCCGCGCGATCAAGGACGAGTGGCGGGACGAGCACAAGACCGTGCCCGCCGACGAGCTCAACGAGCTGACCGCCTGCGCGAAGGCCTGCCCGGCCGACGCCATGGTCTTCGGCAACGCCAAGGTCGGCGACAGCAAGCTCGGCGAACAGTTCGCCGACGAGCGTGCCTACACCATGCTCGGCGAGCTGAACACCAAGCCCGGTGTGCGCTACCTCGCCCGCATCAACCACATCCCGAGTGCCGCCCACGGTGGCGGTCACGGCGGCGGCCACGGCTCGACGCACGGCTCGGAAGAAACCCACGGCAGCGAAGCACCCGCCGCCGGCGGCCACCACTGAGGAGGGCCCTGCAGTGAAGGGACTGACCTACGGCGCTGTCACCCGTGACATCATGCGCCCCTTGTTCAAGCCGTCGGTGGCCTACCTGGGCCTGCTGGGCCTCAGCGTCGCGCTGCTGGCCTGGGGTGGGTACTGCTGGTACGTCCAGCTCGAGTGGGGCCTCGGGGTCGGTGGCTTCCAGCCGCCGGTCTTCTGGGGTGTCTACATCACCACCTTCGTGTTCTGGATCGGTATCGGCCACGCCGGCACGCTGATCTCCGCGATCCTCTTCCTGTTCCGCTCCCGCTGGCGCACCGGCGTCTACCGGGCAGCCGAAGCGATGACGATCTTCGCGGTCATGACCGCGGCGCTGTTCCCGGCCATCCACGTCGGGCGCGCCTGGAACGCCTACTGGCTGTTCCCCTACCCCAACCAGCGCGAGCTCTGGCAGAACTTCAAGAGCCCGCTGATGTGGGACGTGTTCGCGGTCAGCACCTACTTCAGCGTGTCGACCATCTTCTTCTACGTCGGCCTCATCCCCGACATCGCCGCCATGCGCGACAAGACCACCGGCATCATCCACAAGATGTACCGGCACCTGTCGCTGGGTTGGCGCGGCACGGACCGCCAGTGGCGCCACTACATGGCCGCCTACGGCTTCTTCGCCGCCTTCGCGACGCCGCTCGTGCTGTCGGTCCACAGCGTCGTGTCCTGGGACTTCGCCATGGCCCAGACGATGGGCTGGCACAGCACCCTGTTCCCGCCGTACTTCGTCGCCGGCGCCATCTTCAGCGGCTGCGCGATGGTGATCACGCTGCTGCTGCCGATGTCCAAGATCTTCGGCTGGGAAGACTACATCGGCACCTGGCACTTCGAGAGCCTCGCCAAGATGTGCCTGCTCACCGGCGGGATCCTGACCTACTCCTACGCCATCGAGCACTACATCGGCTGGTACTCGGACAACCCCTATGAGTGGGGCATCTTCGTCTTCCGCGCGACGGGCGCCTACAACTGGGTCTTCATGACCATGGTCGCCTGCAACTGCATCATCCCCCTGGTGTGGTGGAAGAAGAGCTGGCGCACCAACTGGACCATCCTCTTCGTCGTCTCGGTCTTCATCAACATCGGGATGTGGTTCGAGCGCTACAACATCATCGCCAGCTCCCTCGCACATCAGTTCGACCCGGCATCCTGGGTCTACTACACCCCAAGCTGGGTGGAGATGGGCATCCTGCTCGGGAGCTTCGGCTGGTTCTTCACCTGGTTCCTCCTCTTCGTGAAGGTGATGCCCTCCATCGCCATCGCCGAGGTCAAGGAGCTGCTCCGCCCGCCGCTCAAGGCGGATGAGGAGGCCGCATGAGCGCCGAAGGCACGACCGTCAAGGCCGTCTTCGCCCACCTCGACACCCTCGTCGACGGCATCCACGCCGTCAAGCAGGCCGGGCTGCCCGACTTCGTGGCGACCGCCCCCCTGCCCCGGCACGAGATCGAGGAGCTGATCTACGGGGGCCGCCCCAGCCCGGTGCGCTGGTTCACGCTGGGCGGCGCCATCTTCGGTGGGACGGCGGGCTTCTCGCTGGCCTCCCTCACCCACCTCAACTGGCCGATGATCATCCCGGCCGGCAAGCCGCTCGTCTCGGTGCCGGCCTTCATGGTCATCACCTTTGAAGCGACCGTCTTCTGGGGCTGCCTCGCCACGCTCATCGGCCTGCTGCTGATGTGCCGCCTGCCGTCCTTCGGGCTGCAGGAAGAGGTCACCGACCCCCGGTTCAGCGACGACTGCTTCGGCCTCATCATCAATGGCCTGACCGGTGCAGCGGTGGAGGAGTGGAAGAACAAGCTGCTCGCCGCCGGCGCCGTCGAGGTCACCGTCTCGGGGAGCAAGTGATGTCCCGCATCCGCCTGCACCTGGCGCCCGGTCTCGCCCTCGTGGGGCTGGCAGCGGCGCTGTCCTCCCCTGCCCAGGCCTTCCCCTGGGACTGGGACATGGTCGACAACGCGTTCTCCCGCGCCTACGAGTGGCAGATGGCGAACCTGCCCGACGGCGCCGTCTCCATCGATCGCTACGTGCCCAACGCCGACCGCATGACCCCCGAGGGTCAGGCGCTCGACAACCCCTTCGGCGCCAAGCCGTCGGCCGACACGCTGGCCCAGGGCAAGCACATGTTCGAGGTCTACTGCCAGGCCTGCCACGGGGTGGAGGGCAAGGGCGGCGCGCCGGTGACCAAGAACGACCCGGCCAACAACGTCCGTCGCTACCCCATCCCGCCGCCCATGCTCAGCGGCACGGGCGCCATCACGGCGGCGCGCAGCGACGGCTACCTCTACCTCACGATCCGCAACGGCGGCGCCATCATGCCGGCCTACGGGCCGTCGATGGAGGACCAGGAGATCTGGGCCACCGTCGCCTACATCCGGACGCTCGAGGGTGCGCAGCACACGCCCCCTCCGGCCCCCTCTGAAGCCCCCCGGTAGGGAGCGGAGCATCCATGTCTTCTCACGCACCTGATCCCATGGCCCCGCTGTCCGGGCTCCCCCGCGAGGTGCCGGGCTCGGTCAAGGCCGCCGCTGGCGTGGCCATGCTGATCGGGCTGGCCACCGCCGGCTTCGGCATGGCCACCCACAAGGACCTCGCCTTCGGGTCCTTCATCAGCAACTTCATGTTCTGGGCCGGCATGGCGCAGGGCGCCTTCATGCTCGCGGTCGCGATGACCCTGGTCAAGGCGCGCTGGGGCACAGCGCTCAAGCGCTTCGCCGAAGCCTTCGGGCTCCTGTTCCCGGTCATGCTGGTCCTGCTGCTGGTCTTCTTCCTGGTCGGCGGTCTCGACGTCTACCCCTGGATGCACGAAGAGATGCCCGCCCACAAGGCGGTGTACCTGACGCCGAGCTTCCTGGTGATGCGCATGCTGGTCGGCCTCGGCCTGCTCAGCGTGCTCGGCCTGGTCTACATCCGGGCCAGCCTGCGCGCCGACATGGGCGTCGCCGCCGAGCACATGGGTGACTCGACCCCGGCCTGGTGGAGCCGCTTCACCTTCGGCTGGAAGGGCGCCGAGGCGGAAAAGGAGGCCAACTACCTGCGCCGGCTCAACGTCGCGCCGGCGATCGTGATCATCTACGCGATCATGTTCTCGGTGATGGCGGTCGACCTGGAGATGAGCCTGGCGCCGCACTGGTACGCCAACATGTTCCCGGCCTGGTACTTCGCCAGCGCCTTCTGGAGCGGACTGGTCGGGCTGGCCATCCTCACCCTGGTCAGCCGCAAGTGGCTGGGCGTCGAGCACGCCCTGACCCCCAGCGTGTACCACGACCTCGGCAAGCTCACCTTCGGCTTCACCATGTTCTGGGGCTACACCGGCTTCGCTCAGTACCTGGCCATCTGGTACGGGAACATGACCGAGGAGATCGGCTTCATCCTGCTGCGCACGCAGGTCGCGCCGTGGAGCACCCTGTACTTCGTCGTCGTCACGCTGTGCTTCCTGGTGCCGTTCACGACGCTGCTGTCGCGCGGCATCAAGAAGATCCCCAGCGCCTACCTGGCCATCACCATCCTCATCGCCATCGGCATCTTCCTGGAGCGCTTCTGGGTGGTGATGCCGAGCGTCCAGACGGAAGCAGACATCGTCACGCCGCTGGCGCTGACGGTCGGCATGGGCATCGGCTTCCTCGGCCTGTTCACCTTCGTGATCGCGACCTTCCTCAGCAAGGTCCCGCCGCTTCCACTGGCGGATCCCTTCTACGGTCCCGATCCTGAAGCCGTCCACGTGCACCCCTCGACCGAGCACGCCCACTGAGGGCTGACAGCGTCGAAAGGGAACAGGCGGCCACCCCTCGGGGGGGCCGTCTTGCGTCGCGGGGTCGCGGCGAGCCCGAGCCGTCGCTCGGCGCATGGCCGCGCGGCGTCAGCGCATGGCGCGGGCGCGCTGCAGCCCGGCCCGGTAGTCGCCGACACCGGGCACCAGCTCGACCGCCTTGGCGAAGCAAGCGGTGGCGTGGGAGCGATCGTTGCGGAGCACCGCCATCTCGCCCTGCTTTGCGAGCAGCGCAGCGGACTGGGTGATCTTGCTCTCCTCGATGACGTCCTTGCGGTACTCGCGCCGCCGGTGGGCGTCGCCGAGCACTTCGCGCGCATCGTCGATCTTCTGGTTGATGGCCGAGATGTCGGCGATGGCCTTGGGCGACATGCCGCGGAAGCGTGCCGGCGTGAACTCGGCCTTGAGTCGCTGGTACGCAGCCTCGACCTCTTCGGTGAGGCAGATCCAGTGCACCTCGAGCACGTCGAAGTGGCTGCCCTTGAAGATCTGGTCCTTCTTGCGGTCGATGAGGGCCTGCAGCGCACCCTGTGCCCGCTCGTCGGACTGCTCGGCCTTGAACTCGAAGAAGTCCAGGTCGATGAGGGCGCGCAGCATCGCGGCCGTCATGGCGCGGGACAGCGGCGAGACGCTGTACACCTCGCGCAGACGCCACGAGTTGTTCTGGATCGTCTCGATGAGCCGCCCCTCGTTCATGGAGAAGCGCATGTCTGGCACGAGCCGCGCCGAGGAGTCGGGCACGTAGATGTAGCGGTCCAGGTAGTCCTTCAACGATGTGTACAGCGTGTCCGACTTCATCTCGCGGGCGCGCTGGTACAGGCCACGGAACAGCATGGCCGGGACCTTGAGCGGCGAGGGCAGGAAGCGTTCCGGGAGCTTGTCGAGGGTGTGGAAGCTCCAGTCACCGCGGGTGTCGGCCATGGTCCGCTGGAACACGAATTCCGCCTGCTTGCCGAGCACCATGACGAGCTGGGGGAAGCTCATGATCCCCATCTGGATGAAGGCTTCGCCCTGGCGGCAGCCCTCCTTCTGCATGATGTCGAGGCTCTCGCGGAGCTGCTCCTTGGTGATCTGGCTGGCCTTGTAGAGCAGCACGCCCAGCACCTCGCCCTCGTCCATGGGCTCGGTGCGGAAGCCGACCGGCCCGCCCTGGTACCAGAAGCCGTAGCGGATCTGCCCGTCGGGGCGGGTGAAGGTCATGATCCCGGTGCGCCGCTCCGACGCGAAGCGGATGAGGGTCGGGCGAAGCTCGGCTGGATCGCGACCGCCACGTTCGTCGGGGTCGACCCCGCGCAAGTCGGGGACCGAGAAGCCGCGCCCCGCCCTGCGTGTTGGTTCGGCATCCGCCGGGCCCCCCGCGGCGTCGGCCGGCGGCGCGGGCACGCCCTTGGCGTCCACGAGCTGCCCCTGCTCGATGAACCAGTCGCGCAGCTCGTCGACCGCGGTGAGGAGGTCGGAGATCCGGCCCTCCACACTGCGGGGCCACTCCGGCACCCGGAGGGCGACACTGCCGTCCGGGCCACGGTGGACCACCTGCGCCACCACCGGACCGAGCCGGCCGATGGGAGGCACGACGAGGTCGAGCTTGAGTTCCGGGGCGGGTTCGCCGTCGATGGTGCCGGCGGGGAGCAGGACCATGCCCTGGCTGAGCGGGCCGGCGTGATCTTCGAGGAACTCGACGACGGAGTTGTACTGGCGGGTGGCGCGGCGGACGGCCATGTCAGCTTTCCTGCGGCGGCGGGAGAGGTCGGGGCCCGGATGATAGAGGACGGCGTCCACCCGCGTGTACCCAGGCGGCGACGTCGAGCTTGCCGAGCCCATCGGGAGGGTCGATCACGTAGCGCGGCAGCGCCACACCGCTGACGCGCTGAGCAAGTGCTGCGTGGATCTGCAGTCCACGTGCCGTCGACAGCCGGAAGCGGGCGTTGCCCGGAGCGTGGTCGGGGTGGTGCAGGTAGTAGGGAAAGACCCGCAGCGTCGTCAGCTCGCCGAACAGCGCGGCGAGCACGTCGGGGTCGTCGTTGACGCCGGCCAGCAGCACCGCCTGGTTGAGCACCGGGATGCCGGCGTCCACCAGCCGGGCCAGCGCCCGCCGCACGTCGGCGCCCAGCTCGTCGGGGTGGTTGGCGTGCACGATGACCCACACGGGCCCCCGCTCGGCGAGCCCGGTGACCAACGCGTCGGTGACCCGGAAGGGTGCGGTGATCGGCGCGCGGGTGTGGATGCGCACCACCGGGACCGCGGGGCGGACGCCGTCGATGCACGACAGGATGCGCGCGTCGCGGACGGCCAGCGGGTCGCCTCCCGACAGGATCAGCTCCCGGGCACCGCTGCCGCGGATGAAGCGGAACGCGTCGTCGAGCTCTTCCGGCGTGGGATCGGTCGGGCCCTCGTGGCCCCGGCGGAAGCAGTACCGGCAGTACAGGTGGCAGCGCCGGGTGAGCAGGAGGAGGGCACGGTCGGGGTGCTTCTGCACCACCCACGGCAGCGGGCTGCGTGCCGCCTCGCCGACCGGATCCTCCCGGTCGCCCGGATCGGCGACCAGCTCGCTTGGGTGTGGGAGGGACTGCCGCCCCAGCGGTCCGTCTGCCGACCGGATCCGCGCCAGCCAGCTCTGGGTGAGCTGCACCGGGAAGGCCGCCGCCGCCTGGTTCCAGAGCGCCCGCGAGACGTCGGGGAAGCGCCGCAGCACCTCGGCTCGGCCAGCGATGCGGCCGCGGCCCGGCCGGTCATGATACACAGGCGCACCTCGTGGCACCGGGTGTCGACAGCCCGGACCGCGACCAGCCTATCCCGCGATCCGCCGCCCCCCCCGGCGACCCGGACGCACTTCCCGAGGACCCGCCGATGGCGCTGCAGTACGACACCTCCGACTTCCGCAACGGGCTCAAGATCGAGCTCGACGGACAGCCCTACATCATGACCTACTTCCAGTTCGTCAAGCCGGGCAAGGGCACGGCCTTTACCCGCACCAAGCTCAAGAACATGATCACCGGGTCGGTGATCGAGCGCACCTTCCGGTCGGGCGAGAAGGTGGATGTGGCCGACGTCGAGGATCGGCCGATGCAGTTCCTCTACGACGACGGCGACTTCTACCACTTCATGAACACCGAGACCTACAACCAGGTCGCCATCCCCGCCGACTCCATGGGCGACGAGAAGCAGTACCTCACCGAGAACATCGAGGTGACGGTGCTCTTCTACAAGGATCGGGCCGTGAACATGGAGCTGCCCAACTTCATCGAGGACGTCATCGAGTACTGCGAGCCCGGCGTCCGCGGCAACACGGCGACCGGCGCCACCAAGCCGGCCACGCTGGTCTGCGGTGCGCAGGTCCTGGTGCCGCTCTTCGTCGAGCAGGGCGAGAAGATCCGCGTCGACACGCGCACCAACCAGTACGTCAGCCGCGTCAAGGAATAGGCGCCCTCGCCGCCGGAGAGCAGCACATGAACCTCACGGGCAAGGTCGCCATCGTGACCGGTGGAGGCCGAGGCATCGGCCGGGCCATCGCCCTGCGCCTGGGGCGACAGGGCGCCAAGGTGGTCGTCAACTACCGGAGCAGCGCCGAAGCGGCCCGGGAGGTTGCCGAGGAGATCGACGGCATCGCCGTCCAGGCGGACGTGTCCACATCGGAGGGCTGCAAGGCCCTGGTCGTCGCAGCGACCGAGCTGGGCAGCCTCGACATCCTGGTCAACAACGCCGGCATCACCAAGGACACGCTGATGCTGCGCATGAGCGATGACGAGTGGTCCGACGTCCTGCGGACCAACCTCGACGGGGTGTTCTGGATGTGCCGGGAAGCTGGCACGGTGATGCTGAGACAGCGCCGCGGCAGCATCATCAACGTCACCTCGGTCTCCGGCATCCGAGGCAACCCCGGGCAGGCCAACTACGGTGCCAGCAAGGCGGCCGTGTCCTCGATGACCCGGTCGCTGGCCAAGGAGCTCGGCAAGCGCCGCATCCGCGTCAACTGCGTCGCCCCCGGCTTCATCGAGACCGACATGGTCCACGCCATGGACCAGCGCATCGTCGAAGGCGTCAAGAAGGTGGTCCCCATGCGTCGCCTCGGCTCGCCCGAAGAGGTCGCGGCGGTGGTCGCCTTCCTCGCCAGCGACGAAGCCAGCTTCGTGACCGGCCAGGAGTGGGTGGTCGATGGCGGGCTCACCGCCTGACCGCGCTGTGGCGCGCACGCGGCGGGGGCCGCCCCTGACTGACGGCCCCACTGCCCCCCCCCCGACCGAGCGTCCGCCGGCGGTGACCCTCAGGCCCCCAGCGAGGCGAGCACCTGCTCGATCTCGATGCGCCGCTCATCGTCGAGGCGGTACTCGATCCCCATGCCCGGATCCTGCCCGTCGGGCAGCGACGACAAACCGACGCTGGACCAGGTGACGACCCCTTGCAGGGCGAGCGGGTGCTCCATGCCGGGTGCCCGGACCTCGATCACGCACTCACGCCCCACCGGGAGCGGCTTGCTGGTCTTCACGAAGCACCCGCCACGACGCAGGTTCTCGCGGTACTCGGTCACCATCGCGTCGACGCGCCGGTAGGCCAGCTTCAGACGCGCCGGCTTGCGGCGCCGCTTCTTCTTGCGGGTCTCGCCACCGCGGGCGGTCGGGCCTGGGCTGCGCGCGAAGATCTCGGTCCGCTCGTCGTCGTTTTCGCTGTGGCGCGGCGGAAGGTCGGGGGCGCCCGCGAACAGGTCGCTCGGATCGGGTTCGTCCGGGGCGGCGCCGCCGGCGTCCTCACCCTCGACCAGCCCGGGCAAGCCGAACACTTCAGCGGGATCGTCCACCGTGCCCGGCAGACCGAAGATCTCGTCGGTCTCGTCGAGCGGCGGGACCTCCGCCGTGTCCGGGGGGGGCAGCATGAAGGCCGCGCCGTCTTCGGATCCATCGGCTGGGGCGGTGAAGTCGAACAGCTCGCCGGTGTCGGGTTCGCCGGGCGAGGGGGAGGCAAGCTCTTCGGCGGTGGGGATCGTCTGCGCCGGGTCGGTCTGGCCGAGGTCGACGTCCCCGTCCAGGTCCCCGAACAGCTCCCCAGCGAGGTCGCCGAAGGGATCCTCTGCGGTGTCCTCGGCTGCCGGTGCCGCCGGTGCCGCCGGCTCGGCCGGAGGCCCATCGAAGGCGAACAGGTCGCTGGTGTCGCTCAGGGCGTCTTCCACAGGGACCGCCAGCGCCGGGTCAGGTTCCGGCTCGACTGCTTCGGGTTCCGGGCCGGGTGCGGCGGGCGCTTCAGAGAAGGCGTCGGCCGCTGCGGCCGGAGTCTCGCCCGAGTCGCCAAGGTCGAACAGTCCATCACCCGCGAGCCCAAACGGGTCGTCGTCGAGCTGCGGCGCTTCCACCTGGGGAGCAGGCTCCGAGGGCGCCTGCGCGTCGTCGACAGGTGCGAAGAGCGCGCCGACGTCGTCAGCGTCGCCGAGTGGTTCGTTGCCCAGCTCCAGCAGCCCGTCGTCCAGCTCTTCGAGGGCATCGTCCGACCCGTCCGGCAGCGCGAACATCTCATCGACCGAATCTTCGAAGCCGCCGCCGGCGAGCCCCAGGGGGACGTCGTCGTCGTCTTCTTCGTCGTCGAAGGCGGGCATCTGGAAGCTTTCGTCGCGCCCCTGGTCCCACGCATCCCTCGCAGAACCGGCCATGCCGACGGCCGCGGGCGCCGATCGATCCGGCACCGGCTGCAGCGCGTCACCCCCGAGGTGCATGACATCGTCGTCTTCGATGTTGGCCGGCGGCAGGATGTCTTCGAGGGCGACCTCGTCGATAGCTTCGAGCGGTTCAACCTCGGGCAGGCTGATACCCGGCGAGGGCGCCGGAGGGGGCGGCGTCCCACCCGCTTCGGCGGCCACGTCTGCGCCGGCGGTCTCCGCCGTAGAAGCAGCAGCACCAGCCGCCGCAGCACCAGCCGCCGCAGCACCAGCCGCCGCAGCACCAGCCGCCGCGGCCTTCTTGTTGCGCCCGAACAAGCCGGCGAGGAAGCCCCCGCGCTTGCTCTTGCCGCCGCCTGCGGCCGGACCAGCGTCGGCTGGAGCGCCGACCTTCGCTGCCTTGGACTGGCCGGGGGCCACCATGACGTCGGGCTTCCCGTCGCTCTCGATCGAGGGCTTGATCGCCCCCTTGGACTGCGCGACCTCGCCGTAGTTGCGGATGGTGATCCGCCTCGACTCACCCGTGCCGGGTTCGACCGCCGAGGCGTGGAGCATGCCGTTGCTGTCGATGCGGAAGGTCACCTCGACCTTGGTCTGCATGCGAGGGGCCGGCGTGAGCCCCGACATGATGAACTCGCCCAGGAACTCGTTTTCGTCGGCGAAGCGGCTGTCCCCCTGGCGCACGGTCACCCGGACGGCTTCCTGGTCGTCCTGGCTCGTGGCGAAGGCGCGCGTCTCGCTGGTGGGGACGTGCGTGTTGCGCGGGATGATCGCCTGGAACAGCCCGCCGATGACGTCGATGCCCAGATCGAAGGGCGTGACGTCGATGAGCACGTGCTGCGGCGCGTCTTCCTGGTCGGTCAGGCTGGCCGCGTGCACGGCCGCCCCGATGGCTACGACTTCTTCGGGGTGGACGCCGCGGCTGGGTTCCTTGCCGAACAGCCCCGAGATCGCCTCGCGCACGCGCGGCATGCGCGTCTGGCCGCCCACGAGGATGACGTCGTCGATGTCGTTGAGCTGCAGCCCGGCGTCGGACAACGCCCGCCGGGTGACGTCAAGCGTCCGTTCCACCAGGTCTTCGACCAGGCTCTCGAGGGTGAGGCGGGTCACCGCGAGCTCGAGGTTGTGTTCGGGCGTGAGCCGGGGCACGAGCACCGTCGTCCGGTCGGTGAAGGACAGCTCGCACTTGGCCCGCTCAGCGGCGTCCTTGATGCGCTGCAGGGCGGTGCGGTCTTCTCGGAGGTCGAAGCCCGTCTGGGTCTGGAAGTGGTCGGCGAGGTAGTCGACGAGGCGGTAGTCGAAGTCTTCGCCGCCCAGGTAGGTGTCACCCTTGGTGGCGAGGATCTCGTACACGCCGCCGGAGAGGTGCAGCACCGAGACGTCGAAGGTACCGCCGCCGAGGTCGTAGATGACGATGGTGCGATCGCTGTCGCGCCGGAAGCCGTAGGCGAGCGCCGCCGCCGTGGGTTCGTTCAGCAGGCGCTCGCAGCGCAGGCCCGCGACCTTGGCGGCTTCGAAGGTGGCCGAGCGTTGCTGGTGGTTGAAGTAGGCGGGGACCGTGATGACCGCTTCGTCAACGGTCTCGCCCAGGGCACGTTCGGCCATCTCCTTGGCCGTCTGGAGGACCAGGGCGCTGACCTCGATCGGGGACAGGAGCTGCTGGCCGAGGCGCAGCGTGCACAAGCCATCGGCCGACTGCTCGATGTCGTAGCCGACGCGCTTGCGCGCTTCGGCGGCCTGATCGCTGTCGAAGCGCCGCCCCATGAGCCGCTTGAAGGCGTACACCGTGCGGTCGGGGTCGGTCAGGATCTTGTTGCGCGCGGCGTGCCCCACCGTGGCCGTGCCGAAGTCGTCCAGCGAGACCACCGAGGGAAGCACCCGGTAGCCCTTGTCGTCTTCGACGACCTGCGGCCGCCCTTCGTGCAGCACGGCGACCACCGTGTTCGTGGTGCCGAGATCGATGCCGATCGCTCTTCCCATGAAAGTCCGTCCTGTGCGGGCGGCAGTCTACCGCAGGGTGACAGGCTTGCACGCAAGGGAAAGAAGGAGCCGCCCCATGCACGATGCGCAAGCCACGGAAGCGAGCGGCACACCGGATGCCCGGGCGGGGCTCAGGCTTCGAAGAGCGGCACCTGCACGCGGCGATCCTCGGGGCGCGGATCGACGGGGTAGTCCAGGGAGAAGCAGGCCTCGCAGAAGCTGCCGCGGTCCTTGCCCTCGGCTTCGTGGAGCGCGTCGAGCGACAGGTAGGCCAGCGTGTCCGCGCCCAGCGACGTGCGGATCCCCTCGAGGTCGAAGCGGTGCGCGATCAGCTCGTCGCGGGTGGGCGTGTCCACGCCGTAGAAGCAGCTCCCACGCGTCGGCGGGGCCGTGATGCGCAGGTGCACCTCGCGTGCGCCGGCGTCGCGCAGCATCCGGACGATCTTGCGCGAGGTGGTGCCGCGCACGATCGAGTCGTCGACCACGATCACCCGCCGCCCCTCCAGCACCGCGCGGACCGGCGCGAGCTTGAGCTTGACGCCGAAGTCGCGGATCTGCTGGCTGGGCTCGATGAAGGTCCGACCGACGTAGTGGCTGCGCAGCAGGCCGCGCTGGTAGGGGATGCCGCTCTGCTCGGCGTAGCCCAGCGCTCCGGTCACCCCGGAGTCGGGCACGGGGATCACGGCGTCGGCGTCGACCGGGTGTTCCTGCGCCAGCAGCCGGCCGAGGCGGAGCCGGGTCTCGTAGACGCTGCGGCCGAAGATGCGCGAGTCGGGGCGTGCGAAGTAGATCGTCTCGAAGATGCAGGCCCGGCGGGGGCGGCGCGGGAAGGGGCGCAGCGACTGGACCCCGTCCTTGTCGATGATCACCATCTCGCCGGGTTCGATCTCCCGGACCAGCTCGCCGCCGATGAGGTCCAGGGCACAGGACTCGCTGGCGAGCACCCACGCCGGTCCGCGACGCCCGAGCACGAGCGGACGGAATCCGTAAGGGTCGCGCACGCCAACCAGCGTGTCGCGGGTGAGCAGCACCATGCTGTAGGCGCCCTCGACCCGCATCAAGGCATCGACCAGCCGGTTGATGAAGGTCGTCTGGCGGCTGGCGGCCACGAGGTGGAGCACCACCTCGGTGTCCGAGCTGGTACCGAAGATGCTGCCGGTGGACTCCAGGTCCTCGCGCAGCATGCCGGCGTTCGTCAGGTTGCCGTTGTGGGCGATGGCGAGCTGCCCCGCCTGGTAGCGGACGACGAAGGGCTGGACGTTGCGGAGGCTGTCTTCGCCCGTGGTCGAGTAGCGGACGTGGCCGATGGCAGCCCGCCCCACCAGCGAGGCGATCTCGGAGCCACCGAAGACCTCTCCGACCAGCCCCTGCCCGCGGAACAGGCGGATCTGCTCACCGTCGCTAGCCGCGATGCCCGCACCCTCCTGGCCGCGGTGCTGCAGGGCGTGCAGCCCGAGGTAGGCGAGGTTCGTCGCCTCGCTGTCCCCGATGATGCCGAAGACCCCGCACTCGTCGTGGAAGTGGTCGTCCAGCTCGGGACGCGCCGAGGACGTCGCGCCAGGCACCGGCCGTTGGCCCGCCACGCCCCCTCAGCCCTCGTCGTGGGCGTGGAAGGCTTCGCCGAAGATCCGGGCGAAGAGCTCTCTGTAGGTGTCGCCGAGGTCGCCGAGATCGCGGCGGAACACATCCTTGTCGAGCTTGCGCAGGGTGCCCTTCTCCCACAGGCGGGAGCCGTCCGGCGTGATCTCATCCGCCAGCAGGATCCGCCCCTGCTGCCCCTTGCCCAGCGCCCGCCCGAACTCCAGCTTGAAGTCGACGAGCGTGACGTCGACGCTGTCCCAGAACTCCTGGAGCACGGCGTTGACGCGGAGGGCGGCGTGGCGGAGGTAGGCCAGCTCCCAGGCTTCAGCCCAGCCGAAGAGCAGGGCGTGATCGTCGATGATCAGCGGGTCGTTGAGTTCATCGGACTTGTAGAAGAACTCGACGAGCGGACGGGCCAGCGCTGTCCCCTCTTCCAGGCCGAGGCGCTTGCAGATCGAACCGGCCGCGATGTTGCGGACCACCACCTCGACCGGGATGATCTCCAGGCGGTGGCAGATCTGGTCGCGTGGCCCGGCGACTTCGACGAGGTGGGTGGGGATGCCGGCGGCTCCCACCCGGCCCATGATGTGGGCGCTGATCGCGGCGTTGACTTCCCCCTTGTCCCGGATCGACGCCTTCTTGACGCCGTTGAAGGCGGTGGCGTCGTCCTTGAAGTGGAGCCAGACGAGGTCGTCGTCGCTGGTCGCGTAGACCTGCTTGGCCTTCCCCTCGTAGAGGTGACCGAGCCGCTGGGGCAGTGCCATCGTGGCCGTCCGGGTGGCGGGTGGGAGGAGGAGAGGAGGCTATCCGGTCCCCGCCCCGGGCGCCTCGGCCCCCGTGTTAGCCGGCGGCGGAGGTGGCCATGGACACAGCCGATGCGGAACCCGGGGTGGAGCAGGAGGGGGCGCCCGCTGCGCGCTTCGAGGTGCGCACCGCCGGACCCGAAGACCTCGACCGGATCGTCGAGGGCAACCGGGCCATGGCCCAAGAGACCGAGGGCCTCGCCCTCGACCCGGACACCCTGCGTGCCGGCGTCGCCGCCGGGCTTGAGGGCGAGGTCGACGCCCGCTACCTGCTGGCGATCCGCGACGGCGACGTGGCCGGGCAGCTCATGCTGACCCGCGAGTGGAGCGACTGGCGCAACGGCCAGGTGTGGTGGATCCAGTCGGTCTACGTGTGGCCGGCCTTCCGGAGGCAGGGGGTCTACCGCGCGCTCTACGCCGCGGTCCTGGAGCGGGCCGCCGCCGCCGGCGCCGTCGGCGTGCGCCTCTACGTCGACGAGCGCAACACCCGCGCCCGCCAGACCTACGCGGCACTCGGCATGGACGGCCAGCACTACCGCGTGTTCGAGCAGATGCTGGTTGACCTGCCCCTGGCGGAGCAGCCGTGAGCACGCGCCGCCGCCTCGTCCAGGTCGGCCTGGTGACCGTCGTGCTGGGGCTGGGGCTGGGGGTCGCCGTGCCCGAGCTGTGCCTGTCGCGCGCTCGCAGCGCCGAAGCGGCGGCGGCCAGCGCCCCGTTGCTGCAGGACCGCCTCACAGCCTGGGAGGAGGCCCGCGCGTGGTACCACCGCGCCGACTTCCTCGCGACCGCCCGGGTGGACCGCAGGACCGCCGACCGGGCGCTCGACCTGGCCGAGGCCGGCGCCTTCGACGAGCAGCGCCGCACCCTGGCCTGGGGCAGCACCGGCACCCGGCTCCACCTGGACTGGCTGGCGGCCCTCGCCGCGTCCTCCGACCCCGAGCAGGTGCGCCGGGCCCGCCTGCACCAGCGGGTCGCCGCCCTGTCCTACGGCGAACGGGTGGACACCGGGGCCGCCAGGGACACCGAGCCCGCCGCGCGACGCTGGCAGGCGCTGGCGGCGCTGTGGTGGGGCAACGCCGCGGCCTTCGCCGACCTCGACGCCCGCGGGCTGCCCGTCGGCGCAGGCCTCCTCGGACGGCATCGGCCCAAGCCCGACGGCGACTCCGACGGCAGCGCGCACGTCCCCGACGTGTCCGCTCCCCTCGCCTCCCTCGTCCGCGCCGAGGCCTGGCGCCGGGCCGGCGACATCGCCGCCGCTCGCTCGCTCCTCGCCCCGCTCCTGTCGCCAGACAGCTCCCTGGCCCCCCTCGCCGCCGAGAGCTGGGGCCTCTGCCTGCTCGACGAGCTGGATCCCGAGCCCCCCGGCATCCTGCTGGCCGAAGCCCGCGGCGCCGGCCCCGACCCTCGCGCCCGCGATGCCCTCCGTGCCGTCCTGCAGCAGTCGCCCTCCGGCGACCCCGCCTGGCTCGGTGCCTGGCTGACCCTCGCCGAGCTGGACGATCGCCTCGGCGACGTCGATGAGGCCCGCGCCGCCACCTGGGGAGCCATCGACACCAGCCTGCCGACCTGGGCCGGCCCGCCCGCGGAGCTCCCGTCGCAGGTGCGCCTCGACGCCCCGGGCATGGTCCATCCCCAGCGCGTCCAGCGAGCGCGCGTCCAGCTCGACGCCGCTCGCCTCGCCGCCGAGCGCGCCGGCAGCCCCGACGCCGCCTCCCTGCGCCAGGGCGTCGTCGCCCTCCTCCTCGTCCAGGCGCGCAGCCAGCTCGCCGCCCGCAACCTGCCCTCGGCCCACACCCTGGTGGACCGCGCCCGGGCGCTGTCCCCCGACAGCCCCCCGGTCATCGCCTGGTCGGCGCTGACCCTGGTCCTCGACGGGCAGCCCGACGACGCCGTCGCCCTGCTCGACGCGCTGCCGCCCGGGGAGTACAGCGGCGACCTGCGGACCGCCATCCGCTCCTGGGCGCAGCCGGACGCGACCACCCGCGTCGACGCCACCGCGCGGGCGCTGCGGGCCCGCCTGCGGCAGCCCTGGCCACCCGGAGAACCCCTGGCCTTCGCCCGCGTCCACCGCGACCAGCCCGAAGAGCTGTGGCTCGCCCTGTTCTCCCCGCCCGACGACGCCGCCACGCCCGCGCAGCCCCTCGCCCAGTCCTGGCTGGCCGTCCGCGTGGCCCGCGCGCTGGGCGACACCACCACCCTCGCTCGGGCGGAAGCCTGGTCCGACGCCGTCCGCGAGCTGGTCCTGGACGAGCCGCTGTGGGGCCTGCTGGCCACCGATGCCTTCGCCTTCTCCGCCGAGCTGCCCACCGGCGCCCCGGTGTCGCTGTCCGGGGGGCCAAGGGATGGCTCGCAGGAGGGGCCGGAAGGCGGGCGTCCGCCGCGCCCCTGACCGGGGTCTACTCGACCCGCAGCACCGTCATCATGCCGCCCTCGGCGTGCTCGAGGATGTGGCAGTGGGCCATCCAGTCGCCGGGGTTGTCGGCGACGAGCCGCAGGCGGACCGCACCGTAGATCGGCACCTCCACCGTGTCCTCGACGCTGCGCCAGACCGGGGCCACGACGTCGACGCTGAGCACCTCGAAGCTGTGGCCATGGAGGTGGAAGGGGTGGTTGGTCGGCGACAGGTTCCGGACCTCGACGACGACGTCGCTGTCCAGCGGCAGGCTCTCCACGGTGACGTCGGGGTACTGCTCGCCGTTGATGTACCAGTCGCCGGTCTGCGGGTCGCCGGCGAAGACATAGACGATGTCGGTGCGGCCCGGATCGGCGCTGACGTCACCGCCCGGGAAGGGCAGGTCGAGGGGCGCCGGGGCGCTCCCCTCACCCTCCGGCTGCACGCCGAGCATGGGCGTGGCGTCCCCGACCCCCGCGCCGCCGTGGAGATCGTAGGGGTGGTCGAGGAGCTCGAAGGCCGTGCCGTCCAGCGACAGCTCCAGCTCGGCCCGGTCGCCGGGGACGAGCAGCAGGCGATCGACATCCTGGGCCGCGGGCAGCAGCCCCTGGTCGGTGGCCAGCAGGCGCAGGGGCTGGTCGTCGTCGCGGCCGAGCTGGACATAGCCGCCGTTGCTGGCGTCGAGCAGCCGCAGGCGGACGCTGTCGCCCGCCGGCAGGCGGAGCACCGGCTGGACCTGGCCGTTGATGGTCCACAGGCCCTCGTGACCGTGGTGGGCGTCGTCGGAGGAGTCTTCCGGGGCGGCGGCGTCCCCCGTGTCGGCGACGCGATCATCGGACCAGTCGTCGATGACCGCGACGAGGTCGTGATCGGCGGCCGGCTGCGCCGGATCCTCCACGACGATGACGCCGTACAGCCCCAGATCGACCTGCCGCGCGGTGTCGATGTGGGGGTGGTACCAGAAGGTGCCCGCCTGGCTCAGCGTGAAGCTGGTTGTGAACGAGTCGCCGGGCTGGACGGGATCCTGCATCCAGGTCACGCCGTCCATGTCCCAGGGGACGTGCAGGCCGTGCCAGTGCAGCGTCGTGGGGACAGAAAGCTCGTTGACCAGGTCGACGACCAGGGTGTCGCCGAGCTTCGCGCGGATGGTCGGGCCCGGGGTGCTGCCGCTGTAGCCGGTGCCCTCCACGTGCAGCGTGCCGTCGGGGCCCTCGATGTCGTGGGTCAGGCGCTGGGCGACAAGCTCGACGTGGACGACATCGTCGGCCGGGTCGAGGTCTTCGGCGTCGGGGGGCTGGACCAGGTCGGGGCGCACCCAGGTGCTGCCGCCGTCGCCCGCCCCAGCATCAGCGACCCCGCCATCGGCGGCGCCACCATCCGAGGCGCCACCATCGCCGACGACCGCGCCGGTGTCGGGCGCAGCGCCGGTGCAGGCCAGCAGCAGCCAGATCACGGCGCCACCTCCACGCTGGCGGTGGCGATGACCTGGTCGGCGAGGCTCCAGCCCCGCTCGGTCGCCAGCCACAGCGGCGCGGCGCGGTAGACGAGCACGGCGTCCACCTGCAGCGAGCCCGCGCAGGCCGCGAAGCGGTGGCTGCTGGTCCAGCGCTGCCCCGGCAGCAGCCGGTTGTCGCTGACGACGTCCACGGCGCGGTGGTGGGGCACCATGCGCCGGCCCTGGTCATCGACTAGGACCCGGGCGAAGGCGAAACCCGCCGCCCCGGCGCGGCCCGAAGCGGCGTCGCCATCACCCGGCAGCCCGCCGCCCGCCACCCGGTAGGCGAGGTCGCCCTCGGGCAGGGCTCGGTCCAGCGTGACCCGGTCGCCGTCGACGGCGGTGATGGCTGCGTCGCCCGCGACCTCTTCTACCGGCAGGCCCTTGTCTTCGGCCGAGAAGCGGCCGTCCCCGAAGGGGCCGAAGCCCTCGTAGTCGCGGTAGGCGCCGGTCCGGCGGACGACACGGATCCGCTCGCCGACCTGGGCCCCGGGCCAGACCGCCCAGTCGTCGGCCGCGCCCTTCTCGTCCAGGGCGCCGCCAAGCTCAGGCACGGCGTCGCCGCCCGTGGCCGGCCAGGCTGCACCGTCGCAGGTGGCGTCGACCAGCAGCAGGAGGTGCCGCATGGGTTCGCCCGTGGGCAGGGCGTGGCCCGGACCGACGTTGGCCGTCGTGGCGTCGACCACCACGTCGTCGCCGTCGGAGGACGCGCTGAGCGTGACCACGGCGGCGAGGTCCAGCATCCGCTGCTCGTCGCTGCGGGGGCCGAACCACGCGTGCCGGCGGACCTCGCCGGGCTCGCGCCACCACCCGGCCGCGACGCCCGGGTCGGTGTCCTCGATGATGTTGCCCAGGTCGGCGGAGTTACCGACGTCGCCGTCCGCCGGCATGTGGCAGGACTGGCAGGACGCACCGCTGTTGCCGTCGGTGCTGCCGTAGGGACCGGCCAGCCACTCCGCATAGGTGCTCTGGATGGGCAGGCGGCCCTCGGGCCAGCGCGTCTCGTCGATGCTTGCACCCGGCAGCAGCACCGTGGCGTCGAGCTGGTGGCAGCCGGCGCACAGCACAGAGGAGCGGAAGACATCCCGCGGCACGCTGCCCATGCGGGGGTTGGGCACGTCGTCGTAGGGTCCGAAGGTCAGCGGCTGTTCTGTAAGGCCGACCACGGTGCCGGGCTCGGACGGGCGCAGGATGCGCAGCCGACCGGCCACGCCGGGATCCGGGTCGTCGACGTCCACGCCCTCGATCTTGTGGCAGACGTCGCAGTGCACCCCATAGGCAAAGGCGTGGTCACGGGCGTCGAGCAGGTCCCGCCCGCCGACCTCCCCGTCGATACCCGGCGCATGGCAGTCCGCGCAGCCGCCCGTCTGGTCGGCGACGCCGTCGCAGGGGCTGCTGTCCCCGCACCCTTCGTTGAGATCGGGCAGCGTGCCATCGCCGAGGTAGCAGCGCTCGGCAGGGTCGCCGGTCCCGGGCTGAAGCCCCGCCCACCACTGCCCGCCGGCCGCCACGCAGCTCTCCTGGTCGGCGAAGGCGGTGGCGACGCCGGCGTAGACGTCGTGCAGCCAGGGGTTGCGCGCCGAGCTGGCGTGCGGGCTGGCGAACCAGTCTTCGCCCATGGTCTGGTGGCAGTGCAGGCACTGCCCGGTGGTGCCCCGGCGGGAGGGCTCACCGGGGTCCTGGAAGGCGTAGTCGATGTTGTCGACGGTCGAAAACCGCGTCAGCGCCAGCGCGATGGGGTCGGGGCTGCCGCCGGCCGCCACGGTCTCCAGGGCGTCGTCGGCGAAGTCCATGGCGATGCGCGCGTCGGAGTGGGTGGCCATGACCACCTGGTCTCCCTCGACCCGCGTGTCCCAGGTCACGGTGGCCCGGCCGTCGGCGTCGGTCGTCCACCGGTCGGGGTTGCCACCCTGGGCGATCGTCGCGCCCTCCACCGGAGCGCCATCGAGGGTCACCTCGACCACCAGGTCGACCGTGTCGGGCAGCGGCGCGAGGGCCTGACCGGTGTCGCCCGCCGTGCTGCCACCGTCGGCCACGCCGTCGCCCGAGTCCGCCGTCGGACCGCCCTGACACGCGAGCAGGAGGAGGAGGAGCGCCATCGCGCGGCACCATAGCGCGCCCTGCGACAACTTGTCCGTGAGCGGGGCGAGCGGTCAGGCGTGGCGGCCGCCGCCCCCGTCAGATCGCCCGGTACATCCGCTTGATCTTGACCCACTCGCCCAGGCGATCCCACACCGTGTGGTAGGTCCACCGGGCGGTGCGCTCCATGAGCGCGACGTCGTCGGCGTGCACCCCGAGCCCGTACTCGACCCGGTCGCGGATCTCGGCGGCCTCCGCAAGGCCGTGCACCTCGACGCCGCCTGCCGAGATGCGGTCGAGCGCGGGCCGCGCCCGCCGCACGAGGCTGGCCGCTGGCTCGTTCTCGCGCGGCTCCACGCCGGCGTCCCCGATGGCGATCTCCACCAGGCGCCAACCATTGCGGATCCGCGCCGTGGGGGACAGCGGCAGGAAGGGGCGCTCGAAGTGGCGAGCGAGGATGAGGCGGCGCACCGGCCGCCAGAAGCTGAGCAGCGCCAGGGCGAACAGCACCAGGGCGATGAGCAGGGTGCTGAGCAGGTCGAGGGCCTGGGAGACCTCGGGGCGCAGCGCCTCCCCCGCTTCCTGCAGCTTGTCCCCGGCCGCCTCCTGCCAGCGCTTCTTGAGGCCGGGGTTGGCGTGGTCCCCTGGCTCCCCAGGGTCTGGCCGGCCTTCGCCGGCGTGATCACCGGGCTGCGGCTGCCCCGCGCCACCGCTGCCACCGTCATCGGCGACGGGATCTCCGTCGCCACCGGAGTCGCCGCCGGGTCCCGTGCGCCACAGGTAGGGGGCGAGGAGCGCCGTGCCCACGGTCAGCAGCAGGGCGAGCACCACCACCGCCGCCCAGCCCATACACGACAGGCGCGGCCGCGCGGCCCCGCTCTCGGCCACCGAGCCCATGAGCGGCGCCCGAGGCCCGCGGCGCCACAGCGACAGCCGGTGGCTCTCGCGGCTCACCAGGTACACGAGGAACAGCAGGACGGCCGCGGCCAGCACCGACAGGGTGAACACGTCCCAGACCGCCCACTTGTCGCCGGCCTTCCAGTCGTCCACGCGCCCGTTGCTCTCGGCGACGATGATGGCCGTGCCCGTAGCATACATCAGCGGCACCCACGCGCCGAACAGCGCCTTGCCGGCCCGCAGCGACCAGGCGCCGCCCACCACGAACATCGGGTACAGCACGACGAATGCGAAGACCAGGATGCCCGCGGGGCCCGCCGTCGCCGTCGCGAACACGCCGAACATCAGCCCGAAGCTCCAGAAGAAGCCCCACAGCGCGTACAGCAGCCAGTCCCGCAGGCGCAACAGGGCGGCAGCCTGCCCGCTGAGCACTCCCAGCCAGGTGATGGCCGCGAAGATGCCGAGCGCCATCACCCCGTCGGGGTCGGGGTCCTTGACCATCACGGCCAGCGAGAAGGCGCCGAACATGCAGGCCAGGAAGAGGTGGTAGACGGCCAGGGGGCGGGCGACGGCGCGGACGCGCTCCCAGAAGACGCTGCGGCGACCGGTCGATGCCGAGCGCCCGGCCGCAGCCTTGGTCGCCGCTGCCTCGGTCGCCGCCGTCCTCACACATCACCTCCGGCGGTGAAGCTCTTTCCAGGGGGGAACCCCTCCAGGTTCCCCCCGTCACCCCGCGTCGCAGTTGGACCTCCGGGCTGCGCCCTCCCGGTCCAACCACTCCGCGGGGCGACTCCCCCCTCCGGGGACTGCCTGGCCTGCCCACCCGGTTCACTCGGGACGGCAAGCGTTGTCGGCGGGCAGGCCAGCCCCACCAGCCGGTGGCCGCCGGCGACGCCGGCCTCGAGCTTGTAGACCGTGTCGCCGCGCGCCTGCAGCGCTGCCAGCGTCGTGGGCCCCCGGCGCGTGGCGAGCAGCCGCAGCCGTCGGCGGGCCTGGTAGGCCTGGTAGGCTTGCCAGGCGTCGCGAAGCTCTCGGAGCAGGCGGTTCTCGTCGGCCCCCGCCGGCCCGGGCAGGCGGAAGAGCCGCCCCGCCAGCCGCCGGAAGGCCGCGCTGGGATCACCGTCATGCCCCGCCGCCCAGACCCGCCAGAAGCGTGGCTCCGGTGGGCCCAGGGCATCCAGCGGCGGCAGGTAGACCCAGGTGAAGCTCAGCCCGCCGCCGCTGTCCGTGGGGGGCGGGAAGAAGCGGGAGCTGACGGCGACGCCGTGCTGCGCGTCGTCCAGCGCCCCGTCGTCGAGCGCCCCCAGCACCGCGGGGAGATCGAAGCGCCCCTGCCAGCGGGCGCGAGCGCCGAGGTCCTGCCAGCGACGCTGCCCGGCCCGGCCGTCGACCCGCTCCACGACGATGTTGCCCTCGCCGTCGTCGACGGCGGCGACCAGGGTGACGGCGTCGCCGCGCTCCTGCAGCTCGTCGGCCAGCGACAGCCAGGTCTCGACGAGGTGGTCGAGCACCGTGGCCATGCCGATGGCGTCGGCGAGCATCCGACCCTTTGGCAGGTAGTTGTCGAGGACGAGCACCACCTGCCGGCAGGAGATCTCCTTGCTCTCCGGCATGCGCACCTGCAGGCGCCCCGTCCGCATCGACAGCCGCCAGTGGATCCGCCGGGTGTCGTCGCCGGGGTGGTACTCCTTGAACTTGAAGTGGTCCTCGGTCGCGAAGCGGTGCGGCCGGGTGAGCACGTCGGGGGCCTGCAGCCGGCTGCGCGGAGGATCGATGATGGTGAGCGGCCGGAAGCGTGGCAGCACCTTGAGCTCGGCGGTGGCGAGGCTGGCCACGCTGACCCGCGTGAACCCCAGGACGTCCTGGTAGTAGATCCGGGCCGGGCCGAGGCGGTGCAGGCCCCGGGGGGTGGCCCGGAAGCGGCCCGACAGGGTCACCCGGTCCCGGCGCACGCCCGCGCCCACGGCGTAGCGGCTCTCGGTGCGCAGCTCGGGGCGGTTGTCGTCTTCGACCAGCAGGGAGAAGCCCGGCGGGATGGGCAGGCGGGCGAGGTGGAAGCGCTCCTCGGCCGGCTGCCCCGCCAGGACGACCGCCGGGGACAGCTCCCGCCAGATCCCCGCGCGATCGCGGCCCAGGCCATGGGCGAAGCTCTTGACCATGAAGGTCGACACGAAGCTCGACAGCCCCAGCACGCTGTAGAAGAGCAGCAGCGACAGCACCGCCAGCAGCCCGAGGCTGGCCCACTTCGCCGACAGGCTGAGCACGACGAACCACAGCCCCGTCAGCAGGGCCCCCCAGCCCCGCGGCGTGACGATGCGCATGTGGCGGTGGGCGCTGGCCAGCAGGGTGGAGATGCGCAGGCGGCCAGCCTCGCGCAGCAGCCGCCGCTCACGTCCCACCTTGATGACGACGCCGAGGAGCTGCAAGGCCAACGGCGGCAGGATGAAGAGGAGGGCCACCAGCAGCAGCGCGCCCTTGGTGTCGGCGACCTCGCTGACGTCGAAGAAGGCGCTGCAGGCCAGCCCCACGGCGAAGGGCAGCACCAGGATCCCGCAGCCCTGGCCGGAGATCCCGATGAGCGACCACAGCGGGTGGGGGGTCTTCACAGCAGCCTCTACGCGCTCAGGCCGGCACCGAGACCTTGCCGAGGACCTCGGCGACGTAGGCGTGGCCGGTGTCGTCACCGCTGACGATCAGCCGGTGGGCCAGCACGTCGGCGGCCATCTGCTGGACGTCGTCGGGGGTGACGTAGTCGCGGCCGGCGGCGAGGGCGTGGGCCTGGGCGACCCGCGCGAGCATCAGCACCGCCCGTGGCGAAGGCGGCGCCAGCACCCTTGCGTCCCCGCGGATCGCGTTGGCGAGGCCCACGAGGTAGCGCTTGACCTGCTCGGCGACGAAGATCCGGGGCACCATGGCCTGCCAGGCGAGGAAGTCCTGCTGGTCGACGACGGGCTGGAGCTGCTCGATGACTGGGCGGTCGACGAGGTGCACGTCGAGCAGCTCGACCTCCGCTTCCGGCGGCGGGAAGCCCATGGTGAGCTGCATGCTGAAGCGGTCGAGCTGGGCGGCGGGCAGGGTGTAGGTGCCCTGGTGATCCAGCGGGTTCATGGTGGCGAGGACCTGGAAGGGCGGCGGCAGCTTGTGGGTGGTGCCCTCCACCGTGACCTGCCCCTCGGCCATGACCTCGAGCAGCGCGGACTGGGTCTTGGGGGTGGCGCGGTTGATCTCGTCGGCCAGCAGGATGTTGGTGAACACCGGCCCCGCCTGGAACTCGAAGGCCTTGCTGCGCAGGTTGAAGACGTTCGTGCCCGTGATGTCCATGGGCAGCAGGTCGGGCGTGAACTGGATCCGCTTGAAGCCGCAGTGGATGCTGGCGGCGATCGAGCGGGCCAGCATGGTCTTGCCGGTGCCCGGCACGTCGAGCAGCAGCACGTGGCCGCGGGCGGTCATGGTCAGCAGCACCTTGCGGACCACGTCTTCCTTGCCCTTGATCACCCGACCGATGTTGTCGACGACGGCCTGGAACTGCGAGCAGAAGCGCGCGACGGCGGCGGCGCGCTCGGGGTCGGCGGGCGGGCGAGGGACTGCGGCCATGGAGGCTCCCTGGGGTCGCGAGCCGGGAGCATAGTGCACGCGCCCGGAAGTCGTTGAGCACCCCGAGCAAGCCGATGTGGCGCGTGCA
>CAZRFD010000003.1:95010-157018 GCA_964599085.1 uncultured Enterobacterales bacterium | reverse complement strand
GCAGGCGTTGCAGGCGTTGCAGGCGTTGCAGGCGTTGCAGGCGTTGCAGGCGTTGCCCGCGGTGTCGTCGCCGTCCTTGTCACCGCAAGCGGCCACGACAGCACCGCTTGCGGCGACGGCAGCCAGGATCAGAAGCTTCTTGTTCATGAGTCTCTCCTCTCGTTCACGTGGAAGTCCGGAAGTCCGGACCGGGACCTGGGCACACGCCCCAGGAAGCGAATCGCTGCGCAGTCTGTCAGGCAGCGAGGCTGCTGTCAAGCGGCTCAGCGGGCGCCCGTCGAGCGCGTGGCTGCTCCGATGCTCCAGCAGGACATCGGTTTCGCCGGCTGCCGCGCACAGGCGGCCGCCCGCTATCGGGTCTCGCTGCGTCCGTCATGTGCAAGCTCTGCATCGAGCGCCGTCGAGTGCGGGTGCCCCCCGTGTTGGCAAGCTGCCACCGCGGTCATAGGCGGCCCCGACGCAGCGGGACCGGCGGGCGCCGGCCGTGCGGACTACGGTAGGCCGTCATGGTGGAGCGACTCCAGCGCTGGACCGGGTGGATGGGTGGGCCCATCTGGATGCCCTTGATCCTGCTCGTCGAGCTGGTGTTCGTCGCGTCCATGGCCTTCGACCCTCGGCTGACCGTGCTCGCGGTCGGGGCGGTGGCCACCGCCATCGTCGTCATCGAGCAGCCGCTCTTCGGCGTGGCCATGCTGTTGGCGGCCCGGCTGCTCTCCACCGGCGCCACTGTGTTCTTCCGCATCGGCCACATGGGGATCGGCCCCTTCGAGCCCGCCCTGCTGCTGTGTCTCGCCGCGCTCGGCTTCCACGGGGTCTTCCACCGGATCAACTTCTGGCGGGCCTGGCCCTGGCGCAACGCCTTCCTCGCACTCGTCGGCTTCGTGGCCACGACCGTCCTCTGGAGCCTCTCCCGCAGCGAGACCATCGGCGAGGTGATCCCCCTGGGGCTCGTGCTCGCGAACACGCTGGTCATCCTGGCGTTCACGCACACCTGGAAGGACTTCCGGTTTCTGGTCTACGCCTGGATCGGCACCTGCGTGCTCATCGCCCTCATCGCCACCTTCACCGATAACTCCGCCTTCCTCAGCTCGACGCAGTCCTTCCAGGCGGCCGCCGGCGGCGGGCGCGAGACCGGCCTGGGCCAGCAGCCCAACTGGTACGCGATGAACCTCATGTTCATCATCCCGACCTGCTTCGGCATGGCCCTGGTGGAACGCCACAAGCTGCTAAAGCTCGGCCTGGTGGGGGCTGGCGGCTTCATCTTCTACAGCATGCTGCAGTCGGGCTCCCGGGGCGGCGCCTACGCCACCCTCATCGGGGGCGGGCTCGTCGCGCTGGCCAACCCCCACTTCCGGCGCTGGTTCCTGCGGCTGGCGGGGGCGTCGGCGGCCGTCGGCGGGCTCATCGTGGCGTCCAACCTCTCGGGGGCGGCGGCGCTCGGCCGCATCGCCAGCAACGGCATCACGCTCAACCAGAGCTATCGGCAGTGGAACTGGGAGGTCTGCTGGCAGCTCTTCCGGGACACCAAGGGCCTGGGGATCGGCGCGGGCGGCTACACCATCGTGCTGCCCGACTACAACTACTACGTCGCCCAGAGCCTCTACGACTACCCGCACGGCATCTTCTGGGAGTTCCTGGCCCACTACGGCGTCATCGGCCTGGCGCTGCTGGCCTGGCTCATGGTCGCCATCGTGCTGATGGCGCGGGACATCGTCGCCATGACCCGCGGCACGGTGGCCGAGGTGGTCGCCTGGACGATGCCGGCCGCGATGCTCGGCTACTTCGCCTGGTCCTTCATGGAATTCACCTTGACGGAGAAGCCCTTCTGGGAGTTCCTGGCGCTGTACACCTCGCTGTACTTCGTGGCGAAGCGGGCCCACGCCGGAGACGTGGACCCCATCCCAGCGTGGACCAACCGCCCACGCCTGCTCGCCGACCGCATGGGTGTCAGCCCGGACCAGCGCGCATGACGGCGCAGGCCTGGGTCGAGCTCGCGGCGCTGGGCCTGGCTGCCTACGCGACCTGGCTGTCGCTGCCGCGTCCCCCGCAGCTCCAGTGGGAGCGCCTGTTCAAGGTGGGCCTGTCCATCATCATCGCCGGGGACGTCGAGCGGGAGCACGGCGCCGCCGACAGCGCCGCCCAGGCGATCTGGCGACAGCGCGTGCTCGGCGTGATCCCGTGGCACCCCGCCGGGCGCGACGCCGACGCCAAGCTGCGCGACCCACGGCCCGAAGAGATCGGCGTCCCCGCGCTGGAGGGCGAGCGGGCCCTGGTCGACGCCCTGGCCGCGCTGCCGGATCCCCCCGCGCGCTACCAGCGCATGTACCTTGAAGACGAGCGGGCCGCCGCCGAGCTGCTGGGCGACCCGTCCGAGCTGGGGCCCGACCACGATCCGGCGGTCATCCTCGGCCCGGATGCCGGCTGGGACGCCGTGGCGGCCTGGAGCGACGGCCTCCAGCAGGTGCTCGCGCGTCGCCTCGGCGACCTCGTGTTCGTCGCGGACGGCCTCGCACCGTCACTGGCAGAGGGGCTGCAATCCGCGCTCCCCGGGCTGCGCCTCGTCTCGCTGGACGCCCCCGCGGGCGACACGGTCGAGGGGCCCGCCATCGCCGAGCTGGTGATGGCGGTCGACGCTGCACTCGACGCAGACTCCGATCGCGTGGTCTTCGTGGGCGCCGGGCGTGCGGTCCAGCGCGACCTCGCCGCGCTGGCAGACAGTGGGGGGCTGCGCGATCGCACGGCGGCCGTGGTCTCGCTGGGTGGCGCCATCCAGGTCGACGGCTTCCAGGCCTGGCTCCACGCCCACTTCACCCACGACGCCATGGACACGGAGCTGCGCCGCTCCATCCCCTTCATCTCGGTCATCGACGTCGACCCCGCGGCGCCCTTCGCGCGCTCCTGGCAGGCCCAGCGCTTCCCCACGCCGCCCGAGATCCCGCAGGGACGGCGTCCGATCGACCCGGTCGATCTGGGGCCGCTGCAGCTCGCGGCCCTCTCCGACCTCGTCCTCGCGCGGGGGCTCCTGCTCTTCCTCGCGCTCCGGCTCGTCTCGCAGGGGTAGCCCCCGGTCCGGGCCCGACCCCCGTCCTCGAGAGCGCCATGAACGTCATCTTCTACGGCCTCGTGGCCGTCTCCGTGCTCTTCGCCCTCATCAACGGCACGCCCGCCGAGGTCGGGGACGCCGCGCTGAAGTCCGCCAAGGCCAGCGTCGAGCTGGCCATCGGCCTTGTCGGCTACATCGCGCTGTTCCTGGGCTTGATGGAGGTGGTCAAGGAGGGCGGTGGCCTCGAGATGATGGCCCGCCTCATCCGGCCGCTGATGGTGCGCCTGTTCCCCGACGTCCCCCCCGATCATCCCGCGATGGGCGCGATGATCATGAACATCGCCGCCAACGCCCTGGGCCTGGGCAACGCCGCCACGCCCTTCGGCCTCAAGGCCATGCAGGAGCTCGATCAGCTCAACACCGACAAGGGCACGGCCACCAACGCCATGGTGCTCTTCCTGGCGATCAACACCAGCGGCCTCGCCCTGTTGCCCACCGGCATCATCGGCCTGCGGGACCAGCTCGGCAGCGCCGACGCCGCCGTGATCTTCCCGACGACGCTGATGGCCACGGGGCTGTCGACGGTCACCGGGGTGCTGGCCGCCAAGCTGCTCAGCCGGCTGCGGCTGTTCGGGAAGCCGTTGTTCGGTGAGTCTCCGCCGCCATCCGAAGAAGCCCGCGCTGCCCTCGACCGCGCCACAACGACGTCTGCGGTCGAGCTGCTGCCGCTGCTGGGCTTCTTCGGCCTGCTGGTGGCGCTGGTGGTCGCGGTCTACCGCGGAGGACCGGCGGCCAGCGCGTGGATCATGCCCGGCCTGGTGTTTGGGATGCTGACCTTCGGCGTGGTGCGAGGCGTGAAGGTCTACGAGGTCTTCGTGCGCGGCGCCAAGGAGGGCTTCAACCTCGCCCTGCTCATCATCCCCTACCTGGTGGCGATCCTGTCGGCGATGGGGATGCTGCGGGCATCGGGGGGCCTGGAGCGGCTCACCGGGCTGCTGGGCGTGCTCACCGAACCCCTCGGGCTACCCGCCGAGGTCCTCCCCCTCGCCCTGCTCCGGCCGCTGTCCGGCAGCGGTGCCTTCGGGATCACCGCCGATCTGCTCAAGACCTGGGGCCCCGACTCCTACATCGGCAACCTCGCCAGCACGATGAACGGGTCGACCGAGACCACCTTCTACGTGCTCGCGGTCTACTTCGGCAGTGTCGGCGTCAGCCGGATCCGGCACGCCGTCCCCGCCGGCCTCGCCGCGGACTTCATGGGCGTCGTCGGCAGCGTGCTGGCCGTGCGGCTGCTGCTGGGTGGGGGCTGAGCCCGCCCCCTGGGGCGACAGCTCCAGCATCAGCTCGACGCCCTGCTGCAGTCCGATGTCGGGCAGGTCGACGTCGCTGCCGGCGGCCCGGACGATGACCGAGGCCAGGCCATAGGCCCGCATCAGCGGCGTCTGGCCGACGTGCACGCTCTGGACCTTGTCCCGGGAGATCACCCAGGTGCGCCGAGTGAAGTAGCCGCGGCGGGAGATGATCGTGTCGGCGCTCACCAGCCAGCCCTGCCAGCGCCAGTCCAGCCACGCGGTCAACAGGGCGCCCGGGAGGAAGACGGCGAAGGACAGCGCCCCCCATGGGAAGAACAGCACGGTGGCGCCCGCGCTCAGCGCCAGGCCCGCCACCGTGCGCCGGAACGCGCCGCGGTAGAGCGCGCGCGGGTGGGGTGGCAGCAGGGTCGTCGACCAGGGGTCGAGGTCGAGGGAGGGGATGGCCTGGCGCGACAGCTCAGGGAGCCGGTCGTGCTCGACCATGGGCACGACGGCTTCGGCCTGGCGGAGCTGTCCCTCGGAGACGCTGAAGCCGGCGGTCTCGACGAGGAGCGTGCCGTAGCCCATGGCCCGCCGCAGGAAGGGCTCGTCGGCGCGGACGAGCTGGACCTTGCGCTGGGGGATCTCGACCCGCCGCCGCGTGGTGAGCCCCTCGACGGTGACGAGGCGTTCGCCCTCGCGATGAAGCTGGAAGCGGTGGTGGCGGAGCAGCGACTGGGCGGCCGAGAACACGAAGCTGCCGGCGAAGGCGAGGAGCACCAGGGCGACCATGGCCTGCGGACCGAGGCTCTGGGCGATGTCTTCGGCCTGGTCGGGCTCGGCGAGGTCGAGCACCTGCAGGCCCACGGCCGACAGCACCGCGACCGTGCCCATGGTCCGTCGTGTCAGCCCGTAGGCGACCAGCTCCAGCGGGCCGAGGGCGAGCAGCACCTCGGCGGGCGCTGCGGCGGCCTGGTCCGTCGACTCTCCCCGGCGGCGGGCCGCGCGTTGCTCGGCGGCCTGCTGCAGGGCCCGCAGCGCGTCGCGCACCCGGTTCGCTTCGTCGGCCGACAGCGCTGACAGCAGCCCCTCGGTCGACGCCCCGCCCGCGGTCTCGACCCGCAGCTCGACCAGCCCCGTGAGGCGGTGGGCGATGTTCTGCACCAGCTCGACGTTCTGGACGCGCTTGGGGTCGATGATGCGCGCCTGGCGGTTCAGCAGGCCGCTCTTGATCTCCAGGCGGCTGTCGTGCAGGCGGTAGCGCAGGGTCAGGTAGTGGACGACGGTGCGGGCGATGGTCAGGCCGCTGAACAGCAGCAGCAGGCTGAGGTCTGCGGCGCGGATGCCCAGGTCCTCTCCCCCCAGGAGCAGGGCGACGAACAGCGGCCACGCCCCACGCAGGGTGCGCCAGGCCTGGGGCAGCAGGTTGATGGCGAGGCTGGCTGGGTGGACGCGGCGCCAGGCCGTCTCTTCAGACACCGTCGTCCCCGCCGCGACGCGACAGCTCGTCCCGCAGCCGCTCGGCGTCTTCCCAGGACAGGCCCGGGATGCTGCTGTCGGCGTGGATGCCAGCGGCCGTGAAGACTGCGAGGCGGGCGAGGCCCAGCCAGCGCTCCAGTGGGCCCTGCTGCGTGTCGACGTGTTGGATGCGGCTGTGGGGAACGCTCGACCAGCGGCGGAAGAGGACGCCGCTCTGCACGAGCAGATCGTGTTCCCGCACGCTGTAGCGGTAGTGGTGGTACTGCAGTGCCGGCCAGCCCAGCGCCATGACCAGGCGCCACAGGACCACCACGCCGCCGGCCAGCACCGCCAACCAGGTCGGCGCCACCATGTGCACGCCGACGCCGACCGCGATGGCGACGGGCACACCGAACATCACCAGGCCGACCAGGCGCTGCAGCCGCCACAGCGTCATGACGCGGGGATCCAGCTCCTGGTCGAGGTGCAGCGGGGGCGGCGGCGTGTTCGTCACCGCCGGAGACTAGCACCCTGGCCGGGTGGGCGCTCGCGCCTGGCGGGGCTCCGGTTCAGCCGGGGACCCCAGCGATGCGCCGAAGCTGGACGACGGCCCGCCGGATCTCGCCTGCGCTGGCGTCGGAGCCGGCGTCGTCGACGGCGGTGTCGTCGTCGGTGGTGGGGCGGAGGAATTCGTCCGCGACGCGTCGGGCCCGTTCGGTCTGCAGTCGCTGGTAGATGTCCCCACCGGTGTCGTCGACCAGCTCGAAGTGGCGAGCCCGCGCCAGCACGATGAGGCGCGACATGTCCAGGAGGGGGAGCGGCGGCATCGAGTCCTCAGCGCAGGTCGTCACGGTAGCACGGGGGCGTGGGGTCGGTGTGGGGTCGACACGCCGAGATGTAACGGTGTTCCTCATACCTTCACGGCCGTCCACGACGACAACCGTGGAAAGTATGCACACCCGCCGTCGCCTCGACCATCGGCAGTCCACTCCTGCGAGGTCTTGCAGACGATGTGGAGTTTGGTGGGGCTTGCGTCTTCGGCTGCCTCAGCGTCGGCTGCCTTCGACGCGACGCCGCCCACGAACGCGCAGCGACTTGCTCGACAGACCTCCAGCACCTCCTCGAGCTGCTCTTCGGTGATGGCCAGCTCGGGCATCACGACGATGTCGATGTCGCAAGCGATCTTCTCGGCCCTCGAGATCGCTGCCTTGACGCGCTGTCCGAGGTCGCGATCGGCTGGTGGCTGGTACTCGAAGAACCGGAAGCGCCCGGTCTTCCGAGGATACGGGCCGCTGCTGCTCGGAACCAGCGTGAAGGCGGAACGCTCGATCTCCTCCGGCCACGGCAGGACGAGGATGTTGAGGAGTTCCAGGCGCTCCAGCTCGCTCTCGATGGTCTGGTGTGGCGGGTGCCAGCGAGCCGACACACCAGAGGGGGGAATGAGGGCGAGGTGGTGGGTGAGCGACCGCAGCGTCATTCCCCGTTGAGGCGTGTGCTGCTTGGGGAGGACGCAGGCGGCATCGACGTCCACCTCCCAGCACAGCGAGCGGAATTCCTTGTCTACGAGGCGGTACTGGGCTTGCGCCAGCGCGCCCTTGTTCGTCCTGATCCCGAATGCCACGCAGGTTTCATCAGCGATGGCGAGGAGCTTCACCACGGCCGTGACGGTCCTGGTCTCGCTCTCTCGAAGTCGGTGGAGGCCGTGGTCGCCCTGGAGCAGCTCGGTCCAGATCTCGGCCACTTCGGCCGGGGGAACAGGCATGTCGCTGATTCGGGTAGCGCTCGATGCGTCGTCGAGCGACTTCCGCCAGGCCTTGGCGATGTCTTGGGCGCTCGCTGGCCGCTGTTCGTCGGGGACGCGGCTGTCGTCGATGGCGACGCGGCTGTCGTCGAGGGCGACGACGCGCTCGTAGGCGCCGCTCTCCCGAAGGAGGGAGGCACAGATGGCAAACAGGTCGGGCGGCCAGCGGGGACACTCCACGGAGTCCGAGCCGCGGATCTGGTGAATGCGCGTCGACAAGAGCATGGGGCAAGCCTCCAACAACTCGGGTGGAGGGTACACCACGGCGAGGTCGCAGCTCAGCCCGCCTTCAACCAGCCCCAGCTCGGCGAAGGGGCCCTCGACCGGCCCGTGGCCGATGACGGCGTCCGCGGTACCGGGGCTTACACCGCGGCTGTGCATCCGCGGATGTGTTAGGGTCCAGGGCGAGGCTCGGGCGGTGGGGGCTCGGGCCCGGTCGCAGGTCCCCGGTCCCGGAAGAACTCTTGCTCCCCGCACGCATCGACGTCGCCCGCCTCCAGGCGCTGACAGGGCGCCCCGTCGTCCACCTCGAACAGTGCGACTCCACCAACGCGCTGGCCCGTGATCGGGCGCGTGGGCTGCTGGCTCATGGAGATCTGGAGGGACGGCCGCTGCCGCTGTTCGTCGCGGAACACCAGCTCGCCGGCCGTGGGCGGCTGGACCGCCGCTGGCGCTCGCTGCCCCGCCACAACCTGCTGTTCTCGCTGGTGCTGGCGCCGCAGCTTGCCCTGGCGGAGGCGCCGCGCGCGGTGCTGGCCTGGGCCGCAGCCATGGCCGGTGTCCTCGATGTCCGGTTGAAGTGGCCCAACGACCTCGTCGATGACGCAGGCCTGAAGGTCGGCGGTGTCCTGGCGGAGCACGAACCGGGACCGGCCGCAGATCGGGTGGGCCTGCTCGTCCTCGGCGTCGGCATCAACGTCCTGCAGACCGAGTTTCCGCACCTTCCGCAGGCCACCAGCCTTGCGCGGCTGCGGCCCGACCTGGACCCGGACCGGACCGCCCTGCTCGCACGGCTCGTCCGAGCCATCGACGACGTCGACCTCTACGCGGTCGACCTGCTGGCAGCCTGGCGGGCCCGAGATCGGACCATCGGCCAGCGGGTGCGTGTTGGGGGGATCGAGGGCGTGGCCACCGGTGTGCGCGACGACGGCGCGCTGCTCGTGGATGGCCGACCGATCCTGGCTGGGGACGTGGAGCTGATCGGGGCGCGCTGACGCGGCCCGTGCTAGTCCTGTCACGATGGACGACTCGGTACCGCTGCAGTGGCGCCTGCGGGTGTGGACCCGCTTCCTGGCGCCGTGCGCCGACGTCTGGCGTGAGAAGACCGACATGGCGTTCGCCCGTCAGGAGTTCCGGCCCCTGATGGACTTCCGTCCCGAAGATCCCGAGGGGCTCCGCGCGGCGGTCGTCGAGGGGCGACCGGGCCGCTTCCGCGCGCGCCTGTGGCCGCTCGGCGTGCGCTGGGAGTCCGAGATCGTCGAGTCGCTGCCCGGGGTTCGCTTCGTCGATCGCTCCAGCAACCGGCTGTTCGCCGTCTACGAACACCACCACCTCTTCGAGCCCACCGCCGACGGCTGTCGCTACGTCGACGACCTGCTGTTCTCGCCGGCCTCCGGCTTGCCGCCGAAGCTCGCCGCGCGCCTCACCGAGAAGCTGTTCGTGCACCGCCACCGCCAGGCCGCGCGCCACCTCCCGCACGATCCGCGGGCGATGGGTGTCTCCGTCCTGCGCCAGGTCCTGCCCGAAGAACCCACGGACTGAAGCCTGTGCCCCCGCGGGCCCGGGCGACGAGAGGATCTCGTGCTCATCGTCATCGACGTCGGCAACACCAACACGGTCATCGGTGCCCTGGACGGCGACCGCATCGTCCATCGCTGGCGCATCTCCACGCACTCGCGGACGACGGACGAGTTCGGCCTGTTGATGCTGGAGCTGCTCGGCTACCGCAAGGTGGCGCTGGACTCCATCGCCGGCGTCGCCGTGTCCTGCGTCGTCCCCTCACTCCTCTTCAACATCGAGAAGGCCTGCCGGCGGTACCTCTCCATCGACGCCATGGTGGTGGGACGAGGGATCCGCACGGGGATGCGCGTGCGCACCGACAACCCCCGCGAGGTGGGCGCCGACCGCATCGTCAACGCGGTGGCAGCGCTGGAACGCCACGCGGGACCGCTGGTGATCGTCGACTTCGGCACCGCCACGACCTTCGACTGCGTGTCCATCGACGGGGACTACGTCGGGGGTGCCATCGCGCCGGGCTTCCGCATCTCGGCCGATGCCCTGTTCGAGCGGACGGCCCAGCTCCCGCGGGTCGAGGTCGAGCGGCCGGAACGTGCCATCGGGACGAACACGGTCGCCAGCATGCAGTCCGGCCTGTTCTGGGGCTATGTCGGCCTGGTGGACGGGCTGGCCCGTCGCTGCAAGGACGAGTTGCGCGAGCGATCTGGCAAGCCGGCGCGCTGTCTCGCCACAGGGGGCCTCGCCAACCTCATCGGCAGCGCCTGCGACGCGGTGGACGAGGTCGACGTCGATCTGACGCTGCAGGGGCTGCGCCTGCTGTGGGCGCTGAACGCGCGGCGGCGCTGACCGGGCTTCTACCGGTGGCGGTGCAGGGCAGCGTCCTCTTGCGGCTGTGGCTTGCCGCTGCGCACGCCGGTCGGTAGGGTTCCTGCCCCCCCTGGCCCGAGCCGGCTCGGCCGGCCTCCCCCGTCGCCGGGGAAGGGCCCTCCATATCCCCGCTGGAGCCCCTCATGGCAATGCAGGCCTACTCTCCCGATCAGATCCGGAACGTCGTGCTCGTCGGTCACGGCCACTCTGGCAAGACCTCCCTCGCCGAAGCCATGCTCTTCGTCAGCGGTGCGACCAACCGCCTGGGCAGCACGGTCGACGGCACCTCGACGCTGGACTTCGAGCCGGAAGAGCAGAAGCGCGGTGGCTCCATCGCGACCAGCCTCGCCTGGATCGAGCACGAGGGTCACAAGGTCAACCTGTTGGACACCCCTGGGGATCAGAACTTCATCTACGACGCGCTGAACGCCATGCGCGGCGCGGACGCGGCCGTCGTGGTGGTCAGCGCCCCCGACGGTGTCGAGGTCGGCACCGAGCGCGTGTTCGCCGAAGCCCGTCGCCTCGGCCTGCCGCAGGTCATCTTCATCAACAAGATGGACCGCGACCGGGCCGACGCCGCGGCCTGCCTCGCCGAGATCGAGGAAGTGCTCGGTGTGACCCCCATCCCGCTGCAGATCCCCATCGGCGCAGAGTCCGACTTCAAGGGCGTCGTCTCCCTGTTCCAGAAGAAGGCCATGGTCTTCGGCGACGACGGCAAGTACACCAAGGAAGACGTCCCCGCCGACCTCGACGACGAGCTGCAGGAGCGGCTCGAGGGGCTCATCGACGCCGTCGCCAGCACCGACGACGACCTGCTCGAGAAGTACCTGGAGACCTTCGAGCTGTCCGACGAAGAGCTGCGCGAGGGCTTCCACGCCGCGCTGAAGGCCGGCAAGATCGTGCCGGTGCTGTTCGGCTCGGCCAGCCACTGCGTCGGCGCCCTGTCCTGCCTCGACCTCGTGTCCTGGGCCTGCCCGTCGCCCCTGGAGCGTGGCGCGGTGGCGCTGGCGGACGGGGACGAGACCGGCGCCGAGATCGACGCGCCCTTCGCCGCACAGGTCATCCACACCCTGGTGGACGAGTTCAGCGGCAAGACCTCCGTGTTCCGCATCTTCCGCGGCACGATCTCCGGCGATCCGGTCGTGTACAACACCCGCACGGGCCAGCAGGAACGCCTCGGCGCGGTCTACAGCCTGCGCGGCAAGGACCGCGAGACGGTCGCGGAAGCCGTGACCGGCGACATCCTGGCGGTCTCCAAGCTCAAGACCACCCACACCGGCGACACGCTGGCTGCGGACGCCGATCAGGGCACCTTCGAGTCGGTGTCCTACCCGGCACCCATGATGTCCTACATCATCACCCCCAAGAGCAAGGGCGACGCCGACAAGATCAAGACCGCCCTGGAGCGCCTCCTCGAAGAAGACCCCACGCTGTCGGTGACCAGCGACGAGCTGACCGGTGGCATGGTGCTCAACGGCATGGGCCAGGCCCACCTCGAGATGGCCATCGAGCGCATGGCCCGCAAGTACAAGGTCAACGTCGACACGGGCCTGCCGCCGGTGCCCTACCGCGAGACCCTGCGCAGCGCCGTCCAGCACATCGAGGGCAAGCACAAGAAGCAGACTGGCGGTGCCGGGCAGTTCGGCGTGGCCTTCATGAACATCGTTCCGCAGGAGCGGGACGCTGGCTTCGAGTTCGTCGACATGATCAAGGGCGGATCGATCCCCAACCAGCTCATCCCCTCGGTCGAGAAGGGCATCCGCGAGCGCATGAAGTCCGGCTTCCTCGCCGGCTACCCGATCGTCGACATCCGGGTCGAGCTGGTCGACGGCAAGTACCACCCCGTCGACAGCAAGGACGTCGCCTTCCAGCTCGCCGGCTCCAAGGGCCTGAAGGCGGCCTTCGAGAAGGGCGGAACCGTCCTGCTCGAGCCGATGATGGAGATGGAGATCGTCGTGCCGACGGACGTCATGGGCGACGTCATGGGCGACATGACGGGTCGCCGGGGTCGGGTCATGGGCATGGAGCCGCGCGGCAAGAACACCGTGATCAAGGCCGTCGCCCCGCTGGCCGAGGTGCAGCGCTACGCACCGGACCTCAAGGGCATGTCCGGTGGCAAGGGCAGCTTCACGATGCAGCAGGTCGGCTACGAGCAGGTTCCCCGCAACCTCGTCGACAAGATCGTGGCGGCGTCGCCCTTCCGTCGTGACGACGACGAGTAGTCGGCGGCCCGATCCGCTACCCTGCACGGGGGAGGCCAACGCCTCCCCCGTTCGCCGTTCCGCGTGAGGAGTCGATGGCCGAGCAGGAGATCCCCTTTGCCCGCCTGGGCATCCCCAAGGACATGCGCCCCAACCTGGAGCGCGACGCCCCCAAGCAGATCAAGCTGGCCATGGCGCGCGGCCTGGTGCCGACCACCCTCGATGTGCAGCTTGCTGTCTGCTACATCCTGGCCACCGACGGCGACCCCGAGATCGCCGCCGCCGCCAACGACACCATCGGCTCCATGCCGGTGGACCGGATCGTCTCGGCCATCCACCTGCGCACGCACCCCAAGATCCTCGAGTACCTGGTCGAGGTCCGCCAGGATGACGCGCTCGACGATCGCGTGGCCATGCACAAGCTGGCGAACGACCGTGCCGTTCGGCGCATCGCACGGCGGGCGGGTCAGGACCTCTGCGAGAAGCTGACGCTGAACCACGAGCGGCTGATCATGACGCCCATGGTCTACGTCGACCTGCACGCCAACGAGCACTGCCTCGACCGGTACCTGCGCCAGGCCGAGAACTTCCTCCGCATGCAGCGGATGCTGCCGGACGTCCCGGCAGAGCGGCCCTTTCGGGCGTCGCTCCAGGACAAGCCTGCGGCAGAGCCCGCCGCGCCGCCGGAGATGGATCTCGAAGCCGAGATCATGGCGGCCATCGCTGGCGAGCAGTCGCCCGCTCTGCTCGCTGCCCAGGACAGCAAGCTGGACATGTTCGACGTCGACGACGTGGCCGTCGATCTCGGGGGCTTCGAGTTCTCCTTCGCCGAGGAGAGCGACGAGCTCTCCTTCGTCCTGACCGAGGACCGCAACGAGAAGGCATCCGTCGAAGAGATCCGGTCCATGGAGAAGATCATCCGCGAGATGAGCCCGGGGCAGAAGATCAAGCTGGCCTACCTGGGCAACCAGGAAGCGCGCGGCATCCTCATCCGGGACAGCAACAAGCTGGTCGCCGCCGCCGTCGTCAAGTCGGGGCGCATGACCGACGGCGAGGCGCTCAACGCGGCGAGCAACCGCAACCTCCCTGATGACGTGATCCGCGAGATCGCCGGCAACCGGGAGTGGGTGCGGAAGTACCCCTTCCAGGTCGCCCTGGTCAACAACCCCAAGACCCCAGTGTCGGTGTCGATGGGCTTCATCCGGTCCCTGAACAAGCGCGATCTGCAGGCGCTGGGGCGCAACCGGAACATCCCCAGCTCGATCAACCAGGCCGCGGTCCGCCTGTTCAAGGCCAAGTACAAGTCGGGCTGACAGCGCCGACTGCGGGGCGCTGTTCGGATCAGTCGCAGCCGGTGTCGACGATGGCCCGGACGTGCTCGAGGGCGACCGGGGCCGGGTCGCGCAGCCAGGCGCGGGCAGCGTCGCGGGCGGGTTCATCCCAGGCCAGGGCGCACATGGCGTCGATGCGAGACAGCTCGATCGCCTTGCGGTAGTCGTCGTCGGCGATGGCCCGGTCCAGCATGACGTCGGCGGTGGCGATGAAGCTCTCGGGGGTAGAACCGGACAGCAGGCGCACCAGCACGTCGTAGCGGTCGGCGGTGGACAGCAGCGGCGGGCCCTCGTCGGGCGCGCGGTCCATGGCCTGCATGTGGGTGAGGATGCGGGTGTCGGGGACGGGATCGCAGTCGGCGGCCTGTCCCGCGGCGACGAGCTTGTCGCGACCGTCCGCGCAGGAGACCTTCACAAGGCCCCGGCGGGTCTCGACGTGGGTGCGGCCGGCCGTGGTCTGCACGAGGTAGCGGGTCCCCAGCACGGTGACCGTGCCGGAGCGCGTGCGCACGGTGAACTGCTGGAAGTCGTCGCGGACAGCGCTCCGATCGATGTCGACGCGGATGGAGGCGTCGTCGGCGAGCAGCAGCTCTGGAGAGGCTTCCGTGCCCTGGAGGTGTGCGAAGCCCTCGTCGAGCCGAAGGTCGAGGCCAGGGACGACCTCTTCGCGCCACGCCCCCGTGTGGGCGGCGATGTCCCCCGTGCGGCGCAGCGGCGGGGAGCCGGCGTCGGCGAGGATCGTGGGGGGCTGTTCCGGTTCAGCTTCGGCCTGTACGATGACGACGGTGTCAGGTGCGGGCGCATCCAATGCCGGCGTCGCTTCCGGCGGAGAGGCCGCAGGCGCTGCCACGAGCGGTTGCGCGATCGAAGGCTGCGGCTGGCCTGGCGGCTGCGCGCTGTCGGCCGCCACGCTGTCGACCGCCACGCTGTCGACCGCCACGCTGTCGACCGCCACGGCGGCGATCGCGTGGTCAACGGTCGCCGACGGCGCCGAGGGCTCCGGATCGCCGCCCGCTGGGGCCGCGGAGGAGGGAAGCGATCCGGAGCCATGAGCTACCGACGCGGGGGCGGCCTGAGCCACGGCCTGCGTCGACGCAGACTGTGCCGGCACCGATCCTGGGGAGCCTCCGGGCTGGTCGCTGGTCATCAGGCTGGTGCCGAAGCTGGCGGCAGCGAGCAGCAGCGCGGCGGCGACCGCGGGACGCACCCAGCGCGGCAGCCCGTTGGCCGACACCAGCGGGTCGGCTGGCGCAGGCGCGAGGCTGGACGGCGGTGCGCCTTCGCCGACGCGAGCGCCATCTGCGGGCACGAGCTGGTCGACGAAGGCCCACAGGCGCGCGTCCTGGTCGGGCGCGAGCGCGGTGGCCGCGAGCCACGCCCCGACGGCGGGATCGATCGCGTCGGCCGGACCCTCTTCCGAGGGTTCGCCGGGCGCCAGCGCGCCGGCGTAGCTGCGCAGCCGGGAATCCTGTCCCGGAGCGTCGGCCTGGGCGTCGAACCAGTCCTGGATGGCGCGGGGGGCACCGTCGAGGCGTTCTTCGCTGGCCCGTTCCCGCGACAGCTCGCCGGGGAGCGGCAGGACGTGCAGCTTGTCGCGATCGCGCGTCATGGCTCACCCCGCCCGGAGTCCCCGCTGCTGTCGGAGCGTCGGTAGCCGAAGCGAACGGCGGCTTCGTGGACGTGGCGCTTGGCGCGACGGATGCGGCTGGCCACGGTGCCCCGCGGCACGTCCGTCAGGCCCGCGATCTCGGTCTGCGACCACCCCTCCAGGTGGAGCACGTAGGCTTCCCGTGCGTCGGGGTCGAGGTCTGCGAGGATGCGCTCGCCGACTTCCACCGCCTGGCGGCGCCAGGCGTCGGCTTCCGGGCTGCGGCGCTCGGATCGCGGCATGGGCAGGTCAGGGGCCAGGGCGTCGACCAGCTCGACGTCTTCCACCGGGATCCGTGGCCGGCGCCGGCGCTTCTTGAGGTGGTCGGCGGCCACGCGGCGGAGGATCCCCATGACCCAGCCGTCCAGCCGCGCAGGCTCGGCCAGGCTGTCGATCCGGCGGACGACGACGATGAATGTGTCCTGGCAGAGCTCTTCGGCGTCGAGGTTGTTGCCGTAGAGCCGCCGCGCGGAAGCCGGCAGCCAGGTCATCAGGTGTGCGAGGACCTGGCGCAGAGCCATGCGATCACCGCGCGTGGCCTGCGCGACGACTTCGGGGGTCAGGGGTTCGGTGGGTACCGGGAGCATCTCAGTCGGGGGAGTGGACGCCTCCCCCGATGTGGATCACGAACCCGGGATCCCAAGCCGGCCGGGCGGCCTACAGCGCAGTGTAGGGGAGGCCGTGGGCGTCGGCGACGGCCTTGTAGGTGACCTGACCCTTGCAGACGTTCAGCCCGAGCTTGAGGCTGCGGTCGTCGGCGATGGCCTTCTCCCAGCCCTTGTCCGCCAGGGCCAGGCCGTAGCGCAGCGTCGCGTTGTTCAGCGCGAAGGTGCTGGTGCGCGCCACGGCCCCCGGCATGTTGGCGACGCCGTAGTGCACCACCCCGTCAACGACGTAGGTCGGGTCGGCGTGGGTCGTGGCGTGGGTCGTCTCGACACAGCCGCCCTGGTCGACCGCGACGTCGACGATGGCGGCGCCCTGCTTCATCAGGGAGAGGTGTTCCCGGCGGACGAGGTGCGGCGCCTTTGCGCCGGGGACGAGGACGGCGCCGACGAGCAGATCGGCCTTCCGCAGGCTCTCTTCCACGTTGTGCTGCGAGGAGAACAGGGTGTTGACCCGGCCGCGGTAGCTGTCGTCGTACCAGCGCAGCACGTCGAGGTTGATGTCGAGGATGGTGACATCGGCGCCGAGGCCGACGGCCATGGCCACCGCGTTCTTGCCGACGATGCCGCCGCCGATCACCACCACCTCACCCGAGGGGACACCGGGCACGCCGCCGAGCAGGACGCCGCGACCGCCCTGGTACTTCTCCAGGCAATGGGCGCCAGCCTGGACGGACAGCCGGCCCGCGACCTCGCTCATGGGCTGGAGCAGCGGCAGGCGGCCGTTGACGTCCACTGTCTCGTAGGCGAAGGCGATGCAGCCGCTGGCCAGCAGGGCCTGCGTCTGGGGCAGATCCGGCGCGAGGTGCAGGTAGGTGTAGAGGATCTGACCCTCGCGGATCTTGCCGTATTCGGCGGAGATCGGTTCCTTCACCTTCCAGATGAGGTCGGCCTGTCCCCAGACCTCGTCGGCGGTGGCCACCATGGTCGCGCCGGCGTCGACGTACTCTTCGTCGGTCAGCCCGGAGCCGGTGCCGGCGTTCTGTTCGACCAGCACGGTGTGGCCGTGCTCGACGAGCTGTCGCACGTTGCTGGGGATGCAGCCCACACGGTTCTCCTGGGGCTTGATCTCCTTGGGGATGCCGATGACCATTGCGTGCTCCGCGCTTGCAGGGGGGGGAGAGGGGGAGGCGATGCCCGGGTTCTGAAGCCGGCTCTCGTCGGCAGGGTTCCAGGGGGAGGGGACACGCCGCTGCGGGATGCAGGGGCGGGCGCATTCCTAGCCGATGGACCGCCGCGCGGCTGCTATCGTGCTGCCAGGAGGTCGCGGTGCCGAAGCTGCGTGACGACCCGGTGGAAGCTGCTCGACCGTGGCCTGAGCGGCGGGTCGTGGATAGCGATCTCCGCTGGCCCTGACGGGCCTTCCCTCCGACCAGAGGTGCCCCATCGAGTCCGTACCCTCGACCGAGCCGCGGTCCCACGCCGTCGTCCGCGAAGCCCCTGTCGAGACCGGTGACGACCACGGCACCCTCCGCATGGGCCTCGACGTGCTCGACGGCGGCGCCCTGCGAGAGCTGACGGGAGAGGTCGGGCAGAACCTCAAGATCTTCAGCCGCGGGATGGGCGTCCAGCTCCACCACCGCGGCCAGAAGCTCACCGTGGTGGGCCCGGCGGACCTCGTCGACCGCGCCGCAGACGCCATCGAACAGCTCGTGGCCGTGGCCCAGGCGGGCTTCCCGCTGTCCGGTGCCGACATCGATCAGGCCTGCCGCATGCTGCGGGAAGACCCCAGCGTGCGCCTCCTCGACCTGTACCGTGACGTGGTCACCATCGGCGTCGGTCGCCGGCAGGTCCACCCCCGCTCGGTGCGGCAGCGGGCCTACATCCAGGCGATCCGTGACCACGACCTGGTCTTCGGTGTCGGCCCGGCGGGGACGGGAAAGACCTACCTCGCCATGGCCATGGGGCTGTCGGCGCTGTTCGCGCAGCGGGTCCGTCGGATCATCCTGTGTCGCCCGGCGGTCGAAGCGGGGGAACGACTGGGCTTCCTGCCCGGCGACATGACCGAGAAGGTCAACCCCTACCTGCGTCCGCTCTTCGACGCCCTCAACGACCTCGTCGGCTTCGACCGAGCCCAGCGGCTGATGTCCAAGGACGTGATCGAGGTCGCGCCGCTGGCCTTCATGCGGGGGCGGACGCTGTCCGAAGCCTTCGTGATCCTCGACGAAGCCCAGAACACCACGCCGGAACAGATGAAGATGCTGCTGACGCGGACCGGGCTGAACTCCCAGGTCGTCGTGACCGGGGATCCCAGCCAGGTCGACCTCGAGGGGACGCGGCGCTCCGGGCTTGAACACGCTGTGCGCGTGCTCCAGCGTGTCGAGGGCATCGCTGTCTGCCGCTTCACCGACGTCGACGTCGTGCGTCACCCCCTGGTGAGCGCCATCGTGCGGGCCTACGACCGGGCGGCCCCTCACCACGGCGTCCCGTCGGAGGGGGAGGAGTAGCGTGGCGTCGCGCCTGGAACGGCTGCGTGCCCTGCTGGCCACCAGCGCGGCTCGGCGGCTCGTTGCGCTGCTGGTGATGGCGATCGGCACGGCGGTGCTGATCGTCGATTACGTCCGGGTCCCGGTGCGTGACTTCCAGGTGGGCGAGATCGCCGACCACGACATCCGCGCCACCGCCGACTTCAAGTACACCGACTGGGAGAGCACGCTCCAGGCGCAGCGTGCGGCCGAAGCCGCGGTGCCCCCGGTCTACGACTTCGACGCCACCCTGGCCTCGCGGCTGCAGGCCCGCATCCACAGCGCGTTCGAGCTCGCTCGCCGACGCTATGCCCAGGAGCTGATGGATGCCCGCGCCGCAGGGCAAGAAGACGTCTCGGACGAAGTCCTCGCCTCCGTCGCCGCCGACTTCCTCAAGGCGCTGGAGCTGTCGCTGGCCCCGGAAGACGTCGAGCGCCTGATCGAGATCCGGTGGGCCGCGGCCGCCGAAGATCTGGCCGCCCGCTATGTCGGCGTCGCCCACCAGCGCTACATCATCGCTGACAGGAGCTTGCTGCCGGCGCAGGGCGGGCCCATCCGCGTGGTGCGCCTGCTCCACGATCGGCAGGACGAGACCACGCTCGAAGATCTCGATCGCGTCCGCAACCCTGAAGAAGCCCGCCAGGCCGTCACGCTGTATGCCCTCGACAACGGCGACCAGGACGATGTCGACCTCGCGCGGGTGCCGGTGGCCATCGCCCGGGCGGCGGTGCGTCCGAACTTCTCCTACAACCAGCTCATCACCGAAGGACGCCGGCGCGCGGCCCGGGACTCCGTGGGCGCAGAAGAAGTCTTCGTCCAGCGCGGCAAGAGCCTCGTCCGCAAGGGAGAGGTCCTCACCCGTCGCCAGGTCGACATGATCCGCGGGCTGCAGCAGACCCGCGCCGGTCCGGGGATGCTCGGCGTCGTCCTGGCCCTTGTGGCGCTCACCTCCCTCGTGTACGGCGTGTTCTACGTCTACGGCACGGCCCAGGTGCAGCGCTTCCGGCCCACGGATCGCGACATCGAAGCGATGGCCGTGGTCGGCCTCGTGCTCCTCGTGATCTCCCGCGTCCTCCACGAGCTGGGAGACCCGCTGTCGGCGGCCATCGGCATGGACATGGCGGCCAGCAGCATCGCCTACATGGCGCCCATCGCCGCCGGCGCCATGGTCATCCGCATCCTCTGCAACAGCGAAACGGCCCTGCTCTTCGTCCTGCCGCTGGCGGCGGCTGCCGGCATGATGATGGACCAGCAGGTGCTGTTCGCCGTGTACTTCTCGGTGAGCGCCCTGGTCGCGGCGGCGGCGTCGGTGCAGAGCACGGATCGGGTCGGCATCCTGCGAGCCGGTCTGCTGACCGGCCTGGTCAACGCTGGCGCAGCCCTGCTCATCAACCTCGTCCAGGTCCACCTCGGGGCGTCCGCGGCCGCCCTCGCGGGTGGCGGCCTGCCGCTCTGGGATGTCCTCTTCGCCTTCTGTGGCGGGCTGCTGTCGGGCGCCATCGTGCTGGTGCTCGTGCCGATCTTCGAGCTGTTCGGCTTCCTGACCGACTACAAGCTCATCGAGCTCGCCAACCTCAACCACCCGCTGCTCCGCCAGCTCATGCTGCGCGCGCCCGGTACCTACCACCACAGCGTCATCATGGGCTCGCTGTGCGAACAGGCCGCCGAAGCCATCGGGGCCAACGCGCTGCTGTCGCGCGTGAGCTGCTACTTCCACGACATCGGCAAGGCCCTGCAGCCGCAGTTCTTCATCGAGAACCAGCGGGGCGGACCCAATCCCCACGATCGACTGGCACCGCGCCAGTCGGCACGCGCCATCCTCGCCCACGTGGTCGACGGTCAGGCGTTGGCCCGCCAGTACAAGCTGCCCGAACCCGTGGTCGACGGTGTGGCCATGCACCACGGCACCAGCGTGATGAAGTACTTCTACGTCAAGGCGCTCGACCAGGCCGCCGAGGGCGAAGATGTCGACATCGCCGACTTCCGCTACCCGGGACCCATCCCGGACACCAAGGAAGCCGGGATCATGCTGCTGGCCGACCGCTGCGAGGCGGCCTGTCGGACGCTGCGCGAACCGACCGTCGGCAACATCCGGGCAATGGTGCAGAAGCTGGTGAACGACGCCGTCACCGATGGGCAGCTCGAGAGCTGCCCGCTGACGGTGCAGGAGCTCTACAAGATCGTCGACAGCTTCACCGAGACCCTGCTCGGCATCTACCACCACCGCATCGAGTACCCCGGCATGCCGGCGACGCCGCCGCCGCGGCCGGCGGTGGACACCGGGCCCATCATCACGCTGGACATCGACAACCCCCTGCGTGAACACCCCGCCGAACAGGCGACGGACGAAGACGCCAGCGACGACCCGACCGTGGGCCCGACGGGCAACGGGTTGCCCGAAGACCCGAGTGCAGAGCTGCCCTCGACCGGAGTCCTGCCCTCCGGCGGAGCCCACAGGTGACGCGGGCCGAGCACGTCGTCGACATCTCGACGGGCGGCGGCGAAGCCATCGCCGCTGCGGTACTCGACGGGGTGGAGGCCGACGCGCACGCGGCCATGGCCGTGCTCCTCGACGACCCCGCCGAGCTGTCCATCGTCCTCTGCGACGACGCCACCATGGCGCCGCTCAACCAGCAGTGGCGGGGCAAGGAGGGGCCGACCGACGTGCTCTCCTTCCCCCAGGAAGAGGGCGAAGCCCTGGCGTTGCCCCCGGGCATGCCCCGACAGCTCGGCGACCTCGTCATCAGCGTCGACACCGCGGCCCGACAGGCTGACGAGCTGGGCCACGACCTGCGGGCCGAGCTGCAGGTGCTGGTCGTCCACGGGCTGCTGCACCTGCTCGGCTACGACCACGAGACGGGGTCGGAGGACGCGGCGGTGATGCGGGCCGAGGAAGACCGCGTGCTCACGCTGCTGGGCGGCGGCCGGGGGCTGGTGGGGCGGTAGGGCGCGCGCGGTCTGCGCACAACCCGGCCGCTTCCAGAAGCCCCCGTGAAACCTCCGTGTGCCCAGATGCGACAGATGTGTTTCCGTATGCGTCAAGGTGGCCTGATTACTTTGATATCGGTGGATTGACCGATGTTCTTTGCTACAACGGCGGGGCGGCAAGCACTCCCCGGGCGGTTCACTGGGGAACAACCTCCTCCGACACCTCTGGAGCACCCGATGAGCAAGTCCATCCTGTCCGCCACCCTGTTCGTCGCGGCCGCCTCGGCTGCGACCCCCGCCTTCGCCAGCGACGCCTGCGACACTGCCTCGACCCCGGTCTACCGCGTCTACAACCCGAACAATGGCGACCACTTCTACACGACCAGCGACGCCGAGCGCGACGCCGTCGTCGCCGCCGGCTGGAACGACGAGGGCGTGATGGGCTACGGCTGGGCGACCGCTGGTGGCGACGACAGCGACAGCGACAGCGACGGTGGCGGTCTCACCGCCGTGTACCGCCTGTACGATGGTGTGGACCACCTCTACACCATCAGCTCCGTCGAGGTGGCCGCGGCCACCACCGGCGCCTACACCCTCGAGGGCACCGGGTGGTACGCCTTCGGCGCCGCTGGCGATGACCTCGACGCCGTCTTCCGCGTCTACAACCCCAACAACGGCGACCACCTCTACACCATGAACGGCGCCGAGGCCGACTACCTGATCTCCCTCGGCTGGGCCGACGAGGGTGCCCCCTTCTACATGCTGGCCGATCCCAGCGTCTGCGACGACGACGACTCGGACAGCGACTCCGACGACGACAGCGACTCGGACGACGACTCCGACGACGACAGCGAGTGACGAAGGTGATGCAGGTCTCGCCGGCCTGAGTCGGCGAGAGAGCTTGCCGCTGTGAGCGGGTCGACCCTCGGGTCGGCCCGTTCTGCGTTGGAGCGCTTCGCCGCCTGCGCGCGCCCCGGTTACCTCCGCGCCTCCCCCCGGAGAGACCAGCATGGCCATCGACATCACCGACCTCAAGAAGGACCTTCAGTCGCGCATCGACGCGATTCGGGGGCATCTTTGACCTCGATGAGCTGAGGCGGAAGGTCGCCGAGCTGGACACCCGGGCGTCCGACCCCTCCTTCTGGAACGACCAGGAGCGGGCCACCGCCACGTTGAAGGAGAAGGCCGGCTACGAACGCTGGCTGGAGATGTTCGACAAGCTCCAGGAAGCCTTCGATGACGCCGAGACACTCGTCGAGATGGGCGAGGAAGAGGGCGACGCCGACGTCGTAAAGGAGGGCGAGGCAGCGTTCGCTGCGCTCGAGGATCAGGTGCGAAGCGCCGAGATCCGCCGGATGCTCGGCGAGCCAGGCGATGAAAACGACGCCATCATCGAGATCAACTCGGGGGCGGGCGGCACCGACGCCAGCGACTGGGCCGAGATGCTCAAGCGCATGTACATCCAGTGGGCCAACCGCCAGGGCTACAAGGTCGAGATCGAGGACGAGCAGCTCCACGACGAAGCGGGCATCAAGTCCTGCACCATGGCCATCCGCGGCCCCTACGCCTACGGCTACCTCAAGGCCGAGATCGGCGTGCACCGGCTGGTGCGCATCTCGCCCTTCGACAGCAACGCGCGGCGGCACACCGCCTTCGCCAGCGTGGGCGCCTACCCCGACATCGACGACAGCATCGAGGTCGAGGTCAAGGAGAGCGACCTGCGCATCGACACCTACCGGTCCAGCGGGGCCGGTGGCCAGCACGTCAACACGACCGACTCGGCGGTGCGGCTCACCCACCTGCCGACCGGCATCGTCGTCGCCTGCCAGGCTGAACGCAGCCAGCACAAGAACAAGGCCAAGGCGATGAAGATGATGAAGGCAAAGCTCTACCAGCACGAGCTGGACAAGCGGCAGGAAGAGATCGACGCCGCCAATGCCACGAAGAAGGCCATCGAGTGGGGCAGCCAGATCCGCAGCTACGTGATGCAGCCCTACCGGCTGGTCAAGGACCTGCGGACCGGGGTGGAAGCCGGTGACACCGACCGCGTGCTCAACGGCGATCTGACGCGCTTCATGGAAGCCTGGCTGGCGCAGCGCGCCGACGGCGTGCTCGACCAATCCTGAGCGGGGGGGGCGCGCCTCGATTCGCCTTCCGAGGCGCTGCACGCTCCTTGCATCGCTCGCTCGGCATGGCCCGGTTACTGCGGCCCGTCGCACCTGCCCCGTGAAGCCCGCCATGTACGACTTCGACGACCGCCGCATCGAAAAGCTCGACCAGCTCCGCGCGCTGGGGATCGCGCCCTACCCGCACGGCCTGCACGTCGACCACACGGCGGCCCAGGTCCTCGAGCTGATCGGGGACCGGCCCCAGGAAGACCTGGCCGAAGACGACACCCTCGTCACCATCGCCGGACGCCTGCTGCTCAAGCGCGAGATGGGCAAGGCCGGCTTCGCCCGGCTCGAAGACCGCAGCGGCACCATCCAGGTCTTCGTGCGCAAGAACGACATCGGTGCCGACGCCTTCCAGGTGTGGAAGAAGCTCGATCTCGGTGACCACGTCCACGTGTCGGGCCGGTTGATGCGCACGCGGACCGGCGAAGCCTCGGTCCACGCGCAGACCCTGCAGCTCGCCGCCAAGTGCGTCGCGGCCATGCCCGACAAGCACAAGGGCGTCGAGGATCGCGAGTTCCGGACCCGCCGCCGCTACGTCGACCTGTTCATGAACGACGACAGCCGCGAGGTCTTCCGCCGGCGCTCGGAGATCGTGCGGCTGATCCGGCGGTTCTTCGAAGACCGCGACTACGTCGAGGTCGAGACCCCGATGATGCAGGTCATCCCCGGCGGTGCGGCGGCGCGTCCCTTCGTGACCCACCACAACGCCCTGGACATCGACCTCTACCTGCGCATCGCCCCGGAGCTGTACCTCAAGCGGCTCGTCGTCGGCGGCTTCGAGCGGGTCTTCGAGATCAACCGCAACTTCCGCAACGAGGGGGTGAGCACCAAGCACAACCCCGAGTTCACGATGCTCGAGTTCTACCAGGCCTATGCCACCTGGCACGACCTGATGGACATGACCGAGCAGCTCTTCAGCGGCCTCGCGTTGCAGGTCTGCGGTGGCACCACCGTGCCCTATGGCGACCACCAGCTCGACCTCTCGGCCCCCTTCCGCCGGGCGAGCATGGCCGAGCTGATCTGTGAAGCCACCGGGTTGTCCACCGAGCAGGTGGAAGACCCTGCGGCACTCCGGGGCCGCTGGCTGGCCGACCACCCCGGCGACGCCGACGAAGACCTCCCCAGCACCATGGGAAAGTGGTTCGAGTGGTTCTTCGATGCCTACGTCGAAGACGGCCTGATCCAGCCGACCTTCGTCACCGGCTTCCCCGCCGAGATCTCTCCCCTGTCGCGCCGTCGTGACGCCGATCCCCGGTACACGGACCGCTTCGAGCTGATCATCGCCGGCAACGAGATCGCCAACGGCTTCAACGAGCTCAACGACCCGGTCGACCAGGCCGGGCGCTTTGCGGCCCAGGCCACCGCCCGCGAGAGCGGCGACGATGAAGCGATGTACTTCGACTCCGACTACATCGACGCTCTGACCTACGGCCTCCCGCCCACTGCAGGAGAGGGCATCGGCATCGATCGCCTCGTGATGCTGCTCACGAACCGCCAGAGCATCCGCGACGTCATCCTGTTCCCGACGTTGCGCCCCGAAGGCTGATGCGCTTTCCCCTCCTCATCGCGCTCTCCCACCTGCGCGCGCGGCGCAAGGATGCGGGGATCAGCGTCATCACCGGCGTCTCCATCATGGGAGTCACCGTGGGGGTCACTGCCCTCATCATGGTCCTGGCGGTGATGGAGGGCTTCGAGATCGACCTGCGCGACAAGATCCTCGGCAGCAACGCGCACCTCGTCGTGCTGCACCAGGCCGGAGAGATCGAGGACTACGAAGCGGCCGCCGAGACACTGGAGCAGGTGCCGGGCATCGTGGCCGCTGCGCCCTTCGTCTACTTCGAGGTGATGATCCGCAGCCGCTGGGCGGCGAGCGGGGCGGTGCTCAAGGGCATCGACCCGGATCACTCCGGCGACGTCACCGACGTCGTCGCCGACCTGGAGCGGGGGCCCGACGGCGAGCTGAAGAACCGCGCCGCGCGCGAAGCGGTGATCCACAGCCTCGCCCATCCTCCCCCGGCGCAGGCCCAGGACACCGACGACACCGCTGACTACCCGGGCATCATCCTGGGCAAGGAGCTGGCCGAGCACCTCGCCGTGACGGTGGGCGATCCGGTGCACCTCATCAACCCCATCGGCGGGGGCACGGGGCCCATGGGCATGCCCGTGCCGCGCGTCCAGCCCTTCCGGGTCGCCGGCGTCTTCTACTCGGGCATGTACGAGTACGACACGAAGTGGACCTACGTCACGATCCCCGACGCGCAGGGCTTCCTGGAGATGGGCGACACGGTGACGGGTCTCGAAGCGCGGGTCGATGACATCGACGGCGTGGGGCCGATCTCGGACCGGGTGAGCGAGGCGCTGCCCTACCCCTTCTACGTCCGCCACTGGAAGAACCTCAACCGCAACCTGTTCAGCGCGCTCAAGCTCGAGAAGATCGTCATGGGGCTGATCCTGAGCCTCATCGTCGCGGTCGCCAGCCTCAACATCGTCGGCACCCTCATCCTGATCGTGGTGACGCGGGCGCGGGAGATCTCGATCCTTCGGGCCATGGGGGCGAGCAAGCGGGACGTGCGGACGATCTTCATGCTGCAGGGGCTGATCATCGGGCTGGTGGGGACGACGGTCGGCACGACCCTGGGGCTCATCGGCTGCCAGGTGCTCAAGGCCATCGAATTCCCGCTGGACACCGACGTGTACTACCTGGACACGCTGCCGGTCGTCGTCGTCGCCGACAACGTGGTCACCGTCGCGATAGCCGCCGTGCTGATCTGCTTCCTCGCGACGCTGTACCCGGCGAGCGTGGCGGCCAGCATCGACCCCGTCGAGGGCCTTCGCTACGAATGACCGCTTCCACGCCCCACAGCGACGCCGCAGCCGGCCCGGAGTCCGCCGGGCCCGGCGGCGTGCAGGTGCGGATCGAGGGGCTGGTCAAGCGCTTCACCAAGGGTGGGCAGACGCTGGACGTGCTCCAGGGCGTGGACCTTGACCTGGCCGCCGGCGAGATGGTGGCGGTGGTCGGGCGGTCGGGGTCGGGCAAGTCGACCTTCCTTCATGTGCTCGGGACCTTGGACCGGCCCACGGACGGCCGGATATGGTTCGACGGCCAGGACGTCTTCCAGCACGCAGGCGCCGCCCTGGACGCCCTCCGCAACGAGCGGATCGGCTTCATCTTCCAGTTCCATCACCTGCTGCCCGACCAGGACGCCCTGCACAACGTGATGATCCCCGCCCTCATCGGTGGCGAGCCCACCGCTGTGGCCGAAGCGCGCGCCCGCGCCCTGCTGGAGCGGGTGCAGCTCGGCGGCCGGCTGCACCACCGCCCTGGCGAGCTGTCGGGCGGAGAGCAGCAACGCGTCGCCATCGCCCGGGCGCTGGTCCGCAAGCCCGGGCTGCTGCTGGCGGACGAACCGACGGGAAACCTGGACCCCCGCACCGCCGGCGACGTGTTCGCCATGCTGCTCGAGCTGAACCAGGAAGCCGGCGCCACCATGGTTGTGGTCACCCACAGCGCCGAACTGGCCGCTCGCTTTCCCCGCACCCTGCGCCTCACCGAAGGCCGCTTCGAAGAGGCCGCGCCGTGATGTCGCCGCTGATCCTGCTGCTGCTCTCCCTGGCCGGGCCGGTCCGTGCCCAGGACGCCGACGACGCGCCCGCCGGAGCCCTGCCCGAAGCGCCGCCCGCCGACGACGCGCCCGCCGGAGCCCTGCCCGAAGCGCCGCCCGACACGGCTGCGCCGGCCGCGCTCCCTGTGCTCTCGGCGGACGACGTCACCACCCCTGCAGAGCCCGCCGATCCGGCCGAGCAGGGTGGGCTGATGCAGCCCATGGGCCAGGTCTCGGAGGTCCGCGTCTCTGGCCTGCGCCGCCTCGAAGAGGCCGCCATCCTCGCCGCGGTCGGGCTCCGCCCCGGCGACGAGGTGACCGCCTGGAAGGTCCGGCGCGACGTCAAGAGCGTGTGGGCCACGGGCTTCGTCGACGATGTCGTCGTCGACCTCGCCCCCAACCCCGACGGCCCCGGCGTCATCCTGACCTTCGACATCGACGAGAAGCCCGCGGTGAGGGAGGTGCGGCTCAAGGGCAACAAGAAGCTCGACGACGACGCCATCAACGAAGTCATCGACATCAAGCCCTTCAGCGTGCTGAACCAGGCCGAGGTCAAGCGCAACATCCGGCGGATCCGGGACAAGTACCTGGAGAAGGGGTACTACCTCGTCGAGATCGAGCCGGTGATCCGCGACCTGGGTGGGGACCTGGTCGAGCTGAGCTTCGACATCACCGAGAACAAGAAGGTCGTCGTCCAGCGCATCGACATCAACGGCAACGACAACCTCGCCGACGGCAAGATCAAGCGCTACCTGACGACGAAGGCCGGCGGCATCGCGCCCTGGCTGACGAACTCGGGCACCTTCATCGAGGAGAACCTCGACAACGACGTGCAGATCATCCGGTCCGTGTACCTGGAGGAGGGCTACGTCAACGTCAAGGTGAGCAAGCCGCAGGCCTGGCTCTCCCCCGACAAGCGGTCCATCTACGTCAGCTTCGATGTCGAGGAGGGGCCGCGCTTCCGCCTCGGCAAGATCAAGATCGACGGGGACTTCGTCCCCGAAGAGGGGCTGACTCACGGCGCGGTCCAGCAGATCATCGACGGGGACGTGGCCAGCACCGTTCGAGAACGCTGGGAGCGCGCCCGGAAGCGCGCCGGCGACGCGCCGGTGCCCGACACCTGGGACGACAGCGCGGACACGCGCCCCTTCGAATTCAACGAGCGCACGCCGGGCATGGACACGGGCGACTGGTTCAAGCTGTCGGTCTTCAACCAGGTGCGCCAGGAGATCACGGACCTCTACGGCGACCAGGGCTACGCCTTCGCCAACGTCGTCCCACTCAACGACGACGACCCGGAAGCCAAGGTCGTCGACATCACCTTCAACATCAGCAAGGGCGACAAGGTCCGGATCGGCCGCATCGACATCACCGGCAACGACCCGACCTTCGACAAGGTCGTCCGCCGCGAGATCCCGATCAACGAGGGCGACTACTACTCGGGCACGGCGCTCAAGGAAGCGCGCCAGCGGCTCGAACGCCTCGGCTTCTTCGAAGACGTCAAGATCAGCACGCCGCGGGGGGCCAAGGCCGACGAGCTGGACATGAAGGTCGAGGTCAGCGAACAGCCGACGGGCTCCTTCAGCGTGGGTGCGGGCTTCAGCAACCTGGAGAACTTCATCTTCACGATGAACGTCTCCAAGAACAACTTCCTCGGTCGCGGCTACGTCATGAGCGCCGCGGTCAACCTGTCGGGCAGCCGGCAGCAGGGCAACGTCCAGCTCTTCGACCCCTACTTCCTGGACAGCCGGTGGACGCTGCGGGTCAACGGCTTCGCCATCTCGCGGCAGTACGTCGAAGACGAGTACCAGCGCGGCTTCTCCTTCGCCGTGGGCCGCTACATGGACCGGCGCGACGACATCCGCCTGGAGCTGGACTACACCTTCGAAGACACCGGCCTGACCAGCATCGACGCCTACAAGGCCAAGCTGTTCGGCGGCGAACTGTACCGCAACGGCACGACCAGCACGACGGGGCTGTCCCTGGTGGTCGACAAGCGCAACAACCGCGTCAACGCGACCCGCGGGCTCTACCTGTCGGCGACGACGGCGCTGTCCGGCGGCTTCCGGGTCAGCGACCAGGACGTGGTCAGCCTGTTCGGCGGGGACTTCAACTTCGTCGAGTCCAAGATGAACCTGCGGCTGTACCGGCCGGTGTCGCCCAAGGGCGAGTGGCTCATCTTCAAGTACAACGGCACGCTCGGGCGGATCTGGACCAGCGACGGGTCGATCCTCCCCTACATCCACCGCTACCGCGCCGGCGGTATCACGTCCGTGCGCGGCTACGACTGGTACACCCTCGGCCCCAGCGTCCGGGCCAGCGGCTACCGATCGAGCAGCTCGTCGGCCTTCGTCGGGTCCGAAGACCCGCAGTCGGCCGAAGACATGCTCATCGTCGGCGGCACCGAGACCTGGATCAACAACCTCGAGCTGGAGATGCCCATCGTCCCGCAGGCGGGGATCAGCACGGTCGTCTTCTTCGACGCCGGCAACGCCTTCGGCGATCCCTGGGGCAACGGCCACATCAACCCCCTCGACCTGCGCCTGGCCTACGGCGCCGGCATCCGCTGGTTCAGCCCCATGGGCCCGCTGCGCTTCGAGTGGGGCTTCCCCATCAACCGCCGCGAAGACGAACGCGCCGCCGTCTTCGACTTCAGCATGGGCAGCATGTTCTGAGCGCCCAGCCGGCCCCGTCGGGATCGCTTCCTGGCGGTGGCGGGTTCTGGCGCGATAGTGGCGCCGCGGGTCGGTCCGGCACCGCCCCCTACAGGATCACGGAGTCCCCATGCGCATCGCCCGCATCGCCCTCGCCGTCGCAGCCCTCGCCGCCGCCCCGGCCATCGTCCCCGCTCTCGGCACCGACGCCCACGCCGCGGAGCTGAAGATCGCCACCGTCGATCTCCAGGAAGCCATCAACCAGGTCAAGGACGGCATCGCCGCCAAGGGCCGGCTCGAGGGCATGTTCGCCGAGAAGCAGAAGGCGATCGAGAACATGGAGAAGCAGCTCCAGCAGATGCAGGACGAGTACAGCAAGCAGGCGATGGTGCTGCCCGACGACGCCCGCCAGCAGCGCGAACAGCAGATCATGGCCCTGCAGAGCCAGTACCAGCAGCTCTACATGGACAGCCAGCAGCAGATGCAGATGGCCTACTCCCAGGAGATGGAGGGCCTGCTTGCCAAGATGCGCGAGATCTGCGAGGAGATCGGCAAGGAGAAGGCCTACACCCTCGTGCTCGAGAAGACCGAGGGCGGCGTGGTCTACGCCGCGGCGACCACCGACATCACCGCCGAACTGGTGAAGCGCTACGACGCACGGCATGGCGGCTGATCGGGCCAGACCCTTCTCCGTCGCCGACCTCGCCCAGGCACTGGGTGGAGGGGTCGAGGGGGACGGCACGCGGCTGCTCGTGGATGTGTGCGGCCTCGCCGAAGCGGGGCCGGAACACCTCTCCTTCCTGAGCAACCGCCGCTACGCCCGGCTGATGGCGTCGACCCGGGCCGGCTGTGTGCTGGTGGGCCCGCGGGACGACGCCCAGGGCCGGACGGTGATCCGCCTGGCCGACCCCTACGAAGCCTTCGCCCGGGCGCTGGCGCTGTTCCATCCACGTCCGGCCTTCGTCGCCGAGGTGTCGCCGCAGGCCTTCGTGGCCGCTGACGCCGTGGTCGACGGCGCGCGCGTCGAAGCCTTCGCCTGGGTGGGGCCCGGTGCGCTCGTGGGGCCGGGCAGCCACGTCCAGGCCGGCGCGGTGGTCGGGCGGGGGGCACGGGTCGGTCGCGACTGCGTGCTGATGCCCCACAGCGTCGTCTGCGACGACTGCGTCGTGGGCGACCGGGTGTGGCTGAACCCGGGGGCCGTCGTCGGCGGCGAGGGCTTCGGCTTCGCACCGACCGCCGCCGGCAACGTGAAGATCCCGCAGGTCGGCCGCGCGGTGCTCGGCGACGACGTGGAGGTGGGGTCGAACTCCTGCGTCGACCGCGCCGCCATGGGCGACACGGTGGTGGAACAGGGCGCCAAGCTCGACAACCTCGTCCAGGTTGGCCACGCCGCCCGCATCGGCGCCCACAGCCTCATGGTGGCCTACTCCGGGGTGGCCGGCAGCGCGTCGTTGGGCGCCCGCAGCGTGCTCGCCGCCAAGGCCGCCGTCCTCGGCCACATCGACATCGGTCCGGGCAGCCAGGTCGGCGTCGCCAGCGTCGTCCACGACAGCCAGCCGGCCGGTGCCCGCGTCACCGGCGTACCCGCGATCGAACACCGCAAGTGGCTGCGGGCGGCTGCGCTCCAGGGAGAGCTGCCCGAGCTGCGCCGCCAGCTTCGCGATCTGACCGTTCGTCTGCAGGAACTGGAGCGTCGGCCCGTGCGCTCCGCCGCCCGATCCCAGGAGGCGCCCATGGCCGCCGAAGGCTCGACCCCCGCCGGGGGCTACGACATCCAGGCCATCCTCGACTTCCTCCCGCACCGCTACCCCTTCCTGATGGTGGACCGGGTGCTCGAGGTCACGCCCGGAGAGCGCGGCGTCGGCGTCAAGTGCGTGACCGCCAACGAACCCCAGTTCCAGGGCCACTTCCCGGGCCAGCCCATCCTGCCCGGCGTGCTGATCCCCGAAGCCTTCGCTCAGCTGGCCTGCATCGTCGCCTTCGCCGCCCTCTCAGACCGGACCGGCAAGGGCGTCTACCTGCTGGGGCTCGACAAGATGCGCTTCCGCCACCCGGTGCGGCCGGGCGACCGGCTGCTGATGACGGTCGAGAAGATGTACGAGCGGCGGGGGATCTGGCGCTTCCACGGCGTGGCCGAGGTCGACGGCAAGCGCGTGGCGGACGGCCAGGTGATGGCGACCATCACCGACCAGGACGCCGGCTGAGCCGGTAGCGCCCGCTCAGCGCGCCAGCCCCTCGACCAGCGGCACCTCCAGCACCTTGGCGTGGTGGATGGGGCCATGGCCGAACCAGCCGCCTTCGCCGAACAGCTCGCCGTGGTCGCTGGTGACGATGACCCAGGTGCCCTCGGGCACGACATCGAGCAGGCGTTCCAGCACGGTGTCGCAGTGGGCGGCGGCCCGGACCTGGCGCTGGTGGAGGATGTCGAGGCGGTGCTGGTCGAAGGCGCGGGGGGCCTCGGCCTGGTGGAGCGCCTGGCCGGCGGCGAGGCGCTGGAACACGCCGTTGACGCCGTGGATCCGCGGCCACTGGGACTCGGGCTCGTCGGGGGTGGCGTAGGGGTAGTGGGTCTCGCCGGTGTTGAGCAGCCAGAAGCTGGGGCGGTCGGGGTCGAAGTGCAGCGCGTCGACCATGGCGCCGAGGTCGTTGTGGCGGTCGGTGCTGTCGTAGCTGTCGAACGCGCTGTTCAGCGGGGTGTGCGGGTTGATGACCGGCATGCTGACCAGCGCTCGCGTGTGGTAGCCGAGGTGGTTTCGCAGGTGGTCGGGCAGCCACAGGCGGGGGATCATCCCGGCGAAGTCCATGCCCGGCACGCCCAGCCGGTCCCCCCAGCGTTCGAAGTCCTGCTTGTACCAGGTGCTGGCGAAGACGTGGCGGGGGGAGGGGTGGGGCAGCAGCCCCATGAGCAGGTTGTAGTGGGCCGGCGCCGTCCAGGTGGCGTAGCTGTAGCGCTGCTGGAGCGGGCCAAGGCGGGGAAGGACCGTCGGTCGGGCGCGCAGCAGCGAGTCGAAGCGCAGGCTGTCGAGGACGACGAGCACGACGTTGCGAGCGCCAGCGGGCGGCTCGGGGCGGTCGGCGGCAGCGGGCGCGGGGCTCACCAGCCTGGGGTATCGCGCCGCGGCTGCACGAGGGTAGAGGAGTGCCTCACGTGGAGCAGCCATGGGTCTTCGCAGTCGCCTCAAGCAGCGCGTCAAGCAGGTGCTCGGCCGGGATGATGGTGGCGCCGACAGGGTGGCGCCGCCGGTCCCCAGCGCGGCGCCGTCGTCGTCTCCGGCGCCTTCATCGAAGCCGGCCCCGGCCCCGCCCCGGTCGAAGGAGGGGGCTGCGTCCACGGCTGCGGCCGGGGCGGCTCCCAAGAAGATCGACCCCGACAAGAAGCGCATGGCCCGGCTCAAGGCCAAGAAGGCCGTCCTGCAGTTCCTCATCAAGGAGGGCGGTGAAGCCAACATGGCCGCGATGCACGACTTCAGCGAGCGGCGCTACTTCGTCGCCCACAAGGCCTTCAGCGACCTGATGGAGGAGTTCCTCGCCGAAGAGCTGATCGACTTCGACGACGACAGCTACCAGGCCACCATCACCGCCGAGGGCCGCCGCTGGGTGGATGCCGCGACCCACATCAAGACGCGGGAGAAGATGTAGGCGGGGGGTACACTCCACATGTCGGGCCGGCAGGTGGCCTGACGTGGGAGGACGAGGTGAATCGTACGGGTCACTTGCTCTCGGCCCTCATGTGCCTGGCCGCTGTCTCTGGTTGTGCCGTCGATGAAGGCGCAACGGCCGAACGCGATCCGTCAGGAGGCGGGTCCCTCGAGCAGCCTGCGGCGTACGGCCCTGACTGTGTGGATGCGCTGGCCAGGACCACCGTCTGCGACTGCGACGCCGTGACCGTGTCCTGGACCGGACTCACCGGTGTGGCGTCGGTCGAGGCCGTCGTCATCGACATGGATGTCGAGTCCGCGGCGGCCGATGTCTGTGATGGCTCGCTGACGCAGAGCGACCTTCTCGACTACGCCGAGGTGTCGGTGGAGGATGATGGCACCGACGCGAGCTCCGCGACCTTCGACCTGAGCGGGCATGCCGGTCGGACCGTGTACATCTCTGCGTCGACGGCGGACCGGGCGGTGATCGCCTATACCTTCGCCAGCGTTGATGGCGGCTCGTTCGACGACTCTGTTGGACTGGGAGAGTGAGGTGGACTTCTTCCGCGTGAGTGTCGGTGTGTGTGTACTGGTGGCATGCGCCACCGACCTTCCGTTGGCGCCGTCGGGATGCACAGGCGCCTGGTGATCGCGCGCTGCTTCGGCGTGACCCGTCGCAGGATGTAGTCTGGTCCGGTGCCGCCGCTGACCCCGACCTCCGTCCCCGGTGTGCTCGCCGGCCACTGGACCCACGCCGACGGGACGACCGGCGTGACGGTGCTTCGCTTCCCGGCTGGGGCCGCGGGCGGCGTGGCGGTGCCGGGGCATGCGCCGGGCAGCCGCGAGCTCGCCGCGCTCGAACCGACCCACGTGGCCGGGCGGGTGCACGCGATCTGCATGGCCGGGGGCAGCGCGTTTGGCCTGGCGGCGGCCGACGGCGTGATGGCGGTGCTCGAAGAAGAGGGAGAGGGCTTCGACACGGGTGCGGGCCGCGTGCCCATCGTGGCGGGCGCGGTGCTCTTCGACCTGTCGACCAGCCCGGCGCGCCCCGACGCTGCGGCGGGAGCGGCCGCCGCCCGGGCCTGCTCCTCGGCTCCGCTGGCCGAGGGGGCGGTCGGCGCGGCGGCGGGGGCGCGGGTCGGGAAGGCCCACGGCCACGTCGTGTCCGGCGGCATCGGCTGCTGGGGCGAGCACGTCGGGGAGCACATCGTGGCTGCGGCCGCCGCGGTCAACGCCTTCGGCGGAGTGCGAGACCCCGACACGGGGGCGTGGGTGGCGGGCGGGCCGTTGGAAGGAGGCGGCGTGCAGCTCGATGGCGACTGGCGCGGCAACACCACGCTCGTCGCGGTCTGCACCGACGCGCCGCTGAGCCGCGCGCAGTGTCGCGTCCTCGCCGACATGGCGACCGCGGGCCTGGCTCGCGCGGTGGACCCGGCGTTCTCCCCCTTCGACGGCGACACCGTGTTCGCCATCTCGACCGGGGCGGGCGACCCCATCGACGCCGTAGCGCTGTGTGCCCTGGGGGCCACTGCGGCGCGCGTGGTGGGCCGGGCGGTCTGCCGGGGACCGATCCAGGCTGGCACAGTCGGCACAGGTCGGTGATCGAATCGAGCGCAGTGGACGCCCGGCGGTCTACGGGATTGCTAGCACTTACTCATGGCATGCGACGTGCATGACACGTCGGCGTGGGCTGCCCGTCGGCGGCCCGCAGGGAGCCGACATGCAGGTGCGATTCTGGGGTGTCCGAGGCAGCGTGGCCGTGAGCGGGCCGGAGTTCCACCGGACCGGCGGCAACACCTCCTGCATCGAGCTGCGGCACGGCGGCGCCCGCCTCGTGCTGGACGGCGGGACCGGCCTGCGCGCGCTCGGGGCCAGCATCGGCTTCGCGCCGGTCGACCTGACCCTGGTCTTCAGCCACTTCCACTGGGACCACATCCAGGGCTTCCCCTTCTTTGCTCCCGCCTTCCACCCCGACAGCCGCCTGACGCTGGTGGGCGCGGCGCGGGACAGCGGGGACATCCTCGACGCGCTGCGGGCGCAGATGCAGCCGCCGCGCTTCCCGGTCACCATGGACGCCGTGCGCGCCACCATCGAGGTGCGCACCCTGTCGCCGGGGGAGGTGCTGCGGCTGGGCCCATTCTCGCTGCGCGGAGCGGAGCTGTCGCACCCGGACGGCATGCTCGGGGTGCGGGTGAGCGCCGGTGGCCGCAGCGTGGTCTACGCGACGGACCACGAGCACGGCGTCGCCGAGGGCGCCCGCCGTGACGGTGGTCTCGACCGCCGCCTGCTCTCCCTCGCCGAGGGCGCCGACCTCCTCGTTCACGACGCCCAGTACACCGACGCTGAGTACCGGGGCGCGGGCGGCCCGCCGCGGCGCGGCTGGGGACACTCGACCTGGACCGAGGCCACGGCCGCTGCCCACGCCGCCGGCGTCGAGCGCCTCGCCCTCTTCCACCACGACCCGGCGCGCACCGATGACCAGCTCGCGGTCATCGAGAGCGCCGCACGCCAGCAGCATCGGGGGACGATGGCGGCCCGTGAGGGCCTCCAACTCGCGCTGTGACGCTGCCGGCCCCCGCGATGTCGTCGCGGCCCCGGCATGCCTCGCCGCGGACCCTGGCCGTGCGCCAGGCTGCCCGCTACGCTGCAGTCCTCGTCCGGCGTGCCACCCGGCCGGACTGGAGCGAAGTGCCCGCCGCCGTCCCGACCCTGCAGACCCTCTGCGCCTTGCTGGCCGAACGCGAGGTCGAGCTGGACGAGCTGTTGGCCGGCGTCGTCCGGGAAGCCGGCCGGGCCATGGACAGCGACCGGTCGACGCTCTACCTCGTCGACCACGCCCGGCAGGAGCTGGTCAGCCACATCCTGCAGGCGGGGGACGTCGCAGAGATCCGCCTCCGCATGGGGGAGGGGGTCGCCGGCTGGGTGGCGCGCAACGGCGCGCTCCTCAACGTGCCGCACGGTCGCAACGATCCCCGCTTCCTGCGCCGGATCGACGCGCGCAGCGGCTACCTCACGAAGACCCTGCTGGCCGCGCCCATCTGCTTCGCCGACGGGCTCGTCGTGGGTGTGCTCCAGCTCCTCAACAAGGCCGACGGGCCATTCTCGACCGACGACGAAGCCGCGATCACCCGGATCTGCGACGAGCTGGGCCGCCTGCTCGAGGCCAGCAGCCTGCGCAGCCAGCTCCACCCGGACCAGCGCCAGCCGCTGTCGTGGCGCTTCAACCACATCATCGGCGAGTCGCCGGTGATGCAACAGGCCTACGAGCGGACGGCACGCGCGGCGGCGACCGACGCAACGGTGCTGATCCGTGGCGAGTCGGGCACCGGCAAGGAGCTGTTCGCGCGAGCGGTGCACTACAACAGCGCCCGCCGGGACGGCCCCTTCGTCACCGTCGACTGCGCGTCGCTACCCGCCGACCTCATCGAGAATGAGCTGTTCGGCCACGAGCGCGGTGCCTACACCGGTGCGGACTCGGCGCGGGACGGCAAGGTCCAGGCGGCGGAGGGCGGCACCCTCTTCCTCGACGAGGTCGGCGAGCTACCGCTGCCGGTCCAGGCCAAGCTGCTGCGGCTGGTCCAGGAGCGGAGCTTCTTCCGCGTCGGCGGCAACGCCCCCGTCAGCGCCGACGTGCGCTTCGTCTGCGCCACGCACCGGGACCTGCTGGCGCTGGCGACAGAGGGGCGCTTCCGCGAGGACCTGCTCTACCGGCTGCGCGTCGTCGAGCTTGTCCTGCCCGCCCTGCGCGAGCGGGGACATGCCGACCTCGACCGGCTCATCGACCACTTCCTGTTCGAGCTGGCCGGGCGGCACCGGCGGGTCGGCCTGCAGCTCACACCGGCCGCCCGCGCAGCGCTGCACGCCCACGCCTGGCCCGGCAATGTCCGCGAGCTTCGCCACTGCATCGAGTCCGCAGTCGTCCTCGCCCCCGGGCCGGCCATCACGCCCGATCTGCTGTGCCTGTCCACCACAGCCGCGCCGGCGGTCTCCGGCGACGACTTCCGGTCCCCGGTCGTCCCGCTGCGTGACCTGGAGCGGGCCTACATCGCCCACGTGGTCGAAGCCTGCGGCGGCAACAAGTCCGAAGCGGCGCGCCGCCTGGGCATCGGTCGGAACACTCTGCTGCGGAAGCTCCGCGGGGAGTGAGGCGGCGACGGCCGCGCGACCCTACTTGGAGACCGAGAAGTCCCCGGCCCAGTCCATCCGGTCCGACAGCCCGTAGAAGCTGATGATGCCGTAGCCGTCGAAGGTGCCCGTCATGGTGTAGGTGTCGGAGATCGAGGCCGACAGCGTCGTGTCCATGTCGGTGTAGAAGGCCGAGAAGTAGAAGGTCGCCGAGGTGATGTTGCCGGTGGACGAGTCCAGCGTGCCCTCGATGGCGATGACCGGGTCGCTGTAGGTGCTCAGGCTGCCGGTCCACTCGCACCAGCCATCGCCGGTGACGCCGCCGCGGCCGCTGGTGACGTCGACCGTGAGCAGGCCGATACAGGTGTCGGTGTAGCCGAAGAGCGACTCGCTGGCGTCGATGGTGACGGTGCCGGTGTAGGTGCCGGTGTAGTCGACCGAGGTGCCGCCGCCGTCGCCGCCGCCGGAGCCGCCATCTCCCGGTCCGCCGCCAGACCCGCCGTCGCCAGTGCCGCCGCCAGACCCGCCGTCGCCGGTGCCGCCGCCAGACCCGCCATCGCCCGTGCCGCCGCCGGAGCCACCATCGCCCGGTCCGCCGCCGGAGCCTCCATCGCCCGGGGCGCCGCCGTCACCGATGGTCCCACCGTCACTGCCTCCGCCGTCAGGCGCGCCGCCGTCGCCGATGGTCCCACCGTCACTGCCTCCGCCGTCGGGGGTACCTCCGTCACCGATGGTCCCGCCGTCACTGCCTCCGCCGTCGGGCGCGCCGCCATCCGGCCCGCCGCCATCCGGCCCGCCGCCATCCGGCCCGCCGCCGTCGCTGCCGCCGTCGGTCGACGCGCCGGCGTCGCCCGTGGTGCCCGTGTCCATGCCGATGTCCCAGCCGCCACCGCCACCGCCGCCACCGCCGCCGCCGTCGTCTTCGTCCGGCGTCCAGCCCTTGTCGCCGCAGGCGGAGGCGAGGAGGAAGGGCAGGAGGGTGAGGACGTGCGGCTTGATCATCGCTTCTCCACAGGTTGCCGGGTGACAACGCATCGTGCCGTCCCGTCTTACACCAACAGCAGGGCGATCCGCGTGGCGGGCAGGTGTCGATTCGTACTCACGGCTGCGTTCAGCCCATCCAGGCCCCACCGTTGACGTCGATGCCCTGGCCCGTCACGCCGCAGCCGTCGGGGCCGACCAGCCAGGCCACCACGCCGGCGATGTGCTCGGGCTGCCCCATGCGGCCCAGGGGAACCGCCTGCATCGCCGTGGCGAGCGCCTGGTCCCGGGTCACGCCCATGGCGGCGGCCATGCCGTCGATGCCTTCCCAGGCCATGTCGGTCTCGACCCAGCCCGGACAGATGGCGTTGACCTGGACGTCGTCGCCCGCCAGCTCCAGCGCCAGCGCGCGGACGAGGCCGAGCAGGGCGGTCTTGCTGGCGCAGTAGCCGGTGTAGCCCGGGACCCCGAAGCGCCCGAGGATCGACGAGGTCACGACCATGTGGCGGGTGCCGGGGCCGTCCGCGAGGTGCCGTTGGGCGGCTCGCAATGTGCTGTAGGTCCCGACGAGGTTGGTCTGGACGAGGTCGTCGAAGCGGTCGTCGGGTCCGGGGGCGTTGGGTCCGCCGATGCCGGCGTTGGCGATGGCGCCGCGGAGCGGGCCGAGGCGGGCTGCGGCGGCGTCGACGGCGGCGTCGACGGCTGCGCGGTCGCGGACATCGCAGGCGTGGATGGAGACTGCGGGTGCGCCGGCGGCCTCGGCTTCCTGGGCGACGGCCTGCAGCCTGCTCCGCGTGCGGGCGAGAATGGAGAGCTTCGCGCCGTCGGCGGCGAGGCGCAGGGTGATGGCCCGCCCAATGCCGGTGCCGGCGCCGGTGACGAGGAAGTGCTGGTCCTGCTGCGGTCGTGGGGTCGTCATGTGTGTCCTGGAGGGGGAGGGGGAGGGGGCGCCATCGGTCGTGGTCAGCTCGCTGCGTGGAGTGCCGCGGCCAGCACCGGTACGAGGTGGCGGTCGACCAGCTTCAGCGCCCGGGCCTTGAAGCGGGCCACCTCGAGCGGGCCCGGCCGTGCGGCGGGCTTGCGGTCGGCGGGGATGACCGCGTCCGGTTCTCCGCCGGCGCGGTCGCTGACCACCTTGACGACGTGCATGCGGGCTGATCCGCAGACCGCGGCGATGGCGGCGGCTTCCATCTCGCAGGCTGCCGCTCCGCGTGCAGCGAGGCGGTCGCGGGTCAGCGGATCCCACACCCCGGCCCGAACCGTGACCAGGGTCACGACCGGCGTGCCCAGTGGCTGCAGCGTGGCCACCTCGCCCTCCTCGCTGAGCAGGCGGTCGACGTGGAGCACATCGCCGACGTCGTGTGCGTCAACCAGCGCGCCGCAGGTGCCGAAGCTGACGACCCGGTCGGCCCGCCAGCCCGCCAGCGCCGCGGCGGTGCGCTCGGCGGCCTTGGCCGCGCCGACCCCGCAGGTGAGCACGCCAACCTCGTGCGCGCCAATCCGCCCGACCACCAGGCGCCGAGCCAGGGGGCGGGGACGCTGCAGGAGCCGCAGCGTCGGCGTCGTCTCGGCGCCCATGGCGCCCACCAGCAGCCAGCGAGCCAGCCCGACCTCCCGTCCGCGGCGCGGCGTGGTGCTGCGTCAGTCCAGGACGACGAGGTCCATCTCGGCCCACTCGGCGCCGGTCTGGACCTTGAGGTAGCCCTTGCCGGAGTGGGTGAAGGTGATGATGTTCTCGTCGACGTTTGCGAAGTCCAGGGGGTCGAACTGGATGACCGTTGGCCCCGTCAGCAGGGCGTCGTCGCAGCGCAGCCACACCGTCCACTCGTCGCCGACGTGGGGGTCGTCGGTGCCGACCCAGTCGATCCACGTCTCTTCGCAAGGGACGTAGTCGTCGCTGCTGCCGTCGCCTGTGTCCACCGGACCCCAGCCGTCGAAGCCGCCGGAGCCGCCGCTCCCGTCGTCGTCGCCTTTGCCGCTGCCGAAGCAGGCGGTCAGGCTGAGCAGCATCATGGTCGGCAGCAGGCGCACCAGTCCCTCCGGTTCGTGCCGACGATAGCCGGATCAATCGTCGGAGTTGTCGTCGTCTTGTGAGGAGTCGTCTTCCGATTCGTCACCGCTGCCGATGATGACCTGGGTCGGAGCCGGTTCGCTGGGCAGCTCGACGGAGGTGGGCGGCGGCGGTTCGTTCGACGGCAGTTCGACCTGCATCGGCGCGCCGAATTCGACCGCCGTCGGGCCGGTGGGGGCGGCACCCTCGGCTTCCGAGGCCGGCGTCAGCGTCTCTTCGTCGGGGGCAGGCTCTGCGTCGGGCAGGGCGCCGGGGACGGTGCCCTCGGGCAGTGCGCCGGGGACGGTGCCCTCGGGCAGCGCGCCCGTGGTCTCGGCGCCGGTGCCGGTGCCCTCGGGCAGGCTGCCCTCGGCGGGAGGCGCGGCTGCGTCGGGCGCAGCCCCCTCGACGTCCTGTTCCATGCGCTGCTCGACGCGATCCTGGGGCAGCGCCTTGAAGCGCTTGCTGTCCGGCTTGCCGAGCACGATGGACACGCCCACCGTCGGCAGCACGCTCCACACCTTGAAGCTCGGCCGCGCCCAGGTGCTGGGCGTGGTCGCGCTCACGCCGGCGGCGATGCGGGTCCGGTGGGTCTTCCAGCGCAGGCCGGCCATGGCCCCGTTGGGCATGACCAGGCGGGTGTGGATCCCGCCGAACCAGCCGAGGTCGCCGCTGCCCAGCGACACCTTGAAGCTGCGCTCGTAGTGCAGCGACTGCGACGACACCGAAGTGCCGACGTAGAGGTTGTCGATGGGGAGCTGCCAGACGGGCTGGACCTGGTAGAGGTAGCGCAGCCCCACGGTGCCCGGGGTCGCGCCGAGCATGGGCAGGTCGTTGTTGAGCCACCGCCCGGAGTCTTCCGACAGCAGGTCGACCCAGGCCAGGCGGAAGCTGCCGGCCTGCGCCGGGGCGCTGGTGGACAGCAGCAGGGTGAGGAGGACGCCCGCGAGCTTGTTCACTGGGCACCTCCGTCACCGGGGAAGGCGGTCAGCACGGCGTCCACGGGCCACCGCTCCAGGGCCTTGGTGCGGGCCTTGCCGTCGGCGTCCCACACCTGGACATCGAAGCCGGCCGCGTGGAGCTTGCGCACCATCTCGCGGTCGGCGACTCCCGCGGTGAGCACGACGCCGTCTGCGTTCGCACTCCGCACTTCGGCGACCGGATCGGCCACCCCCAGCGTCAGCGCCAGGTCCGTGCTCGCGCTGCCGCCGAAGCCGTCGGCGTCCGGCCAGACCAGCGAGGTCGTCACTTCGCCGGCGCGGCCGATGGAGACCGCGTGGGCGTCCAGCGCCGCGATGAGATCGGCGTCGTTGGTCGAGATGTACCAGCGGTTGCCGGGGTCCGTGAGGAACCAGGTGTCCAGGATCGCCCGCGCAGTGGACTCGCGGTCGAGGCTGAAGGCTTCGTCGTAGGGCACGTTGAGGTGCACCATCAGGCCGCTGTTGCCGTCGGCCAGGCCCTCCATCAGCCACTCCATGGGCGTGATGGTGTCCTGGGCTGTGGCGGCGTCGGGGTAGTCCGCGGTCGCGGTGCCACCGCAACGGTACAGGTCTTCGAGGTCGGCGTAGGCGAGGTCGGCGATGACGACTTCGTCGGGCGAGAACTCCAGCCCCGTGATGGACTCGCAGACGCCGGGGGTCAGCGTCGGCGCCCGGTGGAAGACCGGCACCTCGTCGGCGGTGACCGCCACGTCCAGCTCGAGGCCGTCGAATTGCATCGCCAGCGAGTTGTCGATGGCGACGCGCGAGTTCTCGGGCCACAGCCCGGCACCGCCACGGAAGGCCAGTTCGAGGGGGTGTTCGCCGCTGCCGAGGAAGCCGCAGCCGGACAGCAGGCCGGCGGCGAGGAGGAGGAGGTGTGGTCGCGACACGTGGGCTCCGAGGTGGGGGCGATCGTGGGCGAGGGCCGAGCCAGCCGAAGGGTACACGGCGAAGCGCACGAGCTGGTCGCAGGCTCCGCCGCAGCGCCCGGCCGTGGTCTATGCGGTTGACGAGGAGGGCGTGGCGGGTCACCGCGGCAAACCCGGTGGTGTCCGCCCTTGTCCGGGGTGTCGCGCCGCTTCCATCCGGCGTCGCGCCTCCCGGGTCGGCCGATGCGGCATGATAGCGGTGGCGATGCCGGCTGTGGACGAGGCTGCTGGCGCCCCCTCCGCCGGCTACCCTCTCGCTGCTGTCGCCCGCTGCTGTAGAGCGCAGTGCGGGCGGGGGCTTCCCGCGCTCCCTCCTCTCCCCCCGCCGAGGTGTGTCGTCGGCTTCGTCCTGCCTCCCAGCTCCTGGCTGCTGCTCCTCGGGGCGCTCGGCTGCGCGTCGACCGACGGCCTGGACCCGCTGGACCGCGACCACGACGGCTGGGTGGAGCCCTGGGACTGCGACGACCTCGACCCCAAGGTCCACCCCGACGCGACCGAGGTCTGCGACGGTGTCGACAACGACTGCGACGGCACCGCCGACGGCACCGACGCCGCCGACGCGGTGATCTACTACCCGGACGCCGACGGAGACGGGGCCGGTGCCGACGACAGCGCGGCGCGGAGCTGCGGCCAGCCGACGGGCTTCGTGAGCGTGGGCGGTGACTGCGACGACGCCGACCCCGACATCGGGCCCGACGCCGACGAGCGTTGCGACGGCATCGACAACGACTGCGACCTGCTCATCGACGAGACAGACGCCGTCGACACGACCACCTGGTACCTCGACCAGGACGGCGACGGCTTCGGCAACCCGGCGATCACCACGAAGTCCTGCGATCTCCCCGACGGCTACGCCGCCGACCCCACCGACTGCGACGACGCCGACGCCACCATCAACCCGGACGCCATCGAGGTCTGCGACCCGGTCGACGCCGACGAGGACTGCGACGGCCTGGCCGACGAAGACGACCCCGACGCCGACGGGCTCATCGCCTGGTACCTGGACGCCGACGGGGACGGCTTCGGCATCGACGCCGATGATGTGTTGTCCTGCGAGCCGCAGGATGGACGCTCCGAGTACGGTGGCGACTGCGACGACGCGGACGACGGCGTGCATCCGGGGGCCGCCGAGCTGTGTGGCAACGGGGTGGATGACGACTGCGACGGGCGGGTCGACGGTGCCGACGACGACGCGGTGGGCGACGTCGTCTTCTACGCTGACGCCGACCTCGATGGCTACGGCGATCCGGACATGGTGGTCGGGTCGGGCTGCGACAGCCAGGAGGGCTGGAGCAGCCTGCCGACCGACTGCGACGACGGGGACGCCAGCGTCCACCCCGGTGCAGCCGAGAGCTGGTACGACGGCGTCGACCAGGACTGCGACGGCGACGACGTCGACGCCGACGGCGATGGCTACGCCGGCGATGCTGCGGGCGGACCCGACTGCGACGATGCCGCCCCCGACGTTCACCCGGGCGCCACGGAACGCTGCGACAACGGGATCGACGACGACTGCGACGGTGTGGTCGACCCCTGCGCCACGGACCTGGTCCTGTGGAGCAACATGAGCGGCGACCGGGCAGGGATCGCGGTGGCGGCGCCGGGGGACGTCGACGGCGACGGTGACGCCGACTTCGTGCTCGGCGCCGACCACGCCGGCGCGGGCGGGGCGGGGGCGGTGTGGCTGGTGTCGGGGCCGGTGTCGGTGAGTGTCGAGCTGGACGCGACCGCCAGCCTCACCGGTGACGACGACGGCGATCACCTGGGACTGTCGGTGGCCGGTGGCGGAGACCTGGACGGCGACGGCCTGGCGGACGTGGTCCTCGGCGCGCCGGATGCCAGCGCCGGGGGCAGCGGCGCCGGGGTGGTCTACGTCGTGTCGGGCCCGCTGAGCGCGGGCGGTTCCGTCGGTGACCTCGCCTGGGCGTCGCTGGTGGGAGAGGACGCCGACGACCGTGCCGGGAGCGCGGTTGCGACGGCTGGCGATGTCGACGGGGATGGCCAGGCCGATCTGCTGGTGGGTGCGGACTCCGCCGATCCGGCCGGCGAGCGCACGGGGGCCGCCTACCTGCTGCTGGGCCCGCTCAGCGGGGGAGAGCTGGACCTGTGGTTCGCCGATGCGCGCTGGGTGGGGGAGGAGCCCGGCGATGAAGCCGGCGCCGCGGTGGCGGGCGTCGGAGATGTCGACGGGGACGGGCTGGACGACGCCATCATCGGCGCGCCGCAGCAGCGGGGAGACGGCGACTGGCCCGGTGCGGCCTACCTGCTCGCCGGGTCCGACCTGGGCGCGTCGGGGGCGCTGACGGACGCCACGGCCATCCTGCGCGGCGAAGCCAGCGGCGACCGGGCGGGAGAGGCCGTCGCCGCCGCGGGTGATGTCGACGGTGATGGCCACGCCGACCTGTTCGTCGGTGCGCCGGAGCGGGACCTGGGGGGGAGCGGTTCCGGCGCGGCCTACGTCGTGCTCGGCCCGGTGAGCGGCAGCCACGATCTGGGCAGCGCGGACCTCGTCATCGAGGGCGCGACCCCCGAAGACCGCGCGGGCAGCGCGGTGCTCGGCGGGCTCGACCTGGACGCCGACGGCCGCACGGACCTCGTGGTCGGCGCGTCGTCGGACGACGCCGCGACCAGCGACGGCGGGGCGCTCTACCTCCTCCTCGCTCCGGAGCCGGGCAGCCTCGACCTGTCAGAGGCGCCGCTGCGGCTGGACGCGGCCGCGGAAGACCAGGGGCTGGGCGCCTCCCTGGCGGGCTTCCCCGACGGCCACGGGCTGCTGGTCGGCCTGCCCCACGACCCCTCGGGGGGGGATGACGCCGGTGCTGCCTGGCTGCTGCCGGGCTGGTAGCGCGGGGCGCTCACCCACAGTCCAGCGCCCGGGTGCACAGCGGGCCGTTGCTGTTGTCGGCGACCATGGCGCAGGCCGCGCGCCGACCGCGCTCGGCGTCTTGGCAGCTCCGCGCGCCCCACTCGGTCGACGTGTCCAGGCCGCCCACCATGCGCTCCAGGAACCAGAGCTGCAGGCCGTAGGGGCCCGACAGGTCGGCGTCGCAGGCTGCTGGGCCTGGGTCGTCCGGGCAGGGGTCGTGGCCCGGGGAGGGCAGGTGGGCGGCCTCGTGCACCAGCGCCGACGCGAGCCACGGCGGGCTGGCGGCCAGGCCCTCCACGGGCTCCAGCAGCACGCGCCGCGTCGGGCGGTCGTAGACCGCGGTCACGCCGCTGAGGCTGTCGTCGAGCACCACGGCGTCGACGCGCGCCGTGACCCAGCCGTAGAACAGGGCGGCCGCCGGCGCGTCGTCGGGCAGGCCCAGCCGGTCGGCTTCGTCCGCGAGCGCCGCGCCCCCCCAGGGCGGTGCGGCCGGGTCCCGCAGGAGCGGTCCCACCTCTCCCAGATCGGCGGCCAGCAGCAGCCAGGCCGCCGCCATGAGCGCGTCGTGCGGTCCGTCGACGACCCCCACGGGGCCGGCGGGGGCCGCGAAGCTGTCGCCGTCGACGCCGAGGTCCGCGCGGAGCCGTGCCACGCAGGCCGCGGACAGGGGGACGGGCAGGCGGCCGTCGTCGAGCAGGCCGGTGGCCGCGGCTTCGTCGGGGACGAGCCCACAGACCGCGCGCGCCGCGCGGTGATCGGCGGCGTCGCCGGGGGGCGCGCAGGCGCTGACGAGGGCCAGCGCCCAGAACAGCAGGCAGGACAGGGGGAGCGGGCGTGCCATGGATCCTCCGAGCGGGGCGGTCGCCCACGCCCGGGGGCGCACTGCAGGGAGCGTGCCGACGCAAGTGGCACCAATCCTTGAGGGGGGTGTCGAAGAGCTGTACAGCTCTCGGACACCCCTGTCGGCCTGTCGACACCCTGCAGGTCGCGTGCCGAGCTGCTAGCCTGAGTGCATCGGGAGCCCGCCATGGTCGACGTCACCGCCACCCCCTCCCCCCTGCCCGAGCGACAGCCGGATGCAGAAGACGCCTTCGTCGACGCCTGGGCCCGGTCCGACGACACCGACACCCTGGTCGCCACCATCACCGCCGCCATGGACGACCGGCGCCCGCAGCTCGCCGCGCGGCTGGTGGGGCTGCTGCACGAGCATGTCGAGATCGAGCAGGGATCGGCGCTGGATCGTGCTCGACGGGCCGCGAAGCTGCTCCTGCACCAGCGAGACCTGCAGGTTGAGTGCTGGCGGTCCAACGCAGAAGAGCTCGACGAAGCCTGGCGGGCCGCCCGTCGTAGCCGCATGATGCGGGTCACCCGCCGCATGCGGGCCCGCTCCCGCGAGCCGGTGGGCGTGCTCGGTGCCGTCGCCAGCTCTCGCCGCAAGCCGCGACTGACCGGGAAGAACCGCCGCGGCTGAGCTCGCGGGCGCTGCTGCGCGGCCTCGCCCGTGCTCAGCCCTCGCGCCGCCCCATGTCGTAGAGGTGGACGTCCCGCTGGGGGAAGGGGATCTCGAAGCCCGCAGCGACGAGGCCCTTGTAGATCGCCGTGTTGAGGCGGTCGATGACCTTGAGCCGCAGCTCGGGCCGGTCGATCCACACCAGCAGGCCGAAGTCCAGGCTGGAGTCCCCCATGGCGCGGAAGTGCACCTCGGGCTCGAAGCCCGGCTGCCCCGACAGCACGTCCGGCGTGGCACGCGCGACATCGAGGAGCAGCGCGCGGACCTTGTCGACGTCGCTGCCATAGGCCACGCCGGCGTCCACCATGATCCGGCTGCGCTCTGAGCCGCCGCCGGACTCGTTGGTGATTGTGGCGCCGGCCATCTCGCTGTTGGGGACGACGATCTCGATGTTGTACTCGGTCAGCAGGCGGGTGCTGCGCAGACCGATGTCGGTCACGCGGCCCCGGGTCGTGCCGTCGAGCACCAGGTAGTCGCCGATCTTGTAGGGCGCATCGGCGATGATCATGACGCCGGCCAGCATGTTCGACAGCGTCTCCTGGGCGGCGAAGCCGACCGCGATACCCAGCACGCCGGCGCTGGCCAGCCAGGCGGTGACGTCGATGTCCCAGGCCAGCATCAGGCCGTAGGCGCCGCTGCCCAGGACCAGCACCTTGGCGATCATCTCGAAGAGCGGCATCGTGCGCTGCTCGACGAGGATGCTTCGCGGTTCGCGCTGCGACAGGAACTCGAGCACGGTGCGCGCCAGGCGGAGCAGCGTCCGCGTCCAGACCAGCAGCAGCGACGTGGCCAGGAGGCTGCCCGCGAGATCGCGGGGGCCCTCGCCGAGCGCAAAGTTCAGCAGGGCGAGCCACGCGCCGAGCAGGACCACGGAGACCACCGCGGGACGCCGCAGTTCCGTGATCAGGCGGTCGTCGAGATCCGTGGTCGTGCGCCCGGCCAGGCTGCGCTGGGCCACGCGGAAGAAGAGGTCGACGAGCGCGGCCACCAGCAGGAAGAGGCAGAAGACCAGCAGCGCCCGCCAGGTCGGATCCGTGGCGTGGGTGTGGAGGCCCAGGGCGTTGAGCAGGTGGGCGACGAGGTCCTGGCCGGCGTCGTCCAGCTCGGCGGGCAGGTTGTCGATCGCGCACCTCGGAGCGGGGCTCAGCAGCCCCAGAATGCCATGACCTGTGCCGCCGTCTCCTGGGGCTTGAGGATCTGCGCGCGCACGGGCCGCTCTCCTCCCCCCAACACCCCCAGGACGGCGGGGGCGCGGCGGCTGTTGTAGCGGCTGTACATGGCCAGGGTGTAGGCGCCGGCGTCGTGGACGGCGACAACATCGCCGGGTTCGATGGGTGGGAGCTGGCGACCCTTGGCCAGGCGGTCGCCGGAGAAGCACAGCGGCCCGACGACATCCCACGGCATGCGGGGGCCGGTCTTGAGCCTTCCGTCCCGGTGGTGGACGGTGACCCGGTGGCGCCACTGTGCGGGGCGGTAGGCGGGCCGCACGAACAGGTCCGCGCCGGCGTGAACCACGGCGATGCGGCGGCCGCCGGAGACCTTGGTGGACTCGACCCGGCTCAGCACGACGCCCGCTGCGGCATGCACGCGGCGTCCGTACTCGGTGACGAGCTGCCAGGGCCCCGAGAACAGGCCGGGCACCTGGGCGCGCAGCACCGCCGCAAGCGCCGCGAAGGTGGGCCCCTCGTCGTCGCTGTCGCCGTAGCCGGCCGACAGCCCGCCGCCGATGTCCAGGGCGTCGACGCGACCGCCGGCCGCGCCGATATCCTGGGCAAGGTCGACCGCCGCAGCGGCGCCGGCCGCCAGCAGCTCCATGCTGCAGCCCTGCGAGCCCACGTGCACGTGCAGCGCCCGCAGCCAAGGGGAGCAGGCGAAGCGGTCGACGATCTCGCGCCGGTTGGCGGGCAGGTCGACGCCAAACTTGCTGCCGCGGACGGCCGTGCTGGTCCCCGCGATGCTCCCGGCACCCACCCCCGGGTTGATGCGCAGGCCGACGAGGCTGTCGCTGCCGGCTTCCTGTTGCAGGGTGGCGATGCGGTCCAGCTCCTGCAGGCTGTCGGCGTTGAGCCGCGCCCCCGCCGACAGCGCCCGGCGCAGCTCGTCCCAGGTCTTGCAGGGAGAGTCGAAGACGACGCGGTCGGGCGGCAGGCGGGCCAGGGCCAGCTCCAGCTCGACGCCGCTGGCACACTCCAGGCCCATGCCCGCCGTGGCGATCCGGTCGAGGATCCCCCCCACCGGGTTGGCCTTGGCCGCGACGGCGTGCAGGGTCGACGGCGGAAAGGCCGCGCGCAGCTCGGCCAGGGTTGCGTCCAGGTGGTCGAGATCGTGGGCGAGGAGGACCGCGCCGTGGTCCCCGGCGGTGGGGTCGGGGGCGAGGGCGCCGTGGTCGACGGCGGTCGCGATCAGGACCTGGAGGCGGGACAGGTGCATGGCGGGTCAGCGACTGCGGATGCGGAGCTGCGCCGGGGTGGCGCTGATGACCACGGCGAGGCCGGGGCGGAAGACCATCCGGGTCTGCACGCTGTCGCCGTCGGCCAGGTACATGCCGACCTCCTGCCCGTCGACGAGGCGCTGCACCCGCCGCAGCGTCAGGGCCGCGTCGACGGTGAAGCCCGGCGTGAACTCGACGTCGAGCCCGCCGTACCAGCTCTGCAGCGCCGTCGCCCGCAGCTCTGCGCCCGACGCCGACAGCAGACCGAGGCCGACGTAGGGCGCGAGGCGGTAGGGGGCCGGCTCGATGTAGTCGCGCCCGCCGACGTCGATGAACGGGGAGAAGCCGACGACCAGCTCGCCCTCGACCAGGTCGTCCGAGGTCCGGACGATGGGACCGGCGGTGCTGCCGTCGGTGCTGCTGGCGAAGGTGTGGGTGGCAGGGGTGGTGACCCCGACGCCGACGCGGATCGCGCCCTGGTAGCGCTCGACCACCGACAGTTCCTCGGTGAGGAGCGCGTCGTCGCCGTCGGTGACACGCAGGCTGACGGGCCCGGCCGCGCGGGGAGCGAAGCGTCGACGTGTGCTGACCCGCTCGCCCTGGCTGGCGGGGGCCGTCCCGAGCAGCTCCTCGCCGCGGCTCAGCACGTCGCCGCCGGCCAGCTCGATGGTCGGCGCGTGACCGGGGGCGTGGCGGACGACGACCTCGATGAAGCTGCCGGTGGGCAGCGTGCGGTGGCCCGTCTGGACCAGTGTTCCGCTGCGCAGGAAGCGGCGGGTCTCGGTCTGGCCGCTGTCCGCGTCGAGGCAGAACAGGTAGGTCGGGGCGAGGTCCCCTCCACTGTTGCCGGTCCGGCACCAGCTCGTCAGCGGCTCCGAGGTGGTGGCGGCGTCAGACGGCGCGGGCAGGGCGCCGCCGTCGGCGGTCGACAGGAGGGGGAGCTGCGCGGGGTCGAGGATCCACTGCACCTCGGTGCCGTCGCCGTAGCCGGCCCGCAGCCAGGCCGTGCCGTCGGGGGCGTGCAGCCACTGCTGGAGCGCGTCGGCGGCTTCGCCCTCGGCCTGCAGCGCCCAGGTCTCGTCCCGCAGGGCTGCCGGCCACCAGCGCCCGCCCACGAAGAACCAGGCGCTGTTGGCGTCGGCCGGGGCACCGGGCAGCAGCACGCGCCCGTCGGTCTCGACCACGGCGGGGCCGCTGTCGATGCTCGGCGCCAGGACCAGCCGGATGATGCGGGCCGGCTGGGGCGCCGGCGGCTGGACCAGCAGGTCGCGATGGGCGGCTGGCGACAGCCCGTAGAGCTCTGCGCAGCGGTCGTAGGCCGGTGAGAGGGTGGCGCTGCCGTCCGTCAGGGCCACGGTGCACTCGATGCCGTCCCGGGCCCGCACCGAGGTGCCCCGCAGACCGACCAGCCGCAGCGCTTCCTGGTCGGCGAGGACCCGGCTCGGCAGCTCCACCGCCACCGCCGCGTAGCCGTCGACGGTGGCGATGGGCGTCCCCACCTGCTCCAGGTCGAGGACGAGGGCGTGGGCGGCGGGAGAGGCCAGGCTCGCCGCGAGGAAGAGGGTCTGCATGCGGGTCCCTGCCCGGGTCGGGCAGGGCGACCGTAGCGCGAAGTCGGCCGGGGCGTCAGCGGATGGCGCTGCCTGCGGCGTCGGTGGCGGCGTCGACTGGCGACGCGGTCCGGGGCGGGCGGTAGTCGGCCAGGAGCGCCCGGATGGCGCCGAAGTTCGACTTCACCACCAGCTTGACCGGCACGCGGGCGTCATCGTCGGTCAGCCACACCCGGAAGCGCCCGCGCTGCTCCAGCATCCCGCGGTGGCCGGTGTGGAGGTCCAGGACGCGGGCCTGGACCGCGCCGAGGGGGCCGGCGTCGACGGTCTCGGTGTCCGTCCAGGTCACGATCAGCGGCCAGGTCCGGTCGCCGGAGAAGACCGGGAAGCTCCAGCCTCTCCCCTCGTCGAGCGGCTGGAGTTCGGCGTCCGCGAGGGTGCGCAGGCGGTGGACCGCGCTGATGGGGTCCTCGCAGCCGGGAGTGCTGTCGTAGCTCCGCTCCCACTGCCGCCACTCGTCGTCGATGCGCTGGCCGCGCTGGACGACGAAGCCGGCGTCCGTGCGCTGCATGTCCTGGTCCTGGTGGAAGCCGCCTTCGCGAAAGCGCGTCTCGTAGCGCAGGGAGCCGTCGCCCTGCCGCGAGGTGCTGCGCACGAAGTCGTCGATGCTGAACAGCTTGCCGTACCAGGGGGCGTTCCTCGCCCCCCCCTCGATCACCAGCCGCCCGTCAGCCGACTCGCTGGCTTCCGCCCAGGCCGTGCCGGCGTTGAGGCCCGCGTAGCGGACCTGCCAGGTGATGCGCTCGCCGTCGAAGCTGCGCGGCGTCGTGGGCGACGAGGTCGCCGCCGACGCTGCGAGGGCGACGGCGGTGAGGGCGAGGGAGAGCAGCGCGCTCCTCACGTGTCGGGGCTGCCGGGCGCGTCATCGGCGCCGCTGTCGGGCGGCTCCACGCCGTAGACGGCCTTGTAGAGCCAGCGCGGCATGCGGCCCTCGTCGGGCTCGGTCTTCTGCTCGCGCACCGTCCAGCCCTCCGGGACGGCGGTCGGATCGGCGGTCGGAGCGGCGGTCGGGTCGGCGGGTGGATCGACGGCAACCGACGGCGCGTCGGCGGCGGGCTCGACGAAGCGGACGTTGGCGGGGAGGTCGGCGGCCGGTGCGGGAGTGGGCGCGGGCTCCGCGGCGGCAGCCACGACGGCGGGCGTCGCCGGGGCTGCCTCCGGAAGCTCGATGATCGCCATGGTGGGGGAAGCGGGTTCTTCCGTTACGACCACCTGGGGTGTGGGCGGCGGCGCCTCGGCGTGGGCTGCGGCGGCTTCTTCCGGCAGCTCGATGATCGCCATGGTGGGCGCGGCCGCATCGGCGGGCGGTGTGCTTGCGGCGAGGGGGGCGCTGGCGATCTCCGGGGCGAGCGCGGGCAGGGCCGCAGGTGCGGCGACCTCCTCGACCTCCAGCGGGACCGGCTCCGCGGCGTCGGGCGTGAGTGGGGCGCCAGCGACCGGCGTCTCGCCCTCCTCGCCCTCCTCGACCTGCCGTGCGTACGCCAGGATCTGGTCGCAGGGCAGCAGCAGGGTGGCACCCCGGACCTGCCCGGTGGCGACGAAGATCTGGCAGTTGCCGCCCAGCTCGTAGGTGGCGAGGGTGCCCTCGACGGTCGACCCGTTTTGGAGGGTGAAGCTGTCGGCGGAGGCGGGCGTGGACAGCGCGGCCGCGGCGATGATCCAGAACATTGGGACCCCACAGTGTGTGGCTTCGACGTGGGTCGGACGCGCCACATTCGATGATGTGCCGGTCCTTGCTTCGAGATGTCCCTCCTGTGACGGAGGGGCTTTCCCTGCCCTGGTAGTGACACCGTAGCGCGGAGAATCCGCGACCGCGAGGCCCTCGCTGTCAGCGCTGGTCGGCGCTGGTCAGTGCTCGCCGGCGAGGGGGTCGGCACAGCGGGGTGGGGCGTTCTTCCAGCGCTTGTGCAGCCACAACCAGCCGTAGGGGGCCGTGCGGATCCGGTCCTCGTAGAAGCGCTGGGTGCGCGCGGTCAGCTCGATGATGGCCTGTTCCCGGTCGTCCGGCACCGGCCAGGGGAGGCGCTCCACGCTGACCGTGTAGCGGCCCCGGTCACACCGCTGCCAGACCCCGAAGATGGGGCGGCGGCTGCGCCAGGCCATGGCCGCCATGGCCGGTGAGGTGAGGGCCGGCCGCCCGAAGAAGGGCACGGCGATTCCCTTGTTGTGGCGCTGGTCCTGGACGAAGACCACGAACCGGCCGCGGTCGAGGGCGTCGTAGGCCGCGGCCATGCTGCCGTGGGGCGGCAGCAGCTCCACGCCGGCCGCGCGCCGCCAGCGCTCGATGGCCCAGGCGGCGAAGCGGTTGCTGGGCGGCTTCACGAAGATGGTGAGCGGTGCGCGCTCGCCTACGGTCACCATGGCGATGTCCCAGTTCATGCCGTGCCCGGCGACGATGATGCCGCCGCCGACCAGCAGCTCGGCACCCTCCACCTCGGCCCGCCGGCCCAGCAGCAGGTGGACGTAGGCCATGACGATCTCGCCGACGGTGCGGCGCAGCTCGCCGGGCGCATGCTCGGGGAAGGCCCGTCGGAAGTTGTCGACGGCCAGGCGCTTGCGCACGGGCAGGACCAGCCACCACAGCCATCCCAGCAGCCAGGTCATCACGGGCGCACCTCGCTGTGTCGCCATACCCTGGCCCGTCGGTCGCCGCGTGCTGCGGCCCCAGGAGCCCGCCCTCCCATGCTGTCCTACGTCGCCTTGATGGTCGGTCTGGCCGTGCTGAGCGCGGTCCTCGCCTGGTTCGCCCTCAAGAAGGTGCCGCCCCCCTCGACCGGCGTGCCCGGCGACCGCCGTGGCTGGCAGCTCCTCGCGGCGCGTCACGACCTCCGCGCCGATCTGGACGGTCCGGTCCAGCAGTGGCGCATGGAGGGCGAGGTCGATGGGGTGCCGGTGCGCGTCCGGGTGGTCGAGGTCAACGGCGAGCGCTGGACCGAAGCCCGCGCCCGCGTCGCCGGCCTGCCCGCCGATGTCAACGTGCAGGCACGCGCCCGCTCGGCGAGGGGTGCCGAGCCTCTCGGCATCGCCATGGTCGACGAGGTGCTGGCGGCCTCGGGCACGGTCGAGCCCCTTGCCGAGCGCCTGGCGACGGGGGGCTGCGTCGACACCTGGCTTTCGCTGCTCGGCGACGCCGAAGGGCCGGTCGTCGACGCCGGCTGGTTCACCCAGGCCATGGACGGCGACAACGGAGATGCGCTCGACGCCCTCCTCCACAGGGTGGTCGAGGGTGCCCGGCAGCTCGCCTGCTGACAGCGCCAGCCGTGCGGTGCGGTGTGGGATCATGGCGCCATGACCACCTCCTCCTCGGTCGAGGCGCTCGCCGTCCGCTGCCTCGTGGCGCATGGGCTCGAAGTCCACGAGGTCGACGTGGAGGGGGTCGAGGTGGGCCTGCCCGGTGACCCGGACGCGCGCCGGGCGACCCTGTCCTTCGGCAGCCTGCGTCGCGTCCTGGCCATGGCGCCGCACGACGAGCACGAAGCCCGCATCGCGGCCTGGGGGGCTGCCGCCGCGGCTGTGCTCCGGGGTGAGCGGCCGCCCGGTCCGGTGCAGGAACGCCTGGTCCCGCGCCTGCTCGGCGCACCCGACCCTCGGCTGTGGACGACGGCGCTGGCCGACGGCCTGCACCTCGCCGTCGCCGAGGATCTGCCGGGTCGACAGCGCCTGCTCACGCCCTTCGATCTGCCGCGGCTGGGCCTCGCCGTGGCCGACCTCCGCGACCGGGCGGTCCGCAACCTCGCCGGCATGACGCCCCCGCCCGAAGCCCTCGACGCGCCCCGCGGGGCGATGACCTGGCGGGTCGGCGACGGACTCGACGCCGCCCGCATGCTGCTCCTCTGTCAGCCGCCGCTGCGGACGCTCGGCGCGCTGGCCGTCGTGCCTGCGCGGGACCTGTGCTGGTGGATCCCCGTCGTCGGGGACCGCACCGTGCGGGACGGCGTCCACCTGTGGCTGGCGGCGCGGCGACTCGGTCCGGTGCCCTACCCGCTGTCGCCGAAGCTGTGGTGGGCTCACGCCGGTGGCATCGATCCCGTCGACGTGCGCATGGAGCGTGGCGCCGTGCACGTCGTCTTGCCGGAGTCGCTCGCGGTCACCCTTCGAACCGGGTGACGGGTCAGCGCTTGCGGCCCAGGACGAGGTGCTCGATGCGGATGGTGTCGCGGGCGTGGTCGGGACGGTCGGCGCTGGCCCGGGCCACGACGTCCACGCCGGCGGCTTCCATGGCGTCGGTCGTGGGCTGCAGGGCGTCGACGAGCCGGTCTCCGACCAGCCCGTCGCCGACGACGATGGCGAACAAACCCCCGGGCTCCAGCCCGCTGGCCTGCTTGCCGATCCACGCGGCGTTGTCCTTGCGCCAGTTCGCCAGCGCGCGCGCGCGGCCCTCGGCCCGGAACTGCCGACGGCTGCCCAGCTCCCAGCCCATCTCCTGCCCCGGGTCGATCCCCAGCCAGGCCATGCGGAGCTGCTGCATCGGCAGGTAGTCGTAGACGCCGGGGTAGGGCGGGCTGGTCAGGATGAGCTGTGTCCCCGGCGGCGGGGCGACGTGGCGGGCGTCGGCGCGGCGGATCCGCGGGGCGGGGCCCTGCGGCAGCTCTTCGAGCATGCGACCCAGCTCGCGCGCCTTCTTGTGGAAGAGCACCGCCGTCGTGCCGGGGGGGCGGTGGTGCGGGCGGCGGACGTTGCGGGTGTCGCTCTCGCGGAAGCTCGTCTTGACGACGATGCTGCTGAACACGGCCTCGAGCAGGTAGCGCAGCGCTTCGTCCTCGATGTCGAGGATCCCCTGGCGCAAGCGGCCCAGCTCCTGGGCGACGTGCGGTTCGTACCAGCGCTGGCAGACCTCGGGCACCTCGACGTCGACGCGCTTGCGGGCGCGCTCGGCCAGCTTGCGGGCCGCGCTGCGCATGGGCGTGGCCATCGACGGCTGCGCGGTGCGGGCGCTGGCGACCAGCCAGGCGATGGGCGACAGGTCCGTGCCGCTGGCCGGACGACCGGCCAGTCGCGCCTCCACCAGCACCGTGCCGCCGCCGCAGAAGGGGTCGTGCACGGGGCCGTCGAAGGCCGCCAGCATGTCGGCGGCGGCGTCGGGGTGCAGGCCGGCCGGGTAGGTGTGCCAGCCGTGGGTGGCGCGCTCCACCGCGCCCACGTGCGACAGGGCGCGGGCCACGATCTCGGCGAGCTCGGGGTCACCGTGCTTGCGCACGGCGCGGGCGTCGGGGGCTCCGGGGCGTCGGGTCGTCATGGCGCTGGCATAAGACAGCCGGCGCGATCACGCCCGCGGAGCCCCGCGCTCACCCCCGATAGGCTTCGTCCTGCTCGATGCGCGTGAGCACCCAGTCGAAGTCGCCGGTGGTGATCTTGGCGTCGCAGTAGCCGCAGACGCCGGCCTGGCTGATGTTGTCGAGGGGGGCGCCACACGAGGGGCAGTGGTCGGCGTCCCAGCCCCCACCCTCCGGCCTGGCCTTGCCGCCGATGCGGCGGATGAAGGTCCAGTATTCGCTGAACACCCGCGGGTGGACGTTGCTGCCGCCGACGACGACACCGTCCTGGACCCGCTCGGTCCAGTCCAGCATGCTGGCGAAGAGCCGCACGGTGACGGACTCGTAGAAGGCGTCGACGCCGACCCTGACCTTCTCGATGCTTCGGACCTGCACCTTGTCGAGCCGGTTGGCCAGGCCCTCGCGGGCATAGCGCTCCATCCAGAAGCGGTGGGTCTGGAACAGGGCGTCGGTCTCGTAGGGGCGCGCCAGCTCCCAGCGCTGGTCCGACCAGGCTTGCTGCAGCTTCTTGAACACGTCGGTGACGGTCTGCTCGAACTTGGACCAGGCGAACTCGGGGTGCCGGGTCTGGAGGGCCCGGAGCTGCACGCTGAGGTCGCGTGCCGTGCGGGTGGGCAGCCGCGTGCCGGGCTCCACGCCACTGCCGAACTGCACCTCGATCCGCGCGAGCTCCCGGCTCTCGAAGAGCCCGATGCGCTCGACCACCCACTGGACCGCCCCGCCGGTCCGCAGCGTGTTGCAGTTGGGGCAGCGCCCGTCGGTGCCGGGTTCGAGGGTGGAGCCGCAGCTCGGGCAGTCCAGCGAGCGCATGCGTTCGGGGCCGGGCGACAGCACGCCGAGCTTGCGGCCGAAGGTCCACCGCTCCTTGCGCAGCAGGTGGAGCTCCTCGCCCTCCCGCACCTCTGTGATGTTGGTCTCCAGCTCTACGACGAGCCGCAGCCGGCCCTGCCCCTTGCGCATGGACACCAGGTTGGTGGCGCCGAAGATGACGTCCTTGACGTCGGTGAGGTTGCCCCGCTGCTCGGCGAGCTGGTCGCGCAGGCCGTCGGTCACCAGCGGCCGCAGGGGGGCGAGGTCGCCGTCGCCGCGGGCGCGCTGGACACGCGCGTAGACGAGCTGCACGAAGTCGATGAACAGCGGCTCGCTGAAGTTCGGATCGACGGCCGTCAGCGCGTCGAGGGACACGCCGGGTGCGGCTCGCGGAGGCCGCCGGGGACCGCCCGGAGCGCCCGGGTGGTGGCTGCGGTAGCCGCCGCCCATGGCGCCGCCGCCGTGCTGCAGCTTGCTGTAGATGAACACGCCGGCGACGACCAGCGTGACCGGGATGCCGATGGCGGGGTGTTCGATGATGAGCCAGACGAGGAGCTGGATGAGGGCGCCGCCGTCTCCGCCGCCGCCGCCATAGCCGCCGCCGCCGCTGTAGCCCCCGCCGCCGCTGTAGCCCCCGCCGCCGCTGTAGCCCTGGCCCCCGCCGACGCGCGCCCAGGCATCGCCGGGCAAGCCGGCGAGCAGCAGCACGGCCACGCCGACCAGCAGCAGCCAGGGCAGGGCCCGGCCGAGGCGGCGTCGGATGCCGTCAGGTCCGGATGCGCGGCGCATTGGCGATCTCGTCGGGGTTGTCGTCGAGGGCGGGGACATGGCGGGCGAGGATGTCGCCCGCCGACTTCAGTCCGGCCAGGAAGTGGTCCAAGTCGTGGGGGCGGTGCGGGTTGGACCCGGGACCCCAGGCCAGGCTGTTCCACTCGGCGCGGGGCACGCGGGCGTCGAGGCCGACATCGGTGAGCACCAGCACACGGTCTTCGAGGGCGGACACGTAGATGAGCAGCCCAGTGCGGTTTCGCGTGCCGTGGACCAGCTCCTGGTGGAAGGCGGCGTCGGCGGCTTCGCGGACCTGTCGTTGTCGGCGGGCGCGGCGCGTCAGCAGGCGGAGGAGGGCCGGGCTGCGGTTGGCAAGCCAGGCAGCCGCCGCGCCGACCACGGGCAGCTCCAGCGGGATGAAGGCGGGGCGGAAGGCCCAGGGGCTGAACAGCACGGCCAGCAGCAGCAGCCAGGCGACACCGCAGCCGAAGAGCACCGCGACGTCGAGGTAGCGGCCCGAGCGGGGGGCGGCGACGACGATGACTTCGGCGTCGGTGCGCGACTCGACGTCGGTGACGGCGCTCTCGACGGCATCGCTGAAGCGGGCGTTGGTGTGCAGCATGGGTCCGGGTCCGGTCGGGCAGCATACGCCACGGCAGCGCCGGCATTGCCCAGCGACGGGATCCCGTCAGCGGGACGCGAGGCGGAAGGCAGCGGCGCGGAGGAAGCCGGCGCGTTCGTACACCGCCACGGCGGGGCGGTTGGCTTCGTTGACGTGCAGGGTGACGCGGCCGTAGCGCCGGTGCAGGTGGTCGCAGGCGGCGCGCATGCCCGCCGTCGCCAGGCCGCAGCCCCGGTGCGCCGGCAGCACGTAGGTGCCGCCGACCTGGACCCCGTCGTCGTGGTGGCTGCCCACGTCGAGCTTGAAGACGACGGCGTCGCCGACCATGCCGAGCAGGCAGCGCCCGCCGAGGACGCGGGCCCGCACGCGGCGCGCGAAGCCGGCGGCGTCATCGTTGCGGGGATCAGCGCCGAGGTCCTCGGCCATCATCGCCGCGCTCAGCTCGACGAGCAGCGGCACGTCCTGGGGGGTGGCGGTGCGCAGGCGCAGGCGGTAGCCGTCGGCGACCTCGGTGCAGACGTAGAGGCGCTGGTCGTACCAGAGCCGCGCTGCGGGGGCCCCGAGCCCGGCCCACAGCGCGTCCGACGCCTGTCGCGGGCCGATCACCATGTGGGGTGGCCGCAGCAGGCCGATGTGGGCGCCGATGGCCCGGCAGCCCTCGGCGTCCCCCCAGGGCACGGCCAGGCCGGCGGGCTGCGACGATCCCGGGTCCGGTGTCGGCCGGCCCGACCAGGCGACGGCCGTCAGCCTGCCGCTGTCGTCATCGGCGCCGTACCAGCCGACCCCGTCCTGGGCGACCAGCCCCCAGGACTGCAGGGCCGAGAGCATGTACAGGTTGGTGTCGGGGTCGGCGGCCAGCAGGTCGCGGACCTCACGGGCCCGGTGCGTCGAGAGGGGGCCGGCGCGCATCTCAGCCCGTGCGCTCCAGGAAGACCCCGTCGTCGCTCTCCGACAGCAACCCGCGGTCGAAGAGCGGCTCGGCGAGGTCGAGCAGGTCGTGTTCTCCCACGCCCATGTCCGCGGCGAGCTGCTCCACCTCGGCGGGCCCCTTGCTGGTGGCCATCAGGATCCGCCGCTCATGGGTCGAGAGGTCCGAGGGCAGGTCGGCGCGGCCGACGATGGTGCGGATGGCGCCCGGCCGTCCCCCAGTCAGGGTGTGCACGCTGGCGACCCGTTCGACATCGGCGCCGTGCAGCATCAGCGCGACCTCGTCCAGCGTCAGCGGCGGCGGGGTGATGTGGCGCGCACCGAGGGCCAGCAGCGGCGCTACCGGGCGCTCTGCGCGGAGCATCACCAGCCCGGGCGCCCGGCGGGCCAGCAGGCGGGTGGCGATGCGGGTGCCGTCGGCGGACTCGGTGTCGACCACGATGACGCTGGGGCGCCGCTCGGCTTCCCTGACGATGGCGTCGACGACCTCGGGGCCGGTGGCCGTGGGCTGGTGGCGGAGGAGCTGGAGGTCCTCGCGTCGCGCGGCTTCGGTGGCTTCCCGGATGAGCGTGCTGCGGCCCGAGCCGGGCGGCCCGTGGACCACCACCAGCGTGCCGACGCCGTCGCTGGCCTGGACGACCATGCGCCGCAGGATCCCGCGCTCGCGGTGCATGCCGACCACCATCGGGCCCGGGATCCCCTGGCCGCAGGCCCGCAGCGCTGTGGCGACGAGGGCGGCGTCGTGGGGACGGGTGGTGGTCGACCGGGCGAGCATCCGCAGGATCAGCTCGCCGAGCTGCTGCGGCAGGTCCGGCACCCAGGCCGAGGGGGGGCAGGGCAGGTCCTTGAGCGGCAGGACGGCCAGCGCGGCGGCGTCGGCGTCGCCGAAGGGCCCTCGGCCCGTCGAGATCTGGTAAGCGATGGCGCCCAGGGCGTAGATGTCGCTGGCGGGGGTCGGGGCCTCTCCCCGCAGCAGCTCGGGGGCCGCGTAGCCCAGCGTGCCCGCAAAGCCGTCGTCATCCTCCTGGGCGTCGTGGGCGAGCCCGAGGTCGATGATGCGCGGCTTGCCGTCGACGTCGACGAGGACGTTGGAGGGCTTCAGATCGCCGTGGACGACGCCGCGGGCGTGCAGCCGGGCCAGCCCCTCGGCGACCTTGGCGAGCAGCTCGGCCCGTTCCTGGTGGCTGCGCCCCTCGGCCCAGACGTCGAGCGGCCCGCCTTCGACGAGGTCGGTGGCCATCCAGCGACCCTCGGGGTCGCGGTCGTCGAGGTGGGCGATGTAGGGATGCGACAGGCCGGCCAGCACGTCCCCCTCGTGCCGCAGCATGCGCTGCCCTTGGACCGTCGACGCTACCTTCAGCGCCACCGGCCCGTGCGGGCCCTCCGCCAGCCACACCTCGGCGTGTGGACCCTGGCCCAGCCGCTCGCGGCGGGTGTAGGGGCCCCGGGTGTCGGCGCGGGTGTCGGCGGGGGTGTCGGACATCGGCCCCGCAGCCTATCGCGCGGGACGCTCCCGCTGGGGGGTCAGCCCAGCTCCATCATGCGCTGCAGCGGCTTCAGCGCCGCCAGGCGCAGCTCTTCCGGCATCTCGATGCGCGGGTGGAGATCGCGCAGGGCGTCGCGGATCTTCTCCAGCGTGTTCAGGCGCATGTGCGGACACTCGTTGCAGGCGCAGGTCTCGTCCATGCCCGGCAGGGGCAGGAAGGTGCGGTCCGGCGCCGCCTTCTCCATCTGGTGGAGGATCCCCGGTTCCGTCCCGACGATGAAGGTGTCGGAGTCGTCGGTGGTCGTGGCGTACTTCAGGATCTGGCTGGTGCTGCCGACGAAGTCGGCGTAGCGCAGCAGATTGTCTTCGCACTCGGGGTGCGCGACCACCTTGGCGTGGGGGTAGCGGACCTTGAGCTTGACCAGCTTCTGTTCGCTGAAGGTCTCGTGCACGATGCAGGTGCCGGGCCACAGCTCCATGTCGCGGCCGGAGCGCTTCATCAACCAGCGGCCCAGGTTGCGGTCGGGGCAGAACAGGATCTGCTTGTCTTCGGGGATGCTGGCGATCACCCGTTCCGAGTTGCTGCTGGTGCAGATGATGTCGCTGACGGCCTTGACCCCCGCCGAGCAGTTGATGTAGCTGACCAGCACGCTGTCGGGGTGTTCGGCCTTCCAGGCGGCGACCCGCTTCGCCGGTGCGGCGTCCGACAGCGAGCAGCCGGCGTTCATGTCCGGGATCAGCACGATCTTGTCGGGGTTGAGGATCTTGGCGCCCTCGGCCATGAAGTGCACGCCGCAGAACAGGATCACGTCGGCGGTCGTGTCCCGCGCGGCCTTTGCGAGCTGCAGGGAGTCGCCGATGAAGTCGGCGAGGTCCTGGATGTCGGGTTCCTGGTAGAAGTGGGCGAGGATGACGGCGTTTCGCTTGCGGCGAAGCTCGTCGATCTCGTCGAAGATGTCCGGCTGGGTGCCGGCATCCTGCGGCAGGGCAGACATGGGCGCTCCGGGGTGGACCGACAAGCTAACCACCGGCGTGCAGACGGCCCGCGTCGCTCCGCGACGGTTGGGCGATGTCCGGGCCGCGATGTCAGGGCCGCGGTGTCAGGGCCGCGGTGTCAGGGCCGCGGTGTCAGGGCCGCG
>CAZRFD010000003.1:0-94910 GCA_964599085.1 uncultured Enterobacterales bacterium | reverse complement strand
TGTCAGGGCCGCGGTGTCAGGGCCGCGGTGTCAGGGCCGCGGTGTCAGGGCCGCGATGTCAGGGCCGCGGTGTCAGGGCCGCGATGTCAGGGCCGCGACGGCCGGCTCGGGCGGGATCGGGCGTTGTGCCTCGGGCGTCTGGTCGGCTACGGTCTTGACGTGACCAGAGCCCTGCTGATGCTGCTGTCCCTCGCTGGATGTGCGGCGCCCCGGATGCGGATCCCGGGGCCGCTGCGCCCGGTGGTGGAGGCGCCGCCCGCAGCGGAAGCCGTAGAGCCCGTCATGGCGCCGATCACCGACGCCATGCCGGAGCCCCCGGCAGCGCCCGCGCCCGCCGCCCCGGTGCCGGCGGGCCGGGGTGGCGACACCTCGCTCGCGCGGGCTGCCGCCCGCTACATCGGCAAGACCTCGCTGCGCGTGCACGGCGATCGCTACCGGGCGGACTGCTCGGGCTTCGTTGCAGCGGTCTACGCCCAGACCGGCCGCAGCCTCTCCGGCTCCAGCGCCGATCTCTACGCCCGCGCGAAGCAGGCCGGCGTGCTGCACAAGCGCAAGACGCCCGACATCGGCGACCTCGCCTTCTTCGACAACACCTACGACCGCAACCACAACGGGCGCCGGGACGACACGCTCTCCCATGTCGCCGTCGTGGAAGCCATCGCCGACGACGGCACCATCATCCTCGTCCACTACGGCAGCAAGGGTGTCGCCCGCTTCACCATGGACCTGCGGCAGCCCCGGGTCCACGTCGACGACGACGGCATCCTGCGCAACAGCTACCTGCGCAGCGGCGGCGGGGGAGATCGCACGGCGGGCGCGCTCTTCCGTGGCTTCGGCAGCCTCTGGAAGCTCGACGCAGAGAGCTGACGCTCAGCCCACGGGCGCCGCGTCCCGCTCGACCAGGTAGGGACCGAGCCACAGCGCGTCCAGCCCGGCCGCGCGGAAGGCACGCACGGCGTCCTGGGCCGTCCGCACGATGGGCTCCTCGTGCATGTTGAAGCTGGTGTTGATCAGCACGGGTACGCCGGTGCGGTCGCCGTAGGCGGTCAAGAGCGCGTGCACGTCGGGGTTGCCGTCGGCGGAGACGAGCTGCGGGCGAGCCGTGCCGTCGACGTGGACCGCCGCCGGGCAGCGCTCGGCGAATTCCGGCGTGACGTCGAAGCAGACCGTCATGAAGCGGGCGGCACGCGGTGCCTTGGCCACGCCCACGAACCAGCGGTCGGCGTCTTCGGCGCGGACGATGGGGGCAAAGGGCATGAACTCGGACCGCCGCAGCTTGTCGTTGAGCGTGTCGTTGATGGCCGCATCCGCCGCTGACGCAAAGACCGTGCGGTTGCCCAGCGCGCGAGGCCCCCACTCCATGCCACCCGCGCAGCGCGCCAGGACCTTGCCCTCGGCCAGCAGCTTCGCGGCCCGCTGGATCCGGTCCGGTGCACGCGTGCGCGGCAGCTCGCCGAGGTTGAGCGCGGCGGCGCAGGCCCGTTCGTCGGGTTCGGTGCCCAGCCAGGCGTGCGGCAGGGCCCGCGGTTCCGCGCCGATGCTACCCAGCACCGCCCCCAGCGCCAGGCCGCCGTCGCCCATGTGGGGGATCACCCAGAGGTCCTGGACCTCGTCGAGCTCGGCGATGCGCTGGTTGAGCTTGACGTTGGCGAACACCCCGCCAGCCACGGCGAGGTGGCGCTGGCCGCTGCGCTGCACCCAGTGGCGCACGAAGCCGACCACGGCTTCTTCCAGCACCCGCTGGGCCGACGCGGCGATCTCTTCGCGGGACCAGCGCGCCACCTCGGACCAGAAGGGATCATCGACCCGGTCGGGGTGCGTCAGCGACACGGTCGAAAACCCCGGCCCCACGAAGCGCAGCTTGCGGCGCATGTGCTGCAGCAGGGCGTCGGGCGGTTCGACATAGGCCGCCAGCCCGGTGATCTTGCCCTCGTGGCGGTTCGGGGTGAACCCGAGGAGCTGCGTGATCCGGCTGTAGAAGCTGTTGACCGCGGCCAGCCCCGACTGCCGCCAGACCAGGTCGAGGCGCCCGCCCGCCCCACGGCTGACGGTCGCCGTCGTTCCGTCCCCCATGGCGTCGACCGTGATCACCAGGCAGTCTTCGTGGGGCTGCGTGCGGTACGCCCCCTCGGCGTGGGCCCGGTGGTGGTCCATCATGATGAGCCCGCCGTTGTCCAGGTTGGCGGATGAAAAGGGCCTGGCCCGCAGCCGGCTCCGCAGCAGCGCATGGCAGGCGTCGACCTCCAGCGTGTACAGCCCGGAGCCCTTCAGCAGGGACTGGTAGACGACGTAGGCGTGCAGCAGGGGCGAGAACTGCCCGTGGCCGCGGGCCCGGTGGTGCTCGGCCGGGAAGGCGCGCAGCAGGGCCGAGGGCGTGAACGCCGTGCCCACCACGATGCGCTCGACGTCGCGGGCCTTGACCCCGGCGATGTCGAGCGCTTCGTCGATGGCGCCCCAGGGGAAGGCGCCCGACGCCTTCTGGCGGTCGACGCGTTCCTGGTTGACGGCCGCGGCGACGCGGCCGTGGACGGCCACGGCCGCGCCGCTGTCGTGGTTGTCTGCGATGCCCAGCACGATCATGGGCGCACACTATCGCAGGAGGGGGCGGCGGCCTCCGGTGGCGCTGGTGGCGCCCGCCACGCCGCCGCACCCCTCACGACCGCCGCGTCGGCTGCTTCGGCGCGCCGATGTCCGTCCGCCGCTGGAACCGACGCAGCGCCCGCGGGAGCTGGAAGGGCTGCTCACGTTCGGCCTTTCCGTTCTTGTCGGTGCTGTCCTTGACGGTGTCGTCGGCATGGGCGCTTGCTTCGTCGTGCTTGCCGTTCTTGTCAGCGGCGTCCGTGGTCGCGGTCTCGGTACCACTGTCCGCGTGTTCGGTGGACTGCTCGACGGTCTGTGTCTGCTCCGCTTCTTCCGGTGCTGGGGCCTGTTCGGCCTGGGCGGTCGAGGTCTGTTCAGCGGCCTCCTGTTCGGCGGCCCCCTGTTCGGCGGCGCCCTGTTCGGCGGCGTCCTGAGTGGTGACGTCCGCTTCCTGCTCGCACACCTGCTCCTCCACCGGCTGCTCGCACTCGCCTTCGTCCACTGCCTGCTCAGGCTCTGCTGCGGGGGCGGCTTCGTCGCGGAAGGCGCCGCGAGCCAGCGCTTCCCGCACCTGCGCGTCGCCGGCTTCGTCTGCGGGCTGGTCGATGACGAGGCCGATGGTGCCGCGGAGCTTCCCGCTTGCGCCTTCCACCATCGACACGGATGCCGAGCCCCCGGCCCCCACCAGCAGCTCGCCCTTGAGGCGCGGTGCTTCCAGTGTCATGGTCTGCGCCGCGTCCGTGATGACGCCGGCCCACGGCCGCAGCCAGTCCGCCATGGCGCCCGTGTTGGCCGCCGCCCCGCACAGCGCGTCGTGGATGTCGCGGAGGGCCGAGGCCGCGCCGAGCTCCGGCGGCGCTTGGATGCCCGCCTGGGCGAGGTAGCTCATGGTCTCGCCCTGGGCGGTCAGCTTGCCCGTGAGGCGCAGCGTGTCGATGCCGCCGACGACGCTCGCACCCCCGTAGGCGTCTGTGAGGGTCCCGAGGAAGGTGGCCATGACGTTGTCGACCATCGAGGGGTCGGCCGGCAGCTCTACCGCGCGCGACAGCTCCACGCTGTTCAGCATCTCCGCCAGCCCCCCGGCGAGCCCCGAGCCTCCTCCCCCGAGAAACCCGGCCAGCTCGCGGAGGGGCAGGCAGAGGCTGTCCGTCTCAGCCGTCTCGCCATGTGCCGCGCCGAGCTCCACCGTCAGTGAGGCGCCGTCCGGTTCCGTCTGCAGGCCAGACGCTTCGTCGCCCAGGTACACGGGCAGGTACAGGGAGACCTTGGTGTGTGCGCCGAAGCGCTCGGCGGCGGCCGCCATCAACGACGAGTCGAGCACATTGGCGAGCAGCTCGCAGCCAGGGAGGTCGAGCATGCCCGAGGTGCTGTCTTCGATGTGCAGCGCAAATGCGCCGGAACCGCCAATGACCTCGACGTGGCGGCTACCCTTCAGGTCGGCCAGTGCTCGCAGCGACTCGATCAGGACGCCGACGGTGTCGGAGACAGCGCCCAGCACGCCCGGCAGCGGGGCGACGTCGGACAACCCGGCGCGCGTCTGGCCCTCGAGCTCGCTGAAGGCCCGGACCTCGGTCTCCATGTCGGGGAGCGCGACATGGTCGCGGATGTTGAGCCAGCCAGCGTCATCGACGAAGTCGAGCACTACCGCTCCCGACAGGAACGGCGTCACCAGCATCGGCGCGGCGAGGGTACCGAGCCCGGCGAGGAGCAGCTCGGTCCCGGTCAGCATCGCGGTGCCGTCGAAGTTGACGCCGACGCCGACGCCCAGGGTCGCGGCGACGCCGTTGACCAATTCGGGGTCGACGCCGCTCACGAGCAGCGAGAGGCCGGCCGTGTCCTTGCCGAGATCAACTCCGAACTCCGAGCGGCTCGTCACCGCGAAGCTGCCGTCATCCTGCCGGAGCACCTGGAAGGTCGTGTCGACGTCGCCGCCGAGGCCCAGCTCTGCGCCGAGCGTCCCGTGCATGCTGAGCCCGACGCCCGCGGGCCACTGCGCCTGGAGCAGGTCGGGCCGCCAGCGGGCCGCGACCTTGGCGACGGAGATCAGGTCCTGCTGCCGGGCCCACGCCTGGACGCCGGCGTCTTCGATGTGGGCGGCCGCCATGGGGACCGCGGCTTCCAGCGGCAGGCACTCGAGCACCATGCCGAGCATGCTGTCGCCCTCGCCCTCCTGCTGGGCGATGCCCGCGTCTTCGAGCAGCGCCTGGTTGCTGGTGGCCTGCTGGCTGTCGGTGCCTGCCGCCATGGTCTGCCAGCCGCTGCTGGTCTGCTCGGAGCTGGACTGCTGGGTGCTGGACTGCGGGCTGGCGGCTTGCTGGGCGTACATGCGGGCGACCTCCGAGGGTTCGCCCGCCTGTAGAGCAGGTCCGGTGCCAGGTCCGGATGACGTGATCCCGGTGGTTTGCGCTGTCGCCGCGCCGCCACCTGTCGAGTGTTCGACAGGCAGGGTGTCGAACACCCGACACCCTCAAGATGCGTGCCAGCTCCCCCTTCGCGCCGACCGAGCACCCCCAGGCTCGCTCAGGCCAGGACCTCCATGCCCGCGTCGTCACCAGCACCCGGGTCGTGCGCCAGCATCTGCCAGGCCGTCGCCAGCGAGCGCTTTAGCTCGTCCTTGCTCTTGAGCCGCGCCATGGCCCGCGCGATGTACTTGGGCCGGTAGTAGAAGCGCAGGTAGGCCAGCCGCGTCCAGCGCTGGATCTCGGCGTCGGTCATGTCGCACAGCGGTCGGGGGATGTCCTCGTCGACGCCGGCTTCGATGTGCTCCCGCCAGTAGTCGCGGCCGGTCTCCTGCAGCAGCAGCGTGTACAGCTCGGTCGCCGGCATCGGCGTGACCTTGCTGAACTGCGCGTAGTCGAGGTCCAGCTCCAGCGCGAGGCGGATCGTCTGCCGGATGGTGGCTTCCGTCTCGTAGGGGTTGCCCACCATGAAGTAGCCGAAGGTGTTGATGCCGTGCTTGCGCGTGGCGGCGACCACGTCGCGGTACATCTCCAGGCTGGTCGACTTCTTGAGCGTCTGGAGGATCTCGCGGTTGCCCGACTCGATCCCGTAGTAGATGCGGTTGCAGCCCGCCCGCCGCATGGCGCGGAGCACGTCGTCGTTGATGCAGTCCACCCGGGTGCGCGCCGCCCACACGATGTCCAGCTTGCGGCGCTCGATCTCCTCGCAGATGTCGATCACCCGCTGCTTGCGGATGGTGAAGCTGCTGTCGAAGAAGTCCAGCTCGCGGATGCCGTACTCGTGGTGGCAGATCTCCAGCTCGTCGACCACGTTGCCCGGGGAGCGCGCCCGGAAGGGCTTGCTGCCCTGCTCGCAGAAGATGCACTTGTAGGGGCAGCCGCGGCTGGTGATGAAGCAGGTGAAGTTGCGGTACTGGCTGATGAAGCTGTAGTAGATGCTGTTGTCGATGAGGTTGCGGGCCGGGAAGGGCGCGGCGTCGATGTCGGCGTCGGCGGCGTTCGGTGTGACCACCACCTGGCCGTCCGCGCGGCGGTAGGCGATGCCTCGAACCTGGGAGAGGTCCCCCTTGCGGGTCAGCGCGGTCAGCAGGTCGGGCAGGGCCCGTTCGGCTTCGCCGGTGACGGCGTAGTCCAGTTCCGGGTAGGCGAGCGTCTCGCGTGGGTAGATGGAGAGGTGGACCCCGCCGACGATGACCGGCACGGGGAGCTGCGCCTTGATGGCACGGATCCAGTCCATCGACTGGAAGAAGAGGTAGGTGGTCAGCGTGTAGCCGACGTAGTCCGGGCCGAAGCGGCGCAGGCGATCGAGGCACTGCTCCAGGGTGAGCCCCTCGGCGTGGGCGTCGATGAACAGCACGTCGCAGCCGGCGCTCTGGAGGATGCCGGCCACGTAGAGCAGCGACAGCGAGGGGAAGATCCCATAGTTCTCCTTCACCGTCTTGATGCCCGGTTCGTTCCGCACCGGTCCATAGGGGGGGTAGACCAGGGCGATTCGCAGTCCATCGAGTCCGGGCAAGCCGCACCTCCGAGGCCATCCTGTACCCCGGCGAGCCCGACAAGAAAGCGCCGAGGCGTCACGTCGCGTCGTCGGGCAGGCTAACGGCTGGCCGTGCGCAACCGCTGGCTGCTCCTGCTGATCGCCCTGGCGACTGCCTTCCTGCTGTGGTGGGTGGGGCACGATCCGCTGCCCGACGGCTACCAGAACGAGTACCTCCTCATCGGCAACGCCTGGGACCTGTGGCAGGCGCTCGTCGAGGGCGACCAGTGGCACCTGCGCTGGTTCGCCTACACCGGCTACTGGCCGTTTGGCCTCTACGTCGTGCCGTGGCCCTTCATGGCGGCGCTCGGCCCGACCCGGATGGCGCTGCTCCTGGGCAACCTCGTGCACCTCGCGGTGCTGCTCTGGGCCACCAACGACCTCGGCCGGCGCCTGTCGGCGCCCCTCGCCGCGCCGCTGCTGCTGCTGACGCCGGCCGTCCTCGGCACCCTGGTCCGCTACGAGCCCAACCTCGCAGCCATGGCCTGGACCACGCTGGGCCTGGCCATGCTCGCCCGCTCCGAGGGGCTGTCCCGCCGCGGCCCGGTCATCGGCTTCGGCTGCGCGCTCGGCATCGGCCTGATGATGGACCGCCTCTCGGTGGCCTTCTTCCTGCTGCCAGCGCTGCTTCCACCGCTCGTCGCCGGCCTGCGTCGCGCCCCCCGCATGACCCTGGGCAGGCTGGCCCTCGGCCTCTTGACCGCCCTGCTGTGGTGCGGCGCCTACTACCGCGAGTTCTTCCTGCGCCACGCCGACGAGCTGTTCTCCCAGGCCCCCGTGGGAGAGATCGACAGCGCCGGTCACCTCACCGCCACCGAGGGTCCGCTCGCCCTGCTCTACTACCCCCTCGCCCTCGTCGACTCCCAGGCCGGGCCCATCGTCGGGCTGCTCATGCTCATCGGCCTGGGGGCTGCGCTGCTGCGGCTGCGACGCCGCCGCGACCCGACCGCGCAGATCCTGCTCGCCAGTGTCGTCGTCGGCTTTGCCTTCTTCACCCTCGTCGCCAAGAAGCAGGTCTTCTACACCCTGCCGCTCGTGCCGGCCCTCGCGGTCCTCGCCGCCCGCTGGCGGGCGGGCGCGCTGGTCGGCCTCCTCGGTGGCCTGTGGAGCCTCCTCGCCGTCGGCGTCGGCGTCGCGCCCGGCGGCCCCTGGCTGCCCGAGGCCTGGGTGGCCCCCCGCCACGTGCTCGCCCGCCCGCCGAGCAACCAGCACTGGCCCCTGCAGCCGGCCCTCGATGCCCTCGACGGCGCCGCGCACGTCGCCGTCCTCTCCGAAGACCCCACCCTCTTTGAGGGCTTCGTCATCCTCGCGGTCCGCGAGGCCTGGCCGGGGATCCCCGCCCGCGGCGTCGTCCTCGACCCCGCCGGCACCTACGAGCAGATCGACGCCATCGACGCCCTGGTCTGGGTCGGCCCGCGCGGCGCTCGCTTCCCGACGGCCGAGGGCATCGCCGCCCAGCTCGTCGAAGACAACCTCGACCCCGCCGACTACCCGCCCGTTGCCGACGTGCTGCAGCAGGCCGCCCCGGAACTGATCGAGGTCGGCCGCTGGCCGCTCGAGGGTGGGGCCGGCGACATGGACCTCGTCGTGTTCCGGCGTCGCTGAGGCGCGCAGCGCCGGGCCGCGCTGTCAGTCGGGGGTGACGCTGATCGTGCTGTCTTCGTGGGAGTCGTCCGCCGGGCCGAAGGCGACCGCGTAGCGCAGCTCAGGCAGCTCGATGGCCACGCGCCACGCCGCCATGCCCGTCTTGCGGCCCAGGCGGGCGGTGCTGAGGTGCCCGTCGATCACCTGGATCCGTCCGGTGTCGTCGCCGGCGACGAGCTGGAGGTCGGCCGTCTGGCGGCCAGCGCGCAGGATCTCGACCACCTCGGTCAGTGGCAGGAGCTGGCTGTCTCCGGTCGCGCTGGCCGAGCGTTCCCGCGACGCACCCGGATGCGAGACCGCGACCCGCAGGCGCCCGACGAGGGCGTCGAGGTCGTGGGGGGGGCGGCTGATGTGATCGGGACGCAGCTCCTGGACCTCGGCGGGTGGTCCCTTCCCCGTCGTCGACAGCCAGGCCGTCGGCGTGTCTGCCAGCAGCGTGTCGCGGCGGACCTCGGCGAGGAGGCGCAGCGCACCCTCACCGCCGAGATCGTCGGCGAGGACCACGGCGGTCGGCTGCAGCGTGCGCACGGTGGCCAGCGCGGCGGTGGCGTCGGTCTCGGCCACGACCGAGAAGCCTGTGGCCGAGAGCTGCTGCTCGAGGTCGACCGTGAGCACGGCGCTCCGCGCGGCGACGACGACGTGCGCGCGCCGCTGGCCGCCGGTGAGGAGTTGGGCCCGCAGCGCCCGGCGCTGCAGGACCCGGGAGAGGGCGCTCACGACGCGGGCGTGGACGTCGAGGTCCGGTGGGAGGAGGTCCACGGCGTCCAGTGCGGTGTCCAGATCGCCATCCATGGCGGCCTGGATCACCAGCAGGGTCTCTACACCGAGGTCGTCGCCGGGGTGGAGGGGGCGACTGCGGCGCCGCTGGACCGCCGCGAGGAGTCCCGCGACGTCGAAGGGTGGCGCGAAGCGGGCGAGCAGCTCGACCGGTCCATCCGCGGCCGGAAAGCCCCCGTCAGCGGCCTCGGCGGCCGGGTCCAGGATGCTCAGGCCACCGACGGGCTCCAGCATCGCGGCGAGGCTGACCGCTTCCAGGCGTTCAGGCGAGAGGCCCACCTCGGCACCCAGCTCCCGTGCCAGCGTCCACGCAGCGCGCAGCCGCTGGCGAAGGCCATGATGCCGCCGCTCGCCCACGCTGAGCACCCACAGCAGGAGCTGCTGGTAGAAGTCGCGGGCCTCGGCCCAGGCGACGGCCACCCTCCGCCCCGGTCCGAAGCCCTGCACCGCTGCGATGCTGGCGTCGGGGCGCGCCTTGCGCCACATCGGCAGGTATGGCGCCGCACTCCCGGCGTGCTCGACGCGGTACAGCACGCGGTCTGCGAGGCGTGCCAGCAGCAGGGAGGTCACCTGTTCGGGGTCGGACACAATCTCGGTGCGGCCGCCCTCGGCACGCTCCAGCCGGCGGAGCGCCGCGGCGAGCTCGACGTCCGGTTCCAGCACCACGGTGCCGCCGGTGCGCGCCAGCAGGTCGAGGCCCGTCGAGCTGGGGTCATCGTCGGTATCTACCGGCAGTACCTGGTCCAGGCGGGCAGCGAGCGCCGAGCGTGCGGCCACGAAGATCCGCAGGTGGTGGGCCCGGACGTGACGCTGGGCGGCCTGCAGGCCCGGCATGTCCGTCGGGTCTGACGTCACCAGCGTGAGCTGGCGGCGATCGGCGTCGAAGAAGGTCGGCAGGATCACGCGGTTGCGCATCAGGCGCGCCGGAAGCATCGCGAGGAGTTCCGGCGGCACCACGAGGTCGGCCACCCGTTCCGCCGACAGCAGGGTCACGTGGAACTGGTGGGCGAGGGCGCGGGCCAGGTCTTCTTCGGAGAGGAGGTTGAGGCCCACGGCCAGCTCGCCGAAGCGGCCGTGCCCGTGTTCGCGCATGTCGTCCAGGATCCGCTCGACAGCGTCGTCGTCGAGCAGTCCCAGCTCAATGCAGACCTTGCCGAGGGGCGGGCGGTTCACGGGCGGCGTCCTGCTGCTCTGGGGGGGCGTCGCGCTCCGCTCGGGGCCACCGCGGTGGCCGCGGACCCGGCAAGGGGGGCGCTCGATCCTGCCCCGCAGGGCAGCCATCGACGTCGACCTAACCGCCAGCGGATATAGTCGGCGAACCTCTCACGGTGATCGCGTGTCTGCGTTTGAACCCGGATCCGGAAGCGGTGCCGCCGACCCCCGGCGGGCCGCGGTCGATGCCCTCGCCGACCTCGCCGCCGTCGCGCGCGGCGGCGGTCGTCCCGGCATGAGCACCGACCAGCTCGCCAACGACTTCGCCGCCCACATGGCGACCATCCTTGCGGACACCGCGCTCGTCGTGGATGTCCGCGACGACGGGCTCTTTGCCGACGGCCAGCCGCTGTGGGCCTACGACCTGCTCGCGCGCCGGGTGGCCATCGCCTTGCGCGACCAGGGCCTGCGCGCGCTGCAGCTCGAGCAGGGCACGACCGCCAAGACGCTGCGCGGCCTGGCGCTGGTGCTCGCCCGCGACTGGAAGACGGAGGGAGAGGGCGCGCTGCAGGCCCTGTTCGAAGGGCGGCAGCTCCCCGGGTTGCAGTTCGACTTCGGCGGCGGTGGCGCAACCGACGCGGCGGGATCCCTCGACCCTCGCACCATCCTGGAGGTGATCCGCGCCGAGGGCGCCGACAGCCATCCCCAGGTCACGCGCATCGTCGACCAGTTCCGCAAGGCCATGGCCGTCCCGCTCGACATCGACGCTGCCATCCTCGGCGCCAGCATGGCGGCCCGCGAACGCATCGGCCGGGAGCTGGCCACGGTGGACGCCGGTAGGGACGTGAGTGCCGATGACATCGGCCGGGTCATCTTCGAGAGCATGCGGCTGGACCCCTCGGCCCTGCAGGCGGGTGACACCTTCCGCTTCCTCGCCGATCACGTCGACCACCTCATCACCGCTGGGCAGCCGGCGGACGCACTGGGGCTGCTCAGGCGCCCCCTCTCGCTGCTCGACGGCAGCATTCTGCCGGACTGGCCCCACCGCGAAGTGGTCAGCGCCGAGCTGGTCCTGCTCTTCGATCCCGCCGCGCTGGCGCGGCTGCTCGCTGCCGCCAACGCCGGTGGCGACGCGTCCGACTGGCAGAAGCTCCTGTTCACCTTCGGCCGCGTGGCTCCGGCATCCCATCGCGTTGCGCTCTGCGCTGTCGCCGGGCAGCTCGAAGCCGCCGAGCACCGCCAGGCGGTCGGCGACGGGATCCTCGCCGGGACGGACAAGCCGGCCGAGACGCTGGCGCTGCTGCTGGCCCAGGTCGAAGAAGAGGGCATCGCCGTCGTGCTGCTCGCACTCTCGCGCATCGACGCGCCCGCGCTCCTCGAGAAGGTCCTCTCGCGGCTGGACAGCCCACACGCCGTCGTGCGGGAAGCGGCGCTGGTTGCGCTGCGCAAGCACCGCACGCCCCACACGCGGGACGTGGTCCGGCGGGCGATCAACGACGAAGCGGAGAACGTCCGCATCGAAGCTCTCCGCTACATCAGCGTGTACCGGGACGCGGACGCCGCGCCCGTTGCGCTGGCCCGCCTGCAGGCTGCCGAGACGGGGACCCTGTCGATGCGAGAGCTGCGCGCGCTGGCCACGGCCTACGCGATCATCACGCGCCAGGAGGGCGTGCTCCACCTCGCGCGCCTCGCCGAAGCCGCCGCCGCGGACCGCAAGGACGTGGCGCGGGTCGCGCTCGAAGCGCTGAAGTCGCTGGGGCCCTCCGGCGAGTCGGCCCTGGCCGGCGTGCTCCGCAACCACCCCGAGCTCAGCCGGCTGCTGCGCGACCGGGCAGGAGGTGCCGGATGAGGCGCACCGCGCTGGATCGAGCCGCCACCGAACGCCTCATCGACGCGGGACGTCGCTTCGCGCTGCGCATGTCCGGCGTGGTCAGCTCGCTGAAGACCTACCCCGCCGACCACCCCTCGCTGCAGTTCAGCTACCGGGGCGTCTCCGAAGCGCTCTCGGAGATGGTCGACCTCATCGGGGCCACGGTGGTGACCATCGACGGCGAGGGCGTCGTCGTGGGCGATCAGCGGGCGAGCATCGACAAGGGCTCGCACGAACACATGGCCGATCTCATCGGCTGGCTGGCGGCTCGCGACACGACGACCATCCGCTGCGACGCCGAGGTCACCCAGGAACAGGTCCAGCAGCTCGTCGGCCTGATGCTGGAGGTCGAAGCAGAAGAGCGGGCCGAGCGGCGGGACGAGATCAACAAGCAGCTCGCTGCAGCCGGGCTGGGCCACATCCGGCTCGAAGCGAGGGGCGGCGCAGCCGCGCCGCGGGAGCGCTCCGAAGACCCCGCCTTGGTGCTTCTGGAGAGCTACCTCGAGGTCGCGACGCTGACGGAAGACCTCGTGCTCAACGGGCCGCGCTCCGGCACCCTGGCGGCGATCGAAGACGCCATGCAGGTGCTCGTGGACGTGCTCCAGCCGCGCCCGGGCCTGGTGCGGCTGTTGCTGGGGCTTGGCAAGGGCATCGAGTTCGAGACCCGACACATCGCGAACATGACCGTGCTGAGCGTCGCGGTCGGCGCGCGCTTCGGCATGTCGCGCGAAGCCCTGGCCGACCTGGGACGGGCGGTCGCGACCATGGACGTCGGCATGCGGGTCCTGCCGCCCGACGTTCGGCGCGCCTCGCGCGAGCTACGCCCCGCAGAGATCGCGACCCTGCACACCCACCCCATCGAGTCCGTGCGGGCGCATCTCAACGCCCGCCAGCTCGACGCCACCGTGCGCCGCCGCCTGCTGGTCGCCATGGAACAGCACCTCGGCATCCACCGGGATGGCTACCCCGCCGTCCACCGCTGGCCGAGCCTCCACCTGTTCAGCCGCATCGCCAGCGCCTGCGACGCCTTCGACGCCCTCACCTCGGACACCGCGTGGCGTCGCGCCCTGACCGCAGAACAGGCGCTCGCCCAGCTCTCGCCCCCGACCGACAAGTCCCACGATCCTGTCGTCGTCGCCGAGATCTGCGCCGTGCTCGGCCTGTTCCCCCCGGGCTGTCACGTCCGGCTCTCCGACAACCGCACAGCGGCGATCATCCGGGGCAAGGGGCCGGGCGGCCTGCCGGTCGTGCGTGTCGACGGCAGCGGCGACGAGCTGGAGCTCGCGGCTCGCGGCGCGGACGGGGCGCTGCAGGTCACCATCACCGAGATCATGATCGGCAATGGCGCTCGCTGAAGCCCGCCCTGCCGCCACGGTCATCGTGGTGCGAGAAGGGCGCTCCGCGCCGGAGATCCTGCTGCTGAAGCGCTCGCGCCGGGTGGGCTTCTTCCCGGACGCGTGGGTGTTCCCTGGTGGGCGGGTCGACGCTGCGGACGCCGACGTCCCGCTGACGGGACGCTGCCGAGGGCTCCCCGAGGGCGATCACGCGTTTGGGGTTGCGGCGATCCGTGAGTGCTTCGAAGAGACAGGGGTGTGGCTGGGCGAAGGCACACCGCCCACGGGGCTGCGTGAGCAGCTCATCGGGCGGCAGCGCCTGCTCGGCTCGGATCTGGGCCTCGTCGCGGATCTTGACCGCCTGTCCCTGTGGTCCTGGTGGGTGACGCCCGACACGGAACCTCGGCGCTACGACACCCGCTTCTTCCTGTCGGTGCTCCCCGTTGGCCTGCGCCCTGTCGCTGAAGCGGACGGCCAGGAGACCGTCGCCAGCCGCTGGATGGCTGCGGCGGACGCGCTCGTCGAAGCAGCGCGCGGCGCGCTGTTCATGGCGCCTCCGACCTTCCGGACCCTCGAGCAGCTCGCGCGCTACGACTCGCTCGCAGCACTGCGGGACGCCGGCTCGCGCCGGACAGTCCGGCCCATCCAGCCGGTGATGCGGCGGGATCTGCCGGACAGCGACGGCTATGCCGTCCTGCTCCCCGGGGACCCCGAGCACCCGGACCCGGACCCGGTGCCGGGCGGTACGCGCATCGTCCTGCGGGGTGGGCGCTGGGTGAGCGAGGTGTCGCCGCGGGGGTGACGAGCGGGGTCACGCGCGGCGCAGTCAGCCGGCTTCGGCTTCGAGAGCCTGTCGCTGGTCGGGAGCCAGGTGCACGGACAAGCCCAGCCCGGTGGGCATGGGGGCTACGACCTGCGCCTGGCAGTCCAGGCTGCGACCGGACGGCAGCTCCAGGTGCAGGGTCAGCTCGGTCTGGGCCACCACGGGTTCGGTGACAGCGATGAACAGCCCACCGCCGCGCAGGTGCATGCGCCACGACTTCTTGAACCCGGCGTCGGTCCGCCAGCGGACCGTCACGCTCAGCGCGTCGGCGCTTCGGTCGAGGGAGACGGTGGGCTCAACGGCCGGTGGCAGTGCGACCGAGGAGTTGGCGTCGTGCTGTCCCGACAGCCACCTCCGAGCCTGCGCTTCGGCCAGCTCGCGCGAGTGGTTCACCCAGCGCTGGCTCCGCCCGCCGTGGCGCCCGGGGCGGCGCCGCGCGTCGAGCCCACGGCGGAGCGCGCTGCGAATCGCTTCGCGCCCGGCGATGCGGAGGCTGGGGTCACGGGATGCGCTGGAGAAGCCGTACGGGGCGCTGGAGCCGGTCTGCGTGTCGTCGGCGCCCGGCAGGTCGCGGGGGTCGAAGGCGTCGGTGACGCCCGGGTCGGACAGCTCGAGGTCGGGTTCTTCGGAGCCGGAGATGGCCTCGAAGCGTCGGCGACCCGCGTGGTTGTGGTTGCTCAGCCACAGCTCCAGGACGGCCTGGTCTTCCCTGCGGACCGACACGATCTCGGCGCTGAACATGCTCGGCGCGCCGGGGAAGGCGTCGACGATGCGGAGGATCCGCAGGGTGCCGCGTACCTCTCCGCCCAAGTCGGGCTGGGCCCCGTCCGGGAGCACGAGCCGGAAGTCCGCCGCGTCGCCCGGCCGCAGCGGGGCGGCCAGCTCGAAGCTCATCCGGAAGCGCTCCAGCAGGCGGGTCTCGCCGCGCAGCTCTCCCCGAGGGGTCTGCAGCCACAGCGGCAGCGGCGGGCGTCGCGGCATCGGTGGGTTGCTCCGGGCAGTCGGTCGGGCCTGACCCGGTCGAGCATAGCGCTGGCCGGGAGAGTCTGGCGCAACGTCGTGCCGGGGCGTGGCCTAGGGGCGGCCGCGGAGGTGCTGACAGGCTACGCTGCCGGCGGCGGGCAGTGCATGGCTGGTGCCGGCCCCGGTCTTCAAAACCGGTGGGGCGCGTCGAGAGGCGCCGCTCGGTGGGTTCGATTCCCATTGCTCGCCGCCATCGACCTCCCGTCGATGGCGGCCGCAACGGGAATCGAATTCGCGCCCTCTCGGACGCTCGCAGCGCTCGCGTCCTCGGCCCCGGCTTCGCCGGGGCACGGTTGCGTCCCATTGCTCGCCGCCATCGACCTTTGGTCGATGGCGGCCGCAACGGGAATCGAATTCGCGCCCTCTCGGACGCTCGCAGCGCTCGCGTCCTCGGCCCCGGCTTCGCCGGGGCACGGTTGCGTCCCATTGCTCGCCGCCATCGACCTTTGGCGGATGGTGTTGCCCAGTCGCCGTAGGCGCCCGCCGCCCATCAGGCGGCGGGGAGGGGGGAGCGCGCGTGTCGCGCGCGATGCGGGGGGAGGGTTGGCCCTCCCCCCGCCAGCAAGAGGGCGTCGTCACTGTCGAAGACGGTGACCGTCGCCGCGCCCTCTCGGACGCTCGCAGCGCTCGCGTCCTCGGCCCCGGCTTCGCCGGGGCACGGTTGCGTCCCATTGCTCGCCGCCATCGACCTTTGGCGGATGGTGTTGCCCAGTCGCCGTAGGCGCCCGCCGCCCATCAGGCGGCGGGGAGGGGGGAGCGCGCGTGTCGCGCGCGATGCGGGGGGAGGGTTGGCCCTCCCCCCGCCAGCAAGAGGGCGTCGTCACTGTCGAAGACAGTGATCGTCGCCGCGCCCTCGGCCCCGGATCCCGCCGACGGGTCAGACCTGCCAGACCCCGTGCTGCACGCCGCCTTGGATGAAGATGGCGAAGGTCCCGTGACCGGGCAGCTCCAGCGGCGGGTGCGCTACGAATGCCCCGGCGGCTTCGGCGGCCGCGACTGCCGCCTGGATGTCGTCGACTCGGAGATAGGGCCGCACGATGGGGGCCTCGTGGTCCGCCAGGGGAGCGCGCACGCCGATCCGGCCTCCATCGGCGAGGTCGGCGGTGCGAGCGTCACCCAGGCTGGGCTCCTTCGGGCCGAAGCGCACGCCGTGCATCGCTTCGAGACCCTCGCAGACCGCGTCAACATCCGGCGTGACGATCTCCAGGTACTGCACGACCATGGTCCCTCCAGAGGTGTGGGAGCGTATCGCCACGGGCGTCCGGCCACCACGCCCTCGGGGTACTTGCCCACGGGTGCGGCAGATCCGCCCAGCCCTCAGGGCTTGCCGCCAGCCCGCTCGATGTGGAGCTTTCAGACAGGAGGTCCCCATGCCAAGCGGAATCTTCGACGGACAGCTCGACGAGATCCGAGACGACGTCTTCCTGGAGGCGAGGTCGGTCCATCACCTCATGCAGGGCGATGTCGTGAGTTGCGGTCACGACGCGACGGTGCACGACGCCCTCGGACGGATGTTCGACCACGACGTGGGTGTGCTCCCCGTCGTCGACGAGCGTGGGCGGGTGGTCGGCATCGTGTCCGACCGCGACCTGGCGCGCGCTGTGTTCCGTGCAGGCCAGGCGCCGGCCGCGATCGCCGTGTCCGACGCCATGAGCGTCCCGGTCCACACCATCGCGTCGACGGCACCCCTGGCCGCCGCCGTGCAGGCCCTGCGAACTCATCGCGTGCGGCGGCTCCCCGTCGTGGACGAGGCTGGCCGGCTCGTCGGTCTGCTGTCCCTCGACGACCTCGCCCGCGCCCGCGCGGATGGCTCTTCCCGCAAGGCCGCCGAGATCACGGACGCCCTCGCGTCCATCATGACCGAACACCGGTAGCAGCGGCTGGCGCGGCCCACCTCCACCTTGCCGCCCCCTACTCCGGCCACCCCCCCGCCTCGGTCCCCAGCGTCAGCTCCAGCGTCCCCCCCGCGAGCAGCTCGTCGTGGGTGATGCTGCTGCGGTCGAGCGCCGTGTCGTTCAACGTCGCCGCCTGGATGTAGATCGCGTCAGGGCTGCCCCGCTCGGCGAGGATGGTGAAGGTCGCGCCGCCCTGGTCGGGGTGCAGGTGGATGTCGACGCGGTCGAAGCGCGGGGTGGTGATGTCGTAGCGGCCGTCGCCCGGTGCCACGGGGTACAGCCCCATCGCCAGCAGGGCGTACCAGGCGCTGGTGGCGCCAGCGTCGTCGTTGCCGGGCAGCCCGCCGGGGTCGGCAGAGAACGCGCTGTCGAGCAGCGCCTCCACCCGCTCCTGGGTCCGCCACGCGGCACCCACCCGGTTGTAGAGCAGGGGCGTGTGGAAGCCCGGTTCATTGGCCGGGTCGAAGTGGCCCTCGTCGAAGAAGGCGTCGAGCTTGTCGGCCATCGCCTGGGAGCCCCCCATGGCGGCGGCCAGCGCGTCGACGTCATGTGGCACCGAGAAGCTGTAGATCCACGATGTCGACTCCACGAAGTCGGTCCCGTCGGTGGGGTCGAAGGGCTCCACCCAGGAGCCGTCCCGGTTCCGGCCCCGCATGAAGCCGACGTCGGCGTCCCAGTGGTTGCGCCAGTTGCCCGCCCGTTCATCGTAGGCGGCCGCGTCGTCGGTGCGTCCCAGCGCATCGGCCAGGCGCGCTGTGGCCCAGTCGTCGTAGGCGTACTCCAGCGTCATCGACGCCGACTGGTCACGGTCACAGTCGTGGGAGACGTAGCCGTCGTCGCGGTACTCCGGCGGCGTGCCCAGGTTGAAGTAGCCGCAGAAGGGCTCGATGAGCCACTTCTCGGTGTCCTGCTGACCGGCCTTGTCCACGGCCTCCCAGGCCAGCGCCTCGTCGTAGTCGGAGAATCCCTTGACCCGCGCGTCCGCGATGATGGGCACGGCGTGGTTGCCGGTCATCACGCGGGAGTAGCCGGTCGCCATCCACGAGCACTTTGGCAACCAGCCGCCCTGTTCGTAGGCGTACACCATGGACGCCACCTGGTCATCGACGGTCTCCGGCTGTAGCACGGTAGACAGTGGGTGAGTGGTCCGGAAGGTGTCCCACATGCACCAGTCGTCGGCGTAATAGTGGCGGTCCTCGCACAGGGTCGCCGTCTCGGCGCTGCCAGAGCTGCCCACAGCGAACAGACCGCCGCTCTCGCGAAAGTCCGTCGGCTGCATGAAGCTATGGTACAGCGCAGTGTAGAGCTGCGTCCGGTCGTCGTCGCTGCCGCCCTCCACCTCGACCCGCGACAGCAGGCAGCCCCACTCCTGCCGCGCAGCCTCCCGGATCTGTTCGAGGCTGCGTCCCTCGACCTCGTCGTCGAGGTGTGCGCGTGCCTGTTCGACGCTGACCAGCGACAGTCCCACCCGCACCTCCACCGGATCCCCGGAGGCCTCCACCTCGACCCAGGCGGCACTGTACGCGCCCTCGATCTCGTCCAGGTCGTCGTGGTAGGTCGTCGTCGAGCCCTGTCCCTGCAGCATCCCGTGATCGACGATCGGCGCCGACAGCCGGATCGCGTAGTACACCGTGACCTGGCCGGTCACGCCCGGGGCGTCGTCCAAGGCCACGGAGAGCAGTGGGTGCGCATTGTACACCCCGAAGCCCTCGATGTTCTGTGTGTCCACCAGCGTGATCTGACCACCCTCGGACTCGCCGCGGGAGTGCCCGGCGTCCAGCAGGATCCGCTGGGGTGCGTCTGCGCTGTAGGTGTAGCGATGGATCGCGGTGTGCCGCGTGGCCGACAGCTCGACCCGCACCCCTGGATCGTCCAGGGTGACGGCGTAGTAGCCGACCTCGGCCGTCTCCGTGTCGTGGTCGAAGCGAGACGCATAGTCCTCGACCGGGCCCGTGGGTTCCATGGAGAAGGGCTGCAGCAGGATCTGGCTGTAGCCGTTGAGCGAGCCGCCGGGCCCCTCCAGGTGGGTGTGGGAGAAGCCCTCGATGGCATCCGATCCGTACTCGTAGGCGTCGATGCTGCCCGCCTCGACCACGCTGTCGGGGCTGAGCTTGACCATGCCATGCGGCAGCATGGGGCCGGGGATGGTGTTGCCGCTTCCCTCCGTGCCGATGAGCGGGTCGACGAAGTCGACGACCGAGCCGTCGCCCGGACAGAAGTCCGACCAGACCTGCTGGCGTTGTCCGAGGGCGCAGGTGGGCGGGGCGGTGTCATCGCCGCCGGCAGCGGGGGAGGAGGAATCCCCGGCGCCGCCGTGGCAGGCGACCGCGAGGAGGGCGAGCGTGGAGAGGGACGCGAGCATGCCCCTGCGTAGCACGTGGACTGCCCAGCGAGGGCTACCTCCAGAGCCGCTTGTGTCAGGGGGGCACCCCTGCAGTTGCCCCCCGTCACCCCGCGTCGCAGTTGGACCTCCGGGCTTTGCCCGCACGGTCCAACCGCTCCGCTGGGCGACTCCCCCCTCCGGCGTCGAGCAACCTGACGGTTGCTCACCCCAGGCAGTCCTCCAGCGCATCGGCGAAGGCATCGCAGGAGGGGAAGCGCCGTGGCGGGTCCTTGTCCAGCGCCCGGAGGATGGCCCGGTCCAGCGCGGCCGGCAGGTCGGCGCGGCGTCGTGTTGGCGGCACCGGCGGGTCCTCGCGGTGCATGCGCAGCAGCTCGTCGAGCTCGGCGTGGCGGAAGGGCAGGCTGCCGGTGACCAGCTCGTAGCAGACCACGCCCAGCGCGTACTGGTCGGCGGGGGCTCCGGCGCGGGCGAAGTCGGTGGCCTGCTCCGGCGCCATGTAGGCCGGCGTGCCGGCCATCATGCCGGTCTCGTCGAATGCGCCGTCACCGTCTGTGCGCGCCAGGCCGAAGTCCATGATCTTGAGGGCGCCGCGGTCCAGCACGAACAGGTTCTCGGGCTTGACGTCGCGGTGGACGATGTCCTGGTCGTGGGCCGCCTGGAGCGCGCGCGCGGCCAGGACCGCAAGCTCGATGCCCCTCCGAAGTCCGACGCCCTCTTCCAGCCGTCGCCGCAGGTCGGCGCCCTCAAGCAGCTCCATTGTGATGTAGCGGAAGCCCTCGTGCACCCCGATGTCGTGCAGCCTTACAATGTTCGGGTGGGTCAGGCGGCGCGCCAGCCGCAGCTCCATGCGGAAGCGCTCGATGGTGCGGGGGCTCCGCACCGGCACGGTCAGAACCTTCAGGGCGATCTCCTCGCCCAGTTCCTGGTCCTTGGCCCGGTAGACCGCACCCATGCCGCCTTCGCCCAGGATGCTGCGGAGGGTGTAGCGATCGGCGATGGTGGCGCCCGTGCGGAAGACGTCGAGGGCGCGCGTACCCGGGGCCGAGGAGGGCAGCCGCCCCGCCGAGGTGCCGCTCCACAGTGAGTCTGCGTAGGTGTCGGCGCCACGGGCGGGGCCCGGATCGCTGTCGCCGGCCACGAGGGTGGGGGGGGCCTGACCGGGAAGGACCTCCGGTGGCAGCGTCGCGGTGCGCATCGTCGCGCCGGCCGGCGGTCTGGGCTCGCCGGGGATCAGGGTGGCGCCGCGCGGCAGCGCCGCCTCCGCCGGGGCCGTCTGCTGCGGAGCCAGTGTCGGAGCGGCTGGCTGGTCGCGCAGCGCTTCGATGGGCGCCTGCAGGCCCGGGAGGTCGGGCAGCTCGGGCAGCTCGGGCAGGGGTGGCAGCTCCGGCAGCTCGCTGATCAGCGACTCGCTCAGCGGCGCCTCCGGACCGAGCTGGCGCGCCAGCCGCCCGTGGAAGCTCGCGTCCTGGGCGATGAGGGCGTCGTCCCGCCCCGGGTCGTGGAGCCGGCGGCGGAGCGCGTCGCGCTGTTGCGCGAGGTCGTCGCGGTGGGGGCGTGCGGTCAGCAGGCCGTCGAGCAGCTCGATGGCGCTGCGCTCCATGCCCTGGTCGGCGTACAGCCCGGCCAGCTCGACCAGCGCCTGCACCTCGGCCTCGTCCCTGGGAGGGCTGCGCAAGAAGGGCCCGAGCAGGTGGTGCAGCTCGAAGGGCAGCACACCGGCCCGCCCTGCGACCCGGGCCGCGAGCACGCAGGCCGTGCGGTGGCGGGGGTGGTCCAGAGGCACCTGGACGAGCTGCTCCAGGGCGAGGGCGTCGCGGCCGGCTTCGAGCCAGGCCTTGCCGGCCTCCAGCGGGGCGCCCGCCCGGGTCCAGTGCTCCGCCGCCAGTGCAGGCTGGCGCTGTTCTCGAGCCAGCCGCGCCGCCACCCGGTGCCAGCCGAGCGCCGTCGCGAGGTCGAGTGCCCGCGGCCGCTCCCCGTGCTGCTCCAGGTAGCGCAGCGGACGCCGCAGCTCGCCGGCCAGGCGCGACGGATCCGGGGTCACCGACTCGTTGACCACCCGGACCAGCCCCGGCAGGTGCGCCCCCAGCGGGCGCCGGCCGGTCATGGTCTGCACCTGCCGCGCCGCGGCGGGCTGGCCCGCAGCGGTCAGGCAGGCCGCCGCGGTCGCAGGGTCGCCGGCCGCCAGCGCCACGCCCGCGCCCAGCGTCCCGGCCCGACCTCTCGCCAGCAGGCCTGCCGCGCGGGTCGCCAGCCGCTGCGCCCCGGGGTCCACGAGCCCGGCTCGCCGCAGCTCCCGCTCGATGAAGGCCAGCAGCAGCAGCCCCGCCAGCTCGGGCCGAGCGTGCCGGTCCAGCAGCTCGGCGGCGTCCACGAAGCTCGGAGCGAGATCGGGGTGCCGCTCGCGGGCGCTGCGCCCGACGCTGCCGGGGGCCATCAGTCGTCCTCCGCCGGCAGGCCCTCGATCCGCTGTCTCATGGCGTCGGGGTCGTTGGCCGTGGCGATGGCTTCTTCCGGCTCGATCAGGCCATCCTTGACGTAGCGGAACAGGCAGTGGTCCAGGCACTGCATGCCACTCTGGGCGTTGCTGGCCGACTGCAGGTGCCCGTCGATCTGGTGGGTCTTGCCCTCGCGGATCATGTTGGCCACGGCGTAGCTGTTCAGAAGCACCTCCAGCGCCGCGATCCGCCCCTCTCCCGTCGCCTGCTTGCAGAGCTGCTGGGCGACGACGCCCCGCAACATCACGCTGAGCACCCCGCGGGCCTGGTCGCGCGTCGCATCCGGCACGGCGTCGATGATGCGGTCGACGGCCTTGGCGGCGGAGTTCGTGTGCAGCGTGCCGAGCACCAGCACGCCGGTCTCGGCGGCCTGCAAGGCCAGGGTCACCGTCTCCTGGTCGCGCAGCTCGCCCACCATCAGCACGTCGGGGGCCTCGCGTAGCGCCGAGCGCAGTCCGTCGGTGAAGCTCTTGATGTCGGTGCCGACCGCGCGCTGGGTCACCACACTCTTGATCGGTGGGTGCACGAACTCGATCGGGTCTTCGAGGGTGATGATGTGGCGCCGCGAGGTCTGGTTGATGTCGTGGATCATCGCCGCCAGGGTCGTCGTCTTGCCCGAACCCGTGGGGCCGGTCACCAGGACCAGACCGTTCTGGTGCTTCGTCAGTGTCCGCACCGACGCTGGCAGCAGCAGCTCCTTCATCGTCGGCAGCCGCTCGGGGATCACCCGGAAGACCGCGCTCAGCCCGTCCCGCTGCATGAAGGCGTTGGCCCGGAAGCGCCCCACGCCGTCCAGCACGTAGATGAAGTCGAGCTGCAGGTTCTCGTCGAGGGCGCGCCGCTGCTTGTCGTCGAGCACCTGCCAGATGAAGCGCCGCGTCTCCACGTCGCCCAGGTCCCGGAAGGGGAGCGCCACGAGGTCTCCGTCCAGGCGGACCACCGGGGGCTTGCCGGCGTGCAGGTGCAGGTCGCTGGCCCGCTGGTCCACCACCACGCGCAGGAACGAGTCCAGCCAGGCACCCATCAGTCCCTCAGGTCGGCGGGAGGACCCGCGAGGCGGGCTTCGAAGGTGGACTTGTCGCGGGCCTTCATCCACGCCAGCTCTGCCGAGATCGCGCCGGCGTCCAGCAGGCGCAGCAGATCGGCGTCCATGAGCTGCATGCCGGCCTCTGTCGAGGTCGTGATGACGCTGGGGAGCTGGAAGGTCTTGCCGGTGCGAATCAGGTGGGCCACGGCGTCGTTGTTGAGCATCACCTCGCAGGCGAGCACCCGCCCCTCCCCGTCGGCTCGGGGCAGCAGGTGCTGGCAGACGACCGCCCGCAGGCTGGTGGCCAGCATCGACCGCACCTGGTGCTGGGAGCTTGGCGGGAACACGTTGATCAGGCGGTCCAGGGTCGTGTCCGCGGACGCCGTGTGGACGGTGCCCAGCACGAGGTGGCCGGTCTCGGCCGCGGTGACCGCGAACGCGATCGTCGGCAGGTCGCGCATCTCGCCGACCAGGATCACGTCGGGATCTTCGCGGAGGGTCGCGCGCAGGGCGGCGTCGTAGCTGGTGGTGTGGGTGCCCAGCTCGCGCTGGTTCACCAGGCTGCGCAGGCGGGGGTGGACGACCTCGATGGGATCTTCGAGGGTGACGATGTGGCGGCCAGTCGCCCGGTTCATGGAGTCGATGAGCGCCGCCAGGGTGGTCGACTTGCCGCTGCCGGTGGGCCCGCCGATGAGCACCAGTCCGTTCTTCATGTGGCCGAGGCCGGCGACGACTGCGGGCAGTCCCAGCGCGTCGAGGCTGGGGATCGTGCCCCGCACCACCCGGAACACGGCGGACAGACCCCGGATCTGCCGGAAGACGTTGGCGCGGAAGCGCACGCCGTGGGACTGTACTTCGTAGGAGAAGTCCACGTCCTCCTGCTGGTCCAGGGCGGCGAGCTGCCCCGAGCGCAGGATGGGAGCGATCATCGCCTGGAGATCGGCGTCCGTCAGCTCGGCCTCACCGCCGAGTGGCTGCACCTCGCCCATGCGCTTGGCCATGGGCGGGTAGCCGGGGCTCAGCACGAGGTCGTCCGCACCCTCGGCGTCCATCATCACCAGCAGCCGGTCCAGGCGCGAGCCGGGCGTGTCGGTCGCGGTGGTCCCGGCCGCCGCCTGCAGCTCCCAGAGCGCCGCGAGTCGCCGGGCCTTCTCGGCCACCTTCGGGTCGTCGTCCTCGATGAGTGGAGCCACGGCATCGCCCACGGACGGATCCCCCAGCTCCTCGAGGCAGGACAGGCAGGCGCGGCGCAGCTCCTTGTCGTCGAATTGCAGCAGGCGTGCGACGTGCTCCGCGGTGCCCGGCGCCTTCAGCACGCCGATGGCCTGCACCGCTCCGATGCGTAGGAAGGGCTCCTTGAAGGCGATGTGGACGAGGTAGGGGCCGGCACGCGCGTCGCCGAGCTCGGCCATGGCCTGCATCGCCCGCTCCCGCACCCACCAGTCGCTGTCGCCTGTCGCCGCCTGCGCCAGCGCCCCCAGCGCGCGGGGGGCGGCCAGCCGCCGGATCACCTCGATGGCGAACATACGCACCGGCGCCGACGGGTCGTTGAGGAGGACGACGACGTAGCTGAGAAGCCGCTCTCCGGCGATCTCCACGAGCGCATCGGCCACCCGCTCCCGCACCCACCAGTCCTGGTCGCGCAGCAGCTCGAACAGCCGCGGCCACAGCACCTGGGCCGGGTCCTTGACCTTGCGGGCGATCTCGACCGCGGTCCGGCGGACGTCGGCCCGCGGGCTGCGCAGCAGCCACATCACCGTGCGCGCCACCTCCAGGCTGCCCTTCTCGCCGAGCCCGGCGAGCACCTCGCCGGCGCGGGCGCGCACAGCGAGCTGGCGGTGGCCGAGGGCGTCGACCAGGGCCGGCAGGACGGCGTCGGAGCCGATCTGCTCGAGGGTGTCGAGCACGGCGAGGCGCACCGACTTCGGGCCGGCGCGCAGACGCCCGCGCAAGGCACCGATGGCCTGGGGGCTGTCGAAGCGGGACAGGCCGCGGACGGCGGCCCGCACGATGCTCTGGTGGGGCGACTCCAGGCAGACGGCGACGTGCTCGAACCACTCCTCCTCCGTCGCCAGGGCCGAAAACGCCTTGATGGCGGCCTCGCCGATGGAGACCTCGTCGTCATCGAGCAGCTCGGAGAGCACCTGCAGCGCACCCTCGCGGTCCCCCGCCATGAAGTGCTCATCGCCCATGTAGCGGACGATGAGCTGGCGCTCGCGCGTGCTCGCGACCGGAAGGGCGCCGACGAAGGCCGGGATGGCGTGGTGGCCGGCGATGCGCACGGTCACCTCGATGGCCTGGCGCCGGCCCTTGAAGTCCCGCTCGGCCATCAGCTCGGTCAGGCGGGTCAGGGCGGTCTTGCCCCCGACCTTGGACAGCACCTGGGCGGCGGCGCTGCGCAGGGCACCATCGCCGCTCCGCAGCAGCTCGCAGAGCTCGCCGTGGCGGCTGGGGTCGTTGACCGCCGGCAGGGCGTCGACGAGGGCTGCCCGCAGGTTCGTGTCGGCTGCGGGCAGGGCCTTCAGCAGGGGGGCGAACAGGCTGCGGTCGCCACAGTTGTGGGCCAGCAGCACCAGCAGCCGGCAGCGGTGGCGGTGCTGCACCGGGTCGGTGACACGGCCCTGGAGCAGCTCCAGCAGGCGCTCGATGTCCGCACCGCGCAGCGTCCCCGCTTCCTGTGCCATGGCGGTGACGTCAGGCATGCCCGCAAACTGCGTGCGCCGGACCTGCTGGACGAGGGCTCGACCGTTCATTGCTGCACCGTACTCCACGCTCCCGGGGGGTACGGCACGACCGGGTGAAGCAGTCGTCTCCTTTCGTCGCCGATGGTCAGGCAGGGTCGGTCGGCATCCCGAGGAGCCACGTGATCCTGCCGGGTCCAACGCGATCCTGGCCCATCTTCCAGGTCCATCCGGGGCGGGTCAGGGGTGCGACGAGCTGTGCCTGCTCCGGCAGCGAATAGGTGCGCCAGTGACTGACCCAGCCGTCCCAGGCGATGGCCCAGGGGAGCAACGGCAGCACGTAGGTGAGCAGCAGCCAGGAGACCCGCACCGGCCGGACCAGCGGCATCATCAGCCAGACGAAGAGCGGGATGAAGGCCGTGCCGATGGTGAGCGGCAGCAGCGCCCGCTCGCTGGCCTCCACCACGAGGATCGGCTGGCCGGCCGCCTGGGCGTCGGCGAGCACCGCCCGTGCGTCCTCGGGGCGGAAGTGGTGAAGGGCGTTGAACACCGTTCGGAGGCCACGCAGATCCGAGGGCACCGCAGCCGCGTCGACCGGATCGGGGTGGAGTCGCACCGTCGCTTCGCCAGGCGACCGCGTCGTGGTCGGGCGAACGATGTTCGACAAGCTAGCGGTGTTCGGGATGGAATCCGTCAACACCCAGGACACCGGGGTGTCGAGGGCGGCCTGGACGCCGGCGACCGGGCCGCCGCCGCCGCTGCACAGGTCGACGATGCTGGTGGCACCGGAGCGCTCCAGTGCGCGCTGGACGAGGGGGGCCATGCCCGCGGAGAGCCCCACCCGATCCGACAGCGTCTGCAGGTAGGCCGTGCCGGCGTCGGCGAGGCTGCGGGGGTACCAGGGCTGGTCGGCGAGCTCGAAGAGGTGCAGGCGAGACACGGTCGGACCTGGGGGCGCGGGAGCGGATCGACTATCCAGGTGGAGCGGCGCCGCGGTGTGGCGCCGGCCGGCGGAGGATCCGTGGCCAGAGCCAGCGTGGAGCACAGCCCTGTCTCCTCCGCCCTCCGTGGGCGCAGCGGCGTCGCCGGTGTGCTCGCTGTTGCCCTGGTGATGGGCCTCACGGTGTTCGGCTGGTGGCGCTTCTGGTTCCTCACCGACGATGCCTTCATCACCTTCCGCTACGTCTCCAACAGCATGGAGGGGCTGGGGCTCGTCTGGAATCCTCCACCCTTTGCGCCGGTCGAGGGCTACACCAGCCTGCTGTGGGCGCTGCTCCTGAAGCTGTGCTGGTCGGTGTTTGGCGTCGAGCCTCCCGCCGGCGCCAACTGGATGTCGCTGGTGGCGGGGGTCGCCACCGTGGGCCTCGTCTTCGGGGCGGTGCAGCGCATGTCGCTGCCGGAGACCCTGGCCCGGCACCGCACCGCCGTCTTCCTCGCCGTCGGCCTGGGCATCCTGAGCAACCGCAGCTTCTCCACCTGGCTCAGCGGCGGGCTGGAGACCGCGCTCTTCAACCTGCTGCTCCTGGCCTGGGTCCTCGCTGCCCTGGCGGCGGCCCCGGGGGCCGGCTGGTGGCGTCGCCACGCCGCTGTCGTGACCCTCGCCGCGCTGCTCTGCCTGACGCGCCCCGATGGCCTGCTCTACCTCGGCGCCACCGTCGTCCTGGGCGTCGTGCAGTGGGCGCGCTGCCCGCGCCCGCGGCGCGCTGTGGCCCTGCTCCTCGCCCACCTGCCGGTCGTCGTGGTGGTCGCCCACCTGCTGTGGCGCCACGCCACCTACGGCGAGTGGCTGCCCAACACCTGGCGGGCCAAGGTCGGAGAGCCCTGGCCAGAAGCCGGCCTGCGCTACCTCGCCAGCTACGTCGTCGAGGTCGGACTGTGGGCTTGGGGGCTCCTGGTCCTCGCCGCCGCAGCGGTGCGCCGCCCCGGCCCTGCCGCGCTCTGGCGCCACTCCGCACGCGTCCTCGTCACCGCCGCGGTCCTTGGCCACGTCGGCTACTACGTGTTCGTCGTGGGCGGCGACCACTTCGAGTACCGGGTGCTCAGCCACACCATCCCGCTCGTCTGGTTGTCGACGGCCTGGCTGCTCGGGACGCTGCGCCTGCGCGTCCTGCCCGCCGCCGCCGCCTGGGCCTGCCTCGTGAGCGTGTCGCTGCCGGTCCAGTGGGTGCACCTCGCGGCGACCGCGGACCGCGTCACCCGGCGCGACACCTTCATGCTGGCCGTCCCCATCGCCGATCGCTTCCCCGGCCCGCTGCGCCCGCTCGTCGCCCGGTGGGATGGCTGGCAGCAGTGGCTCATCACCCACCACGTCGGCATGCGACACCGGGAACACCAGGTCTTCGCCCTGCACGTGCTCGCCGAGTCGCCGTCGCGGATCGACGGCGGCGCCATCGCCGCCGACGGCCACCCCGTGTTGAAGGCCGGCAGCGTCGGCATCCTCGGCTGGGTCCTGCCCCACGTGGCCATCATCGACCGCCTGGGGCTGAACGACCGCGTCGTCGCCGCCACGCCGCTGGACCATGGCCCCGACCAGCTCCGGCTGATGGCCCACGATCGGCAGCCACCGCCGGGCTACATCGCGTGCTTCCGGCCGAACGTCCAGCTCCTGTCACGCATGACGGTCGACACCTCCGTCTTCGACGCCGACGCCATCGCCGCCCTGCCTGCCCCCCTGGCCGTCGTGCACCCGCGGTCAGAGCCCCTACGCGACGCCGACATCGTCGCGTGCGAGGAGCGCTTCTCGGCGGGGGCGCGGTAGGGTTGGAGAGGAGGCCGCCCCGTGACGACCCGCGCCCAGGTCCACGTCTTCGCCTGCCTTGGCCGGTTCCGCAGCCTGGCGGACCTGCGCGCCTACCTCGATCCGATGTGGACGGAGGATGGCGACGAGCTGGACTCCCCGTTCATGGAGGCTGTCGGGCTGTCGGACTACGAGCCCATGTGCATCGAGGCCGTGTGCTTCGATCACCCGCTCCCGCTGGGCGATGCGCTGGCGGGTGTGTCGTACTGCGAGCAGTGGGGCGGCGCCGTGCAGCAGGAGCGCCTCGTCGACGCCGTGGTCTGCGTGTTCAGCCCCAACCGGGTGGCCCGGCCGGAGGGCAGCCGGCTCGATTGGGTCGGGTGCTTCTCGTACATGACATGACAGCCCATGCAGATGCGCGTCCGCCGCGCCCCAGTTCACCGGGCCGCTGGCCCTGTGCGGCCTCGACCGTTGACGCTCCCGTCCCGCCGGAGGCACGATGGGGCCCTGACCGGAGCAGCAGATCCCGACCCACCTCCCATCGCTGTTGCTGCTCGCGGGGATCGGCCTCTGCGCTTGTACCGGCGAGTCGGGCGGCGGCGACACCGCAGCCAGCGACACGGCGGGCCCATCCGACGCCGGCGCCGACGACAGCCAGGACGCCCGCGTCCAGGGCACGGTCCGCCTGGGCAGCGGTGCGGAGGGCTACGAGGGGCTGCGCGTGCAGGTCTGCCTGAAGACCTGCATCGCCGCCTACACCGACAGCAACGGGGCCTACGCCATCTCCGGCCTCGACCCGGCGACCCACGCCTACGAGCTGTGGCCCACGCCCGACCAGCCGCTGCTGGTCCCCATGGTCCCGCTCACCCTGCCCGTCGGAGAGACGAACCTCGACGCCCGCTGGCTCGCGCCGGACCAGGCCACGCCCATCCCGGCGTCGCCGCAAGACATCGAGATCCTGCCCGGCCTGGTCCTGACCATCGGCCTGGACAGCATCGAAGAACCCTTCGGCACCACCGTGACCGACGTCTACGCCGTCGAGGTACCCGACAGCGCGGACTTCCTGCCAGTCGAGGGCGCGACGCCCTGGCGGATGTTCCACCTGGGGCCCTTCGACACCCAGGACAGCAGCGCCGACGGCTTCCCCCTCCGCCTGTCGCTTTCCGGCGACGCCGACACCGTGCCGGACACCCTGGAGCTGTGGGCCTCCATCCAGGATCTCGACGCCGCCGAGGTCCGCTGGGAGACGCTCGGTACGGTCGAGCGCGACGACAAGACCGGGCTGTGGGAGGGGACCGCGGTCCTGCCGCACCTGGGGACGCTGGCCCTGGTGGCCCCCTGACGGCGTGGGCCGCTACTCGGACGCGGCGGTGATCGCCTCGATCAGGCTGTCGCGGACGCTGGGGTCCCCGAGCTCGTAGGCCAGGAAGGGCAGGCGCCAGGTCTCTTCGTTGTGGGGGTCGAGGACCCAGCCGGCGTAGCCGTCGTCGTCGCCCTGGGTGATGCCCCAGATGTCCCAGAAGTCCGGTGGCCAGTCCCACTGCTCGGTCGAGTGGGCGAGGCAGGGCGCGTCGGTCGCCCCGAGGTTGGTCTCGTCGTAGGGGATGTACCCGGCTTCCTGTTCGATCGAGAAGATCTCGACGAAGATCCACTGCACATCGCGGTCGAGCCCCAGCGCGTCCACCTCGGCACGGGTGGCTTCGACGTTGGCCGTCAGCGACCGGAGGTCGCCGTAGGCACAGGACAGGCAGATCGCCATCATGACCACCGTGTCGCCCAGGTAGTCCCGTGGCGAGACCATCTCTCCGTAGCGGGCCGACTGCCCGTTGATGTCCTGCAGGTCCAGTTCGGTGATGGCGTTGTCGCTGGCGGTGGGGGTCTCGTCGCTGGACGGAGCGGTGTCCGCGCCGCCATCCCCCCCCTTGTCGCCGCCGGTGCAGGCCCACAGCAGCGGGGTGAGCAGCAGGAGGGAGCGGGGGGAGATCGTGGCCATGGTCGGTGTCCTCTGCGCGTGCCACCCGGCGCATCGTCGGGTGCTTGTCGGCCGAGGGTAGACGCTGGACCCCGGTGGGTCCACTGCCGATGGCGGGAAGTTGCAGAGGGACGTAGAGCGTCGCTCGGCGGCTCCGGTCCCTACTCGACCTCGACCTTCGTCGAGCTGCCCGCGGCGATCAGGCCATACGAGCCCGCCGGGATCCCCTCGAGGCGGTAGTTGACGTCGAGCTGCCAGACGCAGTCGCACACGTCGTGCGTGAGGCTGTAGTCGACCTCGATCTCCATGCAGCGCAGGTTCGCCACCGCGACCGCCGAGAACTCCGGGCAGCAGCCCTCCAGCACGTGATCGAGGATGACGAGCGCCGCCGCCGGCGAGCTCGCGACGAGGCTGCCCGGCCCGCCGTGGCCCGAACAGTCGACCTCCCCATCGAGCACATCCAGCTCGCAGATCCCGTCCTCGCCGCACAGGATGCCGCGGACGCGGTCGCGCACCTGGAGCGCCGTCGAGGACGGGGAGGAAGGAGGAGGACACGTGCCCGACCCTCGTGCGCTGTTCAAGACCAACCCTGGCCCAGCTCCCGCAGGAAGTGGCCGAGGTGGTCCGTGATCGCCTGCTCGAGGTCCCAGTCCTGCCACTCCGAGCGCTCGTCCTGCCCCAGGAACTCGAGCACGATGGGGTCCTTGATGACATCTCCGGGCGCGGCGACCTGGAGCCCGTCGCGGGCGAGAGCGCGAACAGCGTCCGTGTTCCGGCTCATCGCCAGCCGCTCGACCAGTGCACTCCCAGGCCCCTGGCAGGCCCGGGGCCGCCGCGTGTCCGACCGGCCGGACGGGACCGGCCCGCGCTTCCCTGCGCGGTCAGGCGGCGGGTGCCAGGAAGTGCTGCACGGCCTGGTAGGCGTTGTCCTGGTAGGCCGTGTTCGTGAGGTCCGCGAAGACCTGGCTCTGGTCGACGAGCGGGCCGCTCGTGGAGGGCCACGGGCTGGCGTAGAAGTGCCCGGAGGCGTAGGCGGAGTCGGTCAAGACGTCGACGTAGCGATGGGCGCCGACCTCGACGCCGTGGGCCCTCCCGATGAGCGTCATGATGGGGAAGGCGATCCGTGTGTACAGGAAGCGCTGGACTGCGCCGAGCTGGTCGGCTGCGTTGGTGCCGCTGGTCGCGCCCGGGCTGACCGACACGAAGCGGACATCGGGGTGCCGGCGCGCCATGGCCGACATCCACATCGTGCCCAGGTACTTGATGGGCCCGTAGGCGGTCATCGCGTCGAAGTCTGACCACAGGCTGCCGTCCGCGATCGACACGAAGTCTTCGACCGAGGACGAGGGAAGTGCGGGCCGCTTCATGCCCATCGACGGGATCCCCCGGGCGGCCTCGGAGCTGACGAAGGCCACCACTCCGGTGAGCTTGCCGGTATCGATCAGACCCTGCACCAGGGCGGCGTGACCGAGGACGTTGACGGCGAAGGAGTGCACGACCCCCAAGTCGTTCCTGTCGCCGGCGCCTGCGCCCCCGGGGCCACCGGCGTTCAGGACGACGCCCTCGATGGGGCCGGCGACCTTGCCGACAGCGGCGCGCACCGAGTCGAGGTCTGCGACGTCGACGATGAGGACCTCGAAGACCTGTCGCCCGGTCGCCTGTTCGAGCTCGGCCTTGACGGCCTGCGCCTTCTGCTCGCTGCGGCAGGCCAGCACGATGCGGGTGGTCTGGGGACGCAGGGCGAGCTGCCGGGCCGCGTCCTTTCCGAGGCCCCCGTTGGCGCCCGTGATCAGGAAGGAAGTGGGGGGTGTGGCGGCCATCTTGTGCTCCCTTGAAGCAGTGGTACGGGCCATGTAGATGTTTTGGACATTTGTGTCAATAACGGGGTCGAACTTTTTTGGACACTGCTGTCCACCATCGGTTAGCCTCGGTGCATGGCAAGACCCAAGAGCTTCGACCGTGACGACGTCCTCGACCGGGCCGTGGAGCTGTTCTGGTCCCAGGGCTTCGACGCCACGTCCATGTCCGATGTGCGGAGGGCGATGGGAATCGGCCGCCAGAGCCTGTACGACACCTTCGGAGACAAGGATCAGCTCTTCGCCGAGGTGCTGGACCGCTACCTCGCGTGGAACGACGCGGCGCTCGCGGAAGCCCTGCCCGAGGGCGCGGGCCTCGACGCCCTCCGGGCCTTCGTGGTCGGCGTAGTCGACCGGGTCACGTCCGAAGAGCCCCGCCGCGGCTGCCTGCTCATGTCGACCTGCGGCGAGGTGGCGGGGCGTGACGGCGAAGTGAGCGCCCACACCGAACGCGGCTTGGACGCGATGACCCGGACCTTCACACGTGTCCTGCGTCGCGCCGTCGAGCAGGGGGAGGTCCGGGCCGACCTCGACCCGGTCGTGGCGGGCCGCATGGTCACGGCGACGCTCGCAGGCGTGAACCTCCTCGCGCAGTCGGGTGCCTCCCGTGAGTCGCTCGTCGCGGTGGTGGATCAGGCACTCGCCGGGCTGCGCTGAAGGGTTCCGCGACGCTGGCGGAAGGGGGCAGATCCGCCCTCGCGTTGCTGGCGGCGCTCGCGACCCGGAACCTCACTCGATGTACCCCAGCCCCCGAAGCTGCTCACGGACGTCATCGGGCAGCGCGTCACCGTCAAGGACCGCTGGGGCTTCGCCGCCCGCGGGCAACAGCGCGTCGAGGGCGGCGTCGAGCTGCTCGACCCTTGCGGGGTCGGCCTCGGCGAGGTCGTGCTGCTCTCCCGGATCGTCGGCGACGTCGTAGAGCTGCACGGAACCGTCCGCCAGGCGGATGAGCTTGCGGTCGCCCTGCACCAGCGCGCTGTGCACATCGGATGAGAAGGCGTCGTGCCCCTGGACGAGGAGCGGGCGGTGGACAAGGGCGTCGGCGGTCGTGGTCGCGAGGTCGACGCCGTCCATGCCGTCGGCGAGATCGGCGTGGCCGACGGCGGCAAGCAGGGTGGGGGCGACGTCGACGAGGCTGACGGGAGCCTCCCGGCGGCCTTGGGTGCCCCGGTCGGGGAGGTGGACGACCAGCGGCACGCGGGCCACGCCGTCGTAGACGTGGGCGTGGCTGTAGACCCCGGCGTGCTCGTACAGATCGTCGCCGTGGTCGCCGAACAGCACGACCGGGGCGATGGCCAGCGTGCCGTCGTCGGTCAGCGCCTGGAGCAGCGGGGCGAGCATGGCGTCGACCTCGGACAGCCGCGCCCGGCTCAGGCGGTGCAGGTGGGCGATGGCGGCAGCTCGCTGATCGTCGGGGATCTTGCCCGCGTCCAGCAGGGCCTGCATCCGGTGGCCGCTGACGCCGGCGAAGGGACCGCCGTCGCCCTCTCCTGCCAGGGCCGCGGCGGCGGGGTCGTGGGGCACGTGCAGCTCGATGAGGTGGACGAACATGAACGCGGGACGCGCCGGGTCCCGGTGATGCCACCAGTCCAGGGCGAGGGCGATGCTGGCGTGCCTTCCCTCGGGCAGGTGGGCCCGGGCCCAGGACAGGGTCTGCCCGGCGCCGAACGCCGTGAGGCTGAGGCCCGGTGCGGCCAGGCCGAGCTGCAGCGGCTTGCCTGCGGCGACCTGGGTCTGGAAGCCCCGCTCCAGGCCGAAGGGCGGGCCGAGCCAGGCGTTGTCGTAGAACTCGGCGGTCTGGTAGCCCTGGTCCGAGAGCAGCGTGGCGAGGGTGGAGACCTCGGGCCGCAGCGGGCTACCCGCGACCGCCCACGGCCCGGGCCGTGGGGTCCGGGTGACGATGCGAGCGCCGTGATCGACGGGCCAGCGCCCGGTCAGCACGGAGGCGTGCGAGGGCAGGGAGTGGCTCCAGGTCGTGCGGGCCGCTGTGTACTCCGTGGAGTCGTCGAGGAAGCCCCGCAGCGCGGGTGTCGAACGCTGTTCGGTGAAGGCGCGCCAGTCGTCCGCCCGGATGGAGTCGATGGAGATGAGCACGAGGTCGTCGGCGCGGGGGCGTGGATCGGGAGCCGGTCGCCACGACGCCAGCGTCGCCACCAACGCGAGGGCCCCAGCCAGGGCTGCGACGGCGTGGGGCAGGCGCGCGAGGCGCTGCAGCGGGCGGGCGACGACGACGACCAGTGCCAGCGCCGCGGCGGCTACCCCGGCGGTGATGAGCAGCCCTGTGGGGCTCGTCACCGTCGCGGCCGAGGACCGGTGGGCCTGCTCCAGCGCCATCAGCGCAGGGGCGGCGACGAGCCCGCCGGCCAGGGCTACGCCGAAGCCGGGCAGCCGGCGTCCGAGGATCAGCCCGGCGACGCGGCCGATCAGTGCGCCCCCGAGTGCGCCCGCCACAGCGATGCCCGCGTGGACCGCTCCAGCGAGGGCGACCGTCGCGAGGAACACCGTTCGATCGGTGAACACCGGGCCGTGCAGCAGGGTGACATCGAGCACGCCGAGCACGACGCCGGCCCCGGCCGCCAGCGCCGCCGCGGACGGCAGCCCGCCGGGGCGCTCGGGCGAGCGCTCAGGCACCGGGGGCTCCGGCCGCGTCGACCTCGGCCAGGAAGTCGAGGACAGCCTGCGCCCAGCGGTCCGGCGCCTCCAGCATGGGGTAGTGACCGACGCCGTCGAGGCGATGCAGCCGGGCGCCGGGGATCTCGTCAGCCAGGGCGTCGGCGACGGCCATGCGCGCCACGGGGTCCACGGTCCCCCACAACACCAGCGCCGGGCGCTCCCAGCGCGTGAGCGCCCCGATCCAGCGGTGGGCGAAGCGCACCCGCTCGTCGAGGTAGCGGGTGATCACCGGCAGGGCCTGTCGCCCCCCGTCACGGGTGAGCAGGGTCCACATGGTGTCCAGGTCCTTGTCCGACAGGGTGGCCGGGTTGGCGAGGATCGCCCGCATGTTGTGCTTGAAGATGGCGGCGCTGGACAGCCGCGCGATCAGCGGCCCCAGGTCGGGGTGCTTGAGCAGCTTCTGGATCGCCCGTGGCCGCGCGAGGTCCAGGTGGACGCTGCCGTTGCTGAGCACCAGGCTTCTCAGCGCGATGGGCAGGCCGACCCGCTCACGGCGGGCGAGCAGCTCGGTCGCCACGCTGGTGCCGTAGTCGTGGGCCACGAGGTGAGCGGCGCGCACGCCCAGCGACCGCCACAGCGCGAGCGCCGCTTCGGCCTGCTCGAAGAGGGAGTAGCTGTAGTCGGGCGGCTTGTCCGACAGGCCGAACCCCGGGTGGTCGTGAACGATGACGCGGTAGCCGGCCGACAGCGCCGGCAGGACCCGTGCGTAGTCATGGGACGAGCTGGGGTAGCCGTGCAGGAGGAGCAGCGTCGGCGCGTCCGCCGGCCCGGCCTCGACAACGAAGAGGTCGTGGCCAGCCGCACGGATCCGGCGGCCGCGGGACCGCCAGGTGTCGAGGTCTGGCAGCGGGCGTCGACCGTCGATGGGCCCGCCCTCAGCCCTTGTCGCGCCGCAGAGCCCGGCGCAGCAGGCGCCCGGCGAGGCCGTGTTGGGGCTCCTGCTTGTGCGAGGCCTGCGGCGTGGGGCGTGGCGGCGGCGTGGGGCGTGGCGGCGGCGTGGGGCGCGGCGGTGGGGTTGGCGCGACCTTCTGGGGCTCGGGCTCGGGCTCGGGCTCGGGCTCGGGCTCGGGCTCGGAAGTGTCCTCCTGCTCGGCTGGTTCCGCGGTCGCCGGCTCGCTGTCGCCGTCGGTGCTGGTCCCGTCGGCGTCGCCTGGGGCGTCGGCCCCCGCAGCGTCGCTGGAAGCGTCGGCATCGACACCGGCTTCGTCGGACACGCCGCCTTCGTCGTCCACCGCGGTGCTGGTCTGGGCGACGGGCCTGCCAGCCGTGCCGGTGGCGCCAGCGATGAGGGCGTCGACCGTGGTGGAGAACCAGCTGGCGTCGCCTTCGTCCTCGGTCGCGGCCTCGGCGTGGCCGACCGCGAACACGATGAGGCTGCGCAGCAGGTCCCGGGCGGGCGTGGTCGACATACCGTCCGTCACCAGGGCGGCCTGGATGGCGTCGCAGCGGTCCAGCAGCGCCAGCGCCCGTGAGGGCCGCGCGCCGACCAGCCGCACGGCGTTGCTGTGGGCGCCCAGCTCGGCCCGCAGGGCATGGGCCAGGGCGCGCGCGGCGTCGGCGCCGCTGCCGGGCACTTCGGGCACGGCGACGCCCGCGAGCAGCGAGTCGACGATGCCGTCCACGAGGGCGGCCTTGTTGGCCACGTGGTGGTACAGCGAGGGGGCTTCGACGTCGAGGTGTCGGGCCACGGCCCGCATGGTCAGCTTGCCGGCGCCCTGGGCATCGACGATGGCCAGGGCGGCGTCCTGGATGGCCTGCAAGGTGAGGTTGGACATGCGTTCTCCTGGGAACGTGACAACCTTACGGTGTTAGAGTTGGCATGTCAAGAGCAGGGCCGCCTGGGGTGCCTTACGGTGTTCGGTGTCGCTTCCGATCCGCCCTCTCCACGCCGAACGCTGTCAGGCAGACAGCGTCGACGTCATCGGCGGCTGTGGCGCGTCCATTGCAGCGTCGACGAAGCGAGCCAGATCCTCGGCCTGGCGGCGGGCGTCCTGGTAGCCGATCTCCTCGGCCACAGCGGTGAAGCCTCGGTCGAAGAGCAGGTAGGAGAGCAGATCGGACTCGCCGTCTGAAGCGTTGGCGCGGTCGGCGATGGTGGACAGCAGCCAGGCGATCTGCCGGGGCACGCGGGGCTGGCGCTTGTGCCAGGATTCCGCGGCGAGGCAGCCGAGGTCCTCGGACGGCCGGATGAACAGCGTGTGCACCCGGCGCATCCCCAGCTCGGCCTCCATCCGGCGGGCGAAGTCCGGTCCGTAGACCGACACCCCCCACTCGACGATGGCGTTGATCTGGTTGGTGGTCCGCAGATCGCGCTCCACCGGGTCGGCGAGCAGGGCGTTGAGCGTCTTGCCTGCGAGGAAGGGGATGTTGGGCGTCAGCTCCGGGTGGCGGACGCCGGCGGGGTACTCGCGGTCGGCGGTGGTGCCGATGACGATCGCCCGCCCGGCCCCCGCCATGACCGCGGGACGCAGCGGGGTGTTCTGGCGCAGACCGCCGTCGACGTACCAGACCCCGTCGATCTCGACCGGGTGGAAGGCGAAGGGCAGGGCGGCGCTGGCCAGCAGGTGTCGCCCGGTGATGTGGACGCGGCTCACCCGGGCCATGGGCAGCGGATCGAGCCCGAGCCGCTGCATTGCGGAGTCGACGAAGAGCACGTTGATGCCGGTGTCGACCTGGGTGGCGCTGACGATGAAGCTCTGCAGGGCGTGGCTGTCGATGGCCTGGCGAAGCTCGGGCAGTGGGGCGAGCTTGTCGACCAGCTCATAGAGCGGCGCGGCGTCCAGCAAGGACGCGCCAGAGGCGGCCGCCCAGGTCGCCCGCAGGCTGCGGATCAGGCCCCCGGTCTCCAGCTTGTAGACATCGCCGATGGTCATGTCTCGCCAGATCTGCGTCACGCGATCGATGCCATCGAGGGTGCGCGCGGCGGCGAAGACGCCGTTGAGGGCGCCGACGCTCGACCCCGTCACGATGTCGGGCCAGGGCACGCGGCCGAGGTGGCGGGGCAGCTCGCGGAACAGGTAGCGCATGACACCCGCGGCGTAGGCGCCGCGCGCCGCTCCACCACTCAGCACCAGGGCGAGGCTGTTCATGTCGAGAGGATGCGACCACCGCGCGCCGGTCGCAACCGGAGACTTCAGATTGGACCCCTTGTGACGAGCCGTCCGTCGCCCAGGAGGCGCGGCCCCGTGCCCGCGATAGGTCGTCGACGATGCCCGAGACCCTGCACGAGCCCGTGATCGCCCTCGACGGCGTGCTGCGCCCGACCCGGCTCGAGGTCGACCTCGACGCCCTCGCCGACAACCTCGCGGCGATCCAGCGCCACGTCGGGGCGGTCGACGTGATGCCGGTGCTCAAGGCCAACGCCTACGGCCACGGGCTGGTGGCGGTGGGCCGGCTGATGCAGGCCCTCGACGTGCCGTGCATCGGCCTCGCCTACCTCGAAGAGGGGATCCGCCTGCGCCGGGCCGGCGTGGACACGCCGATCCTGGTGCTGGGGGGCATCCTGGGCAGCCAGATCCCCGCCTTCCTCGACCACGACCTGATCCTGACGGCGTCTTCGGTGGACAAGCTGCGGGCCATCGAAGCCTGCGCTGTCGACTCGGGCCGGCGCGCCCGCGTCCACCTCAAGATCGACACCGGCATGGAGCGCCTTGGCGTGCACTGGTACAGCGCCGGTGCGCTGCTGCAAGAGAGCCTGCGCTGCCCCCACGTCCACGTGGAGGGGGTCTTCACCCACCTCGCCAACGCCGACGCCGCCGACCTCTCCCACGCCCGCCTGCAGCTCGAACGCTTCGAACAGGTGCTGGCCTTCTTCGACCGCCACGGCCTGCCGCGGCCGCGCTGCCATGCCGCCAACTCCGGTGGCGTGCTGCAGCTCCCCGAGAGCTGGCTGGACATGGTGCGCCCCGGCATCCTGCTCTACGGCGTCCTGCCCTCGGACGAGGTCGCCCGCACCGTGCCGGTGGGGCCGGCGCTGACGTGGACCTCCCGCGTCGTCTACTTCAAGGTCGTCCAGCCCCACAGCCCCGTCAGCTACGGGTCGACCTGGGCGCCCGACCGCCTCACGCGTGTCGTCACTGTGCCGGTCGGCTACGGCGACGGCTACCTGCGTAGCATGTCGGGCCGCGCCCAGGTGCTCATCCGTGGTCGGCGCTACCCCTCGGTCGGTCGGATCTGCATGGACCAGCTCATGGTCGACATCGGCTGGGACAGCGCCTACAACGACGACCAGGTCGTGCTGCTCGGCTCCCAGGGCGACGCGCACGTCACGGTCGAGGAATTGGCCACCTGGGCCGGCACCATCCCCTACGAAGTGCTGACCAACATCAACACCCGGGTGCCGCGGGTCTACACCGGCCGCTGGGCGGCCAGGCTGGGCATCACACGAGCTGGCTGAAGCGCAGCTTGGCTTCGGTGACGGTCTTGTCGCCGTCGCCGTGGGGCAGGTAGGCGTCGAAGGCCGACGCGATGCGGCGCACCAGCAGGCGCCCGTCTTCGGTCACGAGGAGGCGGTCGGGGGTCAGCTCGACGAGGCCGAGGTCGACCAGGGGCTTCAGCTCGGCGATGCCGTCGGCGAAGTGGTCGAGGGGGTCGATCTTCCAGCGGCTGGCGACGGCGGTCCAGTCGACGACCATGTTGCACATGATGCGGTGGATCACGTCCTTGCGCAGGCGGTCCTCCTCCGTGAAGAGCAGGCCCTTCTCCAGCGTGGACTTGCCGGCTTCCGCGGCCTTCCACCAGGCGGCCAGCTTGGTCTTCTGCTGGAAGTAGCCGGCGTGCAATTCCGTGATCGCGCTCATGCCGAGGCCGATGACGTCGACGTCGGGCAGGGTGGTGTAGCCCATGAAGTTGCGGTGCAGGCGGCCCTCCTGCGCCGCCTTCGCGAGGTCGTCGTCGGCCTTGGCGAAGTGGTCGAAGCCGACGGGCAGGTAGCCGGCGGCCCGCAGCCGGTCGTGGGTCATCAGGAACAGCTCCAGGCGCTGTTCGGAGGTCTGCAGGCCGTAGGCTTCGAGCCGCTTCTGGTGGGGCTTGAGCCAGGGCACGTGGGCGTAGCCGAACACCGCTAGACGGTCGGGTGCCAGGGCGATGGTGGCGTCGAGGTCACGGGCGAAGACGTCGGCGTCCTGGCGCGGCAGCCCGTACATCAGGTCGATGTTGAGGCCCTTCATGCCGAGCTTGCGCGCGCGCTCCAGGATGGCGCCGATGCGATCGGCCCGCTGGGGCCGGCCCACGGCTTCGAGCACGCCGTGGTCGAAGCTCTGCACGCCCATGGAGATGCGGGTCACGCCGAGCGCGGCGAGGGCGTCGATCTGTTCGTCGGTCGTGATCTCGGGGTCGACCTCGACGTCGACCTCTCCGCCCTCGACCAGCGAGAAGCGGCGCCGGATCATGGCGCAGAGCGCGCTCAGCTCTTCGGGGTTGAACCAGGTGGGGGTGCCGCCGCCGAGGTGGACGCGCAGCACGTCGTGTTGCGCGCGCGGCAGGGGCAGGGCCGAGAGCTGGCGGTCCAGCGCCTTGAGGTAGCGGCGGCCGGCTTCGCGGCGACCGGCGACGACCATGTTGCAGGCGCAGAAGCTGCACTGCTCTTCGCAGAAGGGCAGGTGGATGTAGACGCTGGCCGGCGACCGGGCCTTGGACAGCGACACCGATTCCGCGCTGGGCGGGATGTCGGAACGCCAGACCGGGGCGGTCGGGTAGCTGGTGTAGCGGGGTGTGCGGGACTGCAGGCGCAGGATCAGGTCGGCGTCGATGGCCATGGTGTCGTCCGGGGAGGTGCCGGAGGGGATGCACGAGCTGTGCCAGGGACGCGCAGGGCGCGTCATGTCGGCCACAAAGTAGCCCGCTCGCGCGCGCCCGCAGCGCGGCTGTGGGAAATCCCCCACTTTGCCGCCCGGGCTGTGCGGGGAGGCGCAGACGCAGAGGCCGGGGGCGACTGCTCGCGCTTGGAGCGACGAGGACCTGGTCCGGCGAGCGCGGGCCGTGGATGTCAAGGCTGCCATCCCAAGCGGTGCAGCCCCGGGGACCAACGAGCCACTTGCCCGCATCGACTCCACCGGCGATCATGCCGAGACTGACGAAGACGACAACCTGGTAGTCTCCGAGCTTTCCTTCGAGGTGTTGTGATGCTGTCCGTGCTCCTGGTGCTGGTGTTCGCTCTGCTTGGATGTTCGGATGGGCACTCGGGTACCGATGGTGGGGGTGACGTTGCCGCTGACGGTGGCGGGGGCACAGGACAGAGCGACGGGGGTGGGGATGACGGTGCAGGCAGCGGTGACGCGGGGAGCAGCACCGGCGACGCAGGCGGCGGCACTCCCGACGGGGGCGGCTCCGTCGATGGTGGTGGGTCTGGGGATGGCGCGAGCGCTGACGGGGGTGCTCCCGGGTATGCGGACTGTGGCCCGGTGACGGCGATGCTGGATGGGTACTCCATGACACTCGATTCTTCCCAGCGGCTCGGCTTGTTCCAGATCGACCCGGCACCTGGCGAGTCCTGCAGCGGCAACGTCCAGGTCAAGCTGCCCCGCAGTCGAAGTCGCATCAACCTGGCCATTCACTTCGCCGCCGCGGATGCCAGCGAGCTGGATGGGGCGTCCGGACTGCTCGACGCGGCTGCGCTCTTCGAGCGCGATGACGTGGCCGACGAACACTGGGTCGCGATGCTCAACGCGGCATCCGGTAGCAAGATGGACCCGGTCCTGGCCGACCATCCAGACGTCTCGACCGCCTACATCGACGGTGTCGTGACCTGGAAGCAGCTCGACGCAACGACTGCACACATGGGCTTGTCGACGATCTGCTGGCAGCGGGAACCTGGCTCTCCCGATCCAGACAAGCTGGACTGCCAGACCTTCAAGGACGCGTGGATCGAGTTCTCGTGCGACTACGAAGTGTCGTCCGCCGGACCTGTCGGCGTGGCTTCCTGGGTGACATCGCCGGCGGGAGAGACGCTCTGCGTGATGCCGGACTGAGCCGGCCCGAACCTGGAGGGGAGGGCGCCTCGGCGCGTGGCGGTGGATGGGCTCCACGCACCTCGCCGCTCCGGGTTAGCCCCTGCGCGTTCTCTGACGTTCTCGCGTGCAGGTTCCCCGCCGGGCAGCCCCCGGCAGGGTGAAACCGGGAAGTCCGGGTCCGGTGGCCACGCCACCGGGTGACCGGCGCGGCCCCCGCCACTGTGCCTGGGGACGCCGACCCCGATGCCACTGCGGACCGCCTCGTCACCGGGGCGCCGCGGGAAGGCGGGGTGCGGCGGTCGATCCAGCAGCCAGGAGACCGGCCTGCACGCTCAGCGACCCCTACGGGCGGTAGGGAGTCTGTGGCGCTCGCCCGGGCGGCCGCGGCCTCCTCGCCCGGCAGCTCCTCGACCGCCATGTTCCTCTTCCTCCTCGCCGCCTGCAGCGGCAGGCCCGCGCCCGCTCCCCCCGCTGGCGAGCTGGTCTTCCTCCGGGGCGCGGTGCTCAGCCCGGCCGCCGGTGACGACGGCCAGCCGGTGGCCGGAGGGCGACGCCTGGTCGACCGGGCCTGGAGTCCGGGGGACACGGTCCAGCTCGACGGGCTGACGGGCACGGCGCCCGCCCGCGCCGAGTGCGTCGCGCTGTTCCACGCCGACCTCGGCGACGTGGCTCGGCTCATCGCCATGGGTGGCGAAGCCCCCAACACCGCCCTGGCCTTCTCACCCGGGTTGGGCGACCGCCTCGCCGTGGGCAGCTACCTCGGCGAGCTGCTGGTGCTGGATGGCTGGACCGGCGACGTGCTGGGCCGCCGCCGCCTGGCCGAGACCATGGTCAAGCAGGTGGCCTGGTCGGCCGACGGCGGGACGCTCTACGTGGCCGAGCAGTCGCCCGACGCCCTGGTCCACGCCGTCGATCCCGCGACGCTGGAGGACCGCTGGACGCTGCGCCTGGCCGACTTCGTGGAAGCCTCGCCGGCTCCGCCGGGGGACGACCTCCACGGCGTGTACTCCCTGCCTGCCGCGTACGGCCTGGCGGTGCTTCCGGGCGGGAACCTCGTGGTCGCCGCCTCCCACTCCTGGATCGACGGCGAGGGTGTGCACCAGAACCGGTCGCAGATCCTGCGCTTGAGCGCCGCCGGAGAGGTCCTGGACCGCTGGCCACAACAGCCCGCCGACGCGACCTTTCTGCACCCGCGGGTCGACGCCGAGGGCGGGCTGCTGGCCTTCGCGGTCAACCGCAGCGCCGACGGGCCGGCGCCGGACGACCTGCCCATCGGCGGTGTGCAGGTGCTCGCGCTCGACGGGCTGGAGCCCGTCGTGGCGGTGCACACGGAGCGGCTGGCGCCCTGGTTCACCGAAGCCTTCGTCTGGGAGGCCCTCGACGTGTCCAGGGCCCAGGACTCGCTCTTCCTGGGCTTCGGCGACGGCCGGGTGCGCGTCACCGACCTGCACGGTGCGGACCGGGCCGCGCTGAACACCGGCGCTCCGGTCATGGCCGGGGACGTGCCCATTCACGCCAGCGTCGGCTGGGGCCAGCTCCTGGGTGAGCAGGCAGTGTTCACGACGTCGAGCACCCTCATCCCCTATGGCGCGGCCTCGCCCGAGCTTCGCCCGCCGAGCGCCCACCCCGCCGAGAACACGGTGTGGGCGGTGGGGCTGGACGGAGAGACGGCCTGGAGCTGGTCGGGCGAGCAGGTGCTGCAGGGACTGACCGTCGCCCCCGACGCGCGGACGGTGGTCGTGGGCAGCGGGCGGCGGCCGGCGGACGACCGGCGGGATCTCTACGGAGCCCTGGTCTTCGACGCCGGCGGGGAGACGCGCGGCGGCGACGACCGGCTGCTCGCGGTCTGCCCGACGGCGGGGCCGGTCTTCTTCCGCCAGGCGGTCAGCGCCGATGGCCGCATCGCCGTGTCCGAGTCTCCCGTCATGGGGGCCGACGGCGCCGTGCAGGGCGCCTACCAGGTCACGGTGCTGCGCTGAGCTGGTTGCTGCTGGTCCTGGGCTGTGCAGTCCAGCCGCTCCCGCCGCGGGTCGAACAGACGCCGCTCGGGGTCGAGGTGCACGCCGACCAGCCGGTCGACAAGGTCGTGCTGCAGGACCCGACGGGTCTCCCGGTGCAGGTGCGGCGCCTGCCGGAACCGCTGACGGATGTGACGCTGCGCCAGCTCTGGGAGGACCCGGGACAGTGGACGGTCGTCGTGGACAGCGCGGGCGAACGCTTCGAGCTGCCGCTCTCGGTGGATCCTCCCGGGCCGCTGCTGGTCGAGGTGGAGGCGCCCGTCGGCCAGGAGCGGGCGGTGGTGGAGGACGGCGACCGGGTGGACCTCGCCCTCATCGACGGCCGGCCCGCCCAGGTGGCGGTCCGGGCGACGGCGCTGCGCGATGGCGAGGCGAGGCTGTCGGTGGGCGATCTGCAGCAGACCCGGCGCCTGCGGGCCGGGGAGCGGATCGTGGCCCTGGCCACCGTCGACGCACCGTCGCCCGTCGAGGTCGCCCTGGGCGAGGAGCGGCTGCACGTCGACATCGCGCCCCACGCCGTCGCGGCCGCCGAGCTCCGGCAGGAACTGCGGCTCCTCGCAGTGGATCTTCCGTGCGAGCCGTCCGGGCGACGGGACCCGGCCCGGCCCGCCGGTCGGGTGACCCTGCCCTCGCGGTGGTGGCAGGACCTGTTGCGCCGTGTGGGCCTGGGCTTCCGACCGCGGGACGGCTGGACGCCGTGGGCCTGGTGGGGGGTGCGGCTGGCGAACAGCGCGGACGCGCCGCTCAACGTGGTGGTGCGCGCCGCGGTCTACGACGAGGAGGGGCGTCCGGCCCCCGCCTTCCGCCCCCGCATGCGCGAGGGTGACGACGGCAGCGGCGTCGTGCGGGTGCTGCTCCGCGTCCCGGCCGGCCAGGAGGTCACGGCCAGCCTCCCGCTCTACGTCGACCAGGCCGGGATCACCGAAGCCGACGCCCGCGATCGCACCTGGACGCGCCGCATCGAGGTCCTGCCGCTCGGTGCGTCGGAACCACTCCTGGTGGACGAAGCCCCGCTCTACGTCAGCCGGGGCAGCACGGTGGCCAGCGTCGGGCTGTTGCTCGCGCTGCTGTCGTCGCTGCTGGGCAGCGTCCTGCTGCTGTCCCGGGGCCCCCGCTGGCTGCGGCAGGCGGCGACCAGCGAGCTGATGACGATCGCACTGTTCGGGTCGCTCACCTTCCTCACCGGGGCCATGGGGCGCCTGCTGACGATGGGCCTGGCCACGCTGCTGGGGCCCTTCGCCTCGCTGCTGACGGGCCTCGTCGACGATGCCCTGCGCTACACCCTGCTCGCCACGCTGCTGACGCTGCTGCCCCGCCCGGGGGTGGCGTCGCTGGCCGTGCTCACCGGCTGGCTGCTGTCGGGCCTCTCGCTGGGCACCTTCTCCCTGACCGACGTGATCTTCGTGGGCGGCCGCGTGTTCTGGCTGGAGGCGGCGCTGTGGCTGTCGGGGGTGACCCGGGTGCGGGGCTGGCCGGACGGCTCCCGCATGACCCGCTGGCTGCGGCTGGGCCTCGGCTTCGGCGCGGCCAGCCTGCTGTCGGCCGCGACCATGCTCGTGCTGCAGGTCGTGCTCTACCGCCTCTTCCTCGCCCCCTGGTACGTGGCACTCGTGCTCGCGGGGCCGTCCTTCCTGTACGTGCTGGTGGGCTGCGGCCTGGCGCTCCCCTTTGCCGAGGGTCTGCGGAGGATCCAGCGATGAGCGGGATCGTCCTGGAAGCTGTGGGCTACCGCTACCCCTCGGGCGGGGCGGCGGCCGTCACCCGTGTGGAGTTCACGGTGGAGCCCGGCGAGATCGTGCTGCTCACGGGGCCGACAGGCTGCGGCAAGTCCACGCTGCTGCGGCTGGTGGCGGGCTTGCTGCAGCGGCACGGCCAGGGGCAGGTGGAGGGTCGGGTCCGGGTCGCGGGCGCCGATCCGGCGACGCTGCCGCCAGCCCGGCGGGTGCGCCTGCTGGGGCTGGTCGGGCAGGAGCCGGGCGACCAGCTCGTCGCCGAGACCGTGGGCGACGAGCTGGCCTTCGCCATGGAGTCCGCGGGGCAGCCGCCCGAGGACATGGACCGGGAGATCGGGCGCCTGCTGTCGCTGGTCGGCCTCGACGTCGACGAGGGGCGGTCGACGCGCGCGCTGTCGGGTGGCCAGCAGCAGCGGCTCGTGACCGGGGCGGCGCTGTCGGCGGGCGCGGCCTGCCTGCTGCTCGACGAGCCCATCGCCCAGCTCGATCCCGATGGGGCGGCCTCCCTGCTCGGGCGGCTGCGGGCCATCGCGGACAGTGGCGCCGCGGTGCTGATTGTCGAGCATCGGCTGGAGGCCTGCCTGCCCTTCGTCGACCGGGTCGTCGTCATGGAGGCCGGAGGGGTGGTGGACGAGTCGGGGGCGACGCTCTGTGTGGGTCACCCGCTGCTGCCGGTGTTGCGGCGCCTGGGCCTCGATCTGCCGGGGCGGCTGGACCTGGAGGATCGCGTCGCGCCGCGGTCGGTCGATGACCTGCGGCTGTCGCCGCTTCCTCCACCGGCCGCTCCGGGTTCGGCCCTCGTGGAGCTGCCCGCACTGCGCTACCGCCACGAGGGGACGGACCGGGACAGCCTCGATCTCGGCCCCCTGCGCCTGCACCGCGGCGAGCGGGTGGCGCTGGTGGGTGCCAACGGTGCTGGCAAGAGCACGCTGCTCGACGTGATCAGCGGGCGGCGCGCGGTCGAGGGCTGTGCTGTGCAGGGCAGGGTCGTCGCGGTGCCCCAGGATCCGGACCTCGCGCTGTTCCTGCCGACTGTCCAGGCCGAGCTGGCCTACGGTCCCCAGGAAGCCCGCGCCGCCGACGTCGACGACCGGGTGCGGGCGGCCGCGGCGGCCCTGTCCATCGGGGATCTGCTCGGTCGGGCGCCACAGTCATTGTCGCGCGGGCAGCGCCTGCGTGTGGCGGTGGCTGCGGCGGCGGCGTGTCGGCCGGAGCTGCTCCTCCTCGACGAGCCGACGAGCGGCCAGGACCACGACCAGGTCGAGCGCATGCTCGACGCCTTGCGCGACACCCTCGGCCAGGGCCTGCTGCTGTTCGCCACCCACGACCTGGGGCTGGCCCTGCGCCACGCCACCCGGGTGCTGGTGCTGGACGGCGGGCGGCTCGTCGCCGATGGATCCCCGGCCGAGGTCTTCGCCGATCCGCCGCCGGGCCTGCCGCTGCGCCTGCCCTCGCTGGCCGCGCTGTGCCTGGAGCGGGGCTGGCCGTGCGTGAGCGCCGCGCGCCTGGTGGAGCTGGCAGTGGTCGCCGACGCGGGTGCATCTCTCGATCGCGGGGACGGCGATGCTTGATCCCCGCACCCGCCTGCTGCTGCTGCTGTGCGCCGGGCTGCTGGCGATCAGCCTGGAGTCGCCGACCGCGCTCGGTCTGTTCGCGCTGGCCTGCGCGTCGCCGCTGCTGCTCATGCGTGTGCCACGGCGATGGTGGGGGAGGGGACTGCTGACCGTGCTGGCGCTCGTCTGGAGCACGGTGCTCTCACAGGGACTGTTCTACGCCCAGCAGCCGCGGGTCAGCCTGGGCCACCTCGGGCCACTGCACCTGTACCGGGAGGGCGTTGTCTGGGGCCTCACCCAGTCGCTGCGCTTCGTCGGGCTGAGCCTGGCTGGCATCGCCGTGGCGGTGAGCACCCCGCCGGATCGGCTCTACGCCGCCCTGCTGCGGCTCCGCGTGCCCTTCGGGCTCGCGCTCATGGCTTCCACCGCGCTGCGCTTCCTGCCGGTGCTCGGCGCTGAGCTGGTCACCGTCCGGGCGGCCCGTCGCAGCCGCGGTCGGCCGGCCTGGCAGCGCTCTCCCTGGCGGTGGCTCCGCCTCGAGGTCAGCCTGCTGGCTCCGGTGGTGGCGCGCGCGTGGCGGCGCGCACAGAACCTCGCCGAGAGCCTGGACGCCCGGGGCTTCGACCCCCTGGCCTCGCGCAGGATGCGGCGCCCGCTGCGACTGTCCATCATCGACGGTGCCGTCTTTCTGCCGGTGCTCCTGGTGAGCGTTGCCACCGCTGCGGCGCGCCTCGCCTTCCTGCTGTACACGTCGGACACCTGGTACCACCCCGCCCTGCGATCGCTCTACGGCTTCGTGCGGCGGTGGTTGTAGACGGGTGCGGGGGGGCTGCGGCGGGTGCGGAGAGTTGCTGAGGTTGCGGGGCCAGGGCCTGGGCGCTCGGCCTTGGGCTACACTACGCGGCAGCATGCAGCGCAGGTCCGCCATCATGGTCTTCCCGCTCGTGGCCGCGTGCGGCCGCATCCCCAGCGGTGGGCGTGACTCGTCGGCCAAGGGTGGCGCGCTGCCCGCCGACGACGGATCGGGCTGCGCCAGCGGGACCCGGTGGTGTCTCGACCAGGACCTGGACGGTGACGGCTGGCCCGCGAGCCAGGACTGCGATGACGTCGACCCGGCCGTGCACCCGGGCGCGACGGAGTGGTGCAACGGTCGCGATGACGACTGCGACGACGCCACCACGGACGATGGCGTCGCCACCTGGACCCCGGCCGGGGGGCCACGACAGGACTGGACCGCTGCGCTCGCGGGCAGCCCGGCGGTGGTGACGATCGACGCGCCCGGGCAGCTCGACCTGTGTGCCGCGACCTGGTCGCTGAACCTTGACCTGCAGGCCGACGTGGCGGTGGTCGGCCATGACGCGGTCGTGGACGGTGCGGACTCCAGTGCTGTTGTCGCGATCACCTCCGCCGACCTGGCGGTGGAGATCCGCGGGGTGCAGCTCCAGGGTGGGGCCGGCGTGGATTGGGAGTACGGCCGGGTCGGTGGTGGCGTCGCCTGCCTTGGCCCGGGCACGACGCTGAGCATCGTGGACAGCATCGTCCAGGCCAACGGGACGCCGACCTTCGGAGGCGGCATCTACGCTTCCGGCTGCGACGTCCAGCTCACCGACACCCAGGTTCGATACAACCTCGCTGAGTACGGTGCGGGCATGTTCCTGACGGACAGCAGGCTCATCGCCACGGGCCTCTCCCTGGTGCAGAACTTCGCAGACGATCGCCCGGGTGGTGGGATGTACCTGTACGCCCTCGACCGAGACATCCAGGCGTCGATCTCCGACTCGACCGTCACCGGCAACGTTGCGGCGGACGGCGGGGGGCTGTACCTCCGCGCCGGCGGTCGCTCCTTGCTGGTCGATCTGGATGGTGTGGAGGTGGCGAACAACAACGCGCCCGATGGGGGAGGCGGCGGCGTCTACGTGATCACCGGTGAGTCCGCCACCGTGACCGCCACGATCACGGACAGTGCCATTCACGACAACATGGCCGAGTGGGGCGGCGGGCTCGCCCTGCTCGGCTACCAGGGTACGGAGGGCGCCCCGGAGCTTGCGCTGGTTGACACCACCATCTCGGACAACGAGGCCACCGATGGGGCGGGCATCCACACAAGCACCACCAGTCACCTGTTGTGCTCGGACTCGGGCGAGGGCCACGGCGCGGTGCTCCGCAACCAGGCGCGCAACCGTGGCGGTGGCTTCTTCGAAGAGGGACCCGACTGGGACAGCGTCCACGGGGAACGCCTGCGCTCGGAGGGCTGCGACTGGGGGAGCGGTGACGACAGCAACTCTCCCGTCGACGTGTTGGCCTGCGACACCAGCCCGGACACCGAAGGGGTCGAGCACTCGTGCGACTACCTCGCCTACGACTGGACGACCGAGTCATTCCGGTGCCTCGATGGGCTCTGCGAAACGCTGTAGCTCCCGCTATGGTCCGGGGCCGACGCTGACCTCCCGCACCGACACCCTCCATGGCCCCCCTCCTCCTCGCCGCGCTGCTCGCCAGCGGCTGCTCGCCTCCGGGCGGCAGTCGCCCGGCGGACTCCGCCGCCGACGCTGGTGCGGGCTCTGCGGCCGACACGGGTGGCGTGGGCTCCGTCGTGGCCGAGCTGTCGTCCTGGTCGGTGCACCCGGACATCGCGACGGTGCTCGATGTGACCTGGACCCAGGACGAGACGGCGGACACCTGGGTCGAGTTCCAGGACGCCGACGGCGACTGGCTCGCCTCACCGCCGCAGGCGGGCACCGCCGGTCCGCACACTGAAGTCCTGCTCGGGCTGACGGCGGACAAGCCGACGCAGATCCGCCTGGCGGCGACGCTCCTCGACGGCGGCACCTGGCGCGGTGACGCGGTCGGCGCCCGCACCGACCCGCTGCCGGATCCGCGGCTGCAGCCGCTGCTGACCGCCTGGGACCCCACGGCTCTGGACGACGCTGCCTACGTCCTCGGCAGCGTCGAGGTAAACGACACCGACTACTACTGGGGTCCGTTCACCGTCTTCATCGCCGATCGCCAGGGCCGCATCGTCTGGTACCACCAGACGGGCGACGACGACTGGACGCTGTTCCCCCGGGTGGCGAGGGACGGCAGCCACGTGGTCTACGAGCGGGGCAAGCTGCTGGCCTTCGGGTCGGACCCGGTGCCGACGGTGCAGCGGCGCACCCTGGACGGTCGGCAGGTGCAGGACGTGGCGCTGGATCACCTGGGCTTCACCTACGACGAGCTGCCCGACGGCAGCATCATCTTCGACGACTACGACAGCCAGCCCGACCTGCTGCTGTCCGAGCAGGCCCCCGACGGCGGCGAGCAGACCCTGTGGAACTGTACGGAGTGGATCGGCGATCGCTGCGGGGGCACCTGGTGCTGCGCGCCCAACGCCATCATCTACCGCCCGGAGACCGACTCGATCCTGTGGTCGATGTGGGACAGCGACGCGGTGGTCGAGGTGGACCGCGGCTCGGGCGAGGTGCTTCGGCACTGGGGCATGCTCGACGGCGCGTGGTCCTTCGACCCGCCGGATGCCGGCTTCGACAAGCAGCACTGGCCGAACTTCACCCCCGACGGCACCCTGCTGGTGAGCACCCACACCGTCGACGGCAGCGCCCACCGCTTCCGCGAGTACGAAGTCGACGACGCCGAGCAGGTGCTGCGCCAGGTCTGGTCCTACGGCGAGGGCGTCGACCTCTTCCCCATCCACCACGGCGAAGCGGTGCGTCTGCCCGGCGGCCAGACCCTGCTGAACTACGGCACCGAGGGCGTGATCCAGGAGCTGGGCGCCGACGGTGTGCTGGCCTGGGAGCTGACCTGGGAGCAGCCCTGGATGCTCGGCCACAACACGCTCGTCGACGATCTCTACGCGCTGAACGCCGGCTGGTAGGCGCCCGCCCGAATTCCCCTTCGCCGCCGGCCCGCATCGGGGTACGTCAGCAGGGCGCCTCGGCCGTCCAGCCGCCGGGGCATCGTCTCCTGGAGGTGACCGTGCTGCGCTGGGGCATCATCGGAGTCGGCCGCGCCGGCCGCGCACGGGCCGCCGCGATCGCCGCGGATCCCCGCTCCACCCTCGTCGCCGCCTGGAGGGGCGACGCTGCCGCCGTCGGCGTCCCCATGGCCCGTTCCCTGGCCCACCTGGTCGATGGCGTCGACGCCGTCGCCATCTGCTCCCCCGACGTCACCCACCCCCAGCTCGTCCGCGCCTGCCTCCGCGAACGCCGACACGTCGTCGTCGAGTTCCCGCTGGCCGGCACGACCAAGGTCGCCCGCGAGCTGCTCGACCGCGCCCGCCAGGACGATGTGGTCCTGCACGTCGAACACATCGAGCTGCTCGGCGGCCCCGCGCGCTTCCTGCGGGAAGCGGCCCGGGGCCGGACCCTCACCGGGGGCAGCCTGTCCTTCGTCGGCGCCCGCCGGCGGGGCATCTACGGCATCGCCCACGCCAACCTCGCCCGGCTGCACCGGCTCGTCGACGCCATCGGTCTGCCCGACGCGGTCCGCGCGACGGAGCGGGGGCCGCGCTTCCTGCGCGGCGCGCTGCGCTACGGCGACGTCGAACTGGCCCTCGACCTGTCGCAGTCCGACGACATGCCCCGCCACACGGCCATCTCGCTCACCTTTGCCGACGGCCGCCTCGACCAGCGGGACCGCGCGGTCCTCCAGGATGGGCAGCCCGTCGACCTGCCGGACCTGCCGCCGCTGTTTCAGCAGGATCAGCTCCACGCCACGGCGCGCATCCTCGACGGTGGGGAAGCCTACGTCGGCGACGACCGCCTGCTGGAAGTGGTCTCCCTCGCCGACGCCCTGGTGCGGGCCTCACCCGGTGGTGCCTGGGAGCCCTTCTCGGCCGCGGGGCCCTCGGCCTGAGCGCCGCCGCGCGACGCCGACCACCCCCAGCAGCCCGGCGAGCAGCCCCGCCGACGCCCGGCCGCCGCTGGCACAACCGCAGCCGCCGCCGTCGCCGCTGCCCCCGTCGCCCGCGTCCCCCGCATCGCCGCTGCCACCGCCGCTGCCGCTGTCCTCGGCGAAGCCGGCGTCGCTGCCGCCGGGCCAGCCGGAGTCTTCCGTGCCCGGGTCGATGCCCATGGCTTCGATGTCGAGCTGCACCTCGAACAGGCGCACCGTGTTCTGGCGGTCCCAGCTCACCAGTAGCGTGTCGCCGCTGCGGGCCAGCCCCGGCCGGTGCCCCCCCTCGGTCGTGGCGAGGTCGATGTGGCTGATGGCCGTGCTCTCGACGAGCTGCAGGTCCTGGTCGAGGACGGCGAGGTGGACGTTGCCGGTGTCGCTGCCCTGGCTGTCGTCCCGGACCATGAAGGCCAGCAGGAAGTAGTCGCCGACGGCCAGCAGGTCCTGGGGCCAGTAGGGGCGCAGGCTGCCGGTAGTCACGTCGAGCTGGTGCATGCCGGACAGGCGCAGAGACGAGGACAGCTCGCCGACCTGGATCCCCTGGGTGGCGCCGGCGGTGCCCGCGCTGATGATCACCCGGTCGTTGTCCGGGTCCGGCAGCAGCGCCCCGCCGGTCATGACCAGCTCGCCGGCGATGGGCTGGGGCGTGCCGGGCCGGGCGTCGTCGCCCAGCGGGTAGAACAGCACCTGCTGGGACCCGAAGTCCTGGAAGGTGACGCCCTGCAGCAGGTCCGAGCAGACGACCGCCATGTCGTTGTGGGCGTTGCTCGGCACGCGCTCTTCGACGGTGGCGGACGCCTGGATGCCGAAGTCCTGGCCGAGGCGATCGGCGTAGGCGCTGTCGTTGGGGCTGTCGAGGTTGGCCGAGGCGACGTGCAGGAAGCCGCCGTCGGGGCAGCGCTCGATGGCGTGGTCGACCAGCCCGCCGTCGTCGGTGATGGCGACGATGCTGTCGTGGCTGAGCGTCCAGGTGCCGTCGGTCCCGGTGAGATCCGCGACGTGGTAGTCGCCGTCGAAGGCGAAGGTGATCTGCCAGCCCTCGCTGCTCGGGAAGATCCGCGCCCAGTTGCCGCCCTGTCCGAGGTCGAATTCACTGGTCGTGCCCAGGACGAAGCTGCCGGCGTGGGCCGGCGGGGAGAGCAGGGACAGCAGCAGGGGCAGCACGGAACCTCCGGGGATCGGGGCAGCGTAGCCTCGCTGGGGGGGAGGCGTCAGGCGCCCCCCCCTCCCCCCTCCTCACCACCCCGGCTGGTTCCAGTCGATCCCGGTGTAGGCGTTGCAATCCAGGGCGTCGGGGTCGGCGGCCGCGGCGTCGAAGCTCGCGGCCCGGTCCGTGCACGTCGCGTCGACGCCGCCGACCTCGGTCAACCCGCGGTCGGCGGCGTCGGCTTCGAGCAGCCGCTGCTCCCAGGCCCAGGTCTGGCATGCGCCGAGGAAGTCGTCCTCGTCGACGTAGCCGGCGGCCTCCCAGCCGACCCCCCAGTCGGCGAGGCAGCCACCGTACAGGGTGGCGGCCGCGTCGCACATGGAGGCGCAGGGGTCCGGCGGCGATGCGCAGGCGATGACCAGGGCCAGGGGCAGCACGGCGGCGCTCAGTAGAAGGCGATGGAGTTGGGGGCCAGGCTGGTCGCGATGGGGCTGTCGCCCGTGAGCGAGGTGCAGGTCTCGATGTCGTAGACCATGGCGCCGGCGGTGGCGGCGTCGGGGTCGATCCAGCCCCAGTTGGCGGCGACCCAGGCTTCTCCGTGGTCGTTGGCGGCGGCGTCCGTCAGGTATTCGACGAAGGTCTCGGCGAGGCTGGTCGTGCCGGCGCTCAGGTCGGCGCAGTACACCGAGTAGCCGCTGTAGTCCCAGGCCGAGGTCACGACGACGGCCTTGCTGCCCCGCGCCGCCACCGCGGAGATGTTCTGTTCGTCCGCGTCGAAGTCCAGCACCTGGCTGACCGTGTCGGCAGCCGGGTCGATGACGTACAGACCGCCGCCCTGCTTGCCGTAGGCGCTGCCGCCGGCGAGCACCTCGCTGTGGCCCTCCCAGTCGAAGACCTGGGTGTTGCCGGCGACGTCCCAGTCGTTGGTGACCGCGCCACTCTCGCAGTCGATCTCGACCACCTTGCCGCCCACGGTCGACCAGCCGGAGTTGCGGTCCAGGCGGTTGAGACCGACGTAGAGCTTGCCGCCGCGCTCGACCATCTGGCTGGCCTCGGGCCCGCTGCTGTCGCCGTCGGCGTAGGCGGACAGATCCACGGTGCCGCCGAGCAGGCCGCTGCTGGGGTCGTACCAGGGCAGGTAGTCGCGGCCGTACAGGCTCACGAACAGCTTGCCGTCGCAGATGTGGGCGTCGTAGGGGTTCGTGCTGGGGTTGGGGCCGGGGCCCGAGGTGCCGACGCTCAGCTCCATGACGGGGGCGCTGTAGTCGCCGGGGGTGTACATCCGGACCGTGTCGTAGCCGTAGCTGTTGATCTGGAAGACGTAGCCGTCGTCGACGCTGACCAGCGGGTCGCCGGACGTGGTGGTGATCTCGTCGGTCACCGTCCAGTCGGAGACGGAGACCTCGGCGAGGCTGCCCGTCGAGTAGTCCTGGGCCAGCGTGGCGATGACCGCGGTCGTCTGCGTGCCGGTGCTGCCGCCGTCTGCGCCGCCGTCGCCGGCGCCACCATCGGGGCTGCCACCGTCTGCGCCGCCGTCGTTGCTGCCGCCGTCGCTGCTGCCGCCGTCGTTGCTGCCACCGTCGGTGGTGCCGCCGTCGGTGGTGCCGCCGTCGGTGCTGCCGCCATCGGTGGCGCCGCCGTCGGTGTCGGGCAGGCCGGTGTCGTCGACGTTGGCCTTGGGGGGACAGGCCATGAGCAGGCCAAGCAGGGGGAAGAGGATGCGGGTGTCCATGGGAGGGCTCCTTGGGGCGAGCCGCCGGCTACCAGCCACTCCAGCGCACCGTGCAGAGCAGGGTGCGGCCGGGGAGGGGGTAGCCGACGTAGTCGCTGATGGACTGGACGATCCGGCTGTCGTCGGTCTCGTCCAGGGGGTTGCGGGGCACGATCTCGACCGTGCGATCGGTGAGGTTGAGGGCGGACAGCTCGACGGAGGGGAAGCGCTCGTCGGGCTGCACGCGGAGGAAGGCGCCGTGGATGGATCGCGGCGCGGACAGGTAGAAGTTGGTGGCGTCCCAGTAGTTGCCGGCCGTGTAGGACCAGGAGTGGCCCAGGCGCAGGCGCTCGCCCAAGTGCAGGCCGGTGTCGATCTGCACCTCGAGCGCGGGGATCCGGGGGAGTTGGTTGTCGGCGACCCCCGGGTCCGGGGTCAGGTTGCGCGACAGGGTCCAGGTCAGGCTGCTGGTGTTGTCGAGGAAGTCGAACAGCTCGCCGTCGACGGCGGCTTCCAGCCCCTGCACCCAGGCGAGGCCCAGGTTGATGGGGACGCTGGTGCGCTGGCCGTTCTGGACCATGACGATCAGGTCCTCGGTCCGCGACCAGAAGTGGGCGAGGTCCAGGCTGCCCCGCACCGTGGGGTTGTCGGGCAGCGAGAGCCGCCCACCCACGTCCCAGGCGAGGGAGCGCTCCGGCAGCAGGTCGCTGTTGCCGATGACGGCGCCGCGATCGCCGAACAGCTCCGACAGGTCGGGCGGCCGGACGCCACGGCCGACGTTGGCCTTGAGCGACAGCAGCGGGTGGGGGCGCAGCAGCAGGCCGAGCCGCGGCGTGAAGTACAGGTCGGTGCTGCGGGCTTCGGGGGCGACGGCCGTGTCTTCGAAGGGGACGCTGCCGAGCGCCCGGTTGTCGAGGCCCTGGGCCTGGAGCACCGGCGACAGCGTGACGTGCTCCGACCACAGGCGCAGGTCCGCGGCCAGCGCCGCCGTGCCGCTCCACCGGACGCGGGGTTGCTCGACGACGTCCTGGAGCAGGTCGGCGAGCACGACGCTGTCTCGACGAACCGTCAGCAGCCCCGTCGTCGTCAGCCAGGCGTCCGGCACCCACACCACCTGCTCCTGGGCGCCGAGGTTGGACAGCCAGGTCCGCTGCCACTGGTTGCCGGTGCCGATCTCGCCCAGCCGGTCGTCGAAGCTCTCCTGCCGCTGCAGCCACCACAGCCGGCCGTCGCTGGTGACGCTGCTGCCTCCGGCTTCCACGCGGGCCAGGGCGAGGTTGCGCAGCGTCTGCAGGCGCACGGCGGTGGTGGGGTTGCCGATGGGGCCGGGCAGGCCCTCGTCCCGGGAGAGGAAGGCATCCTGGACCGTCAGGCGCAGGCGACGGTCGCCCATGCGCAGGCGGGCCAGCGTCGAGAGCTGGGTCTTGTCGTTGTTGTCGCGCTGCCGCCAGCGGTCGTCGAGCAGGTTGTAGATGGTGTTGTTGTCGTCGAAGTAGCCGAAGTCCCCGCGGGTGTGGAAGAGGTCGGCGAGGAAGAGGCCGTCGACGGGCCGGCCAGCCGTGTCGGCTTCAAAGCCGTCGGTGACGAGCAGCTTGCTGGTGTCGTACTGGCCCCACGTGGCGGCGGCCGCGCCGGTGGGGTGTTCGGCGGTCCGCAGATCGACGACGCCGCCGATGGGGCTGGCGGCGTAGCCGACGGGGGCGTTCGACCGCCAGACCCGCACCTGGGAGAAGGCCTGCAGGGGCAGCTCGGAGAGGTCGACGACGTCGCTGCCGTCCGGGTTCAGCGGCACCCCGTCGAGGTAGACAGCGACCTGGCGCAGGCTGCTGCCGCGGATGCTCACCGCCGAGAAGTCGCCGAGGCCGCCGAGCTGCACGACGGTCGTGCCGGCGGCCCGCTCCAGCAGGCTGGCGACGTCAGCGCTCGACGACACGGTCTCATCGACCGCCAGCACGGTGACGCTCGCCGAGGTCGCCGCCGGGTCGGGCGCGCCGGCTCCCTCGCCCTCGACCACCAGCTCCTCGCTGGCGTCCGGGGGCGGCAGCAGGCCGTCATCGGGGTCCTCGTCGCGCAGCGCTGCCCTTGGCGGAGCGGTGGGCTCCGCCGCAGCGGCGAGCGGGATCGCGAGGGCGACGGCGAGCAGCGGCATCACGATGCCGGCCTCCGTCGGGGTTCTGCGCTGGGCACGTCGAGCCGGGCCCACGGGCTGCGGCTCGACCCGACCGGTTCTTCACCCCGAAGAACGTGGACGACGCGTCGCGCGTCCCCGAAGGGGGCACGGCGCGCCGGTAGGGCGAGTCGCAGAGGCCGGTCTCCTGGCTCCCGGATCAGCCGACCTGCTGCGCCTTCCCGAGCGTCCTTCGGACTGCCCAGTGGCGTGTGTGCAGCGGTCGTCCCCGGTCACAGTGGCGGGGGCCGCGCCGGTGTCGGGCCAGGGTCCATCGCGGACCCGGAGCACCTCACCGGACTTCCCGTTTCACCTGCCGCAGCGACGCGGCTGCTGCAGGCACCTCTGCGGGTGGTGCTGGAAAGAGCGGAAGTGCGGGCTAGCCCAGGGGTAGGGGGCCGTCAAGCTGGTGCGGCCGTCGTCCCGCCTCCCCGCCACGCGCACGCCCCCCGCGATATCGCGACATCGCGTGACCACCTGCGCTATGCTCCATCCCGCAGAGGCCCGGTGGCACCGACGGGCCTCCCCTCTCGCGGTCTCGCCAGGGTCGCGACGTGGCGCCGTGCGCGCCGTCCTCGTCTTCGACGCCCCCTCCCGCCGCCGGTCCCCGAGACCCGCCGCCCCGGAGCATGCCCATGACCTCCACGCGCTCCTGCGCCTCCACCTCGCCTACCGGGTCCCGCCGCCCCCCTGTCGCCCTGTGGCTGGCGCCCGCCCTGGCCCTGGCCCTGGTCGGCTGCAAGAACGGCGGCGGCGGCAAGGACGGCGACGTCCAGGTGACCTACTCCGACCAGGACGGCGACTCGATCCTCGACCTTCACGAGGGCATGACCCAGGTCTCCGGCGACAGCCAGGACACCGGTGCTGGCGTCGACACCGGCCTGACCGACGCGCGGGACAGCGACGGGGACGGCACGCCCGACTACCTCGACACCGACAGCGACGACGACGGCATCGGCGACGCCAACGAAGCCGGCGACACCGATCCGCTGACCCTGCCCTTCGACAGCGACGAAGACGGCCTGCCGGACTTCATCGACACCGACAGCGACGACAACTGCATCCCCGACGCCGACGAGGGCGGCAACGACATGGATCACGACGGCATCGGGGCCTTCAACGACCTCGATGACGACGGTGACGGCATCCTCGACAGCATCGAGATCGGCGAAGACTGCGAGCTGGTCGACTCCGACGGCGACGGCACGCCGGACTACCTCGACATCGACAGCGACAGCGACGGCGACGGGATCGGCGACGTCTACGAAGCGGGCACCAGCGCCTGGGACACCGAACCGCGCGACACCGACGGTGACGGCACGCCGGACTACCTCGACGACGACAGCGACGGCGACGGCTTCTCGGACAGCGAAGAGGCCGGCACCACCAACCCCGAAGAGGAACCCCGGGACACCGACGGCGACGGCGACTACGACTTCGCCGACAGCGACAGCGACGGCGACGGGCTCAGCGACGGCGACGAGGCCCGCCGCTACGGCACCGACCCGTACAACGCCGACACCGACGGCGACGGGTTCACCGACGGCGCCGAGGTCAGCGCCGGCACCGACCCGACCAGCTCCGGCAGCGTCATCGACGGTGTCTACGTCACGGTGGGCGAGCGGACCGAGGTCGAGGAGACCTTCGACTTCAGCCTGTCGGTACAGCGCGGCGACGTGGCCTTCCTGCTCGACACGACGGGCTCGATGAGCAGCACGCTCTCGGCCGTCTCCAGCGAGTTCAGCACGCTGGTCTCGGAGATCTCCGCCGAGCTGCCCGACGCCGAGTTCGGTGTCGCCGGCTTCGATGACTACAACTACGCCGGGTATGGCGCTGGCTCGGACAAGCCCTTCTACCTGGAACAGCAGGTCACCAACAGCACGGGCTCGGTGCAGTCGGCGCTGTCGCGGCTCAACGCCAGCGGCGGCAGCGACGGCCCCGAGGGCTCGATGGAAGCGCTCTACCAGGCGCTGACCGGCAACGGCTACGACCAGAACTGCAACCACAGCTACGACAGCAGCGACGACGTGAAGCCCTTCCTCTCCAGCGGCACGGACCCCTTCAACGGTACCGGCGGCCAGAACTACTCCACCGGCTCCCCCGGGGGCGGCACCATCGGTGGCATGGGCTTCCGCGACTACGCCCTGCCGGTCCTCATCTACGCCACCGACAACTACATGCGGGACCCCGAAGCCGGCTACGGCACCCCGGGCGGCTGCCCGCTGGACGCGACGGCGACGGCGGTGGTCAACGCCGCCGGTGACGTCGGCGCCTACCTCATCGGGATCAGCGTCAGCGGCAGCACTCCGGTCAGCCAGATGAACTCCCTGGCGGAGCGCACCGGCAGCTACGCCGACACCAACGGCGACGGAATCGCCAACGAAAAGCTCGTCTACACCTGGTCGGGCTCGTCCTCCTCGCTGCGCAGCACCATCGTCAACGCCATCTCCGACCTGGTCAACTCGCTGAGCTTCAGCCAGGTCAGCCTGGAAGTGGCCAGCGATCCCTACGGCTTCGTGACCGACATCCAGCCGGAATACTACGATCTCGGCAGCTCGGCGGACGGCCAGACGGTCGAGTTCACCCTGGAATTCCGCGGCACCGTGGCCGCCACCGAAGAAGACCAGGTCTTCAACCTCACGCTCAACGTCGTGGGCGACGGCACCGTCCTCCTCGACACCATGGACATCTACGTGGTCGTCCCAGGGAGCAGCTACTGATGCGCGCCTCGACCTGCCTGCTCACCGCCGCTCTGGGCCTGTCCCTGGCGGCCTGCAAGAACGACAGCACGCTCGGCCGGGTGACCAACACGCCGGGGGCCGACCTCGTCACCATCGAGGGGCGCGTCTGCGACCCGGACCGCGGCACCTGGCTGGAGGGCGCGACCGTCTACATGAACCTGTTCACCGAAGACGGCGTGTTCTACGACACCAAGCTGGACGAGACCGACGCCGACGGCGTCTTCCAGCTCACCGACATCCCGGTCTCCGGCATCCAGCCCATCTACGTGCAGTACGGCAACGAAGTGATCGACCAGTTCCAGGTGGTCGCTCCGGATGGTGAGACCTTCATCACCCTGCCGGATCCGGACTGCGGTGGTGGTGACGCGGCGTTCGCGGTGGTCAGCGGCGACTACGACGACTTCGCGGCCACCCTGCAGACCTTTGGCTATGGCGACTTTGACGTGATCAACGGCCTGACCGGCGACGAGCTGGTCCAGTTCCTGTCCAGTGAAGCGGCCATGGCCAGCTACGACGCCATCCTGTTCGGCGGTGGGCACCTCGAAGAAGACGTGATCTACGACACCGACGGCACCGACGTGGCCGGCAACGTCCCGGCCGTGCAGGCGGCCATCCAGGGCTACGTCGACAGCGGTGGCACCATCGTCGTCACCGACTGGAGCTACGACATCATCGAGGAGCTCTGGCCGGACGCCGTCGAGTTCCTCGGCGACGACACCGTGCCCGACGCCGCCCAGAAGGGGGAGTCCGGCACGGTGACCGCGACCATCGAGGATGCGACGATGGCGGCGGCCGTCGGGAGCAAGCAGGTCGATGTCGCCTTCGACATGTTCGAGTTCCCGGTCGTCGAGTCGGCGGGCGAGGGGACCTCCGTGATCCTCCGCGGCGACGTGCAGTGGCGAGAGGGGCAGCAGGTGCACAGCCTGGCCGACAAGCCGCTGCTCATGCGCTTCAGCAGCGGCAGCGGGACCGTGTGGCTCAGCACCTTCCGCTTCGGCCCCAACAGCGAGACCAGCGCCCAGCCGGTCGTCCGCGAGCTGCTCGACAGCCTGTAGGCGGCGCAGGCGGGCGATTGTTGCGCTAACCTCGACAGTCGCGGACCCTCTCTGGAGATGGAGGCACCGTGACCGCCCTGTTTCTCGCCGGCCTGCTGACCTTTGGTTGTGGCACGAAGGTGCACTACGACGGCGACACCGGTGGCAGCGATGCGGGTAGCGCTCCGGTCGACGCCGACGTCGACGGCTTCGACAGCAGCGAGGACTGCAACGACGCCAACCCGGCCATCAACCCGGCCGCTGCCGAGGTCTGTGACGGCGTCGACAACGACTGTGATGGCGCCATCGACGAGGGGCTGCTCCTGTCCTTCTACGTCGACGGCGACGGCGACGGCTACGGTGATCCGCTGGCCGTGGTCGAGGTCTGCGAGGTGACCGACGGCCTGGCCGACAACCCCGACGACTGCGACGACGAAGACCCGGCGGTGAACCCCGGCGCCGACGAGCTCTGCAACGACATCGACGACGACTGCGACGAGCAGGTGGACGAAGACGACGCCGTGGATGCCGGCACCTGGTACCAGGACTGGGACGGCGACGGCTATGGCGACGATGACGTGTCCACCCGGGCCTGTGACCCGCCCGACCTCTACATCGATGTCGGCGGCGACTGCGACGACCACGACGGTGACCGCAGCCCTGGTCTGCCCGAGCTCTGCAACGGCATCGACGACGACTGCGATGAGAACGTCGACGAAGCCGACGCCGAGGACGCGCCGACGTGGTACCGCGACCGTGACGGCGACGACTACGGCACGACGGAGTCCACGAAGGTCCAGTGTGCCGAACCCGACGGCTACGCGCTGGAGCAGGGGGACTGCGACGACCATGACATCGACGTGCACCCTGGTGCCGAAGAGATCTGCAACGGCGTCGACGACGACTGCGACGAGTCCACCCTCGAAGACGGCATCGTCACCTTCCTCGGCGAGGATGGGACGGTCGCGGATGTCACCAGCTACTTCGCCGAGGGCACCTACGCCGCCCCGGGCGCGTGGGATCTGAACGCGGACGGAGAGTTCTGGTTCTGCCAGGGCGACTGGTACAACAGCCTGGTCATCAGCGCCGACGTGTCCGTCATCGGAGTCCACGGCAGCGGGGAGACGACGCTGTCGGCCGGCGATCAGCGCACGGTGATCACGGTGCGGGACACGGGCGTCGACGCGGTGGTCGAGGGCTTCACGATCCGGGACGGCGTGGGCAGCGGTGCGGTCTTCGGCGGCCACACCTACCTGGGCGGCGGTGGGGTCTTCTGCGGCGCCAACGCCAACTTCTCGGGGACGGATCTGGTGATCTCGGACTCCTCGGCGGACATCGGCGGGGGCGTCTACGTCGAGGGCTGTGACGTCTCGCTGCAGTCTTCGGAGATCACGGACAGCGTCGCAGACTTCGGCGGTGCCGTCGCGGTCACCGACGGCTCCATGACGCTCAGCGACACCCTCGTGCACGCCAACATCGCGACCAACTCCGGCGGGGCCGCCTACATCGACGGGACCGGTGACTACACGGCCAACCTGACCGTCGGCTACTCGGTCATCCAGGACAACGAAGCGGTCTACGGCGGTGGGACGGCGGCCTTCGATGCGTCAGCCACCTGCGTCGGCGACACGAAGAGCGCCGTCGGCTACTTCGACAACGTCGGCACCTACGGGGGCGCGGCCTACCTCAGCGGGACGAACTTCCGGTCGAACGGCTGTGACTGGGGCACGGGCAGCACCGACAACGCCCCGGAAGACATCTACATCGACCCCTACGCCGGCTCCTACGACTTCGACGACGACGTCGACTTCCTGTGCACCGAGATCACCTGCGAGTGACGATGGGGGGCCGCACCGCGGCCGGATCGGGACGGCGGCTCCGCGGCGCGCTAAAGTCGGGGGCTGAACCGTGAAGCTCGGAGCCCGCCGTGAATCGCCTCATCCTCGCCAGCCTGCTCATCTGTGGCTGTGGTGACAAGGCTGGCGGTGATGGTGATACCGGTCCCACCGGAGACACCGGCACTGCCACCGTCGACGCCGATCAGGACGGCTACGACAGCAGCATCGACTGCGACGACGACAACCCTGCGATCAACCCGTCGGCGACAGAGGTCTGCGACCAGGTCGACAACGACTGCGACGGCGCCATCGACGAGGGGCTGCTGCAGTCCTTCTACCAGGACGCCGATCTCGATGGCTACGGCAACCCCTCGGTCATCGTGGAAGCCTGTGAGCTGGGTGAGGGAGTGTCGGACAACCCCGACGACTGCGACGACACCATCGCCTCGGTCAACCCCGGGGCCGACGAGCTGTGTAACGACCGTGACGACGACTGCGACGAGCTGGTGGACGAAGACGACGCCGCCGACGCCCCGACCTGGTACGCCGACCTCGACCACGATCTCTATGGTGACCCGGCGCTCGGAAAGACCTCCTGCGACCAGCCCGAGGGCTACGCCGACAACGGTGACGACTGCAACGACGACGACGACACGATCAACCCCTCGGCGACAGAGGTCTGCGACGGCATCGACAACGACTGCAACGACGAGGTGGACGGGGCCTTCGCTGAGGGGGCGGTGCCCTTCTACCCGGACGGCGACTCTGACGGCTACGCGGTCCCCGGCAAGTCGGTCACGGCCTGTGAAGCGCCGGAGGGCTACGCCTCGCTGGACGCCGGCGAAGACTGCAACGACGACGAACCGACCATCAACCCTGGCGCAGACGAGGTCTGCGACGGCGTCGACAACAACTGCGACGACGCCATCGACGAAGACACCGCTGTCGACGCCCCGACCTGGTACCCCGACGCCGACGGTGACGGCTTCTACGACTTCGACGCTGGGGTGACGAGCTGCACCGGGCCGGATGGCTACGACGACGTCGACCCGGACACCCGGTCGGACTGCGACGACGCGGTGGCCGCGATCAACCCCGACGCCACCGAGGTCTGCGACGACCTCGACAACGACTGCGACGACGAGATCGATGAGTCCAGCGCCGCCGATGCCTCGACCTGGTACGCCGACAGCGACGACGACGGCTACGGCGACTCCAGCGTCGAGCTGCGGGCCTGCGATCAGCCTGACGGCTACGTCGACATCAGCGGCGTCGCCGATGTCGACTGCGACGACGACGTTGCCACGGTCCACCCGGGGGCGGACGAGTACTGCAACGGTGTGGACGACGACTGCGACGACACCATCGACGAGTCCAGCGCCGTCGACGCCGACACCTGGTACCGGGACCTCGATGGCGACGGCTACGGCACCAGCACGACGATCACCGCCTGCGACATGCCGGACGGCTACGCCGCCGACAACGGCGACTGCGACGACGGCAACGACATCGTCTACCCCGGCGCCGAAGAGTTCTGCGACGGCCTCGACAACGACTGCGACAGCTCGACCAGTGAAGATGGTCGCGCCGCCTTCATGGCCGAAGACGGCTCGATGACCGACTTCACGGACTCCTTCGCCAAGGGCAGCTACTCGACGCCCTCGGCCTGGGACCTCAACATCGACGGCACCTTCTACTTCTGCGCCGGCACCTGGTACACGCCGCTCGTGCTCAGCGCCGACGTGTCCGTCGTGGGCCCGGCGGGCGCTTCGCGCACGGTGCTGTCCGCGGGCGATTCCCGCACGGTGATCACCGTGCGGGACGCTGGCCTCAACCTCTACATGCAGGGCCTCACCCTGCAGGATGGCGACGGCAGCGGCACCTTCCTGGGCTCTCGGACCACCATGACCGGCGGGGCGATGTACTGCGGGGCGAACTCGACGCTGGTGGCCGACGACCTCTACGTCACCGACACCCAGGCCGACGTCGGCGGCGGCATCTACGTCGAGGGCTGCGACGTCGAGCTGCGCTCGTCGGAGATCGCCGGCACGCGCGCCGACTATGGAGCGGCGACGGCGGTCCTGGACGGCACGCTCACGGTCAGCGACTCCATCATCCACGACAACATCGCGACCTACTCGGGCGGCGCTGCCTACGTCGACGGTACGAACGACACGACGGTCAGCATGACGCTCGGCTACACGGTGGTCCAGGACAACGAAGCGCTCTACGGCGGCGGGTCCGCCGTGTTCAGCGGGACGGCTTCCTGTGTCGGCGACAGCAGCAGCGTCGTGGGCTACTTCAGCAACGTCGCCGACCTCGGCGGGGCCATCATCTCGGAGTCCAGCAGCGTCCGCTCGACGGGCTGCGACTGGGGGTCGGGCAGCACCGACAACTCCCCCGAAGACGTGTACCTGATCTCGTCGGGCAACACCTACGACTACGGGTCCGACGAGGACTTCACCTGCGGCGACCTCACCTGCGGGTGAGAGGCGCCCCCGACGACCGGCTTCAGGCCAGGTCAGGCCGCAGGTCGCGCAGGCGGATGGCGCCGGGGAGGACCTCGAAACGCACCGGCGCGCGGCCGGGCGCTTCGCCATCGATCTCGACCCAGGCGTGGCGGGCCGGGTCGAGAGGTTCAACCAGGGCCCGCCGGCCCCGCCAGGTGTGGACGTCGGGGCGGCCCACGTGGCGGCCCTTGTAGAGCGCGCCGGAGATGCCGATGGCGCCGGTGACGCCGCGGTCTTCCATGGCCATGAAGTCGAGGAGGCCGTCGGCCAGGTGGGCGTCGGGGGCGAACATCATGCCGCCGCCGGCCCAGCGGCCGTTGGCGGCGACGAGGGTGGTGATCGACAGGTGTTCCGCGACCACCTTGCCGTCGACGGTCACCCGGACCGGGCAGCCCTTCCACGACAGCATGCCCTGGAGGCTGGCCAGGAAGAAGGTCGCCTTGCCGCCGAGCTTCTTGCTGGAGCGGTTGGCGATGCGGCAGACCAGGCCCGACACCCCGCAAGACGCCATGTTGACGAAGAAGCGGGCGGCGTCGCGGCCGTCGTCGGTGACGTAGTGGCAGCGGCCGACGTCGATGGCCACCGCGTCGGCGGTGCCGATGTGGGCGAGGGCCTGGTCCAGGTCGGCGGCGTGGGCGAGGTTGCGGCGGAAGTCGCCGCCGGTGCCGGCGGGGAGGATGCCGAGGGTCACCGAGGCCGGGGCCGGGTCCGCGGCCATGATCCCGCAGACGACTTCGTTGTGCGTGCCGTCCCCGCCGAGGGAGAGCAGCTCGCTGCGTCCGGCGCGGACCGCGGCTTCGGCCAGCTCGGCGGCGTGGCCGGGGCGGGCCGTCTGCTGGACGTCCACCGGACCGAGGCGGTCGCGGAGCCTACGCGTCAGCGCGTCGACGTCGCGTCCCACCCTTCCACCGGCGGCGGCTGGGTTCAGGATGACCGTGGCAGCGGTGGGATCGAGCACGCTGCCAGCCTACGACCCGCGGGGCGGGCTGTCACCCGATTGGCCCCTCAGTCGCAGCCGTAGCTGCCCTGGTACTCGTAGCTGTCGGGGTGCCGGACCGGGTCTTCGGGGTCCAGCGGCACGGGGGTGTCGCAGACCTTGGGGTCGCCCTCGGTCCAGGTCAACAGCGCGGCGCCGAAGCGAGCCTGGGCTTCGCAGGGGGCGCCGCCAGCGTCGGCGAGCTGCAGGTAGATGGTGCCGCTCAGCTCCTCGCGGGACAGCACCATGCCGTCGATGACGACCCCGATCTCCTGGTCGAAGCCGTGGGTGTCTTCGCTGGCGTAGCCGGTGCCGCTGTAGCCCTCGGCGTAGAGGGCGTCTCCCCAGAGGGCGGCTTCGTGGTGCACGCCACCCAGGTCGAGGTGGAGCATGTCGCCCTGCTCCCGGCGGATCTCGGCCTGCATCATCTCCGGGATGAGGCTGCGCCCGTCGATGTCGGGGCAGTCACCGGTGAGCTGCGGGATGTCGGTCCAGACATCCCAGGAGCCGTCGGCCACATCGGCGGGTGCCACGTCGGCCGCGACCAGGCTGTCCCCCCCGCAGCGGGGGATGAAGCAGCCGTTGCCGGCCAGGGAGATGACAGCGATGGTGAGAAGTGCGCCGAGCATGATCCTGCCTCACGGTGGGTGCGAGAGGGTGAAGCAAGGGCCATGCCAGGGCCGAAGACATCGCCAAACAGCGTGTCCTTGTTGCGGTTTCTCCATCGTGACAGCGGAAAGGACGACATCGCTGTCGCGCCCTGCCGCCGGGCACAGGCGTTCCGGTATAGAGTGCCGCCATGCGTGCATACCCGGAACTGGTGCTGCGGACCCCGGATGGCAGCGGAGAGCGCTCCGTCGCCATCGGCACCCGACACGTGTCGCTGGGCCGTGGACCCGACAACGACGTGGTGCTGCCTGATCCCCAGGTCAGCCGCCACCACGCCATCGTCTGGTTCGCGGGCGGACAGGTGATGCTGCGCGACCTCGGCAGCGTCAACGGCACCTTCCTCGACGACAACCGGGTCACGGACTCGGTCCCCGTCCCCTACGGCGCCGAGATCCGCCTGGGCTCGGACCTCCGCCTGACGGTGCGTTCGCCGACGGAACCCGCCCCCCTGGGCAACCTTCAAGCCTTCGCCCTCGAAGACCTCGCATCGGGCATGCGGCGGCCACTGCACAGCGACCGCTTCGTCATCGGGTCGGGGGCCGGGGCCGATCTTCGCCTGGCGTCGGGGCCGACCGTGGGCGCCACCCTGCTGGTCTACCCGGGGGGTGAAGTCTGGCTTGGCACCGACGACGACGACGACCTCCTGCTGGCCACGGGCGACGAATTCGAAGTCGCCGGCAACCGCTTCCGCCTCGTCGAAGCCGACCCCACGCGGATGCCTACGGTCCAGCCCGATCACCAGCGTTACCCCTACAAGCTGCGGGTCAGCCTGGACGGGCCCACCGGCGCGGTGGCCGAGGTCTCGCACCTCTCCACCAGCCAGACCCACGACATCACCGCCGAGAACCGCGTGGTCCTGCTCTACCTGCTGGCCCGCAAGCTCGACGAAGACCGCAACAGCGAGCTGGCGGATCCGGATCGCGGCTGGTGTGCCGACGACGACGTGATCGTCGGTGTCTGGGGCCGCGGCGCCCTCGGCTCCGGCGGCAACCGGCTCAAGGTGCTGGTGCACCGGGTGCGCAAGGAACTGAAGGCAGGCGGCTTCGACCCGCGGTGCATCGAGAAGCGCAGCGGGCTGATCCGGGGTCGATTCGTGGATGTCGAGCTGAACTGACTGTCCGGCGGCCGCCTCGCTGGCCGGTGGCTGCGACCACCGGGGCTGGTCAGCATCGAGGGGCCCCATGAAGGTCGTCATCGTCGGAAACGGAGTCGCGGGGATCGAGGCCGCCATCGCCGTGCGGCAGCGCCTCGCCGACGCGCAGATCACGGTGGTGTCGGAGGAGTCCGCCCACTTCTTCTCCCGCACCGCGCTCATGTACGTGCTCGCGGGGCAGCTCACCCACGAGGATACAGAACCCTACGAGCGGGATCTCTACGCGCGCATGGGCTTCGTCCGGGTGCGGGCCCGGGCCGTCGGTGTCGACACCGACGGGCGGCGCCTGCTGCTGGCGGGTGGGCTGGACCCGGTGCCCTATGACCGCCTGCTCATCGCCTGCGGGTCCCGGCCACGGCGCGGTCCCTGGCCGGGCAGCGAACTGGTCGGCATCGGTCACTTCGTCACCCACCAGGACCTCGCCTGGCTGGAGCGGGAGCTGCACGGTGGCCCCAACCGCGCTGGCGCGGCCCCCGACGCCGACGCCCACCTGGCGCACTCGACGCCTGACTCGCCCTACCAGCCGCGGCCGGCCGCTGCCGAGCAGCGCGGACGCCGGGCGCAGCGGGCCGCCGTCGTCGGCGGGGGGCTGATCGGCATCGAGGTGGTCGAGACCATGGTCGCGGCGGGGCTGCACCCGCACTTCTTCATCCGCGAGGAGTACTTCTGGCCCATGGCCATCGACGCCGATGAGAGCGCGTGGATCGCCGAACGCATGGCCGAGCACGGCGTGCAGGTCCACCTCGGAACGGGGGTCGATCACTTCGAGGCCGACGGCGCCGGCAACGTCGCGGCGGTCGTCGACGACGGCGGCCAGCGCCACGACATCGACTGCGCGGTCGTCGCCATCGGCGTCGTGCCGAACACGGACTGGCTGGCGGGCAGCGGTGTCGCCCTGGACGAGCGCGGGGGCGTCGTCGTGGGGCCCGATCTGTCGACCTCGGCACCGGGGGTGTACGCCGCCGGCGACTGCGCGTCCGTGGAGTGGTTCAACGGGGTCAAGCGCTCCGAGCAGCTCTGGTACACCGGCCGCGACCAGGGCCGCCTCGCCGCGCGCGCGCTGCTCGGTGACGACGTCGCCTACCGGCGGGGCCACTGGTACAACTCCGCCAAGCTCTTCGACATCGAGTACACGACGGCGGGGCTCGTGGACTTCGGCTTCGACGACATCTGGTCGTGGCGCTTCGAAGAGCAAGGCTCGGTGCGCAGCACGACGCGCATCTGCTGCCGCGGCGACCGGGTCGTCGGCTTCAACCTGCTCGGTCGCCGCTGGGACCACCGGGTGCTGATCCGGTGGATCGCCGAGCGTCGCAGCCTCTCTTGGGTGCTCGAACACCTCGCAGACGCCCGCTTCGACACCGAGCTGGTGCCGCCGCTGGCGGTGCCCACACAGGCCATCATCGCAGCTCGCCAGCAGGCGAGCGCCCACCCCGCGCCGGCGAGCTGACCATGTACCTGCAGGGACAGAACGGCCTGATGGCCTCCTGGCGGTCGACCTGGCGCAGCCGCGGCTGGCCGGCCTGGGTGCTGACCGCCTTCATGGTCGGCTTCTACATGGACCTGTACTGGTTCGATCACCTCGAAGGCGTCGCCGCGAGCCTGGGGTTGCGCAACCGCTGGTACCTCTACGGCTTCCTGTACAGCGTGCTGATGGTGGGTGGCGCGATCCGCTACCTCCGGGCCCACGGAAACTCCCGCTACAACCAGGTCCGCATCGCCGTCAACGTCTTCGTCCAGATCGTGCTGGCCTTCACGCTACCCTTCGTCATGCCGATCTTCGGGGGCAAGGAGTTCTACTTCAGCTACTTCTGGCCGCTGAAGTACGACCTGCTGCTGCCCGACACCATCTGGCAGCTCCCCCTGTACATGGCGATCTACGGCTTCGTGATGTCGCTCATCGGGGCGCCCGTGCTGGCCTTCTTCTTCGGCAAGCGCTGGTACTGCTCCTGGGTGTGCGGCTGCGGCGGCCTGGCCAACACCTTCGGCGACCCCTGGCGTCACCTCACCAGCAAGAAGACGCGGGCCTGGCGCTTCGAGCAAGCCGCCATCTACACGGTCCTGGGCCTCGTCACGCTGATGACCGTGCTGATGGTGCTCAAGGCCCTGGTCGGCCACGACCACCCGGCCCTGGCGTCGGCCGCCGACCACAGCAAGCACTGGTACGGCTTCATCGTCGGCAGCATCCTGTCCGGTGTGGTCGGCACGGGGCTGTACCCTTTGATGGGACCCCGGGTGTGGTGCCGCAACTTCTGCCCCATGGCCGGCATGCTCGGCCTCGTCCAGAAGCTCGGGCGCTTCCGGATCGGGGTCAAGGATGACATGTGCATCTCCTGCGGGAACTGCTCGGCCTACTGCGAGATGGGCATCGACGTGCGCTCCTACGCCCAGAGCAACCAGTCCTTCACCCGTGCGGCCTGCGTGGGCTGCGGGATGTGCGCCCACGTCTGCCCCCGCGGCGTGCTGCGACTGGAGAACCGCTGGAACACCCAGGGCGACAAGGACAAGCAGCACCTGGTGGTGTTGGACTTCTGAGGGTGGCCCGTTCTCTTGCTCTTTGGGGGAGCGGAAGCAGGCGGATGGGCTGCTGTGTCGGCGCCAGCAGATAGAGTGCCGCCGATGTCGCCTCGAACCGCCGAGACCCCGCAGGAAGTCGCCGCCGTGCTGTGGAAGCACGGGCTGTCTCGGTGGTTCCGGGCTCGGCCGGGCTGGCGGCTGGAGCAGCCGGGCTTCGGCGTGGACTGGATCGAGTTCGCGGCCTCGTCCGGGACGCAGCAGGTCCGGCTGCGGGTCGAGCCCCGCGGTGCCTCGCCCTCCCCCCTGCTGGAGGGGCCGCGCCTGCAGGTGTCCAGCCCCGACGCCGCCGCGCCCGCCGTCCAGGAGCTGGCGCGGCTGGTCGTGGCGGTGGACGAGAAGGGGGTCCCCCTGCGCCTGGGAGAGCCCCGCGCCCGTCGCCTCGAGCTGTTCATCGTCGATGGCTGCAACCAGGAGTGCTCCTTCTGCTGCGAAGCCAACCGGGTCAGGCGGCGGCAGTACATGCCCTGGGAAGAGCTGGTGGAGCGGCTCGACGCCGCGGCAGCCGACGGTGTCGAGCTGATCCAGTTCATGGGCGGCGAAGCCACCCTGCACCCGCGCTTTGCCGACGCGCTGGCGCACGCCCGCTCGCTGTCGCTGAAGACCTACGTGATCACCAACCTGCTGCGCTGGGAGCGGCGCGACTTCGCAGAAGCTGTCGGCCCGCTCCTCGACGAGATCATGATCAGCGTCCACGCCGTCGGCGACGAGACGGGGCTGCGGGTGACCAACCGGGCGACCTGGTGGCGGCGCTTCCAGGCGGCGGCCGGCAACGCCCGCGCGACGCTGACCGGACGGGTGAGCTGCGCGACGGTGCTGTCCCGCGACAACGTCGACGTGCTCGATGACATCGCCGATGTCGTGGCCTCCTTCGGTGCGCACACCTGGGTCCTGGGCAACCCCGTGCCGGTGCTCGACAGCCGGGTCGACCCGGCCGAGCACACCCTCACCCTCTCCGAGCAGCGGGCGCTCGTGCCCCGGCTGCGGGCGCTGACCGCCGACCTCGACCGGCGTGGCTGTCGCCTCGTCTCCTTCTGCATCCCCCACTGCGTCCTCGGGCCCGCACTCTGGGACAACACCCACGACGAATTCGTCGACGACCAGGACCTGACCGACGACGCTCCCGCCGACCGCGAGAGCGTGGTCTTCTGGTCGAAGGCCCACGACCGGCCGGTCGAGCAGGCCAGCGTGGTGCTCGGGCGACGCCGCGCGGCGGCCTGTGCCGACTGCATCCGCCGAGATCGCTGCGGCGGCTACTTCGCCAACTACCTCGACGCCGTGGGCGAGCACGAGCTGGCGCCGGTCCACCCCGGCGACGCCCTGCCCTCGGGACGGACCGGCGGGCCGCAGCGCGACCGTCGCTTCCACCTGTTTGGCGTCGGGATCCCCAAGACGGGGACCACCAGCCTCGCTGCCATCTTCGACCAGCACCGCTGGGGGCACGAGGTGTGGTTCGACGACGCCATCCTGGCCCTGGACCGGGCCGCCATGGACGGGAGCACGGACCTGGTCGAGGTGCTCTCCCTGCGCGACCGCGCCACACGGCTGGAGTGCGACTCCGCCAGCTTCCACCACTTCTGGATGGAGCTGCTCGTGGACCGCTACCCCGACGCCCGCTTCGTGCTCACCGTGCGCGAGCCCGTGGCCTGGCTGCAGAGCCTCCTGTCCATGTGGCTGCGCAACGATGTCATGAACGCCGGGGGGACGTGGCCAGCCTGGCAGCGGGCGCTCGGTCGGCTGATGCTCGGCGACGCCTTCGACGTCGCCGACTACTCGGGGCCGGCTGCGCTGGCCGCCGGCGCGCCGCGGATCGTCGACGCGGGCCTGCGCTTCTGGGCCGACCAGAACCGCCGCGTGCTCGACCTGCTCCCGCCCGGGCGGTCCCTGGTCGTGCGCACAGAGCAGCTCGGCGATGCCCTGCCGGCGCTGGCTGCCCTCGCGGGCGTGCCTGTGGAGACCCTGCATCCCGCCCACGAGAACCGCGGGCGAGGCGACGTCGACCTCGCTGCCCTGATCGGTGCGGATGCCCTGTCCGACAAGGTTGAGCAGATCTGCGGCCCGGTCCGTCAGTCCGTCGCCGCCATCTGCCACGCGCCGCAGTAGACGTCAGCGCTGCGGCCGCCGGCTTCCACCGCGGTGGCCGTCGGGACCACCCGGAGCCCGCGCAGCGCCCCGATGGCCCGCAGGAGCTGCTCGAAGGCTGATCTGCGCCCCGCCGCCTTGAGCTGGCGGCCGACGTCCAGCCAGCCCTCTCGGAGGTGGCGGCCCCGGGCGCGGAAGCCGAGCGCGCGGTGGTCGTAGATGCGGTTCATGGCGTAGCGGTTGTCCTGGCCGGGGCGCGCCCGGATCGTGAGGTAGTAGTAGCCCCCGGCCATCCGCGAGCGCTTGCGCATCTGGTGGGCGAGATCCTGGGCGCTGGATGGTGCGCCGGCCGCGGCTGCGTGTGGATCCGGGCCACCGACGTAGGCCTTGAGCCCCACGGCGCCGCCGGGCAGCACCTCGACCGTGACCACGCCGATCCGGCGATGGTCGGGCAGCCACTCGGGGACCCGGCAGGCCGGTGCGATGTCTGCGGCGACCTGCCGGAGGGTCGCCGCGGTGCACACGCCCGCACCCCAGCGGTCTTCCTGCAGGTAGAGCTTGAGCCGGGGTGGCCGGTCGGGGTGGTCGAAGCCCACGGCGAGCGTCTCGACGAGGGCTGCGTCGTCCAGGGCCGCTCGGAAGGAGGCCACGGCGTCGAAGCGGTAGGCGTGGGGGAGGGCGGCGGCGAAGGCGGCCGCTGCGTCGTGCATCGCGCAGCCCTCGTAGCGATCGTTGACGGTCACGCCCCAGGCGGGGCCGTCGGGGCCGTGGGCGAGGTAGGCGTCGTACTTCAGGGCATTGTCGCGGTCGGCGACCCGCGCGGGGAGCGCGGCCGGGCGGTCGAGGAAGTCGAGGAGGGCGGGGGCGTCAGTGTGTCCGCCCGACAGGCGGGCGAAGCAGCGCACCAGCGCCAGCGTGCCAGCGAGGTGGGCGCGTGGGCCGGGGAGGGGCAGCGAGTCCATGGTCATCGGCCGAAGCGCCGCTCCGTGGCGGCATAGGCGGCGAGGGCTTCGCCGACATCGGCGGGGGCGAAGTCGGGCCACAGCTTGTCGGAGAAGTGCAGGCGGGCTTCGGCGATCTGCCAGAGCATGAAGCCGGCGGAGAGGTGGGGTTCGCCGCCGGTGCGGATCACGAGATCGACCGGCGGGAGGGCGCCCGTCCACAGGGCTGCGGCGAAGGCGTCGCGGCTGCCGCCGCTGCCGGCGAGGCGGTCCGCGGCCGCGAGCAGCTCGTCTCGGCCGTCGTAGGCCATGAGCAGCGCCAGGGTGCGCGGGCCGGCGCCGGCGGCATGTCGCGCGGCGTCGATGCCGGGCTGGATCTGCGGGCAGAGCTGCGGCCAGCGCCCGAGCGCCAGGAAGCGGGCGTCGTGGGCGGCGATGGTCGCTGCTCCTCGGGTCGACAGCCAGCTCGACAGCGAGCCGGTGATGACGTCGACTTCTGCGGGGGGGCGGGCCAGGAGGTTGGCAGGCGAACCCCACCAGAAGGTGACCACCTGCACCCCGGCGTCCCAGGCGGCGGCGGCGATGTCACCGACCACGTCGATGCCGGCGAGGTGCCCCTGCGGACCGGGCAGCCCCCGTGCGCGTGCCCACCGACGGTTTCCGTCGGGGATCAGCGCGAGGTGGCGAGGGGGGCGGGGCAACGCGGGCGCTCCAGCGGATCCGTCGTCGGCGGCCAGCGAGGGCGGGGCGCCGGGGTGAGCGGGTCAACGCAGCGGACGAGAAACCAGGCCGCAGGTTCGCGGTGCCGGGTGCGTCAACGGCTCGTGCAAGGCGGCGGCAACTCTACCACACCCCAGCCGCAACCAGCGTCATCAGCCGAACAGGTCGAGCTGGCCCTGCCGGCGGTCGTGGAAGGCCGCGGGGCTGCCCGGGAGCGGCTGGCCATCCAGCCAGCCGCGGATCATCGCCAGCATGTGGTCCCGGTGGTCGGTGTCGTCGACGTAGTTGAGGTCGCTGGTGTCCAGGACGTAGACGGGCGCTTCGGTGTAGCGTTCCCACAGGGCGTAGTAGCGGTCGCGGAGGCTGTCGAGGTAGCCGGGTTCGATGACCTGTTCGGCGTCGATGGCCCGGCGCTGGATGCGGGAGATGATGACGTCGGTGGGCGCGTCCATGAACAGCACGAGGTCGGGGGTCGGGACGCGGTCCTTGAGCAGGTGGGCGAAGCGGTCGTACAGCGCCAGTTCGTCCCCCTGCAGGGTCTGTTCTGCGAAGAGGCGGTCCTTGGCGAAGTGGTAGTCGCTGACCACGAGGTCGGTGAAGAGGTCCTGCTGGGCCAGCTTGAGCTGCTGGTCGTAGCGGGTCGCCAGGTAGAACATCTGGGCCGGGAAGGCGAAGTGTTCGGCGTCGTCGTAGAAGGCCGCGAGGAAGGGGTTGTCGTCGGCCGGTTCGAGCACGAGCTTCGCGCCCCACTGATCGCGCAGGATCCGGCAGAGCGTGGTCTTGCCGACGCCGATCAAGCCCTCGATCACGATGTACCTGGCCACGCGCGCTCCCTTCGGCCTCGCTCTATTGCAGCACGGCCCCCGCCGCGAGCGGTGCGGCGAAGCCGGCCCTGGCGGTGCGCCCGGGCGTGGCCGGTCAGCGGCCGCTGGCCGAGAAGTGCTGGTAGTCCTTGAGCGAGCGCCAGGAGCCCCCCCAGCGCCAGCCGATGGCCGAGAAGGCCGACACGGCGGGTCCGCCAGCGATGGTGGTGCCCGGGCGGGTCGCGTCGCGGTCGACGAAGGTCCGGCCGGCGTCCGGCAGCACGCGGTCGCCCTTGACGTAGGGGTTCCACAGCGGGTTGAGGTCGAGGGCGGCGCCGGAGCTGTGCTCGGACCAGCCGCGACCACCGGTGACCGGCCGGCAGTTGAAGGCGCTGGTGATGTTGCCTTCCATCAGCGCGTCGTCGCTGCCGCCGTGCTGGGACGCCAGCTCGATGCGGTGGATGACGAAGCGCTGCGTGAACAGGCCGGCGAAGACCGTGGCGACGGCGTCGGCCTGGTCGCGGTGGAGGACGAGCTGCCCGTGGCGCTCTGCGCCCGTGTCGTCGACGTAGGGGACGGTGACCAGCCGTAGGTCGGACAGCGGCACGGGGCAGCCCTCGTGCCAGCTCACGCCGGTCATGGCCGCCTGCAGGTCTGCCGGGATCGGCTCGACCGAGGTGGTCGCCGCGCCGGGGCTGGTCGCAGCGGTCGAGTCGCCGGCCGCGACCGCACCGCCCAGCGCGAGCAGGAGCAGCGGCACGCTCACGACAGCGCCAGGGCGGCCCGCAGGGCGCCGATGTCATCGACCACGGCGTCGGCGTCGGCGAGCCGGTCGGCGGGGTGCGAGCCCCAGGTCACGCCGATGGTGGCGGTACCGGCCCGGCGGCCCATCTCGACGTCGAACTCCGTGTCACCGACGATGACCGTGTCGGTGGCCGGGACGTCCAGTTCGTCCATGATGCGGAGCAGCAGGTCGGGGGCGGGCTTGGGGTGCGGGACGGCGTCGAAGCCGTAGATCCGCTCCAGGAAGAGCTGCAGCCCCCAGCGCTCCGCGCCGCGGCGGGCGCCCGCGGTGGACTTACCGGTCGCGACCGCCAGCCGTCGCCCGGCGCGGGACAGGTCGGCGAGCAGGTCGAAGATGCCGTCGTAGATGCGTTCATGGGTGAGCGCTTCGGCGAGGTAGCGGCCGCGGTAGGCGTCCACCAGCGTGATCAGCTCGCCCTGGGTGAGTGGACGTCCGACCAGGCGGGGGAACATCTCGGTCAGCGGCAGGCCGATGAGGGCGACGATGGCGTCGTCGGCGACGGCGGGGAAGCCGAACGTCTGGAGCGCTGCGTTCAGCGTGGCGGCGACGGCCGGTCGGGAGTCGACCAGGGTGCCGTCGAAGTCGAAGATGACGAGCTTCATGGGCGGATCGTGAGGCTGTTGATGGTGCCGCGTTCGCCGAGCACCTCGAAGCGTCGGTCGGGCGTCTGGACGACGAGCTGGGTCGAGACGGCGCCGTCGAGGTTCAGCGCCTGCTCCGCGCCGACCGCGTCGATGAGGTAGTCGGCGAACGCCCACAGCGGCAGGCCGATGACCACGGTGTCGTGGAGCTGGACAAGCTCCGCTCCGCCCGCGCGGGGCAGGGGCTCGATGCTGGCGTCGTCGGCCAGGGCGACCAGCCACAGGCGGTCGCTGGAGATGGCCACGGCGCTGCGCGCCGCGGAGCGCGCGGTGGGCCGCTGCTTGACCAGGCTGTGGCCGGCGTCGACGAGTCGGTCGATGCTCTGCAGGGCCTGCGGCGCTCCTGCTGTCCAGTCCGACCGGTGCTGGATCCGTGGACCGCTGTCTGCCGACCACGAGAAGACCCCGCTGCCGCCACGGCGGGACAGGGGGCTGTGCTCGGCGCCGTCGGAGACCACCAGGCCCATGGCGCCCCGCTCGTAGAAGCCGCCGTTGATGGTCGCCCAGGGACCGGGATCTCCGGGCAGCAGCGCGGCGAAGGCCGTGACGCTGTCGGAGGCTTCGACCTCGGCCCGGCCGGGCAGGGGCACGCTGACGCGCCATGCCTGGCCGCTCGCGTCTCCCCACCGCCAGCCCTGCTGCTCCAGTCGGAGTCCCTCGGACTGAAACAGCAGGGTCGGTGTGTCGGTCTCCAGCGGCGGCGGCTCGTTGCCCCGGGGGGCGCTAGCGGCGTTCGAATCCACCCGAACAATGTTCGGATCACTCTCGGTCGAACTAGCAGTGTTCGGGGCGGGCTCGGCTGCGGACCCGGTCAGGCCCAGCAGCAGCAGGCCCAGGGCTGCGAGGGTGGCGCCCACGACGCGGTCGGTGTCGGTGTCGCCGGTCATCGTCTGCGGATGCTCACGAGGTTCATGGTCTCTCCGAGGGGCTTCCAGCTCTGGCGCAACACCTGACCGCCGTCGGTCCATGCCGTCAGCGCGTTGTATGAGCCGACGTCGAGGTTGGCGACCGCTACCACGTCCAGTCCCGGTCCACCTTCCTGTTCCGGCGTGCGCAGCGCCTGGATGGCGATGATCGCTGCCTCGAAGAGCGTCACCTTGGGGCTGCCCGGCAGGTCAACCACGGCGACGATGGGGTGGCCGCGGTAGGCCGCCTGGACCAGCAGCCGGCGCTCACGCAGGGTGGGGCTGGCGGTGGCTTCGTCGATGGTGAGCTGCCCGCCGTAGCCCAGCAGGTGGGTCTGGAAGGCGCTGGCGTCGTGGTCTTGGAGCCAGGCGAGCAGGCGGTGCAGGTCGGCGAGGTGTTCGAGGGGCTGGATGGGCTGGCTCTCTCCCGGCAGGGGCCCGCCGGCGCGCATGTCGAGGGTGGCCAGCCGGCCGGCGGCGTCGATGATGACCAGGCCGTCCATCTTGTTGGAGATGAGGAAGTTGTCGATGCTTCCGTCGACCGCCGACAAGCCCGAGGTCTTCAGGTCGGCGGTGACATAGGAGCCGGCGGTGGCCAGCAACACCGGGTGGCCACCGCCGAGCGCCTGTCGGGAGGTGCCCCGGGCGCCGATGTTGTGGAAGTGCAGGGCCACGGCGTCCTGGTCATACAGCGAGACCCAGCCGATCTCTCGCCCGTCCCGCAGCAGGGTCGCCGTGCGGGCGGCGCCATCGCCGGCCGACCACTGCCCGTCCAAGCGGTAGCTGGCCCCGGACGCCGCGGCGATGACGTCGGCCTGGTCGGTGACCTTCTCGGCGAGCTTGGCCAGCGCCCGGTCGCCCAGGTACTCGAAGTCGCCCTTGACCCAGGCCTCCAGCGCCTTCTGGGTGGTGGACTTCTCGACGTCGAGGTTGATGCCGTGGTTCTCCAGTCGCCAGCGCAGCGGCAGCCCGGTGACGCGGAACACGAGGTCCCGGGCCATGCGCCGCTCGGCCCGCCTCGCGACATCGACGAGCAGGTAGTGGCCGACGACCTGGTAGTAGGCGGCGACCTCGTCGCTGGGGACGGTGATCTTGCGGCCGCTGCTGACCCAGGTCTTGCCGGCGGTGATGTCCAGCCAGTCCTCGGCCACGTCGATCCGGGAGTTGTAGGCGTCGAGGCTGCCGTCGGGGGGGATGCGCTCGAGCAGCTCTTCGGCGAGGCGCAGCAGGAACAGCTCGCCGAGGTTGCCCACCGGGTCGGCGCCGGACAGGCGCTGGCGCACCCGCTCGATGGTGGCGAGGTCGTGCTGCATCGACAGCCGGTCGAGCACCCGACCCCAGGGCAGCCCGTCGAGGAAGCCCTGGTCGACGGCCTGGGCTTCGGCCCGGCCGCGCGGGGACAGGTCGGCGAGGACCGCGGCGTAGGCAGCGGGCAGCTCGCTGACGAGGGCTTCGGCGGTGCCGGCGGCGGTGACGCTTCGCTGGCGGGCGAGGTCGGCGGCGGCTTCGGCCAGCAGGCCGTCGCTGCGGGCCGTGGTGGCCCAGGCCAGCCCCAGGTCGAGCCAGGTGAGAGCGTCGACGTCGATGCAGTCCACGGCGCCGACGGCCGCGTCTTCGGAGAGCAGGCTGCGGACCTCGCCGGCCTTTCCGGGGGCGACCAGGACGGCGCGGGCGGCGTCGCGGCTGCTGCCGAAGAAGTCGGCGAGGCGGGTGAGGGCCCGGGCCCGCGGCAGGACGAGGGTGTCGTCGACCACGGCCAGCTCGCAGCGGTCGAACCAGTCCAGCCGGCTCTGGTCGCGCTGGCGGGCGGCCAGCAGGCGCGTCCCGCGCGGCAGGCGGCCCTGTACCTCGACGACGAGGTCGTCGCCATCGCGGTGCAGGTCGAGGGAGACGTCCTGTTCGCCCTCGCCCGGGGCGCGCGCCCGGTCGATGCGGGCGACATCGCCGCTGCACAGGCCGGCCTGCAGGCCGTCGCCCCGGAGGGCCGCCTCGAGCGCGGTCCTGCGGTCTGCGGGCACGCTCAGCGAGAAGGCCGCGACGGGGGCGTCGCCCGCGAAGGCGCCGGCGAGGCGGCCGTGGGTCTGGTCGCTCCCGGCGAGCTGAACGACGCCCTGGTCGGGACGCCAGGTGAGGTGGACCGACGACCACTGGTCGCGTTCGTCTCGCGTCCAGGCGAGGTCATCCCCCACGCGGTGGTTGCGCACGGCGGGGCCGTCCGCGGGGCCGCGGGCGCAGGCCGGGTGGGCCTGCTCCAGCAGGGCGGCGTCGGCGCGTGCCGGGACGCCGGCAGCCGGGCCGTGGGTGGGGGGACCGGCCAGGACGGGAGCGATGCGCGGCCAGGACAGCCACAGCCCGGCCCCGGCGAGGCCGCCGGCGACAAGCAGCACCGCCTGATCGATGCGGCGTGAGCGCAGGGGCGCGACCTGGACGGTGGGGTGGGAGAGCGGCGCCGCGCCGGCTCGTAGCTGGGCCAGCATGAGGCGGGCGTCGCGGGTGAAGCGACGGGGGCGGAAGCGGCCGACCAGGCGACCGCCTGCGGCCTGGGCCGACAGCTCGATGAAGGGGCCGCGCGGGACGCCGATGCGCTCGACCTGGGACCAGCGGATCCTCCAGGTGCGGCGGCGCTCCAGGAAGCGGCGGCTCAGCGCCACCAGCAGCAGCGATCCGGCCCACAGCGTCGGGATCGCGACCAGCACGCTGGCGAGCCACTGCGGTGTGTGGGTGCGCACGGTCAGGCCGATGGCGGTCAGGACGGCGGCGGCGCAGCCTGCGGCGAAGCCGAGCAGGGCGATCACCCGCACCACCAGGACGAGCAGGCTCCGTACGGGCCCTGTGGAGCCGGCGGTGGCCACGACACCCTGCTCGGTCAGCTCCAGGTGCCCCTTGCCGACCAGCGCTCGGGACAGCCGCCAGTCGCGCTTGAAGTGCCCGTCGAGAGCGACGGGCAGGGTCAGCGGGGACCGGGTGGGGGTGTCGGGCACGGTGGGATCGGGCTCTCGTCCCAGAGCCTACGCCCCTGGGGGCGGGATGGTTGCACGGGGCGGGCTCCGGGGAGCAATCGCCCCCTCTGGCGCCGCGTACCTTCGTAGATGTCCTCCACCATCACCTGGTCCGTCTCCGTCGATCCCGGGGCCACCCTCGACCGGCTCTCGGCAGAGGGGCTCTCGCCGGCGCGCCTCGGCCTGCTGGCGGGCGCTGTTGCGCTGGTGGGGGCGGTCGCGGTGCTGGTGCCGCTGTGGCTGTGGGTGCCGGCCCCGATGCCACCAGCGCTGCCGGTCGACCTGGGCGCGGTGGCTGGCGCGCTGGTGGCGGCCGGGGGCCTCGTCCAGGTCCTGATGCGGCACCTGCCGTCGTGGCGGCGGCGCTGCTCGGTCGGTCCGGAGGGGCTGCGGGTCGGCCTGGACTCGCGCGCGTGGGGGCAGCTCCGTGGCTATCGGGTCGACGCGACTGTGGACGGAGGCCGGCGCGTCGTGGTCCTCGGGCCGGGGCAGCGGCCGCTGGTGCTGGTCGTGCCAGCGGACCTCTTCGATTCCGTGTGCGCTGCTGTTGCGACGCAGCTTCCCGCGCTGGCCCCTCCTCCCGCCACCCCGCTCCCCACCTGGAGCCCGCGGTGGGTGCTCACACATGCTCTGGCGCAGCTCCTGCTCGCGGTCGCTGCCGGTGCCGCCCTCCCCTTCCTCCTGCATGCCGCGGGCGCGCTGGTGAAGCCGTCCGTGCTCGTCGGGCTGGGGTTGGGGCCCGGGGTGTGCGTCGAGTGGCTGCGACTGCGCCCGCAGCACAGAGAGGCGTGGGTGTCGACCTGGACCGCGGGCATGGCATGGAACGGCGTCGGGCTGTCGGTGGGGCTGCTGGGGGCGATGGTCTGGATGCTGGGCTGAAGCCCCCCCTCTCACAGCCGCCACCCCGCGCTCAGTCCGGCCATCAGCAGGTTTCGGGGGCTGAGGTCGGTGCTGCCCACCTGTTCGACGTAGCGCAGCCCCTCCAGGCGTAGATCGGCGACGAAGTGCCCGTGGTCGAGCCGGGTGACCACGCCGACCAGCGGCGAGGGATGCCACTGGCGCTTTGTCGCGGCGTAGTAGGGATCGTCGGGGGAGAACGGTGCGCGTCCGTTGTCGTCGACGGTGTAGACCAGCGTGCCGCCGGCGACGAGGCCGGCGACCACCTCGGTCACCTCCCAGGATGCTTCCAGCGGCCAGACGCCGACGTCGAGCTGCAGCCGGCTGTGGATGGGCGAGAGGTCGTCGATGGTGTCTAGGTCCGGCATCTCTGCGTACTCGTAGATCGCGAGCCCGCCGCGGAGGTTCGGGTACCAGGCGCCCATGGCTTCGACGCTGAACCAGGGCGAGGGGGTGACGGCGGCCCCCAGGCGTAGGCCCAGATCCTGCTGAGTCGGGTCGTTGACCGACAGCTCGGCGCCGAGGGTCATATCGAGGGTGGTCGGCGTCCCGGCGGCGGCGGTCGCGCATACGAGGAGCGGAGCAATGAGGAACATGGGCAGAGTGTAGCAGCGCGCATCGCGGCATCGCCGCGCCCGTGGGGGGGGCGCGGAGCGAGCCTGCGGGATATATCTGGAGCTGGAGGTCTACTGATGTCCGCCGAGCCTGTCACCGCTTCGCGCGCCGCTGCTCCCGACACGCAGGGGCGCTGGCAGCCGCTGTCCGGCGGCACGGCGGTGTGGGTGTTCATGGCCGTCGAGATCGTCACCTTCGGGCTGTTCCTGCTGGGGCATGCCTGGGGTTGGCGGGTGGATCCGGCCGCCATGGCCGCCGGGCAGGACCAGGTCCACGTGGGCTCGGGGGTGATCGGCACGGTGTTCCTGCTGCTCGGGAGCGGTGCCGTGTACCAGGCGGTGCTCGCCTACGGCGATCAGCGAGCGCGGCCTGCCAGCTCCTGGCTGGCCCTCGCGGCGGCGGCCGGGGTGGCCTTCTGCGTCAACAAGCTGCACGAGTACAGCAGCCCCGCCCTGGCGGACGTGACCCTGTCGACCAGCCGCTTCTGGTTCGGCTACCTGTTCCTGACGGGCCTGCACCTGCTGCACGTCGTCGGCGGGGTGGGCGTGCTGGCGTGGCTGGCGGTCCGCCTGCGCCGCCGCCCCTGGCATGGCGACGACCTGCCTGGCGTCGAAGCCGCCGCGGCCTACTGGCACCTGGTCGACATCGTCTGGATCCTCGTCTTCCCCATCATCTACGTGATGCACCCATGACCCGCGCTCGCCTCGGGCTGCTCGCCCTCGTCGCCCTCCTGCTGCTCACCGCTGGCACCTGGCTGCTGTCCGAGGGCCCCGGGGCCTCGGGAGTGGTCGCGCTGCTCGCCTTGCTCAAGGCGGCCGTGATCGGGCTGGTCTTCCTGGAGCTGGCCCGCTCCTGGCCGGGGTGGACGGTGATCTCGCTGACGCTGATCGCCGTGGTGTGCGGCGGCGCGGCGCTCATCGTCTCAGGCTGAGCTTCCGCCGAGGTCCCCAGGTGTGGGGTCCGGGCTACGGTCGCGGTGCGCTCCCCACGCGCTCCCGGATCATCCCGGCCAGCCCCTCGACCCACGCGGGGTGGGCGTTGAGGCAGGGGACGAGGCGCCAGTCGGCGCCGCCGGCGGCAAGGAAGGCGTCCCGGCCGGCCATGCCGATCTCTTCGAGGGTCTCCAGGCAGTCGGCAACGAAGGATGGCGTGAGGACGGCGAGGCGGCGGACGCCCCGGGCGGCCAGGGCCGGGAGGACTTCATCTGTGTAGGGTTGGATCCAGGGGACCTTGCCGAGGCGTGACTGGAAGGAGATGCTCCAGCCGTCGGTGGACAGTCCCATGCGGTCGGCGAGGAGGCGGGCGGTGGCGAAGCACTGGGCGCGGTAGCAGCGGCGGTTGCCGAGGTGCAGGGCGTCGCAGCAGCCGTCGCTGCCGAGGCAGGTGCCGGCGATGGTGCCGTCGTTGGCGGGCGGCTCGGCCTTGCGGACCTGGCGTTCTGGCAGGCCGTGGAAGCTGAACAGGACGTGGTCGGCGTCGAAGCCGGCGAGGCTCTCCTCGGCCCGGGCGACGACGGCGGAGACGAAGGCGTCGTGCTTCCAGAACTCGCCCATGATGGTGAGGTCCGGGGCAGCGGGCAGGGCGCGGACGGCGGTGGTGAGGCCGTCGACGGCGCTCATGTGGGTGGCCTGGGCGTACTGCGGGAACAGCGGCAGCGCGATGATGCGGTCGCAGCCGCGGGCCTGCAGATCTCGGAGCGCGGGGGCGATGCCGGGGTTGCCGTAGCGCATGACGGCGGCGACCTGGAAGCCCTGGCCGAGCGCTTCATCCAGCGCGCTGGCCAGCGCGAGTCCGTGGAGCAGCAGGGGCGAGCCCTGCGGCGTCCAGATCTTTTCGTAGGCGGCGGCGCTCCGAGGCGGGCGGGTGCGGAGGATGACGCCGTGCAGCAGCAGCCAGCGAGAGAGCGCCGGCATGTCGAGCACCCGCGGATCGCCGAGGAACTCCGCGAGGTAGCGCCGCACGTCGGCGACGGAGGTGGAGTCGGGGGTGCCGATGTTGAGGAGGAGGACGCCGATCATGGGGCCCCGCTATCCGGGTCCGGGGGGCCGTCGGTACCAGTGACCAGGGGCTACTCGCCGCACATGGACAGGCAGGGGCTGTCATCGGCCCAGTGGTAGCCGGCTTCGTCGCACTCCACCGTCGAGACCTCGTCGACGCAGGCGCGGCCCAGGTCGGGGTCGTAGTCGCAGGCGGCCTGGCCGACGTAGGTGTTCATGGCGTCTTCGTAGTGGGTCAGGCAGCCCTCCCAGGTCTCGTAGACGTCGACGAGCACGCCGCAGGCTTCGTACCAGGCGCAGACCTCGCGGGCGTACTCCTCGGCGAAGGCTTCCACGGGCAGGGGGCCGCCGTTGGCGCTGTTGGTGCCGGTGTCGGCGCCGGGCTTGCCGCTCCCCCCGCAGGCGGCCACCAGCGCGAGCAACGCAATCACAGGTCCTCCGTGGTGCCGCACAGCGACTCGCAGGCGTCCATCTGGGCGCCGGTGGGGTCGCAGCTCAGGGCCGCGACCTCGTCGAGGCAGGCGTCGGTCAGCGAGGCGTCGAAGGCACAGGAATCGGCGAGCAGCGAGGAGAGCACGGACTCTTCGTTGACGTCGATGCAGGTCTGCAGGTCGCCGCCGGCGATCTTCAGAAGGTCGCAGTCCACGTAGTACTGGCAGATGGCTTCGGCGTAGGCGCGGGCGAACGCGGCTTCGGCGTCGTGGTTTTCGGTTCCACCGTCGCCGCTGCCGTCGCCGTCGGGTTGCCAGCCGCGGGGCCCGCAGGCCGCCACGACCAGCAGGAGCAGGAGCAGGCGGGACCGGGCACGCATGGCCGGATCCTACCGCAGGCCGCCGACCGGTTCGGTCGGGGCGCCGACGGGGTCGGTCGGGGCGCTGGTCGCCGACCCGCTGCCCGCGCGGCCGCCGGTCCAGCGGACGGTGACGGGGCCGTCGCCCTGGACCACCCAGCGCACGGCGTGGCGGTGGCCCCGGGCCGGCAGGTCCGGGTACAGCGGGTGGCGGGAGCCGGCGATGCGCATGGCGCCCCAGCCGTCGACGTGGCCGATGTCGATGGCGGCTTCGCCGGCGACCAGGCGGACGCCCTCCGCCAGCTCCAGGCGGAGCTGGACCGTGGGCACCAGGCTGCGCTGCTCGGCGTAGGGCAGCGCACCGGTGGACAGGAAGCCGCTGTTCTCGGCGACGGCGTGGATGGCGCGCAGTCCGCCCGGCAGGGGCTCGTCGACCACGCGCACCGAGAGCTGGGGCAGGGCCTTGCGGACCCGGTCGGCCACGGTGTGGCCGCGGGCGCACTCGGCGGCGAGCAGGGCGACGGGCGGGTTGCGGACGGTGCGCAGGTAGTCGAGCCCGCCGATCTCGACCGGGCCGAGCTGGGGGTGGTCGAAGGGGCGCCAGGCGGTGACGGCGTCGGCGGGCGCGTCGGGGCCGGTGAAGTGGGCGAAGAGGGGCCGGAGCTGGTCGTCGCTCGGCAGGCGGAAGAAGGAGGCGGGCTTGTCGTTGGAGACGCCGGCGGCGGCGAAGGGATCCCACAGCTCCAGGGTGTAGCCGGGGATGCCGAAGACGGTGCTCAGCGTGTCCGCCCAGACGCCGACGATGGGCTTGCTGGCGTCGTAGACGAAGTCGGGATGGACCCGCATGCAGCGGTAGCCGGTGCCGCGGACCGCGTCCTGGCCGAGCACCTCCATCAGCGCGACGTCCTGGTCGGACAGCGGGGAGGGGTCGCGGTAGGGCTGGGTGAGCAGCGCGCCGGTGTAGGTGTGGTTGGTGACGGCGGCGGCGATGCCCGGGCGGGCGCGGACGGCGTCGACGACGGCCCGCGACTCCGGTTCGGACAGCGGGACCTCTCCCCCGTCCATGCCGAACATAGAGAAGGGCGCCCAGTGGCCGGGAAAGTTGCGGTTCAGGTCCAGGCCATGGCGCAGCGGCGCGGCGGTCCAGCGCTGGCCGTCCCACTCGAGGAACTCGCCCTCGGAGGCGACGAAGAAGGCCCGGGCGGGGTCGTCGTCGACCCGGCGGTTGCGCATGTACAGCGGCAGGTCTTCGTCTTCGACGTAGGGCCCGGCGGGGTGACGCCAGCGCATCCACCGGACCTCGCCGTCGCCGTCGATGTCGCGTGGTTCCAGGCCGACGCGGAGCTGGCCCTGTCGCGGCGGGCGCAGGGTGGAGCGCAGGAAGGGCGCGCCGTCGTGCAGCGCCCGGTAGCCGTCGGGGCTCATGCAGGGCAGGACGAAGGCAGCGTGGCGCGAGAACCAGGCCGTCAGCGCCGGATCACCGGCCAGCAGGCCCTCGACCCACCGGCTGGCGCTGTACAGCGCGCTCATCACGCCGGTCCACTCGGCGGCGTGGGTGCCGCCGTCCAGCCAGAAGGCGCTGCGCTGCTCGACCGGGCGGGCGTCGCGTCCCGCGGCGATGGTCAGCAGCAGCAGGGCGTTGCCGTTGCGCGTCGTGCCGATGGTGTCCAGCGTCACCAGGTCGGGGTGGGCGTCGGCGAGGGCGTGGCACCAGGCCGCCAGCTCGTGCCAGGAGAGGTAGCGCTCGCCGCCGTAGGGGGTCCAGGACATCGTCCGCTCCGACGCTGTGGGTCTGTGGGGGTCTATTCCGGCCGGCGGCGGCGGCGGCGACGGCGGCCGCCCCGCGGGCGGCGCGGTTCGCCGGAGACCCAGCGTTCGCCTGCGTCGTCGACGGGGCGGGCCCCGAGCGCGGCGAACACGCCCGGGGCGTCGGTCCGAGGGCAGCCCATCCACTCCAGCGGCGGGCCCTCGATGCGGAAGGGGCCAGCGCGGCCGGCCTTGCGCAGCCAGGCGCTGACCCGCTCGACCACGTCGTGCCGCACGACGCGGCTGCCCAGGGGCGCGTAGCCGAGGGCCTGCCAGGTGTCGGTCGAGGGGCCGGCGGTACGCGGGGCTGATGCGCCGGCGGGGAGCGGGTCCGGGAGGTCCGCGACGGTCCAGGTGGCCCACAGCAGGCCGCGGGCGAGGATGGCGTCGGGGCTCGCGAGCCCGAGGACGTAGACGTTGTGCCGGCCGATGCGGACGCCGAGGCGGGCGAGGTTGCGGCGATCCTCGTCGGAGAGCGCGTCGACGAGGGTCCTGACGCGATCCCGGGGGACGCTGCCGAGCCCCTCGAGGAGCTGGAAGTGGATGCCGCGCCCGGGCTGGTCCAGCGCTTCGTGGGCCGGGCGGCGCAGCGGCCCGCAGACGGTGTCCACGAGGCGGTCACGCCAGGCCGACAGGAGGGCGGTGACGCTGCGGCGGCCATCGTCGTCGAGCAGGTCGAGGCGCAGCGTGCGGACCCGGGGGGCGAGGAGCCCGTCGCCCCGCTGGAGCTGGCCGATGGGGGTGTCGCCCCAGCACACGCGGCCAGTGCGATCGGCGCACAGATCCGCGGGTGTGGCCTGCAGCAGCGTGTCGATGCGGGGCCGCAGCAGCGCACGGAGCTGGCGGCGCAGCTCGCGCTCGAAGTGCGGTTCGTCCGCGGGCAGGCCGCGCGGGTCGGGGACGAGGTCCAGCCCCCGCAGCTCTCCCACCCGCACGCCCATGACGGTGACGGTGCCGTCGTCTGCGAGCTGGGGCGGGTTCGCCGCGGTCACCGCACCGACCCCTCCCATCATCCGCGTCCGGCGGTCGACGAAGCGCTCGGTCAGGCGCTCGTGGAGTGCGTCCGACAGGCGATCCTCGACCTGCCGTGTGCGGGCCTGCCAGTGGGCCGCGTCCGGTACCCAGTCCGAGCGGTGCGTGATGTAGGTCCAGGTCCGGATCCACGCCAGCCGCGCCATCAGGGTCTCGATGTCGCCGCCGGTGCGGTCCAGGCGCCGCACGCGGGCCTGCAGTTCGTCCTCCGGCACCCGGCCGGCGGGCGCGCTCAGCCAGCCGTGCAGCGTCTCCAGGAGGTGCACGTGGGCGTCGGTCAGCGTGTTGCGGTAGTCGGGCACCTGGCAGATCCGCCACAACAGGCGGGTGGCGTCCTCTCCCCGGGTGGCGCGGCGGATGTGCTCGCGGCGGGCCAGGATGTCGAGGGCCTGGTGGTCCAGGGCGTCGTGGATCCGCACGAAGCAGCGCCGGGGCGCGCGCAGCGCCAGGCTGTCGAGCAGCGCCTGGGGGCTGCGGAAGTCGAGGTCGCTGTTTCGCCAGTGGATTCGCTGTATGGGCTGGAAGCGATGCTGCTCCACGGCCTCGATGAGCATCGGGTCCAGGGGGCCCAGCTCGTCGAGGCCTCCGAAGCTGCCGTCGGCCTTGTAGCGCCCGGCGCGCCCGGCGATCTGGGCGACCTCTTCGGGGTGCAGGTCCCGCATGCGACGTCCGTCGAACTTGCGCAGCGCCGACAGGGCGACATGGGCGAGGTCGAGGTTCAGCCCCATGCCGATGGCATCGGTGGCCACGAGGTAGGGGACCTCGCCGGACTGGTAGAGGGCGACCTGCCGGTTGCGGGCCCGGGGGGAGAGGGCGCCCAGCACGACGGCGACGCCGCCGTGGCGCCGACGGAGGCGCTCTGCCAGCTCGTAGAGGCGGTTGGCGCCGAAGGCGACGACGGCGGAGCGCGGCGGCAGGCTGGTGAGGCGGTGGGGCCCGCGGTGGCGCAGCGTGGAGAGCCGCGGGCGGCGGACGATGTCGGCGGTGGGGAGCAGGCGCTCGATGAGCGGCGCCATGGTCTCGGCGCCCATGAACATGGTCTCGGCGCTACCGCGGGCGTGGAGCAGGCGGTCGGTGAAGACGTGACCACGCGTCGGGTGGGTGCAGAGCTGGATCTCGTCGACGGCCAGGAAGTCCACCGGCCGCGACACGGGCATCGCCTCGACCGTCGCGATCCAGTAGCGGGGGTGGTCCGGGACGACGCGCTCCTCCCCCGTGACCAGCGCGACGGTGTCCACGCCGCGGGCCTGCACCACCCGGTCGTAGACCTCGCGGGCCAGCAGCCGCAGGGGAAGTCCCATCATCCCCGTGCGGTGCCCGAGCATCCGCTGGATGGCGAGGTGGGTCTTGCCGGTGTTGGTCGGCCCCAGGGCGGCGGTGATGGCCGTGCCGTGGAGGTCGAGGCGGGGGGCTGCCATCTTTGTGGCCTGGATGAGGGACGCGGGGGTGGGGGACGCCCCTCAGCGCTCGACCGTCCAGGTCCCGTCGGCCGACACGTCGTAGCCGGCGAAGTAGCCCAGCGCGTGCAGCTCCAGCACCAGCGCGCTGCCGTCCGGTGAGAACTGACCGGTCAGCGTCGTCTCTCCGCCGGCGCCGTCCCACCAGCCCATGGTGTCCTGCCAGTAGCCGGTCACGTCCCAGGGGTACTCGATGGTGCCGTAGAGACTGAGCGTCACCGGGTAGTAGTCGTAGTAGTTGCAGGTGATCGTGCCGGAGACCTGCGTCGTGGCGCCATCGGAGACGACGACGGTGCCGCTGTCGTCGCAGGTCCCGCTGTAGCCGTAGATCGAAGAGACATCGACGTCGAGGGGGCCGTACCAGCTCCCGTCCCACGGGGCGCAGGAGCTGTCCGGGCCGACGTCGGGGTTGCTGTCGTCGCAGTCGATGTTGTTGAGCGAGCGGATGTCTTCGGCGTCGCAGCCCTGCAGGGTCTGGGTCGGGTCGCCGTAGCCGTCCAGATCCATGTCGGCGTAGAAGGTCGACATGCTGTCGGGGTGGGTGTTTGGATCGTCGTCGTCGCGCAGCCCGTCGCAGTCTTCGTCGTTGTCGTTGTCGTCGCAGATCTCGGTGCCGTCGGGGCTGACGCTTGCGTCGGAGTCGCGGCAGTCCAGCGCGTTGTCGACGTAGCCTTCCGAGGGGATGTCGTCGGGGCAGAAGGCTTCGCCGGCCAGGGGGTTGCCGTAGCCGTCGCCGTCCATGTCCGGGTACAGCGTGACCATGTCGGCGGCGTCGTCGTCGATGAGGTCGTTGCAGTCGTCGTCGACGCCGTTGCAGACCTCGGTTGCGCCCGGGTGGACGTCGGGGTCGTCGTCGTTGCAGTCGCGGCCCGCGACGTAGCCGTCCTTGTCGGCGTCCTGGTCCGTGCTGCCGCCGTCGGCGCCGCCGTCCGTGCCGCCCCCGTCGGCGCCCCCGTCGGAGGTCCCGCCATCAGCGACGCCGCCGTCGGCGACGCCGCCGTCAGCCGCACCGGAGTCCGAGCCGCTGGTGCCCTTGTCACCGCAGGCGGCCAGCAGGGTCGCGGCGAGCAGGAGGGATGTGGGTGCCATGTCGGTCTCCGTGTGCGGTCGGGGAGTGGACCAGCCCGCGGCATTGTAGCCCGGGTCGCGAGCGGTCGGCCGCCGAGCGCGCCTGCCGGACCCGCGCGTGGCGGGTCAGGGGCTTGCGAGGCCGCGTACGGCGCCGTCGAGCTGCCAGGCAGGGTCGACGCTGATCCCGAGACCGGCCAGGGCGGTGGGGGCGGTGTCCATGTGGTTGGCGCTGTCGAGGGGTGCGGCGGGCACCGCGTCGCCCCAGACCAGCCAGGGGATGGTCTGGCAGTCGGCGTCCATGGCGCCGTGGCTGGTGCCCTCGCCGCCGTGGTCGGTCACCACGATGACCGTCCACTGTTCGTCAGCGCGGCCGGCCCGCGCCTGGAGTGCCGCCAGCAGCCGCCCGCTGCGGTCGTCCTGGGCTTCGATGGCGGCGACGTAGTCGGGGTTGTCGGCCGAGAAGCCCGAGGCGTGGCCGGCGGCGTCGACGTCGTCGAGGTGGACGATGTGCAGGTCCCAGTCGCCCGCGACGAGCTGGTCGGCCATCCAGTCGGTCACGCCGTCGTCGTCGGCGAGGTAGCCGAGCGAGAGCAGGTCGGTCTCGAGGATGCCGCTGTTGACGTCGGGCCAGTGCACCGCCGAGATCGCGGTGCGTCCCGCGGCCACCGAGCGGGCGACGATGGTCGGCCAGGTGCCGTCGAGGCTGTCGTACACGCCGTTTGTGGTGACCCCATGATCTTCGACCTCGACCCCGGTGAAGATGCTGGTCCAGCCGGGGCCCGACGAGGTGGGGCCGGTGAGCTGCGTGCGGGCGTCGAGCGTGCCGCTACCCTCGGCCATGAGCTGATCGATGGCCGGGGTGTCCGCTGCCTGCAGCGCGTCGGGGCGCACGCCGTCGATGCCGATGACGAGGACCTTGTTGCGGCCGGCTTCGTCAGCGGTCCCACCGTCGCCGCCGCCTGCCGTGTCGGCGGAACCCGCCGGCTCCTGGGTGCAGGCGAGGAGGAGGAGGAGGGCGGTGGACATCACTTCTTCCTTCCGCGGGAGACCATCGCGGCGAGGCGCGCCTGCAGCGCCGGGCGGGTCCACATGGGCACGGCCTGGCGCGAGAACTCCGCGGCCACCGCAGCGCTGACGCGGCCGACGCCGCCGTGCAGGTCGGCCTTGGTGGCGGCGTAGGCGTCGGCGGGGTGGCGGGCGAAGGCGGCGAGGCGTTGCCGGCCGACGGCGACGGGGTCGTCGGCCAGCTCGTCGAGCAGGCCCAGGCGGAGGGCTTCGTCGGGCGTGTGGAGGGCGGCGCCCAGCAGCACCGCGGCGTGGTGCCGGCGGGGGATCCGGTGGCGGATCACCTGCAGGGTGCCCGGCGGGAAGCGCAAGCCGAGCGCGACTTCGTTCAGCCCGATGCGGGCGCCGGACGCGGTGGGCCCGACGATGTGGTCGCAGCACAGGGCCACCACAGCGCCGCCCGCGATGGCGTGGCCATTGACCGCCGCCACGGTGGGCCCCGGGTGGTGGAAGAGCGCGGAGACCAGCGCTTCCAGGCCGTCGAGGAAGCGCTCCATGCCGGCGGCGTCGAGGCTGGAGACCTCAGCGAGGTTCAGGCCCGCGCAGAAGCAGTCGCCGGCACCGCGCAGCAGGACGGGGGCGCCGTCGGCCGCGGCGAGCTGGTCGCGCAGGGCCGCCATGGACGCTGAGCCGAGCGCGTTCTTGCCGGGGAAGTCCAGGACGATGTCGACGGGCGGCACGGGGGCTCCGGGCGGGCGGGGGGCCCTCCCCTGATCGACAGGGACAGGGACAGGGACAGGGTCGGGTCAGCATTCCACCACGGAGACCGTGCTGCGGCCACCGCCTTGCGGGTCGATGCGCACCTGCACGCCGATGCGTTCGGCCAGCCCGCCGACATGCGAGATGATCCCCACCTGCCGTCCGGCTGCTTGCAGGCTGTCCAGGACCGACAGCGCCGTGTCCAGGGTCTGGGCGTCCAGGGTGCCGAAGCCCTCGTCGATGAACAGGCTCTCGATGCGCACGTCCCGCGACGACAGGCTGGACAGGGCCAGGGCCAGCGCAAGCGACGTCAGGAAGGACTCGCCGCCCGACAGGCTCTGGACGGTGCGTGGTTCGTCCCCGAGATCGTGGTCCACCACCAGCAGGTCAAGGTCGGTGCCGCCGATGCGGGCGAGGCTGTAGCGGGGGTAGAGGTCGTGGAGGTGCTGGTTGGCCTGCTCCAGCAGCAGGTCGAGGGTCAGCGACTGGGCGAAGCGCTTGAAGACATCGCCGCTGGCCGAGCCGATGCACTGGTCGAGCGCGAGCCAGGGGGCGGCGTCGGCGTCGTGTGTGGCGAGCTGGCTGCGGAGGTCGTCGGCCCGGTCGCGGGCGAGGTCGTCGGCCTGCAGCGTGGCCCGGGCGGCCGACCAGGCGTCGTCGGCCGCGGTTCGTGCGGCCGTTGCGTCGCGGTGGGCGGCGTTGGCGGCGTCGGGGTCGAGGTCGGGTGTCGTCTTCGCGTGCTCCTGCCGTCGGGCGAGCCGTTCGTCGAGCAGCGTCCGGGCCTGCTTGGGGGCGTCTTCGAGGCTGCGCAGCGCGCGGGCTTCGTCGTCGAGCCAGGTGTCGGGCCGGGCGAGGAGTGCGTCCAGCGCGTCGGCGTCGATGCCGAGCTGTGTGGCCTGGTCCTGGGCGGCGCGGGCGGCGCGCTGGGCGGCGTCGGCGGCCTGGGCGGCGGCCCCCTGTGCGGCGGCGAGGTCGTTGCGCCGACCGTCGAGGTCCTGCCGGGCCGCGTCCCGCGCCGCGGTCGCGTCGACCAGGCGCTGCGCACGGTGCTGGACTTCGGCATCGAGCCAGTCGGTGGCGTCCGGGGGCGCGAGGTCACGCGGAGGCTGCGGCGCCTGCGCGGCGGCGAGGTCTTCGGCGGCGACATCCCGGCCGGCGGCATCGGCCCGCTGCGCGTCGGCGCCCACGCGCGCCTGCAGGTCGCTGATCGCGGCGTCGGCTCGGTCGACGAGTGCGTCCCACCGCTTCCAATCGGCGCCGGCTTGCCGGAGCCGGGCGACCAGCGCCGCCCGGTCGCCGAGCAGGTCGAGGGCGTCGGGCACGGCGGCTTCGGCGCCATCTGCCGGGGTCAGCGCATCGCGGAGCAGGGTCGTCAGCTCGGCGTGCTGGGCGTCGAGGCCCTGCAGCGTGGCGTCGAGCCGGGCGACGTCTGCGGCTGCGGCGTCGCGCTGCTGGGTGGCGGTGGCGACAGCGGCCGTGGCGGCGCTGGCCGCCCTGCGGGCCGAGTCGAGATCCTGCCGGGCCCGGTCGAGGGCGTCGCTCGCGGCGCGGGCCGCGTCCGTTCGCTGCGCGAGGGCCTGGCGTTCTGCGTCGAGCGCTTCCTGCGCTGCGTCCAGGTGGCCGTGGGCGGTCGCGGGGGCAAGGTCTTCGGGCAGGCCGGCGGTGGGGGCCTGGCTTCGCCAGCGCTCTGCGACCTCGGCGAGGGCTTCATCGGCCTGCTTCTGCGCGTCCGCGGCGGCGTCGGCGTCCCGCGCCGCGGCCGCGAGGGCGGCCTGGGCCGTGGCCTGCTGGGCGGCCAGCCGCCGCTGGTCTTCGGCCAGGTCGGCCACCCGCTGCTGGAGATCGGCGTGCAGCCCCGCCAGCGGCGAGCCGTCGGCCCAGGGGTGGTCTTCGCTGCCGCATACGGGGCAGGGCTGGCCTGCCTGCAGGGTCCGGCGAAGCTCGGTGGCGTCCATGGCGGCCCGCGCGCGGTCCCGGGCGGCCTGGGCTTCGGCGAGGCGGGGGCCGAGGGCGGCCGCCTGTTCGGTCAGGGTGGCGAGCTGCATCTGTGCGTCGCCAGCGTCCTTCGTCGCGCGGGTCCGGGCGGCGTCGGCGTCTGTGCGCTTCCGGGCGAGGGCAGCGGCCCGTTCCGCCAGGGTCGCCAGTCCACCGAGGGCTCGCTGCCGGGCATCGAGGGTGGCGGCCTGCGATGCCAGCGCGTCGGTGTCGTGGGAGGCCGCAGCGGCCTGGGCTGCGGCGACCCCCGCTTCCTGCCCGGCCACGGCATCGGCGGCCTCGCGCGCCGTAGCGATCGCCGCGTCGAGCGCCGCTTGTGAAGCCGGCAGCGCGTCCCGCGCCTTGTCCAGATCCTGCCGGGTGTCGTCCCGACGCGCTGCGAGCGCTTGGCGGCGCCGGAGCTGGTCGTCGATGCTGCGGACGAACCTAGGGTCGGCGAGGCGGCGGTGGTCGGGGTGGGCGGTCAGCGCTGCGGCGGCGTCCTGGCGGGCCTGTCGGGCCCGGTCGAGGCGGGCCTGCACCTGGTCGGCCAGGGCGCGGCAGGTGACCGCGTGGTCGGCGTCGGCGCGCCGGCAGGCAGTGTCGGCACGGGCCGCGGTGGCTTCCGCTTCGGTCAGGGCCTGCTGCGAGACCTGCAGGGCGGCCTGCCGCTGCGTGGCGTCGCGCCGGAGAGCGGCGAGGCGTGCGTGCGCGTCCCGCAGCGGCCACGCCCGCCGGGCCAGATCCAGGGCTGCCTGTCGGGGGGTGGCGGCTTCCCAGGCGGCCTGTGCAACCTGGAGTGCTTCCCGCGCGGCAGCCACCGCGGCCTGCAGCTCGGCGGCCTGGTGGTGCCAGCGGACGGCGGCTTCGGCAGAGGCGACGGCTGCCAGCGCCACGTCACGGGCTGCCGAAGCGCTCTCCAGCGTCGCTTCAGCCGCTGCCCGGTCGTCTTCGGAGAGCACGCCCTGGGCGTCGAGGCGAGCCACCAGATCGAGCCGCTGCCCGTGCAGCGACTTGGCCCGCTGGCGCGCGGCCTGGGACAGGCGGGGGTAGATCTCGGTGCCGGGCATC
>CAZRFD010000002.1:112624-163772 GCA_964599085.1 uncultured Enterobacterales bacterium | reverse complement strand
TGGTGCTGCCCGGGGATGGTGCGCCGGTGGCGGGCGCGACCTTGGGCGGTGACGTTGTTGGTGGGCAACAGTGGGGCGCGACGGGGAGGGCGTGCGGCACCTGCGGCAGCGACATGGCGGCGCCGGGTGCTGGCCCGGTGGCCGACCAGGCCTTGGCCGGGACGTGGAGGGCCTGGCGCGCCGACGACTGGAGCCCTAGAACGCCTCGCGCGCCGCCCGCGCCATCCCCAATTCCATCCCGTGCGCCGAACCGGAAGAACTTGCCGCGGCATTCTGCCGCACCCCCAGGACCTTGCGCCCCGGCCTCGGCCAGGTTGGCCATGGTAGGGTTGGCGAGTCTTCCCCGCGCTGCGGCCGGTGGCGAGCCGTGGTCCTTGAAAACCAGGTTCACAACATAACGATCGTCGAATTCGAACCTCCTCCAGCGCCTTCGGGATCCGCCAATCTCAATGATCGCGCAACCTTATCCCCATCAGCAGCCGCCTCTACCCCCACCAACGGCCCGCTCTCCACCCGAAAAACTCCCCATCCGCAGCGACTCGCCAAACCGGCCTGAAAACATGTGTTTCTACGCGAACTTACATGGGATCGGTCACATAGGCGTGCTGCTGGTGGGGGATGGAAACTCGCGGCGGTCTCGGCCTTCTGCGCCTCCGTCTTGTCACATAGGCGTGCTGCTGGTGGGGGATGGAAACCTTGCCGTGGAGGTCCTTGCCCTCGTCGAGGGTCACATAGGCGTGCTGCTGGTGGGGGATGGAAACCGATCCAGCACTGGATGCCGCAGATGACCATGGGGTCACATAGGCGTGCTGCTGGTGGGGGATGGAAACCGCCACGAGGTACTGCTGTGCAGCAACCTTGGTGTCACATAGGCGTGCTGCTGGTGGGGGATGGAAACTGCCCGGCAGCTGTTCCAGCTCGGTCACGGCCATGAGTCACATAGGCGTGCTGCTGGTGGGGGATGGAAACGGTCAGGCGTGCCATTGGCGTACCTCTTTCTATGAGTCACATAGGCGTGCTGCTGGTGGGGGATGGAAACTCGACGGGGATCTGGAAGGTCTCGTCGTTGGTGGGTCACATAGGCGTGCTGCTGGTGGGGGATGGAAACCGTAGTTCATCGCCAGGTCGCAGTCGACCGGCGGGGTCACATAGGCGTGCTGCTGGTGGGGGATGGAAACCTTCTTGCCGTCCCAGTGCTTCCACTGGGCGCGTCACATAGGCGTGCTGCTGGTGGGGGATGGAAACGCAGATTCCTCATGTCTCAGTTTTCTCACAGTCAGTCACATAGGCGTGCTGCTGGTGGGGGATGGAAACCAGGTCGGCGGCGAAGGTGGCCTCCTGGAACTCCAGTCACATAGGCGTGCTGCTGGTGGGGGATGGAAACGGTAGCCGACGGTGGTGTTGTCCGCCTTCACCCAGGGTCACATAGGCGTGCTGCTGGTGGGGGATGGAAACGGCAGGCGGGCCTCGGCGGGGGGGGCCTCGGCGAGTCACATAGGCGTGCTGCTGGTGGGGGATGGAAACTGCTGGCCAAGATGCTGTCCCTGGTGCTGGCCCTGTCACATAGGCGTGCTGCTGGTGGGGGATGGAAACCGATGCTCAGGGTGAGGAAGAGGGCGATGCCCGTCACATAGGCGTGCTGCTGGTGGGGGATGGAAACTTACGATGGACAGAGGTTTGAGACCGCGGTTGCGTCACATAGGCGTGCTGCTGGTGGGGGATGGAAACTAAGCCTCCGACGTGTGAATCGCCGACGAAGCGTCACATGGGCGTGCTGCTGGTGGGGGATGGAAACCGTCGCAGTCGTCGCCGCCCACGTCCACGCTGGTCACATAGGCGTGCTGCTGGTGGGGGATGGAAACTTGCGAAGGTGAGGTCGCCCTGTCGGCGGTAGGTCGTCACATAGGCGTGCTGCTGGTGGGGGATGGAAACCGGCGATGAGCAGGATGCTCGTCATGTCGCTCTACGTCACATAGGCGTGCTGCTGGTGGGGGATGGAAACGATCAGCGTGTGCTTCATCGATCACTCTCCTCGTCACATAGGCGTGCTGCTGGTGGGGGATGGAAACGGGGTCTCGGCGGCGTGGAAGTACCACGACGCGTCACATAGGCGTGCTGCTGGTGGGGGATGGAAACTACGCTTGGCGAACTCCTCGTCGTTGAACCAGTTGTCACATAGGCGTGCTGCTGGTGGGGGATGGAAACGCGCGACGACCACGTGCCGGAGCCGCAGAGCGGAGTCACATAGGCGTGCTGCTGGTGGGGGATGGAAACAGTACCACGCGACGAGGCCGACGATCGCGACGAGTCACATAGGCGTGCTGCTGGTGGGGGATGGAAACCTCCTCGGATGTGCCGGTGATGTCGGCGGCGAAGTGTCACATAGGCGTGCTGCTGGTGGGGGATGGAAACGTTCTCCATGACGGAGCCTTCGGGGTACATGTGCGTCACATAGGCGTGCTGCTGGTGGGGGATGGAACCGTCGACTCGTCGCCGAACTGCTCCGCGTGCTGTCACATAGGCGTGCTGCTGGTGGGGGATGGAAACTCGAGTCGCAGGTGTAGTCATCGACCTCTTCGGTCACATAGGCGTGCTGCTGGTGGGGGATGGGAACCACACGGACATCACGGACGAGCATGATGAGGCAGTCACATAGGCGTGCTGCTGGTGGGGGATGGAAACCGTTTTCGGCCTCGTTCCGCTCCATCTCGCCCAGTCACATGGGCGTGCTGCTGGTGGGGGATGTCCCGTCCGGAAGGCGTGTGTCCACAAGCCAGGGAGTTGTCTCGTGCTCGACCTACGCTTCAGTCCGCGAGGGCACAACTCGCGAGTCGCTGCTTCGCACGGCCGCGATTCCGCGATTCCGCGATTCCACGAGTCCGCGAGCCCGCGCGTCCGCGCGTCCGCGCGTCCGCGATTCCGCGATTCCGCCAGAGCGCGAGTCCGCAAGTCCGCGATTCCACGAGTCCGCGATTCCACGAGTCCGCGCGTCGGCGAGCCCGCCAACAGCGCTTCTGCATGTCCGCGCGTCCGCGCCGGGCACGTGACCCCCAGCGGCGCTCACGCTTCGTCCCTCGGTGGCTCGGCGGGCGTCGCTGTGCCCCACGGCGGCTCGGCATGCTCGGGATGGTCATTGGACGCACAGGGGGCTGCGGGGCGCACAGGGGCCTGCGGGACGCACAGGGCGCCTGTCGAACAGGTTGATCACTGGCCGCGGTGTCGATCACGTTCGACACGGTCCAAAGTGTCGAGTAGGCTGGACACCATGGACGAGCAAGCCATCCTCGACATCGCCCGCGACTGGAGCTTCTGGGACCGCCCGGTGCCGTCCTGGGTGCCGCGACAGGTGGATCTGCCGCAGGAGCTGCGTGACTCGCTCTGCCTGGTGATCCAGGGGGTCCGCCGGTGTGGGAAGTCGACCCTGCTCCAGCAGCTCGTGGGGCACTACGGGCTGGATCCGGCGGACTGCGCCTTCCTGAACCTGGAAGATCCGCGCCTGTCCCGCGCCCTGGACTGGACGACGCTCCAGGCGCTCGTCGACGGCTTTCGCCGGGCGCGGCCACGTTCTCCACGCCTGTACTTCTTCCTCGACGAGATCCAGCAGGTCGAGGGCTGGCAGCGCTGGTTGCGGTCGCAACTCGATCGGCCGTCGGGCAATGTCTTCGTCGCGACCGGCTCGAACGCGACCATGCTGTCGGGCGAACTGTCCACGGTGCTGACCGGCCGTCACCTCACGGTCGAGCTGTTCCCCTTCAACCTGGCCGAGCTTCGACGTCTGGATCCGGCATTGTCGGTGGACGACTACCTGCGCGTCGGCGGCTTCCCGGAACCCTTTTGGATGCTTGATGGGGACCGCCTTCGTCGGCAGTACTTCGTCGACATCGTCGAACGCGATGTCCGCGAGCGCGTGGGGGCCCGCTCCAGCCTGCCGGTCCAGCAGGTCGCCCAGATGGTCTACGAGTCCGCGGGGTCCGAACTGTCGCTGCGCCGGGTAGCGGGTGCGGCCGGCATCGCCGTGGACACGGCCGGGGCCTACATCGACGCCTGCGAGGCGGCATACCTGCTGTTCTCGTGCCCCTTCTTCGCCTTCTCCGCGCGCAAGCGGGCCAGCCGCAGCCGGAAGTTCTACCCCGTGGATCCGGGCCTGCGTCGGGTCGTGGTCACACCCGGCGAGGCGGACCGGGGCAAGGCCCTGGAGTGCGCGACCTTTCTGGCGCTGCGGCGACGCTCGGCGAGGGTGTCATACTGGCGAGGCCGGGGTGAGGTGGACTTCGTGGTGCAGCAGGCGGGCCGCATCGTGCCGGTGCAGGTGACCTGGGAGGGGCTCCAGGACCGACATCACCGCGCCCTCGACGACTTCTACGAGCACTTCCCCCAGGCTGACGAAGCCGTGGTGGTCACGGTGGACGGCTTTGAACAGGCGTTGGGTCGACCGGAGGCTTGAAGCGGTCTGGAGGGTCGAACCGGTCGCTCGCGCTGCGGCGGTGGGCTCGGGGGTGCCCCGGGCATGGCGGCGTGATGGCGATGGAGGTCGTCGGCGGCATCGCCCTGTTCCCGGACCTGAGGGCGTGCGGTGGTGGGGTGAGGTTGCTCCCGGTCAAGTTCGGCGGATCGTCGAGATGATGGGAATGGGGATGCTGCTCAGGTCGCCGTTGATTTTGTTGCTCAGTCCATCGCCCCGCCCTTCCTCGTCCGAGTCGCTCGCTGGTTCCTCCCCGACCACGACGATGCTCGCCTCGTCGGCGTCCTCGATCGTCGCGTCACCGCCGTCCAGTCCCATCGCCAGCGCGTCCATGACCAGGGCGCGTTGATGCCAGATCGACCGATCTTCGTCAGTATCGTTGTCTGGGCTTTGCTCCAGGCGCCTTGCCGCGGCACGGTGCATCACGGCGACACTCTTCTTCCACTCGGGCGCCCATGGGCAGGCTTCGCCCCACGTACGGCAGGCGGAACGAGCATCCGGCGCGCTCCAGGCGGTGGCCGCGTCGAGGAGGGACAACCACCGGTCGTCACCCTGCGGTACAGCGGTCTCTTCGCGCAGGGTGACGAACAGCTCGAGACAGGCGAGGGCCTGCTGGAGGATGGCAATTGCGTCTCCGTCGCGATCCAGCGCTTCATCGCCGCCCGCCAACCAGTGCTGTGCCCAGACGACGGCCGGCCAGCCACGATCGGTCAGCCCCCTGGTGACATCCCGCGGGTCGTTGGCCGTCGCCATCCGCCGGGCTGCCCGTGCGTCGTCGCACTGCACGGTCGACGACCACCCAAGCTGAACGAGCAGATCATTGAGGGCCTCGTGCCGTTCGGGCAGCCACTGCAGCCGATCGGCAAGCGCACCCAGCCACCGCCCCGCGTCCGCTTCGCCATCTGCGATGGGTGGCGCGATGAACCGCAAGCCATCGATGCTCATCTGATCGAGATCGATCAGGATGTCGAGGCTGTAGCGGATCCAGGCTGCGCCGAGGCTTGACGTGTACAGATCAAGGGCAATGTCTTGCGCATCCGTGTCGCGGAGGAAGTCGATGACGTTGTTCGACCATGCCCTGGTTTCTGGACCGGCGGGCGGTAGCCAGGTCAGTGCGATCCGCACTGGGGCGTCTGGACTGTCGCGCCGGATCTCGTGGGGCGTTCGAGATGCACGCGTGGCGACCAGCTCCCTGACCGAGCATCGGTCGCTGCCGGCGATCGTCCCCAGGTGGACCATGATGCCCCCGACTTTGCATCCCATGGGTCGACGGCCGGGATCGAGCAGGTGGATGTGGTGGTCTGTCGAGTTCATCCCGGCCCCTGCTCAGATCCCAGCGTTGCCCTTCACCGCGGCGAAGTTCCCGGCCCGGGTCTGGTAGTGGTCCAGATCCTTCGTGGGGTTGATCGACGCAACGGCGCCGGGGAGCTGCTTGAGCGTCTGCGGTCGGTCTTCGGGCACGCGCACGCCCTTGTGTCGCAGGTCCTGGCTTTGGACGGGCTTGGCGAAGCCACCCTTCCCCTTGAACGGCGGGTAGACGAACAGGCAGTCTTCGGTCTCCACGAACTCGCTGCTCCACGTGCCGATGAGCCGCAGCCAGGTCCAGGCCTTGGGAGCGACCAGCCAGACACCCGCGTGAGCTAGCGCCAGCTCTCGCTTCTGGTCGTCGGTGCCGCTGATCATCAGGGCAGACCGTTGTTTGGGTGTCGCCGGCTTCCATGCGCCATCACCGCTGAGATCCAGACCGTCCACGCCCGTCGCCAACAGATCGACACCCTCGATGTCGAATCCGACAGACCCGAAGCCGAAGGGGCGCAACCCGCCGAGCTTGTGGCGGACGCCCTGGCTGGGGGTCAGCGCGACCACCAGCAGGCGCACGAGGCTGCGCGGCAGGCCGTCGAAGTGGATGATGAACGCGTCGGACTGCTTGCGCTTGTCCACGCACTCGGTGCTTACCTGCACGAGGTCCCGCCAGTTGTGTCGGTACCACCGCACGCACTTCGCCGGATCCTGGTGGAAGTAGAACTTCCGTCCGCGGTACGCGTCGCCCCCGATGAACTCGGCCACGCGCCAGCGCCCGCGCTCCACGGAGCGTTCCCGCACCAGCCCGGGCTTGAAGTACCACCACGACGACTTGTTGGGTTTGGGGCCGCCCATGGACGCTTTCGAATTCAGGTCAAGGGAACTGCACTCGACGACATCCTGACCGGAGAACCAGGCGTCGTCGATGCGCACGCGGCCGGCCAGGGCCATGCGGTCGGCGTCTTCTGCGCCGTCCCCGCTCGCGGTGAGGCCGAACATGACGCTGGCGGCGTCCAGCAGCACTTCGTCCTGGAACGTGCCCGCGCCGTCGACCTTGCCCACCGAGCTGGGGGCCCACAGGTGGTCGGGCTTGTCCACGGCGTGGATCCGCTCCCGGTCGCCATGGACGAAACGCCCGTCCCGTTGGCGGCTTCGTTCTGCCTTGCGCCTGTTGTTACCGGGTTCTGGGCCCACCCAGAAGCCGACGTGACGGCCGTGCCGCTTGTGTTGCTTGCCGTTGACCTTGTCGTAACCGTCCTTGTAGACGCTGACGAAGCCGTTGGTCAGGGCTTCGACGTAGGCCCGCAGCATGCCCCGGATGCTGGATCCCTCGACCACGGGCCGTTCCTGGCCCGCGGGGTCCTTGCGGTGGTAGAAGTGGCGCCCCCGCATGGCGCCCACGGGCGGCGCGTCGATGGTGCCGGTGACGTGCAGCGGGGTCAGCGTCTTGAGCCGCAGGTGGATCCGGCCGGTGAGCAGCTCGGTGTCGCCGGTGGTCGCCGCCCCCTCGCCCGGACCGTCGGCGGACGCGAGCCCCCAGCCGACGACCGAGAAGCGGGCGCCGACTTCGCCGTCTGTGGGCACGAACCAGAAGGGATTCATCAGGTGGTCAGGCATGGGGCGCTCCTTCAAGCGACCGGGCCGTGTCCGCCAGCGTGGCGGTCATGCCCAGCAGCAGCCTGGTGATGGTCGGGTCTCCGTCGTCGGACTGGGTCCAACTGGCCTGCCGCCACTGGCCGGCGGGGCCGGTTGTTTCCAGCGGGACTTCACCGAGGTCGGGCCGCCGCTGGGACTGCGTGGGAACGAACATCCAGCCGCCGTCGAACACCCCGCGGTGGGTGTCTCTGTCTTCACGCGGCAGCTTGTCCAGGCACTGATCGGCGTCGCCCGCTTCGGCAATGCTGCCGGGTGCGACCGCGCGATGCCAGCGCAGCACCAGGCGCGTCGGGCTGCACGCGACGCGCCCGAGCCCCGTGCCCCCGCGGCGGCCCAGGCGGATGCTGCCCTCCTGCATGCCCTGCAGGGCCAGGCCGAGCGCCCCGAGCTGCCACCACGAGAAGCTGTCGAGCTGGATGTGGCCGGTGAGCTTCGTGCCCACATCCATGGCCGCGAAGTTGCGCAGCCCCTCGGTCGACTCCATGGTGAAACGGTCGAGCCGGTTGCGTACCATGGTGCGCATGGGAGAGGTCGGACGCGGGCGTTGCAGGAGCACTTCATCCTGGTTGGAGTACGGGATCGCTCCCTCTTCCCGGCCGCTGGAGGTTTCGAGCGAAGAGAATCGCAGCGCCCCCCGGCGTGCTTCCGACCCGAAGAGGTGGCGCATGAGTACGCCGCCGAAGCGGGGCTCCCAGTAGGCGGCCGTGGTCGGGTCACCATCACCGGCCCGATCGGCGCGGTCTACGGGCCGGTCGATGGCCCAACGGGCGTCGACCGGCTGACCCCGACGGGCGCGCCGCAGCCGCTTCCACAGGAAGTGGCGGACCGCGCCGCGGAACGAGCTTGCAGGCACGAACAGGTCGAAGCTGCCGTCACCGAGCCGGTGGATGGGCAGGGCCAGTTCTGATTCGCTGGGACGCTTGGTGCTGTTGGAGCGCAGCTCGATGCTCTCCGAACCGCGGGCCTTCGACCGTGCGTGGGGCCGGTGGCGGTAGCCCTGGACCTGGTGGCTGGCGCCGTCGCCGCCGACGTGGGTCGGCGACTGGACCACCAGCTCGACATCGAGCCGGGCCTGGCAGAGGACGAGTCCGTACATCGATCAGCCCTCCGCCGTGATCTGGTCGAGGCGGCGCTGAAGGTCGCCGATGGCGTCCTGGCACAGGTTCTTCCACTCCGTCCTGGTGCCCCCCTGGCCCAGCACGGCGGAGGCGTAGGCTTTGACGATGTCCTTGCCGTCGCCGCCGCCATCGAGGTCACCGACCACCGTGCAGGTGGACGCCGTCCAACTCACCTGGCCCAGGCCCTGCTGGGTGTGGGCGCCGATGCGGGTCGGGAAGTCGGGGTCGTTGAGGGACTCCAGGGCCAGCGCGACCAGGCCGACCTCCCACTTGCGCACGTTGCGCAGGCGGAGCTGGATGTGAAACCCGGTGCCCGGCCGCACGACCTCGACGAAGAAGAGCTTGCCGTCTTCCGCAGCGCCCAGCACCGGGTCGATGGCCACCCGGGGCAGCCGTGCGAGGAGCTGGCGGGCGGTGAGGTCGTCTTGCACCCGGCCAGGGCCGATCTCGACCTTGCCCCTCCAGCGACCGGTCCCGAACACGCCGCTGACCAGGTCCACCCGCTCCCGCAGGAAGTCGGCGCGGGTGCGATCGTCGAAGCCGGGTGCGCCCCGCTGCGCGTCCGGCGCAGCCTGTCGCTTCTTGCGAAGGTGGTCTTCCAGTTCCCGCGTCGAGAAGCGCTGGTCACCCCCGACGCAGGCGGCGGCGTCTCCCCAGGGGGCCAGGAGCAGTTCGCACCACGAGCGCAGCACACCCTTGAGGCTGCTGCCCGGGATGAAGGGCCGGCAGCCGGCAGCGGGCCATCCCGTGTCCGGGTCGCGCTGGGTCGTCCCTCCCGACTTGGGAACTTCGAGCAGGACGGGCTTGAGGTTGGTGCGCGGGTTTCCGTCTTCGTCCTTGTCACCGGAGCTTGCGGATTCACCGGACCCGATGTGCAGCGGAGATGTGGTCGTGATGGTGCCCTCGATCAGCACCATGTTGTGGATGCGAGGCCCGGGAAGGAAGCGCTCCTGTTGCAGAGCTTGGATGGTCACTGAGCACCCCCGGCTTGGGTGTGAATGGGATGGGCGAGCAGGATCTGTCCGTAGCCACTGGCGGACTGGTAGGGGACGATGCGCTTCCAGCGTTCTTCGGCGGCCTTGACCAGGCCTGTGCGCTCAATACCGCGGTTGGCGGCGCCATCGAGGCGTTCGGCGACCTCGGCGACGTCCATGCCGGGCACCCGCAGCAGGAAGCTGCTGCCTGGCAGCGTGGTCACCAGCGGGGGCAGGGCGGCCCGGCCGCGGGCGGTGACCGCTCCCCGCAGGCGGTGCGAAGCAGAGAACCACGCGATCTGCAGGGTGTCGATGCCGGTGACCGCCCGCCAGGCGTCGGTGTAGGCATCGGTGAGCTCTGTGCCGATCACCAGCGGCGCCCCCCCCAACCAGCCCGCCGCGTCCAGCAGCAGGGCTTCAGTCACGAGGGTCACCGGGACTTCGGTGGGGCCGCTTCGCCCGTCGTTCCACGTCTTCAGGCGTGCCTTCCAGCCGTCGTGCTCAACCGGGATGGCGCTGGCTTCCGGTGGCAGTTCGTAGATCTGGACCCGCCCCAGCCCCCGCCCGATGCTCTTGCCCAGGGCTTCGACGTGGGGCAGCAGCGCGCGCAGCGCCGTGATGGCATCGGCCGGCGCCCACAGGCGGGCGTAGAAGCGCGCCCGCTCGAGCTGGTCGCCCACCTGCCATGTGTCGGACGCGACCCGGTTGACGAAGAGCTGACCCTCGGCCCCGGCCCCGGTCCGGCGGTCCTTGGCGACGTTGGCGAGCAGCGTGCGGCGGACGTGGTCTTGGCGGCAGTGGGTGGCGGGGCCCTTGTCCGCCACCCAGTGCTTGAGCAGGCGCGGGTCGGCTTGTCCGTCAGCGAGCTGGCGGAGCAGGCAGGTCCCCTTGTTGTCGTCGATGACAACCGACGCGGGCCACGGCGCGCGCACCGGTGCGTCGACCTGTCCGGCGACATCCGGGGTGGGCGCGAAGCCGAAGCTGCTGCGCAGCGCGCCGAAGACTCCAGCGAGCGGGCGGAGGTCGGCGGGCAGATCCTCGGCCAGCGAGCCGTCTACCCAGCCGCCCCTGCGACGGCCCGCGGCGTGCAGAAGGGCGTCGGCCAGCCCGCGCCGGATCACGCTACCGGGGATGTCGGTGCGCCCCTCAAAGACGTTGGCCACCGCACCACCGTCGGAGACAAGCAGCGGACTGTGAAGCACGATGGCGATGTCGAGCGGCTGGAGTCCTGGGTCCGCCACGGCCGCGGGCGTCCGGGCCGGCCACGCCACTGGCGTGGGTGCGGCGGCTTCACCGATCTGCATCAGCAGGGGAACCAGCCTGTCGGCGTCGAGCTTCGCGACACCGCCGTCCGCGCCGGTGCCGACCTTCACATCGACCACGCGACCCCAACCCGACATCGTGTTGCGTCCGACAGCGCCAGCAAGGCGAAGCCCCCAGGCGATAAGCGAGCACAGCTCTGCCTCGGTCAGCCCGGCGACACCACCGGCTGGCGTCGAGACCGTGCCCTGCCAGGTGCGGCGCGTGCCTTGCGCACCAGCCTCGACGAAGCCCAGGTTGGCCTTGCGGGCGGTGCCGCTGTGGCGGTCGATCGCCACATGGGTGCGGGTCTCGGCGCGTCGGCGCCCCCGCTTCTTCCGCGGGTCCAGCGCCTCCTCCGTGAGCACGGCGGACCGGGTCTGCGCCGCGGACGTGCCGCCCTCCGTCAGATCGCCGAACAGCAGCGCGCTGGCTGGCCCGCCGCCGTCCACTCCCGGCGCGCCCCCGAACAGCGGCGCCAGCTTGCCCTCCACCGTCACCGGATCGTCGATGCCCTCCAGTGTGGCGAGCAGCTCTCCCAGCGCTTCACGGACCCGCCCGCGGATGTGGCTGCCGGGCAGCACGGCACGCTCTGCGCCGTCGCGGCGCATGGTCGCGTCCAGCCCGACGAGGTCGGCGCCGAGCCCGGCGCTGAGCACCGGACCCTCGGTCACCAGGGTGACATGCAGGGTGGTCATGGCTGCCCCCCTTGTTCAGGTGCTGGGTTGCCCCGACCCTCCACCGCGACGAGGTCGAGAAGCTCGCGCAGCTCGAAGAGCGCGTGGTCTGTCGCGTCGCATAGCCAACGGACCCACTGCTCGTCGTCTACTTCGTCGACGATGCTCTTGGCGTCCGGCGACCACGGTGGATGGTCCTTCCACGCAGCGTTGCCTTCCAGCCAGGGGCCGCTCAGCCAGGCAACCCGGCGTTCGAGCTGGCGAGCGGGGAAGCCGCTGTCGTGCAGGTGGCGGGCGAGGGCGACCAGCGCTGACAGATCCTCTGGAGAACGCGGTGGGCGTTGGATGTGTCGTTCCGTTCCGGGCGACGTCAGCCAGCGTTCGCGCTCCCTCAACACCCCATCCGGCGGCACGTCGTGGCTCTTGAGGAGGGCGAAGTCCAGGGCGCTATGGGGTGAAGTCGAGGGCGCCGCGCCGTCGGGTATGTTGGAGTCAGAGTCATTTTCGGCGTTCTCCTCAGCTTTCTTCTCGGCGTTCTTCGCAGCGCTCTTGGCCGCATTCACCAGCTCGTGCGCGGCGTCGCGGAGATGCTGGATGGGCGTGGTCGCGTGGCTGATCACCAGCCCAAGGCCGAAGCCGCGGGTGTGCAGTGGCGTGTCACACCGGAGGTCGTAGGTCTGCGCGGCCTGCCTGGCGGCGTCGGGCCAGGCGTCGAGGAAGGCGTGCGCAGCCGACAGCCCCCGGTCGCCGCGCAGCACCAGGACGAATTCGTCGCCAGCGTTCACGATGAGCTGGGCTTCCTGGGTGGCGTCTGCATCACGGAGGGGCACCGCCGCGTGCATCCGGTGCAGCTCGGGGGAGAGGGCGGTCACCAGCGCATCCATCACAGCCGCCTGCATCACGGCGCTGGCGCGCGCGATGTCGTCGACCGTCGAGAACTGCGCCATCCACTTGCCGAAGCCGTTGCCGTCGGCTTCCAGCACCGCGATGTAGCCGGGAAGCCGGCTGGCCTGCCCCAGCGCCTGGAAGTCCTGGAGGAAGTGTTGGCCCTGGGGAAAGGGGCCCGATGCCGGCTGTGCGTTCGCCAGCGCTCCCCACTGCGTCAGGGTCCATGTCGACCCGGCGTACGGCTGCTGGTTGCGGACGCACCACCGGGCGTAGAGCGCTTCCGCCAGGCCGAAGCGGTGCTGCTGGCCCACGTGGAATGCCGCCCGGGTGTGGTCGCCAAGCCGCATACCCACGCCGTCGGGGGCGGTCCGCGTCTGCGTGACGTGGGCGTCCCTGGGGACCAGCCGGACCCCGTCGATGGGGTCGAGCCCGTCGATTCCGGGGGCATGGGGGGCTGGGTAGCCGCCGGTGTCGACATCGAGCTGCCGCATGCGCTGGAGCACGAGGCGCGCCGACAGATCCGCCATCTGCGCGGCGGCGCGGTCTGCATGGAGCGGCGCCGAGACCCAGCCGCTGGTTCCGCGGAAGGGCGCCTGCTGGAAGCGGTGGTACAGCGCTGTTCCGATCTGCCCGGCCACGGATTCGTCCTTGACGACGAGCACGATCTTGCTTGCAGCGGCCTGGATCGGGGCGTAGTCCGCCTGGTTGATCCCGGCGCTGCCAAGCACATCGTCGAGGTGTTCGCAGAACAGCTCCAGCAGAACGCTGGCGCCGCGGACGACGCTGAGGCTCTGGGTTTCCAGGATGTAGCCGTAGAGATCCGTCGCCTCCCACAGCAGGAGGTGGCGCGCGGACCAGCTTCGGGTCGCCTCCAGGCGCCGGACTTGTTCTTCGATATCGACCACGACGACCTCCCCGCAAGGATGGGGTCAGGGGTTCCGAGTCGCCGCCGACGATACCACGAACAGCAACACGCCCCCCTCACCCTCACCCTCACCACCACTCCGGCACCCCCACCCCCGTCGCCACCCGGCCGCTCTCGCTGATCCACAGGCGCTGATCGGCGTCCCATGGGCCTTCCTGGGTGATGCTGCGGCCGCCGACGAAGGAGACGGAGACACTGGTGACGGTGGCGACGTCACCGAGGCCGAAGTGCAGGACCATGCTGTCCTGTTCGCCCTGGCCGGTCCCGCCCTGGACGGTGGAGACGTGAACGGTGCCGTCGCCGTCGGTGAGCTTGACGATGGCGCCGATGCCGGCGCGGTTGCTGTCGACGTCGCCGAGGACGCGCACCTGCAGCCAGTGGCCCTGGGGGTGCTGGTTGACGAAGAAGCCGCCGCTGGTGACGAGGTCGAGGTCGCCGTCGTTGTCGACGTCGCCAGCCGACATGCCCCAACCGTTCGTGGTGGTGATGCCGGACCCGGCCCAGGCCGGCGTGAAGCTGCCGTCGCCCACACCCCAGTAGAAGTCGGTGGGACGGCCGTCGTAGACGGCGGTGATGGCGAGGTCGAGCACGCCGTCGCTGTCGAAGTCGCCCAGGGTGGGCACGGAGTGGGTCTCCTGGTAGCGGAGCCCGTTGTCGCTATAGGGGCGCTCCCAGCTTCCGGCGTTGTCGGTGAACAGACCTGTGCCGTCGTTGATCAGGACCTGGGTCTTGTTGCTGAAGTCGAAGTAGCGGGGGTGGGCGAGGTTGGCGGCGATGAGGTCGAAGTCGCCGTCTCCGTCCAGGTCGCCCCAGGCGCTGCCGATGGTGTGTCCGTAGTAGCTGGCCAGGCCGACGCTGGTGGCTTCGCCGCCGAGCCCGGCGGCCAGCGCCTGTTCGTCGACGGTGCCGTCCCCTAGGTTGTCGTAGAAGAGGTTGCGCTGCAGCACGTAGTTGTGGACGAAGAGGTCGACGTTACCGTCCTGGTCGGCGTCGATGGGGTTGGCCCCGCGCGACGCCATCTTGCTGCTGGTCAGGCCATGGCCCTCGGTCCACTCCGAGAAGCTGCCGTCGCCCTCGTTGTGCCAGAGCTGGTCGACGTAGTAGCTGTAGGCGTCCCAGCAGATGAAGTTCGACACGTACAGATCCAGCAGCCCGTCGGCGTCGACGTCCCACCAGGCGGCCGCCGGGCTGGGGGCGTGTTCGCCATCACAGTCGAGGTTGTAGTCCTGGACGTCGTCGATGCCGGCGGTCAGGGTGACGTCGGTGAAGCCGCCGCCGCAGTCGTTGTGCAGCAGGCTGTCGCCGGCGCTGTAGCTCTCTGCGAAGACGAACAGATCCAGGCAGCCGTCGTTGTCATAGTCGCCCCAGACGCCGCCCGACGAGGCGATGCCCATGGCGGCCATGCCGCTGCTGTCGGTGGCGTCGGTGAAGCCGCCGTCACCGTCGTTGTGCCACAGCGCACCGGGCAGGTACAGATCCTCGAAGCCGTCGTTGTCGTAGTCGCCCCAGGCCTGGCGGCTGCCGAAGGGCTTGTCGGCGTCCAGCGAAAAGACGAGGTCGTCAGCGGCGGGCGCGTCGTCCTGCGTCACATCGAGCCGCAGCAGGTAGTCCCGGGGCAGGCTGCCGGAGTAGCCCTTCCAGAAGGTGTAGGTGACGCCGGACAGGGTGATGCTGGTGGCGTCGGGGAGGTTGACGGCGCTGTGGCAGTCGTCCCACGTCGCGCAGCTCCCATCGCCCTGGCTGGCGTCGTCGAACAGGATCGCCACGTCGTCGGCGCCGAAGCGCGGGTGGCCAGCGTAGACCAGGCTGCCGGCTGGGACGGTGATCGGTTCGTCCAGCACCCAGGTCGCCCACTCCCCCTCGACCAGGTCCTTGGCGCACAGGCTGCCCTCCCACAGCGGTTCCGGCCACCAGGCGTCGAAGCCGTTGAAACCGAAGTCGTCGTACAGGGCCAGGGTGACCAGGGCGTCGGGGTTGTCGGGCAGGCCGACGACCTGGGCGCTCACCCCGTGGATCGTGGTGTCCACGGCGGGCTCGAAGCGCACCCACTCGTGGGACTTGGACTCGCCCAGCACGTAGTCGCCGATGGCCCAGTCCTCTGTCCGCAGCGACCCGCGGCTGTCGCCGTCGTCCCAGGAGAGCTGCACGGTGTCGGCGGGCAGCGTCCCGCGGGCGGTGGCCTGGCAGGTGTCGACGGCGGTGTCGCCGCCGGAGTCGGCTGTGGTGGCGGTGTCGTCGGACTGCGGGGAGCAGGCCAGCAGCAGGGCGGTCAGCGTGATCACGGCGCCTCCAGGGAGGCGGCGATCCTACCGCAGCCGGGGCTGCTCTTCGGGGGGGCCGACGACGACGACGATGCGGCGGTTGAGCGCCCGACCCTCGGGCGTGTCGTTGCTGGCCAGGGGTTCGCTGGGGCCACGGCCGGCGATGGTGAAGCGATCCGAGGCGATGTCGAAGTCGGACACCAGCACCTGCATGAAGGCGTGCGCCCGGGCTGTGGACAGACCCCAGTTGTCGCCATAGCGCCGGCGCAGCGAGCCCGTGAGCGGGTCGTCGTCGGTGTGACCGATCACCCACACCTGGGCGTCTTCGTGGATCTGCAGCGCCGTCGCCAGCAGGTCGAGCACCATCTTCGACTCTTCGCGGACCTTGGTGCTGCCGGGGGAGAACAGCAGCTCGCCGGGGATGACGACCATGGCCCGGCTGCCCTGGCGGCCGACCTGCACTTCCGTACCGGAGAACACCTGGTTGAGCTGGGCGTACAGTTCGGTGTCCAGCTCGCCCTCGCTGCAGTGGTCGAGCTGTCCCTGCAGGGCCTTGTTCCGTTCCTTGAGCGCGAGCACTTCCCGGTCGAGCTGGTGGACCAGGTCGGTGTCACTGGTCTTGGGGCAGGCCGTCAGCCCCACGCCGGCAAGCAGCAGCGCCAGGACCCGCTTCATCGTCCCGCACTCCCGCGCCGCTCCAGACGCCACGGCGAGGGATCGATGTTCCAGTCGCTTGACGCGCCGCCCTTGGCCGAGGCCCGCGCCCGCCCCGACATGCGCGCCCGCAGGTAGCGCCGGCCCCACCGGCGCAGCGCTTCGGGGAAGCGCGGCTGCCAGGCGCCGTCGACCCGTTGCAGCGCCATCAGCATCCACTGCAGGTGGTCGGGGTGCTGTTCGACCGTCTTGCCTGCGTGGGGACCGACGAGGAACTCGGGCACGCCCTTGTCGCCGAGGGCGAGGTGGCCGGTGGCCGGTGGCGGGCTGACAGCGTCCGCCCAGTCGACCATGCCATCCAGGTCGTCGGGGCCCTCGTGCCGCCGCGCCATCTCCACGAAGGCCCGGCCGCAGGCTTCGGCGTCGTTGCTGGCGCGGTGGGCTTCCACCAGCTCGACGCCCAGCTCGTGGCAGATCATGCCGAGCTTGTGCTGCCGCATGTGGGACAGCACCCGCTGGGACAGCGGCAGGGTGTCGACCTCTGCCCGGGTCTTGGGCCACTCCCTGCCGGCGCGCTGCAGCTCGGAGCGCACGAAGGCGAGGTCGAAGGCGAGGTTGTGGGCGACGAGGATGGCGTCGCCCAGCAGGCGGCGGACCTCGTCGGCCTTGCGTTCGAAGGGGGGGGCGTCGGCGACGTCGTCGTCGGTGATCCCGCTGATCCGGCTGGCTTCGCGCGGGATGGGGATCCCGGGGTTGATGAAGAAGTCGTGGCGCTTCACGCCGTGGACCCGCATGTCGGCGCCCACCCGCAGCTCGACCGCGCCGAACTCGATGATGCGGTCGCCGTCGAAGGGCTTGAGCCCCGTCGTCTCGGTGTCGAAGGCGACGACCCGGCAGTCGGTCCAGCGCATGCGCTCTCCCGGTGGAGCGGGCCCCGCACCGCCGCGGCGCCCCGGGGGGTCGGCTAACCGCCGGTGGGCGCGTCGTCGCTTCGCCGGCGAAGGGCGACGAGGCCCAGGACGCCGAGCAGGCCGCCGAGCAGGCCGCCCGGAGCGGTCGCGCTGCTGCTGCAGCCCTGGCAGGTGGTCAGCTTGCCGTCCACCGAGCCACCGACGCCGCCGCTGTCGCTCGCTCCTGTCGTGCCGGTGTCGTCGCCGCCGCCCCACAGGCCGCCATCCCCGCCGCCGCCATCGGATCCCCCGCCGTCACCGGCGCCGCCGTCCGTCCCGCCCCCGTCGCCGCCCGTCGGTTCGTCGTCGTCACAGGCGCTGCCGATGCCGTCGCCGTCGAGGTCGGCCTGGTCGGCGTTGGAGACGAACTCGCAGTTGTCGTCGTCGTCGATGACGCCGTCGCCGTCGTCGTCGAAGCCAAGAAGCTCGATGGGGCCGAAGAGTGCCCTGCTGCTGCTGCCGCTGTCGCCGGCGTCGTATGCATAGAAGCCCGCCCGCCCAGGCACGGGGATCGGGTCGGGGTCGGAGGCTTCCAGCGTGATGCTGGGAGTCCCTTCGACGCTGGGGTCCGGCCACACCAGCGCCCGGATCGCCCCGTCATCGACGGCGATGGCGAATGCCTGGATGTCGCCGGCGTTGTAGGTGTCGCCGGACTCGGCCAGGATCTCCGCGCTGCCGTTACGGATCCGCACGATGCCCGACCAGTTGCCGTCCTGGAAGGGGTTGCTGCCCCCGGCCCCGCGCCCGTCCCCGCAGAGCATGAGCACGTAGTAGTTGGTGGCGTCCACCCAGCCGAAGACCAGGCCGATGGTGTCGTCGTCTTCGGTGTAGAAGATCGAGGCGACGGCGCCGTCCTGGACCGCGGCGCTGTCGTTGACCAGCCAGTTGTCGGCGGCGTCACCGGACCCGAAGCTGCCGCCGTTGTCGTCGGTGAGCGACTTGGCGAAATTGATGCCCGCGCTGTTGCTGTGGTAGCCCTCCCACGGGTCGTCGGCGTAGCCGCTGTGCCAGCCACCGATGCCGTCGAGCTCGATGCCGTCGGGGTAGCTGTCATAGGACCACACCGGCAGCAGGTTGCTGCTGGAGGTGACCTGGGCGGTCGCGGGGGAGGCGGACAGCAGGATCAGCAGGGTCAGGGACACGGGCGCCTCGTCGGTCGGCTCCACACTATAGGCCCGCCGTCGGCGGCTGGCGCTGGGTCAGCGTCCGGCCAGCGGCTGGTCGGCGAGCATGGCCCGCACAGCGGCGCGGGCGGCGGCCTGGGCGGCGTTGCGGTGGGTCAGCCACTCGGCATGGGCGTCCGGTCCGACCCGGTTGGCGATGCCCAGCACGGCGAGGAAGGGCAGGCCGTGGGCGATGCAGGCGGCTGCGACCCCGAAGGCTTCGAGGTGTTCGACCTGCCAGGTGTCGGCCATGCGCTGGGCCAGCAGCGGGTCGGTGGAGACACCGCCGGTGGTGAGCACGTCCACCCGGACGAGATCCGGCGCCAGGCCCAGCAGGCGGGGGTCGCAGCGCACGGGGGCCGGTGGGCGCGGGACGTAGCCGAGCCCCATCATGGCGGCGCCGTCGGCAAGGCCGACCTGGCGGGCGGCGCAGGCGGTGCCGATGGGCGGCCCACCGGCGTAGCTGCCGGCCGTGCCGACCAGGACGACGGCGTCCGGCTGGAGCTGCCCGAGGATGCGCGAGGCGTTGGCGGCGGCGACGACCGGGCCGATGCCGACCGTGCGGCCGGGGAGGTCGCCCAGCTCCTCGGCGACGGCGGCGACGACCAGGATCACCGGCGGCGCCGCTGGCGGAGGGCTTCTTCGAGCTGCTTCTGTTCCTGCATTCTGCGCTCGCGGTCTTCCTTCTTGGCTTCGCGGGCCCGCTTGCGGTCCACGAGGTAGCCGATGCTCGCGAAGATCCCCCAGCCGACGAGGGCCGCGGGGGCGGCGGCGAAGGCCACTCGCTGGAAGGAGTCGATGGGCGTGACGCCGTCTCGCAGGAACACCCCGTACAGCGCGACCATGGCGACGTCGCCGGCGAGCTGCGTCGGGCCGCGGCGGATCTCCACCACGAGCGCCGCCGTGCCCAGCAGCAGGCCGCTGATCCACAGCATCCACGAGGGCGGCGGCGACTTGATGACCTTGATGTGCAGGCTGCTGGCCGCTTCGCCGTTGTAGTTGGTCACCTCGATCTTGACGGGCCCCTCTCCCTTCAGATCGAAGCGCTGCTCGAGGTCCTCACCCCACTTTCCGTTGCGGCGGCGGCCGGACTCGCTGAGCTGTTCGCCGTCGAGGACGTCGACGTCGACGTCGTCGTCGTTGTCCACCTTGCGGCGGATCTCGCCCGTGGCCTTGTCCGCCCAGCCCGGGCCCGACAGCGCCAGCGCGTAGTCGGTCTTGTTGGCGCTGTTGCCCTTGGGGTCTTCGGCGAGGTTGGCCGTCACCAGGATCGAGTGGTGCGGCGGCGCTTCCAGCACGACGTCGTCGCTCAGCGCCGAGATGTCGGCTTCGGCGACGGGCGCGCTGGGGTGCAGCACGATGTAGCCCATGACCCCGGGCGACGCGGCGGCCAGCAGCATCAGTGGCCAGGCCGCCAGCGGCGGGTCCTTGAGGTCGAGGGTGCGCTTGATGGTCGGGCCGAAGACGGCGACGACGACGATGGCGATGACGATGGCGGAGAGCACGGCTTACTCGCGATGAGTCGGACCCGTTTGGTCGCTTTCGGGGGCCGCCTAACCAGCCGTGGCCTGTTCTTCCCGTCGGGCAATGCGGGTCAGGGCACCAGCGGTTCCTCGGTGTCGGCCAGCCACCAGGCCGCCGCGGCGACGAGGCCGGTGTTGTGCTGCATGTCGGCGAGGTCCACCTTGTCGAAGCTGTCGGCGCGCGTGTGGTGGATGGGCCAGTAGGTGGACAGGTCGTTGCGCAGCCCCAGCCCTGGGCGCCCGCGCGCCATGACCGGCCCGATGTCGGTGCCGGCGTAGCCCTCGGACAGGTCGCCGCCCCCAAGCGGCGCGAGCATCGTGGAGAGCGCGGCGAGGCGCGCGTCGAAGCGCGCGCGCGCCTCGGCGTCCTCGGTCCGCAGCTCGGTGCGGAAGCCGGTGGCTCGCCCGTTGCCGGTGTCGGCTTCGATGAGGGCGACGTGGCCCGCCACGGCGTCGTCGTCGAGGGCCGCGGCGTAGGCGTCGCCGCCCTGCCCGCCGACCTCTTCGGACGTGTAGAGCACGACCCGCACGGTCCGCCGTGGCCGAAACGGCTGCCGGGCGATGAGCCGGGCTGCCTCCCAGACGATGAGGCAGCCCACGCCGTCGTCCTGGGCCCCCTGGCCGACGTCCCAGGAGTCGATGTGGCAGCCCAGCACGACCACCTGTTCGGGGTGCTCCCCCCCGGGCAGGTCGGCGATGACGTTGGCGGAGGGCGCGGGCGCCGCCTCCCGCCCCGACAGCCTCAGCCGCACCCGCGGCGTCACCCCGTCGCGCGCCAGCCGGTGCAGCCAGGACGCGTCCTCCACCGTCAGCGCGCCGGCCGGGATGGGGTCGACGTCGCCTGCGTAGTGCAGCGTGCCGGTGTGGGCGGCCCCCAGGCTCTGCGAGGTCACCGAGCGGATCAGCACGGCGACAGCACCCCGGGCGGCGGCCACGTCGGGGCCCTTGACCCGGACCTGCACCGTCTCGCCGTAGGTGGTGAAGGGGGTGTCGAAGAGCACGATGCGCCCAGCGATTGCGTCGTCGGGCAGCGCGTCGAGGGCCTGCAGCGAGTCGACGGCCACCACGTCCGCCTCGATGCCCTCCGGCGGCGTCGCCACGGTCCGCCCGAGGCCGAGGACCTCCAGCGGGCGTGTCACGGGGAACAGCAGGTCGAGCTGCTCCTCTCCCCGCACCCACACGGGCACCTCGACCGGCTGGAGGCGGACGTCGAAGCCATCGGCCTTCAGCTCGTCGTGGGCCCAGGAGATGGCGTCATCGAGCTGCGGGCTGCCGTTGATGCGGTGGCCGATGTGGTCGGAGAGGTAGCGCAGGCGCTCGTAGCCGACGGTGCTCTTCGCCGCTTCCCGGTACAGGCCGACGGCGACGGTGGCTTCTTCAGGTGTGGTGAAGGGCACGGGGGACTCCATGCCGACGACCGCCGAGGGCGCGGCGGCGTCGGCGGGTGGAACGGCGGGAGTCGTGGCACAGGCGAGGAGGAGCAGCAGCATGGCCGCCGGCTATCCCGCTGCCGTCAGCGCGGATCGGCACCCCCGGCTGCCGCGTCGGCGTGGAGCGGGGCGAGGACGCTCTCGAAGAGGGCGACCCGGTTGCGCGACGTGGCCGTCCCCAGGCGCCAGCCCACGCGCAGGGTGCCGGAGGGCGTGGAACGCAGGTGTTCCTCGAACCGGTCGATGGTCTGGCCGCTGTTGGGGTCGACCACCCGCCAGGCCCGATCCCGCCAGCCGGGCCAGCGCCCCGCCGGCTCGTCAGGCACGAGGATGCCGGTCGACTCCTCCTGAAGCGGTGGCTCGGGGGATGCCTCGCCGCTGATGCCCGCGTAGAGCACCGCCGCGCTGTTGTTGGTGGTGCGCCAGGCGGGCAGCTCGGCGACGGTGGTCGGGTGTCGGAGCATGCGCACGGGCAGGGCCAGCGCGGCGTCGGTGCCGTCCACGGGCTGGGCGACCCGGGGCCAGCCGGCCAGCGCGGGGAGCCGCCCGGCGGTAGCGCCGAGCACGCCGGGGGCCAGCGCGAGGATCAGCGCGACCGCGAGGTTGCCGACCAGCGCGCGCGCACGCTTCGCCCCGCCCAGTCCCGCCTCGGCGGGGACCAGCACGGTCGCCGCCGTCCCGCCGAGCAGGCCACAGACGTGGCCGACCAGCGTCGTGCCCGGCGACAGCAGGGAGGCCGCAAACAGCAGGGCCAGCAGCGGCAGGGTGGCCAGGCCGTGGCGGGCCGACCGCCCCTGGACGCCGATGTCTTCTTCGGACCGGAAGGCCATGGCCAGCACACCCCCCCACAGGCCGAAGGCCAGCACCGACGCACCGATCGCCGGCAGGTCCTCGAAGCAGGCGATGCCCAGGGTGCCAGCGGCCACGGACGCGGTTGCCACCACCAGCAGGGCCGCCGGCCCCAGGCCGCGCTCCAGCCGCCACGACATGACCGCGACGACCGCGAGGTTCGGCAGCAGGTGGACAGGCCCGCCGTGGACGAGCTGGCTGGCCCAGGGGCGCAGCCAGCCGCCGTCCATGAGCAGCTCGTCGTAGCCCACGCTGCCGTCGGCGAAGAGCCGCTGGGCGGTGGCGGGCAGCGGGACGCCGAGCTGGCCGGCGAGCTGGGCCGTACCCGCGACGGCGAGCACGGCCGTCATCGCCAGGGCGACCAGGGGCGGGCGCCGCGGGACAGGAGCGGGCGAGTCCGCCACAGGCGTGGCGATGCTCGGGGGAGACAAGCCGGCAATCACGCCCGCAAGGTAGAGGGGCCCGGCTGCGAGCGTCCGTCACCCCTCAGCGGGCTTTGTCGGCGTTCGTCACGAGGGGCCGGTCAGCAGGTGCCGGTCAGAAGATGTCCTTGCGGCGGCGAAGCTCGCCGAAGACCGTGGCCGCATCGGCGCCCTCGAGGCCCACGGCGTGGGCGAGGGCCGGCTGGTCGGCGCGCAGGAAGGGGTTGGTGGCCTTCTCGTCGCCGAGCAGCCCAGGGACCGTGGCTTCTCCGTGGCGGCGGGCCGTCTCGACCGCGTGGGCGCGTCGCCGCAGGGCGTCGTTGTGGGGGTCGACCTGCAGGGCGAAGCGCGCGTTGGACTGCGTGTACTCGTGGGCGCAGTAGACCCGCGTGTCGTCGGGCAGGGCCCGCAGGCGCTGCAGGCTGTCCCACATCTGCGCCGGCGTGCCCTCGAACAGCCGCCCGCAGCCCATCAGGAACATCGTGTCCCCGCAGAACAGCGCCTGGCTCTCGGCGAAGTAGAAGGCGATGTGGCCGCGGGTGTGGCCCGGCACGAAGTACACCCGGGCCTGGGCACCGCCGAGGGACCAGGTGTCGCCGTCGGCTACCTGCACGTCGATGCCCGGGATGCGGTCGGCGTCCGCGGCCGGGCCGACCACGGTGGCGCCGTGGCGTCGCTTGAGATCGAGGTTCCCGCCGACGTGGTCCATGTGGTGGTGGGTGTTCAGCACGGCGGAGAGGGCCCAGCCGCGGTCCCGCAGGGCGGTGTCGACGGGGTCGGCCACCGCGGGGTCGACGACGGCCGTGGCGCCGGTCTGCGGGCAGTGCAGCAGCCACACGTAGTTGTCGCGCAGGACGGGGATCCGGACGATCTCGAGCACGGACATGGCGGCTCCTGCTGGGGCTACTGCCCCGGTCGGTCGACGAAGAGCTGGGTGAACCAGTAGGCGCCGTCACCGTCGACGGCGATCCCCATGCCCGTGAGGTCGAAGTCGGGCAGCTCGATGTTCTCTCGGTGGGGATCGCTGTCCAGCCAGCCCTGGACGGCCGCTCCGGCGGGGTCGGCGTAGCCGAGGTTCATGGCGACGTTTTCGCCGGCGGCCTGGGCGTCGGGGATCTGCTCGAAGATCAGCGCGACGCGATCCTCGAAGCCGTCGTGCCCGAACTCCACGGTGCCATCGGCCATGTCGGCGCTGTGCTGGCGGGCCAGCTCGGAGACGCAGGGGTCCAGCTCAAGCTCGACGAGGCCGAGCGACGCCCGGTGGTCGTTGATGAGCTGGCTGGTCTGCGCTTCGAGGTCGGAGTTGGCGTCACAGCCGGCGTCGTCGCCGGTGTCGTCGGCGACGGTGCAGGCCCACAGCGTGGTCAGGAGCAGGAGCGGGGTCACAGGTCGGCTCTCCTCGTCTGCGTGGGCCTCCACTTAGCATGCGGGTCGGCTTGTCTCAGGCGGGTCGACGATCGTGCCGCTACGGTCGCCTCGTGTTCCCCCGCGCCGCCATCCTCCGCGTCACGCTCTGCTTGCCACTCGCCCCGGCCTGCACCGACCGCCGGGCGAGCGCCGTCGACAGCGGCACCGGTGACAGCGGTACTGGCGACCTTGTCGAGCTGACGGTGGAGCCGAGCGCCGAGGTGGCCTCGGTGGCCGAGGTCGGGTGGGCCAGCATCGGCGCCACCGACGCTCGGGTCGAGTACGAGGGGCTCGCCGGTGAGCCCGGCGGCAGCGTCCCCGCCACCCTCGTCGACGGGATCTGGCAGGCCTCGGTCGTCGGACCCAAGCCCGGCCACGACTACGTCGTGCGCGCCTACGGGCAGCTCGACGGCGGCGACCTGCTGCTGGGGGAGTCGACGTTCTCGGCCGGCGCGCTGCCCTCATCACTGCCGGCGCTGACCGTGGAACGCGACGGCAGCGGCCGTGGACCGGGCTTTGTGCTGACGACCCTGCTGACGCGGCCCTCGACCATCGTCCTGCTCGATCCCGACGGCGACATCGTGTGGTGGGTCGACACGCCGCTGGCCGATCACTTCGTCATCCGCGCCCACCCCGACCGCGACGGCAGCGGCGTGCTCGCCTTGTCGCAGCCCTCCGACGACGCGTTGACGCAGGACACCTCGGCGCTGCTGCGGATCCCCTGGAGCGGCATGGGGATCGAGGTGCTCAACCTCCAAGGTGGCCACCACGACTTCGTCCAGACCGGCGAGGAACAGATCGTCTACATCGCCGGCGACACCGTCGTCGTCGACGGCGTCGAGGTGCACGGCGACCAGCTCATCCGCCGGGACCCAGACGGCAGCATGGCCCCCGTCTGGAGTGTCTGGGAGCACGACAGCCCCGACCCTGACCAGACCGGTGCCGACTGGACCCACGCCAACGCCCTGGACTGGGATCCGGACACGCGCCGCCTGCGGCTCGGAATGCGCAACCTGTCGACCATCGTCGAGATCGACTCGGTGTCGCGCCAGCCCGTCTGGGAGATCGGCGGCGAACGGTCGGTCTTTGAATTCGGCGAGGGCGCGGCCTTCACCGAGCAGCACCAGTTCGAGCTGGTCGCCGAGGACCGACTCCTCGTCTTCGACAACGGCGACCCCGCCGAGCAGTCCTCGCGGGTGGTGGAGCTGTCCCTGGACTTCGAGCGACACCTCGCCGAGCGGGTGTGGGAGTACCGGCCGGATCCCTCCCTGTACTGCTTCGGCCCGGGAGAGGTCCGGCTGCTGGACGACGGGCTGCGGCTGGTGAGCTGGGGCTCGGCGGGGCTCATCGAGGTGGTGGACGAGGACCTGGCGGTGCCGTGGCGCGTGGAGGCGCCGCTGTCGACGGCCTTTGGCTACGTCAGCCCGGTGGAGGCCCCGGGCGCGCCCGGACCGTGAGGACCGGGCTCCGGTTCCGGCCTGCCTGAACGGTTGACGGAGAGCTTGCAGTCGTCAGGAGGCTGCAAGCGGGTGGTCAGGCATCTGCAAGAGCTGGTCTGGCCCGAGAACCGAAGGCGGGCACCGGGGTCGCAGCGGACATGCCCGGCGCGGTCCGCCGCCGGGACCGCCATCAACCGTGCACGAACACAGTGCACAGAAGCTTCCTGTGCGCGCACATGGCGTACAGAGGAGGAGTCATGTCCGGGTCCAGCCGCTCCACCCCACCCTTCTCCGAGACACTGCACGACCCCGTCGTCGAGCAGATCATCGCCGCCCTCGGGGGACAGCGTCCGCCCACGACGCGCCACCCGCGCGCCGAGACCGACGGTCCGCCTGTCCTGGAGCTGGTCGAGGTGTGGCAGGACATCGTGGTCGAGGTGCGGCACATCTCGCCCGCAGATCCTCCCGGGAAGGGCGAGGCCTACACCTGGCTCGGCGAGCCGGTGGTGGACTTCGCCGAGGGGAGCACCGAGATCCTGGTGGACCGGCGCTGGACCGGGTGGCGGGGCCGCGGGCCGGACCGCGTCGCGCTCTCCGAGGTCTGTGCCGAGGGCCGCCCCGAGGGTGACGTGCGCGTGGCCGTGGCGCTGCTCCCCGGCGACCGGCTCGTGCTGCGGCGCGGGGCGGCGCGGCTGATCCTGCGGCTCGTGGCGCCGGGGGCGAGAGTGGCCGGGCGCGTCGACGGCCGCGTCGACCTGCCCTTCGTCGGGATCTTCGGGTCCACGGCGACACTGGCCGCCCTCCTGGGCGTGGCCATCGCCACGTCGCCGCCGCCGGTGCAGGACACCGCCGTGACGATCCCGGACCGCATCGCCGAGGTGATGCTCTCCCTACCCCCGCCCGCTCCGCAGGTCGTCGCCGAGCAGCAGCAGGCCGCGCGCGAGGGCAAGCGCGCGCCGGAGCCCGAGGGGCGCGCCGGCCGCAAGCAGGGCAAGCGCACGGCGCGGGGGGATCGCTTCGCCAAGCGGCAGCTCGACCGGGAGATCGCCGAGGACGCCGGTGTGCTCGGGGCGCTGGCCGACGCCGGCGCCCTCGGCGGGGTCTTTGACCAGGGGCTGTCCGGCGACCTGACCGCAGGGATCGGCGGGCTGCACGGCGCCGTGGGCGTCCAGCTCGGCACCGGGCTGGGTCTGCGCGGCACCGGCCCGGGCGGTGGTGGCAACGAGATCGGGTCGTTCTCGGGCACGGGTACCCGGGGGCGCGGCGACGGCTCCGTCGGAGACTTCGAGGGCGGCGGCGATCTGGGGCCACGCCAGGAGGGCATGCTGCGGCGGAGCAGCGAGCCGATCATCATCGGCGGGCTGGACAAGAGCCTCATCGACGCGGTCGTCAAGCGCCACATGAACCAGGTCCGCTACTGCTACCAGCGGGCCCTGACCGCCGATCCGGGCCTGTCGGGCAAGGTGACCGTCCAATTCGTGATCGCCCGCGACGGCGGCGTGTCCAAGGCGAAGATCAAGTCGAGCAGCCTGGGCAGCGCCGCGGTCGAGTCCTGCATGACCGACCGCTTCCTGCGCATGCGCTTCCCGCAGCCGCGGGGAGGGATCGTCATCGTCAGCTACCCCTTCATGTTCTCGCCGGGCTAGCCTGGCTGGCTGAAGCGGCGGCGGCGAGCGGTTCCTCGGCAGCCTGCGGCGATCCGTCGCGGTGCGCCTGGTTTGCGAACTCGTTGCACGAGGGTCGGTCGTTGTCGGGATACCGTGCGCGTCCATGTCGGCTGAACCTCGCATCCTGCTGGACCTCCCCGCGGCGCTCTCGCCCCGGGTTCGGGCGCGCCTGTTCATCCAGGCCTTCGCGTGGAACGCGACCTCGGCGCAGGTCCTGGGCCCCGGCTACGCCTACTGGTTCGATGACGGCGGCCGCGGCTGCGTTGCCTACCAGGACACCGGCAGCGCCTGGGTCGTCGCCGGTGCACCGCTGTGTGCTCCCGACGACGTGCCCGTGCTCGTCGCTGGCTTCGTGGCTGCGGCGCGGGCCGCGGGGCGTCGGGCGTCCTTCTTCGGCGCCGAAGCCGCCCTGGCACACGGTCACGGCATGGACGCGCTGCTGGTCGGGGAACAGCCGGTGTGGGACCCGCAGCGCTGGGCCGACACCGTCCGCTCGTCTCGCAGCCTGCGGGAACAGCACCGTCGCGCCCGGGCCAAGGGCGTGCGCGTCCGGCGCGTGTCAGCGGCCGAAGCCCTCGGCCCCCTCCGCTCCCAGCTCCAGGGGCTGCTGGATCGCTGGCTGGACAGCCGGGCCATGACGACCATGGGCTTCGTGGTCCAGCCCGACATCTTCGCGGCCGCCCGGGATCGCCGCTTCTATGTGGCCGAGCTGCCGGGCGGCGGCGACGCCGGGCCGGGCCGGGTCGTCGCGGCGCTGATCACCCTGCCCATCCCGGCCCGCCAGGGCTGGCTCTTCGAGCACCTCCTGCGCGACGCGGACGCCGTCAACGGCACGACCGACCTCCTCGTCGACCTCGCCATGCGCGACCTCGCCGACGATGGCGCCACCTACGCCACACTGGGCCTCGCGCCGCTGTCGGGGGACGTCAACGGCTGGCTGCGCTTCGCTCGTCGCCTCGGCTCATCGCTGTACCGCTTCGAGGGTGTGCGAGCCTTCAAGGCCCGGCTGCGGCCCCATCGCTGGGACCCCATCTACCTGGCGACGCCTCGGCGGCGCTGCTCGGCCGTGCTCGGCATCGTCGACACGCTGCGGGCCTTCGCTGGCGGCAGCCTCCTGCGCTTCGGCCTCCGCACCCTGTTCCGTGACCCCGCCGTGATGGTGCGCGCCCTGCCGGGCCCCGCGTCAAGGAAGGTGACGGCCTGGCTTGTCGCCGCGGCGGCCATGTTTGGCGTCCTGCCGGGGGTGTAGGCGCGGGCCGACGGCCGGGCGACCACGCGTCAGAAGCAGTCGGCGGCGGACACGGGGGTGCCCCCGGCCGACGTGTTCATGGGGTTGTCGGGGTTGCTCCGCGCTTCGCCATCCGAGATGCAGTAAGGGCTGTGGTCGTCGGTGGCGTCCAGCCAGGCGCGGATGGACTCGTACATGGCCAGCTCGACGCCGTCGTCGCGCAGGAGCGTCCGCTTCATCTTGGTGGCGTTGGTGGGACCCTGGTGATTGCCGCTGTTGTCGACCCAGACGCCGTTGCCGGGGGCGCGCACGGCGTCCTTCTCGCCGCCGCCACGGTCGATCAGGGCTAGCGTGTACTGCAGCAGCAGGTCGTGGTAGTCGTCGAGCGACCAGGCTTCGTAGGCGGGGCTGGCCTGGCTGACGTTCCCGCTGCGCATGGACTGGTCGTAGCCGGACAGTCCGAAGTAGATGGGTGTCTCGATGTGGTAGAGCAGCACGTGCATGGCGTCGAGGCAGGCGTCGTCGTCGTCGGGGTGGGCGGCCACGCAGGAGGTGTCCTTGTGGGTGCCGAGGGCGTCCTGCAGCGCCCGGGTCTCTCCACCGGGCTGGAAGGCCAGCGAGTCGATGGCGACGCCGTCCGCGGGGACTTCGGCGTAGACGACCCCGTCGTCGTCGGTGAGGCACCGCCCGACCCCGTCGTCGTCGCAGATGGTGGACAGATCGGTGGAGCCGGGGGCCGACACGGTGGAGGACAGCCCGAGGAAGTCGTCGCTGCCGTGGTGGAAGGCGTCGAGGAAGTCGGTACACGAACTGTCGGCGCGGCAGGTGGCGGCGTCGATGCCATCGTGGACCAGGCTGTTGGCCTGCAGGCGCACGTCGACGTGGCCGCTGGACAGCGGGTGGTCGTTGATCCAGTCGGCCCACTCGTCCAGCTCGAGGTAGGCGTGGCGGCTGCCGTTGGAATGGCTGGCGAAGACGATCTGAGCGGGTGAGACGGGCGCTTCGTTCAAGATGCGGTCGAGGGCGGCGCGAATGATGCGGCTGCCGTGGAAGAAGACCGGGACGTCATAGGTCAGCCCCGTCGTCTCGTCGGTGTAGCGGGCGGTGTCCTGGCTGTCACCGATCCCCGCGCCCGACGCGCACTGGTCGATGATGAGACGGTGGTAGTCGCCGAAGTCGCTCAAACCGAACAGACCGGCCGACGAAGTGGCGTCTCCGGCGAGCGTGTCGTCCTTCGCCAGCAGGCTGCTGAAGCGATGCAGGTTGGTGGCCGCGGTGTTGACGCAGTCGTCGCCGTAGCAGGCGGCACCACCGACCGAGATCAGGATGAGCCACTTGTCGGAGCTGGGGTCGCTGGCCGGGTTGAGCCAGGCCACCGGGCGGGTGCCGTCGGAGCAGCGGATGAAGGGGCTGCCGTCGGGGCAGGCCCAGGTGGCAGGATCGGTGTCGCTGTCCAGGGTGACGGGGTCGGCGACCGTGGAGTCTTCGCACTGGGGCAGGGCGAAGCCGGCGTAGAGGTTGTCGTCCCGGTCGGGGTAGACGCCGTGGGCCGGCCCCTGGCCGAAGGGATCGGCGTAGAGGTCGCGGTACAGCGCGCGGTCGAAGCTGGCGGGGTCGCCGTCCGGGCAGAAGCCGAACACGTCCTCGGCGCAGTTGAGCAGGGCGAAGAGGTGGTCGACGGCGATGGCGTCGTCGGCGGGCTGACCGCTGTCTGCGGGCTGACCGCCGTCTTTGCCGGTGCAGGAGAGGAGGGCGAGGGCGAGGGGGATCAGCATCGGGGCGCCGTGGAAGGGGGTCAGCCTCTTACGCGTCGTCGGCGTGCAACTCGGACCATGCCGGGCGACTGCCGCCGCGTGGCCAGGGCTGCGAACACCGGCAGGAGCAGCCAGGCGCCGCCTGTGTTGGCGCTGCTGCAGGAGCATCCCGACTTGTCGGGCGCTCCGCCGGAGTCCTTGCTCCCGGCGCCACCGTCGCTGGTGCTGCCACCGTCGATGCTCCCACCGTCTGCGCTGCCGCCATCGTCGCTGCCGCCGTCGGCGCTGCCGCCATCGTCGCTGCCGCCGTCTCCGGGCGTGCCCGTGTCGCCGCCGGCCTCTCCGGGCTCGACCTCCAGCACCAGCAGGGGCGGTGCGCTCCCCTCCAACGAGGACAGCACCCTGCGCGTGGCGCTGTAGCCCTCGGCCGCGGACAGGGCGAAGCCGGCGACGGGCAGGCTGCCGTCGACCCAGCCGGCCACCGTCCGGGTGACGTCGACGCTGTAGGTCCCGGGTTTGGGGGCGTCCCAGGCCGGTCCGTCCGAGGTCATCGCGATGAAGGCCAGGGGTTCGGCGCTGTCGACCAGTGACCGGTCGGCCGTGGCGGCGTCCCAGGCTTCGGTGACCCGGCCGAGCTGCAGGTAGCCATAGGGGTCGGTGTCGACCAGCTCGAACTGCAGGCTGGCCCGCACCAGGCGGCCTCCCTCCAGGTCGGGACGCGGGAACAGCAGCAGGCTCCGCCAGTCGCCGCTGCCGTCTTCGGATCCCACGGTCAGCAGCGCGCCGTCGTCTACGGCACCGGTGGGGTCGAGGCTCAGGTCGGTGGTCACTCCCACGGTCTGGAGCGGGTACCAGTTGCGGGCCTCTGCCGTCCACGACGCGCCGGCGCTCGGGCAGCCTGCCCCCTGCTCGCAGGCGCCGACGTCGGGGGCGGCGCCGAGGTAGCCCTCGGTCACGCCCGCGACATCGACGCCGGCGTCAATGGCCGCACAGCCTTCGGCGAGGTCGAGGTCCAGCCCGTCGGCGTCGACGAAGCAGTCGGCGTCCACCGCGAGGTTCGCGTCCAGCGTGGTGCCGACGAAGGCGTCGTCGTTGGAGAGGTTGTTGGCCGAGGTCGTCCCAAACAGCCAGCCCTCGGTGCCGTAGGTCATGTTGGCGGTTTCGACGTCCCACAGCGTGTTGTTGGCCTGCAGCATCGAGTCGCCCGGCGCGTTCAGCCGCACGCCCACGGTGACGTCCCACACGAGGTTGCGGGTGATCTCGATGTCGTTGCTGTAGGAGTCGACGTAGATCCCGTCCACGTAGCGGTCGGCCCGCCCCCCGTGGACGTGGTTCCCGGTGATCACCGTGACCGGCTCGCCGGCGCCCCGGCCGTAGGTGTAGATGCCGCCGAGATCACGCGTCGGCCACCCGAAGTCGGCGACGTCGTTGCCCTCGATGCGGGTGCCGAAGCTGTCCCAGCGGTGCAGGATCCCCGACCGGCCGGTGTCCGCGATGCTGTTGTTCGTGATCTGGTTGCCGGGCGAGTGGTCGCTGTTGACGGCCGCGCCGCCGCCGGCCAGCCAGTTCACGTCGGTGATGATGTTGTCGTCGATGACGTTGTCCCAGGCATCCCACCGGTCCAGGGAGACGCCGTCGCCCCAGGTGTGGGTGATCTCGCAGCCGGTCACGGTGTTGTCGTGGCCACTCACCAGCACGCCGTCGGCGTGGCTCCAGGGGCTGGCGTCGTCGAAGACACCGGGGAAGAGCACGCGGCTGTCGGCCAGCACGTTGCCGCTGCCGCCCATGCGGACGCTGGCGGCGAACAGATCGAAGCCAGAGAGCTCGACGTTGGAGCGATCGGCGAGATCGAAGCCCCACTGCCGGGTGCGCAGCTCCAGTTCGTGGACGTCGGGACCGTCGTCGAGCACCAGGTGCACGGTGCCGGCGTCGTCCTGCAGCCACTCCCGGTGGGTGTCGAGCACGCCGCTTTGACCATACACGAACCACGGGCTCCCCTCGGCCGGCGGGTAGCTGTCGTCGACCCCGGAGAGCTGCAGCCAGCCGTCGCCGGCGGCGACGATCTCCGCCGACGCGGCGGTCCAGCGGTACTCGTGGAGGTACCAGGCCCGGCCTCCTACCCAGTTCCCGTCCGGAAACGGCTCCCGTCGCGGGCTTGGCTCCGACGCGTCGCCGAGCGGGGCCCGCAAGCCCTTGAATTGACTCCGCCAGTCCTGCGGGCTTGCGAACCCGGTCGGCTCGGTCGGAGCCGTCGCCCGCTCGGTCCGCCTCTTCCGGACGGGAACTACCCACGCTGCGCCCTCTGTCAGGGCGGCGTCGTGGACGGTCCACAGCCCCTCGCCGTCCTGCGTGACGCTGTCGATGGATGACAGGCGCGGGTGCAACCAGTCCGGCTCGCTCGACGGCCAGCGGGCTTCGATGCCCGGCCGCTTGTCGACGAAGAGCTGGAGCACCGTGGCCCCGGGCGCGGTCGACCAGCGGCCGTCACCCTCGTCGGTCCAGCCCGTCGCCCGGTCCAGGCCGGTGACGATGGCCCGCTCGCCGTCGGCGACGACGAAGCGCAGCGGGGCGTCGGCCGTCCCCGAGGTCGGCGGCGTCACCGTCTCGCGGTACACGCCGCCGTGTACCACGCAGGTGTCGCCGGGCCCTGCCGCGTCCGCGCAGGCCTGGATGCTGGGGAAGGGGTCGGCCTCGCTGCCGGTGGCGTCGAGAGCCTCGCCGGAGGCGACGTGGTACTCAGCGGCGACTGCGAGGGGGGCGAGGGCGGGCGCGATCAGGACGGCGGACAGCATGGAGCACCTCGGAGGGACAGCATGGAGCACGTCGGAGGTGCAGCATCGGTCCACGACAGCGCTCAGCGATGCTGCACCGCCCGGCTGGTCTCGATGAGCTGAAGGGCCACCGAGCTGACGTGGCCGCCGTCGTCGGGGAAGCGCAGGGTCAGCTCGGTGTCCGACGCGAGCAGGGACAGCGGCACGGGCACCTCGATGACGCCGAAGAAGCGGTCGCGGTCCGCCTGTTCACCACCGCGCCAGTCGGTCGGGACGTCGACCGCCGTGCCGTTGAGGGTCAGGATCGGCTGCAGGCTGGCGCCGTGGTCCCGGCCCAGGCCGATGCGCAGGGTCGCCTCTCCCTCGTCGGGGAGGTCGAGACCGGACAGCGCGAAGGACAGCTCCGCGTCGGCCGTGATCGGCTGGAGGCGCGACGCGGCGTAGGTCCGCGTCTCGGTGGCGGCGCCGTCGACGAGGAGCGGGCCGTCGAAGCTCGCGACGAGGATCTCGGTGGCGCCGCCGCCCAGCGCCACCGTGTCCGGGAAGCTGTCGAGGGTGGTGTGGGTGAGGGAGGGGGCGCCGTCGACGGCCGCCAGCAGGCGCTGCTCAGCGCCGGTCGCGGTGACCTCTCCGTCGCCGAAGCGGGTCAGCTCGACGCTGCGGCTGTCGTCGTCGAGGTTGTGGAGGACGACGAACAGGCGGTCACCGTCGACGTAGGCCGCGGCCAGCAGATCGGGGTCGCTGACGTGGACGTGGACGCGGTCGCCAGCGACGTCCTCCCACAGCTCGTAGGACAGGACCAGCTCGGTGTAGACGTAGTACTCGCCGGACTCGCCCTCGCCCTCTGACGCCTGGCGGAGCAGCCGTGGCCAGTAGGGCGCGCCGTCGCTGTAGCGACCCCACTCGGCCTTCAGGGGGACGAAGGGGATGGCCTTGGCGATGAGGTCGGGGCGCTGGAGGAAGCCGAGCAGCAGGGCGTTCTGGGCACGGAGGAACAGCCAGTCCTGTTCGGGGGCCCAGGGCTCCCCGAAGTCGTCGTGGTCCTGGGCGCCGTACTCCGAGATCACGAGGGGAGGGGTGGCGCCCAGCTCGGTGGTGCCGGCCTGGTCGAGCAGGTCGAAGGTCGCTTCGACGTTGCTGCCGCTGCGGTACTGCTGCAGCCCGCCGAAGGCCGGGAAGTCGTAGAGGTGCAGCGACCAGAAGTCCATGTCGGCGCCGGTCGTGTCGATGAACAGACCCCAGCGGTCCGTCCAGCCGGCGAAGTCGTCGGTGTCGAAGTCGGGGAAGGCGGCGGTGTAGCCGCCGACAGGGAGGTCGGCGTCGTAGTCGGCCACGACGCCGGCGACGGTGGAGTGGAAGCGGAAGATGTCGATTGGGTCTTCGGTGCCGACGTCGACGAGGGTGTAGAGTGGTTCGTTCATGACCTCCAGCCAGACGGGCGGCGGCTGGCGGTCATCGCCGTAGAAGTCGGCGACGAACTGGCCCATGAACTCGCCTGTGGCGGTGCCCAGCGGTTCGTCGGCGGTGTCGGCGGTGGACAGCGCCCACGGGTCGGGGGCGTCATAGCGCCGGTAGGGACTGGTCAGGGTGCCGTCCGGCCAGAAGGGGGCCACCTGGGCCCCGACGACGAGGTCTTCACGGGCGGCGTAGCTGCGTTGTTCGTCAGAGAGCTGGTTGTAGGCCCAGGCGATGTCGGCGGCCATGGCGGACACCGAGTCGGGGTCAGCGTAGCCGGGGCGGTCCGGGTCCTCGGCGACGTTGTTGAGCACCCAGGTGATGCCGCCGGTGTCGCGCCCCATGTAGACGTCGTAGCCGGCGAGGAAGTCCGCCATCAGGTCGTCGGTGAAGTTGTCGCCGCCCCACTCGCTGTCGGTGTGGCTGCTGTGGACGTTGATCCAGGTGCGCCGGTCGAATCCGGACACGCCGCCGATGTCATGCAGCAGGTCGAGGTCGAGGTCGACGGTGAAGTCGGCGCTGCTGGCGGGGCGGTCGCTGGTGGTGACCGCGAAGCTGCCGCTGACATCACCAACGGTCAGAGTGGCGGTCTGCGTGGTGGCGAACAGCGGCGAGCTGTGGACTGCGAGCTGGACGCTCTGCCCGGCCGAGACGGTGAAGCTGGCGGTGTCGAAGGGACCGCCGTCGACGGAGAGCGTGCCGCCCTCGACGGTGGCGACCAGGCTGCCGTCGAAGCCCGACAGGGTCAGGGGCTCGGACGCGACGGTGGCGTCTCGAGGGGCCGCGGTGACCGCGGTGAAGTCGAATGGGTCGGGGCTGCTGTCGACCCCGCCGTCCGTGGCACCTCCATCGTCGATGCCGCCGTCACCTTCGCCCCCGTCTGTCGCGCCGCCGTCGGGCGTACCGCCATCGGAGAGACCGCCGTCCCCCGCTGTCGCGCCGGTGTCCGTGGCCTTGCCTCCGGCGCAGCCGGCCAGCAGCAGCAACCCCAGCAAGGGGCGCCGGCAGGTTCTGCTGCGGGTCACTGGATGTAGCCCATGGACTTCAGCCACTCCTGCACCTCCACCGGGTCCTGGACGCTGGGAGCGGCAGCCTTCCAGGGCTGGCGACCGTCTTCATAGCTCCGGACGCTGGTCGGGCGCGGCGGGTCGGACAGCAGCACGGTCAGCGGGCGGCCGACCATGTCGTCGGCGTAGGGCAGCCCCATCAGCCAGAGCACGGTGGGCGCGATGTCCACGGTGGCCACGTCGCTGCGCACCCGGCCGGCCCGCACCCCGGGCCCGCTCACCGCGAAGATGCCGAGGTCGTCGAGGTCGTGTGCGCCTGTGTTGACGAAGCAGGTCCAGGCGGGCTCGACCTTGCGGCCGATGGCCCGCTGGCAGGCCTGCTGGACGGCGGCCGAGGGGCGGAGGGCGGTACCGTAGGGGGACAGTAGGGGATCGCCCGCGGCCGTCTTCAGGGCGAGGAGCTTGTTGCGGACGGCGCCGTCGGGGTCGCCCTCCACGAAGATGCGCGGCATGCGCAGGTCGTAGGCCAGCGGCGGGGGCAGGTCGGGGTGCTCGATGTCGACGTCGAGCGACAGCGTGGCGCCGTCGAGCTGCACCCTGCCGTGTTCGATGGTGCCGCGCGCCCCGTCGAGGACCCGCCGGGCCAGCGCGATGCGGCGCTCGGGGTGGGGGGCGAGGCTGTGGCCGTGGTCGCTGAACAGGACGACGTAGCCGTCGTCGCCGGCGAGCTGTCGGGCGACGCCGACCAGCCGGTCGGCCAGGGCGACCGTCTCCTTGACGATGGCGTCGGCGGTGCGGACGTTCTCGGCGAGGTCGGGCGGCAGCCCGGCGACCAGGGCCGGGTCCCGCGCGGCGGCGTGCTCGGCGTAGAGCATGTGCAGCGCCTGGTCGTGGCCGTAGTAGGGCAGCGCGATGAGGTCGAAGTCCTGGCGCCCGGTCCAGGTGCGGACCACGCCGCTGTGCACCAGGCCCAGGCCCAGCCGATCGAGCTGGGCAGCTTCGTGCGCGGGGCGGAGATCGGCACCGCCGACATCGAGGGCACCGGCGGGGAAGCTGCTGTTGTCTTCACGTCCGATCATCACCCCCTTGATGGGGTAGGCCGGCCCGGTCACCCACCAGCCGGACACCAGGCTGCTGCGGTCGAAGCGGGTGGCGATGTCCCAGAGGCGGTGGCGCTTCAGCATGTCGGGCGTGGCGAAGAAGACGCCACCGCGGCCCTGCTTGTCCTCGATGATGCCGTGCTGGTCGGGGTGCACGCCCGTGGCGATGGTCGTCCAGCTCTCCGGGGACTCCGCGCTGTCGATGTGCAGCGGAGCCCAGGCGGCGTCATGGCGCATGTGGGCGAGGTTGTCGAGCCCCCCGGCGTCGATGAGCGGGTCGAGGTTGTCCCAGTCGGCACCGTCGATGCCGACCATGACGACGCGGGTCCGGCGTTCGGGCGTGGGCAGCGCCTGCTGCGCCGTCACCGGGACCGCGGCCGGACCAGTGTCCGCGCACCCCGCCAGGGCCAGCGCCCACAGCCCGATGAAGGCGGCGAGCGCCTGCTGGGTGCGGGGGCGGGCTTGCGCGGGGACCACGCCGGCACGATAGCCTTGGCGCGATGCAAGCACTCGGCACTCTCCTGTTCATCGCTGCGGGCGTCCTCTTCTACCTCACGAAGATCGACCGCATGTCCCCCTATGCGCTCGACCTGGTGGAGATCGAGCAGAAGCTGCGCTTCATCGACCTGTGGAGCATCGCGGCCATCGGCGGGCTGCTGCTGTGGACCCCGTCCTTCCTGCAGCGCTTCCTGGCGCGGGCGCCGACCGGACCGAGCCGCGCCGGGCATCGCCCCGCGCAGCAGCGCGCGGCCGGCATGCCCCTGTCTGGCCCCCAGGCGGGCGGGCTCGGCGGTGGCGGCTCCTGGCGCGAAGCCATCATGGGGCGGATCCGCCACTGGGACGGTGGCGCCGGCGCGCGGCTGCTGGTCGACCAGGCCCACGGCGTGCCGCTCACCCTGCTGCTGGAACACCTCAGCCCGCGCCACTGTGAACGGGCCGTGCGCGAGCTGGGGATGCTGCTGCAGACCGTGCCCCTGCCGCCGCGGGTGCGCGTCTCCTTCGAGCACTGCCCGGAGGGGCCCGCCCCCCGTCACCACCTGGTGTCGCGGGCGCTCGGCGGCGTCCTGCCGCCGAGCAGCTTCAAGGCCGTGGCGTCCGCGGACCAGGTCGACGTGATGTTCTTCGCGCCAGACCCGCGCTGGCGCACGGACTGGTAGGGGCGGGCGTCAGTCCTGACGGCGCCGCAGGCCGATGAGCGGCAGCAGGAACCACAGCGCCGCAGCGCCACTGGCGCCACCATCGCAGCCACAGCCGGAGCCCTTGCCATCGGCGGTGGCGGTGACTTCCACCGTGTCGGTCCCGGACTCGGTGCCGTCGCTGGCCGAGAGCTGGAAGGTGAAGCTGCCCTCGACATCCGGCGTGACCTGAGCCTGCGACGTGGTGGCGTCGGTGATGTCGCCGCTGGTGATTGCGGAGCCCTCCGGAGCGGAGAGCAGGGACCAGGAGTAGCTCAGCGGCCCGGCGGTCGACGAGGAGCCGGTCCCGTCGAGCATGACGGGCTCGCCCACCGTGGCGCTGCGCGCAGGGCCGGCGTCGACGACGAGCGTCGTCGCCGGGATGTCGCCGGAGTCGCTGCCGCCGCCGTCGGTGCTGCCGCCGTCCGTCGTCGCGCCGGTGTCGTCGCCACCCTCGTCGAAGACTTCGATGCTGACGGTGTCGGTGTCGGCGTCGCGGCCATCGTCCACCTGGAGCTCGACGACGAAATCTCCCGTCACGTCGGGCACGAAGTGCGCGGTGGCGACATCGTCGATGGTGATGCCGTCCACGCTGAGCTTGCTGCCGTCGGCGAGGTGCGAGATCGTCCACTGATACGTCAGCTCGTCGCCGTCGTCGTCGACCGAGCTCGAACCGTCCAGGTAGGCCGTGTTGCCCAGGCGCACCCGCTGGTCGGGGCCGGCTTCGGCCACGGGTGGGGTGTTTTCCCTCAGTGTCACACCCATGGCGTCGATGTCGAGGAACAGCTCGGTGATGGTGGGCTGCACGTTGACGCTGTAGGCGACGAGCAGGCGGTCGGTGCCCCGATCCCAGGTGAGGAAGGGCTGCATCGCACCCTGGCCGCCCTTGTAGCCGGTGACTTCGTAGGTCTCCTGCAGCTCCCAGGTGCGGTTGAAGAAGCCGAGGTAGACGTTGCCGGAGTCGGTGTTCCAGGTCAGCGTGTCGTCGCGAGCCATGAAGGCAACCACCCAGACATCACCGATGCGCACCGTCGACTGCGGCCAGTACACGGTCAGGCCATCGTCGACGACCGGGGTGCTCTGCCAGTCGCGGAGCTTCCACTCGCCGATGGTGTAGGTCTTGGGGTCGTCGTAGGTCTCGATCAGCAGTTCGTTGTCCTGGTACCAGGCGCGGATGAAGACGATCTGGCCCGAGTCTTCTTCCACCAGGGAGCCGCCGCCGACCGCCGGCAGGCCGTCGAAGGAGAACTGGTCGACGACATCGATCGTGTTGTCGATCTGGATGAAGTAGCCGGTCTTGTTGTCGTAGGGCTGAAACGGGCTGCCGTCGAAGTCGCCCGTGCACAGCGCCGGCGCGTCGTTGTAGGCCGTGGTCGGGTCACGTTCGGCGATCGTGCCGGAGCTGACCAGGGTCAGATCGCTGTCGTAGCGGAATGCGTAGGCCGAGTCGTCGAGCGAGTCGAGGTTGGCCGACGCGATGTGCAGGAAGCTGCCGTCGGGGCAGTGGGTCAAGGCGTGGTCGACGAGGGTGTCTTCACCCGTCAGGCCACGCCGTCCGCCCTCCAGCTCCAGGTCGTCGGAGAGACCCTCGACCCAGTAGTCGCCGCTGCCGGCCACGAAGAACCAGTAGCCGCCGTCGAGGCGATGCACGAGGCGTGCCCAGTTGCCCCGGTCGCCGACCTCGACGGTCTTGCCGGTGGACAGCACGTAGGAGCCGGCGTGGGCCGACAGGGACAGGCCGACGAGCAGGGACAGCATGGGAGGACCTCCGGCGGGTCGGTGAGGGGGCGAGCGGGGCGTCGCCGCGCAGATCCAGGGATTACCACGGCAGCGGCGGCGTGTGGGTCACGAAAGTGGCACGTCGCGGCTCGGCATCGTGGCGCCGCCGGGTAGCGTGTCGGAGCGCGGCAGGATCCGGAGGAGCTTTCGGCCGAGGCTTCGGGCACCGGCCGGGTCCCGCAGGGTACGCCCCAGGGCGGGCCAGCGGCGGGGGTGGCTGTAGAAGCGGAGGTACGCGTAGCGCTGGACCATGCGCAGGGTCCGGCGGCTGACGCGGCCCTCGAAGGGCTGGCGGGCGTAGTAGTCGTAGTCCGTCGACAGGGCGCTCAGCTTGTGGCCGGCGGCTACCATGGCGGCGTGGACGTCCGTGCCGGGGATGGGCACGAACAGGCTGAAGCTGGCTTCGGTGGCGGGTAGGGCGGTCGCCTGCTCTATGGTGCCGCCCATCTCGGCGAGGGTCTCGTCCGGGGCACCGAGCATGAGGAAGAGCAGGGTCTGCACGCCCATGGCGTCGGCGGTGCGCACGGTCCGCTCAACGGCATCCAGGCTCACGCCCTTGCCGTAGACGCCCTCGCGGATGCGCTCGGTGGCGCTCTCCAGCCCGATGCCCAGCTTGCGCAGGCCGACGGCCCGCATGCGGGCCATGAGGTCCGCTTCGATGAGGTTGGCCCGCGTGGTGCACCCCCACAGAAGGCGGAGGCCGCTGGCTTCGAGCACGTCACAGAAGCGCTCCACCCAGCGGTGATTCGTGGTGAAGGTGTCGTCGGTGAACCAGAAGCCGTCGATGTCGTAGCGCTGCTTGAGCGCCGCGATCTCGGCGACCAGGGACTCTGCGCTGCGCTGGCGCAGCTTCTTGCCGAACATGGCGTCGAGGACGGGCTGGCAGAAGCTGCAGGAGAAGGGGCAGCCCCGCGCGCCGGAGATGTTGACGCCACGCAGGCCGGGGGCGACGGAGTCGAGCTGGCCCCAGGCCCCGAGGTAGGCATCCATGTCGACGAGATCCCAGGCGGGCAGCGGGAGGCCGTCGAGGTCGGGGTAGGGGGCGCGGCCGTCGGCGGGCCAGACCGTGCCGTCACGCCCCTTCACCCAGGCGCCCGGCACCGGGCCGCGGCGCCCCTCGGCCAGCATCGGCAGCAGGTGCAGCAGGGGCTGCTCGCCCTCGCCGATGACGGCGGCGGCGACGGCGGGGTGGGCGAGGAGGCCCTGGGGATCGGTGGTCGCGTGGGGCCCGCCCATGACCACGGGCAGGCCCTTGTCGCCCGCGAGGGTCGCGACCTGGAGCGCCTCGGCGAGCATCAGGGTGCTCAGGCCGATGCCGACGACGTCGGGGCGCTCTCGTTCGAGGAAGGCGGCGACCCGGTCCATGCGAGGATCGAAGGTGGCGTCGAAGATGGCCACCCGCCAGCTCAGCTCCTGCCGCACGACCGCCGCGAGCAGCGCCAGCCCCAGGGGGTAGTCGCCCGAGGGGTAGCGGAAGCGTGGAAACACGAGGGCGAGGGTGGGCATGTCGGGCAGCCTATCGCCCCCCGCTGGCGGCGCTGCCGCTCATCCCGGAGTCGCCGAGGCCAGGAAGGGACCCATGGCCAGCAGGTCCAGGCCGGCGCGCCGGAAGCTGGCCACGGCGTCGGCCGGCGAGCAGACGATGGGCTCTTCGTGGAGGTTGAAGCTGGTGTTGATGACCGCGGGCCTGCCGGTGCGGCGCTGGTGGTGGGCCAGCATGGCGTGGAGCACCGGGTGCGCGTCGTGATCGACGAGCTGGGGGCGAAGGCTGTTGTCGACGTGGACCGCCGCGGGACAGTGATGGGCGAGGGCGTGCCGGGCGTTGACCGCGACGGTCATGAAGCGGGCGCTGGCGGCGACGGGTGCGAGTCCCTCGACCCAGTCGTCCGCGCCGTCGGCGGACAGCAGCGGCGCAAAGGGCATGAAGTCGCTGCGGCCGAGGGCCTGGTTGAGGCGTTGTGTGGAAGCGTGGTCGGTCGGGGCCAGGATCGAGCGGTGGCCGAGCGCGCGGGGGCCGACCTCCATGGCGCCGTCGAAGCGTGCGACCAGCTTGCCGTCTGCGAGGGCCTCGGCGAGCGAAGCTGCGAGATCGGGGGGGCGTTCCACCCGCAGCCCGCCGTCCTGCAGGGCGGTGTGCAGGTCCCGGTCCGACCAGGAGGGGCCGAGGAAGGCGTGGTGCAGCGGCTGAGGTGCGGCGCGCTCGGGCCAGGCGTCGGCCCACGCCGCCAGGGCGGCGCCGATGGCCAGGCCGCCGTCGCCCATGTGGGGGAAGACCCAGAGGTGGTCCACGTCGGGCAGCGCCGCCAGCGCCTGGTTGAGGCGGACGTTGGCGACGACCCCGCCGGCGAGGGCGACGGTGCGCAGGCCGGTCCGGGCCAGCCAGGTCGACAGCAGGCCCGACAGCTCGGCTTCGAGGTGGACCTGCAGCCAGGCGCAGATGTCTTTGGTGCGGCAGGCGCGGAGCTGGTCGAGCCAGGGGCGCAGGGGGGCACCGAATTGCAGGGTGAAGCGCCGGTCGTCGGGGGGGCCCTCGAAGGGGAAGGGCAGCGGCACGGCGGTGGCGTCACCGCGGGCTGCGAGGCCGGTGAGCTTGCCCTCGTGGCGGAAGGGGCGGAAGCCCAGCAGGCCGGTGATGGTGGCGTAGAGCAGGCCGTAGCTGTGGGGGTAGGGCAGGGCCGCCAGCCGGCGCAGCGACGCGCCCTCGCCCTGCCAGACCGTGGTCGCCAGGCCGTCGCCCAGGCCGTCGGCCACCAGCACCAGGCCGCGGTCGGCGCCGTTGGTCCACCAGGCGGACGCGGCGTGGCAGCGGTGGTGGTCGAGGAAGCGCAGCGGCACGCGCAGGGCGTGCCCGCCCAGGGTGCTGCGGAGGTGGCGGCGCAGGGCTACCGTCAGGGGAGGCGTCCAGGCCCGCACCAGCGGAGCGTCGCTGCGCAGGCGGGGGAAGGCGCTGTCGAACTGCAGCCAGTCCGACAGCCGGCCTGCCGGCGAGACCTCCGCTCGGTAGAACCAGTCCCCGTCGAGCCGCCAGCGGGTCTGCAGCCGGCGGGCCATGCGCAGGCCGGGGTTGGGGTTGACGAGGCCGCCCACGGCGACCTGTCCGACATCGCGGGCGTCGACGCCGGCGGCGTCCAGGCACGCCGCGATGGAGGCCCTCGGCCACCCGCCCTGGCCCTTCACGCGGGTGAAGCGCTCCTCGTTGCAGGCCGCGGCGAGGCGACCGTCGACGACCAGGGCGGCGCCGGCGTCGTGGGTGCCGTCGAAGACACCGAGGATCACGTCGGGGCGTGTCTTGGAGGCGGAGGGCATCGCTGCCACGGTACCTCAGCCGCTGGGGGCGCGATGGAGGCTACGGCGGGCCGCGGCAGACCACTGGTGGACCGCAGAGAATGCACGCCAGCCGGCGGGGTGGGTGGGCTCGCGGGCCGGCCGGGGAGGCGGGTCGGGGAGCGCAGCGACGAGCAGCGCGGGCTCTTGCTGGCCGGCGTCGTCGGGTAGCGCGGCGAGGGTGTCGCCGTCGGGCCCATAGAGCGCGCTGCCGCCGGCGAAGCGCTCGTCGTCGACCCACGTGCCGGCGAGGTTCGCGAAGACGAGGGGCACGGCCATGGCGGCGGCGGCCCGGGGCAGGAAGGCCCGCAGGTAGGCCGGCGAGCGGGAGGCCAGGGGCGACAGCAGGGGACGGAGAGGGGCCGCCGTGCGGCGCAGGCGGCCGCGGTAGTCGGGCCAGGCCGCAGCGACGACGAGGACGTCGACCGCGCCCACCAGCGGGCGCCAGGCCGCCGCCGGCATGATGTCGGCGCAGAGCAGCAGGCCGGCGCGACGGCCGGCCAGGTTCCACAGCGCGGGAGCGTGGCCGGCCCGGTGGTGGCGTGACTCGCGCAGCGTGGGGAAGCGCTTGAGGTAGCTGTGGTGGCTGCCGTTGGCGGCGAAGTGCTCCAGGCGGCTGCCGTCGGAGTCCAGGAGGCCGGCGACGAGGTCGAGCCCGTGGGTGCGGGCGAGGGAGGCCGCGGCGCAGCGTGCGGCGGTGGCGGCTGCGGCGTCTCCGGGGGCGAGGTCGTAGCCCGACAGCGCGGCTTCCGGCAGGACCAGCAGGTCGGCGCCACCATCGGCGGCGCGCTGCGCGAGCCTGGCGAGCCAGGCCAGCCGCTGGTCCTGGTCGCCGGCGACCCCGGGGAGCTGGGCGATGGCGACGCGAGTCATGGGCTGTGGCGAGGGGGGGAGATGAGCTGCAGGACGGCGTCCGCGGTCGCGTCCGCGGCCACCTGGTGGCCGTCGGCGGTCCAGTGGCCGTCGTAGGCGAAGTACAGGTGCGTGCCGGTCTGGGCGGCGGCGCGCAAGGTGGGCCTGAGATCCACCACGGGCAGCGACGCGGGCATGAGCTGCTTCACGAGGCGGGACGGAGCGTCCAGGTCCTGGGTCGTTGGATCGAGCCCGAAGGCCCGCAGCGTGGGCGCCGCCCGGTCCGTCGCCACGGCAAAGGCCGGGGGGATGAGGGTGACGAGGCAGCGCAGGCGCATGCGCGTGCAGGTGGCGGCGTGGTCGCGCAGGGCGTCGGCCGTGGCGTCCCGCACCGCGTCGGGCACGGGCGCCGTGGTGAACAAGGCCAGCTCCTGGGCGTAGCGCTGCCGCGTCGCGGCGGGCACCCGCCCGGTCCAGGCGGTCCAGGTGGCGCGGATGCGGGCGAAGAGGTGGCTGCGGCCCGCGAGCCAGTCCGCGACACCGACCGGCTGCTTGGAGCGGCCGCCGCGGCCCTCGGTCACCTCGGCTCTGCGGGCTTCGAAGCGCGTGTTCTCCCACAGGTCGTTGCCGAGGAAGAGGTTGAGCACGACCACCTTGGCGGACAGCGGCCGCGCGACCTCCTCGACCCGGAGGGTCTCCTGGCGGGTGCCGTAGCCGTCGACGCCGCCGTTGTAGACCTCGATGGGGCGCGACATCTCGGCGGCGAGCAGCGGCTGCAGCCGGGCGGCCATGGTCTCTTCCTCGGCCACCTGCGCGCCGAGGGTGAAGCTGTCGCCGACGACCAGGACCCGGACGGTGCCCGGCGCCGGTGCTGTCATGGGGGGGCCCCGCAGGCCGAGGTCGTTGGTACGGACGGTGGTCTGGAACTCCAGGCCGGCGACGGTGGCGTGGGCGTCGCGCTGCAGGCGCCAGAGCAGGGTGGGATCGGGTTCGATGAGGGAGGCCGTGCCCTGGCTGAGGCCCCCGGCGAGCAGGAAGTCGCCCTGGGCTCCGCCGAGGCGGCGGCTGAGGACCTCGCCAAGGCCCAGCGCCACGACGCAGCCAGCGACCAGCAGGGCGAGGCGGGGGGCGAGGTGGGGCTGCGTCACGGTGACGGCTCCGGCAGGCGGAACAGGTAGCTGCCGTCTTCGCCCTCGGCGACCAGCGTCAGCTCCCGGCGGGCGGCGGACAGCAGGCGCTGCTCGGCGTCGGGGCGGATCAGGCCGCTGCCGGTGTGGACGATGAGCCAGCCGTATCCGAGCGCGGTGACGCTGGGCGCGGTGGCGTCGAGGGAGGCGGAGGGCCGGTCGCCGGCGAGGAGGTCGGTGACGGAGCGGGCGAAGGCGCTGTCGTCGACGTCGGGGATGAGCACGTGGCCGTCGGGGCAGGGCTCGGTCGCCAGGGTGTGGCGGTGGACCGGCCAGCCGCGGTGCAGGCCGCGCTGGAAGCGCACGGGGGGCGAGACGATGACGCCGTCGGCGTCGATCATCGCCGGTCTGTCGGGGTCCCAGCCCAGCGGAGGGACCTCCAGCAGGCCACGGTCGTCGTCGAAGGCGGCGAGGGCCCGGTGGGCTTCGGCGGGCAGGATGCTGCTGGCCGGCATGGGGGGGGCCGATGGGCCGACGAGGAGCTGCTCGGCGGCGGGGGCGACGGCGAGCAGGGCGAGCAGCAGCGGGGCTCTGGGGGTCGCGCGGAGGTGGCGCGCCAGGCGCAGCCAGGCCGGCGCGCCGGCCAGCGCCAGGAAGATGCTGGTGCCGAACAGCAGCCGACCGGGGACCTGGACGGTGGCGAACAAGCCGCCAACGACGGGGAGCGCCTGGAGCAGGGCGAGGGGGCCCGGAAGCAGGCTGCCACCCGGGGTGGTCAGCGCCCAGCCGTTGAAGAACAGGACCGGGCCGAACGCCAGCACCAATGGAAGGGCGGCGGCGGACAGCAGCCATCGGCTGCGCCGGTCGCGTCGGGCGGAGAGCAGGGCGGCGCCGACGGGCAGCCAGCCCAGGTAGTCCAGCGGCAGGTGGTCGTCGCCGCTGGGGCGCCGCCCGGGGCGGAGCAGGGCGGCCGGGTCGGCGACGAGCAGCTCCCGGCCGGTCGGCGGGGTCCCACGGAGGAGCACGCCGACATCGCCAGGCAGTGCGGCGCGGCGTTGGGGTGCGGGGTCGCGGTCGAGGCTGGCTGGGCAGAGGCCACGGTCCGTGCCGCTGTCGGCGGTGCCCTGGAAGTGGCCGACCATGGGGATCGAGACCATGGTGAGCAGGGTCGCGGCGATCGCCACCGCGCGGCCGTGGCGTCGCAGGGTGGGGACGAGGGCGATGGGCGCCCCGATGAGGGGGCCCATCAGCAGGTAGGGCGAGGACAGCCACGCCCCGATCGCGCCCAGGACCACGGTGCCGACGCCTGCGACCGTGCGTCCCGCGGCCAGGAGGATCCCGCCGCCCGCGACCAGGGCCAGCCAGCCCAGGCCGAGGTTCTCGGGCTGGCCGTTGCCGATGGCCGAGAGCTCCACGCAGGACAGGCCGGCAGCGCCGCCGCTGGCAAGGCTCGCCGCCAGCGCCGCGGCGCCTCCGTCGGCGGGCAGCAGGCGACGGGCGACGAGGGTCCAGCCGAAGATCCCGGCGGCGACGTGAAGGAAGAGCGACGCGCTGATGGCCACCCCGGTGCTGGCCGCCTGCGCGAACAGGCGGGCGAGGAGCGCCTGGGGGAGGGCCACGGGCACGGTCTGCACCGCGACCTGCGGGTTGAGCCACGACATCGTGCCTGCCCACCACTCCCCGGGCGGAGCGTCCAGCAGCCAGGCGAGGATCGCCCACGCGTTCACGCCCTTCTCGCCCAGGGTGGTGGCCGCCGGGTGCAGGGGCAGCGGCCAACACGCCCACGCCGCCAGCGTCAGGGCAAACAAGCCGGCCACGACGGGGTCGGTGAGCGGGCGGCGGCGCGGCATCGGGCGAGCATAGTCGCGGGGTCGACGGCGGCGCCCAAGGGGCTACCATCGCCGCTCCTCGGAGCGCCCGTGCCGACCCCTCGCCCCACCGCCCCCCTGCTGCTCCCCGCGCTCGGCCTGCTGGCGTCCGGATGCAGCGTGGGCACGGGGGCGGCGAAGCAGGTGATCGGCGTGGTCCACACGGGGCTGCTGCTGTTGCCGTGGCTGCCGGTGGTGCTCGCGGCCGGGATGGCCGCGGTCGGGCTGCTGGCGTGGAGACGGCCCCGGTGGCGTCGGCCGGGGTGGATCCTCCTGGCGTCGCTGTCCGGGCTGCTGGTGGGGCTTGGGGCCTTCCTGATCGTCTGTCTCGCCACCATGAACCCGCTGGCCCGGCAGGTCACGGCCTGGGACCCGGCCCGCAGCGCCCCCTACGCCACCCGGCTGCTGGTCGCGCCCGAGGGCGTGCACTGCGACTTCCACGACGTCGATGTCGTCGGCGATCACGCCGTCGTCGTCGGCGAGGGCAGCTACCGCCTGCTGCGGCTCCCGCTCTCCGGTGGCGAAGCGGACGAGATCCGGCTCGTTGACGGCGGCTGGCAGCCCCTCGGCGGCCTCACCCTCGACAGCGAGACCGACCCGCGCACCGGCCGCACCTGGTTCCTCGACGGGCCGGACGCGGTCTCGTGGGCAGCGTCGGGACCGGACGGCCGCTGGGACCGGCGTGGGCGTGTCGCCGGGGCTTCTCCGCCGCTCCACCACGTCGCCACCACCCTGCTTTCAGAGCGCCAGCAGCTCGTCCTCATCACCATCAACGCCGCGGAGGCTCCCCCGGATCCCTCCATGGCCGTCGTTGACCTCCGCCGACCCGATCACGTCCAGCGGCGGCAGCTGGTCGCCACCACGGGTCAAGCCCTCCCCAACTTCCGCGACGCGCTGTGGCTGCCGCCCCTGGAGCGCTTCGTCCTCGCGCCCACCCACGGGGACCGGCTGTGGCTGCTCGACGCCGACACCGGCAGCGTGGCGCCCTGGGTCCCGCTGCCCGCGCGCGGGGGCGGCCTGTTCTTCGACGGCCAGCGTCTCTACGTCGCCCAGCCGACCCGCTTGTCGGTGGCGGTCATCGATCCGGTCGCCGGGGTGGTCGAGCGCCGGATCCCGACCCAGCCGGCGGTGCGGGCCATCGCCGTCGACACCGAGCGGGGCCTGCTACTGACGGGGTCGTTGGCCACGGGCACCGTGCTCGTCCAGCGGCTGGACAGCGGCTGGCCCGTCCGTGCCATCGGCACCGTCATGCCCATGATGCGGAAGCTGGAGCTGATCCCGGGCCGCCCGGAGGCGCTGCTGACGACCTGGGGCGCGCTCTACCGTCTGCGCTATGCAGACCCGGTGTCAGGCGAATTCCATTACCCTTCAAAAGGGTAATGGAATTCGCCTGGCACCTTCAGATCGACGGCCACAGGGTTGAAGGCGCCGGCCCCGCCCTGGAGCGCAGATCATCGGCGAGGCTGCCGACGATGCGGCGGTGGATGCGCGTCGCGAAGAAGCGCATGCGGTCGGGGGTCGCCAGCTCCCGCGCGAGGCGGCGCGCCCGGCGCGGTTCCGTGTAGAAGCGAAGCCAGGCCTTGCGGTACAGCCGGCGCAGGGTGGCCGGGTCCATGGCGCGCGGGCACCAGGCGAAGCCCTCGGGTCCGTAGCGGCCCCAGTCCGGGGCGCTGGCCAGCTCGCCGCTGGCGATCATCTGGTCGTAGATCGGCGTGCCCGGCAGCGGGTTGAAGGGGTAGAAGGTCGCCATGAACAGGGGAATGCGCCGGGCGAATTCAATGGTCTGCTCAATGTCTTCGACCGTCTCCTCGGGGTAGCCGATGATGAACAGACCCCCGGCCCGGATGTCCGTCGCGTCGTCGATGAGGGCGAGCTTGTCCTCGATCTGCTTGACGCTGAGCTTCTTCTGCATGTGGGCGAGGATGCGCGGCGAGCCGGACTCGACCCCCACCGAGAAGGCGTAGCAGCCCGCGCGCTCCATCAGCACCAGCAGGTCGCGGTCCAGGCTGGTCAGGCGCACACCCCAACACGCCCAGGGCATGGTGTTGCCGGCGGCGAGCTTGGCCCTGCAGAAGGCGCGGACGAAGCGCTTGTTGCCGGTGAAGAAGTCGTCGATGAAGCTGACCTCTTCGATGCCGTAGCGGTCGGCCAGCAGGTCGAGCTCACCGAGCACGCTGTCGACGCTGCGGCTGCGGATGGCCTTGCCGGCGGTCTGGTGGGCGGCGCAGAAGGTGCAGGGCAGCGGGCAGCCGCGGGTCGCCACCACCGGCGCGACCCGCTTGCGCAGGCTGTAGAAGGTCTGGGAGAAGTCGTAGGCCCCTGGCCGCAGCAGGTCCCAGGCCGGCAGGCGGTCGAGGTCGGGGCAGGTGGCGCCGTCGTTCTTGCGGGCGGCGCCGGTCTCGTCGCGCCAGATCAGGGCGGGCACCTGCTCCAGGCGCGCGTCCGCCGTGTCGCCCGCCGCCAGCAGGTCGACCAGCATCGGCAGGCCGGCTTCGGCTTCGCCGTGGAAGGCGAAGCGGCAGTCCGGGAAGCTGTCGAGGCTCTCCTCCGCCGAGACGCAGGAGGGGTGCGGGCCGCCGACGACGCAGGTCGTGCCGGGCAGGGCGGCGCGGATCGCCCGGCTGCTGCGCCGCACCGAGGGGATGTCGGTGTAGAAGGCCTTGAAGCCGACGACGTCGGGGCGGCTGCGCAGGACGTGCGCCAGCAGCGTGTCGTGGTCCCAGCCCCGGTTGACGCAGTCGACGATGCGCACGTCGTGGCCGGCGTGGCGCAGCCACGTGGCGAGGTAGCCGAGCCCCAGGTCGGGGATCGACTGGTAGGTCGCCGGGTTGACGGGCGTGACGAGCAGGACGCGCACGGCGGGGCTCCGCGGTGTGCGGCAAGGTAGCCCGGTCGGCCCCTGCTGCTACCGTCGGCGCCGCGAACGGCGGCACCGGCACTGCACCACCGGCACTGCACCACCGGCACGACCTCGCCGCCCGCGCGGAGTCCTCGTGCAGCCTTCCACCCGCCGCGTGCTCGAGGTGTTGCTTCGCGTGGTGGGGCTGGTGCTGCTCGTCGGGCTCTTCGCCTGGCGGGTCGACTGGGCGGCCGTGGGCGTGGTGCTGGACGAGGATCTGCGCGGCGGACCCCTCGTCGTCGCGCTGCTGGCCTACGCCGCGGGCCAGGTGCTCAACGGGCTGGGCTGGCGGCGCCTCGTCGGCCAGGCCGGCATCGCGGTCGGCTTCGCCGAGATGATCCGCCATGACCTGGGCAGCGTGTTCTGGTCGGTGGTGCTGCCGGGCAGCGTGGCCGGCGAGGTGGTCAAGGGGGCGCGGGTCGCCGGCGGCCTGGAGCGGGCCGAGAGCACCGCCAGCGCCATCGTCTCGGCCCGTCTGGCGGGCGCGGCGGCGGCCGGCCTGCTCGCGCTGGCGTTCGTTCCGGCGACGCGCTTCGGACCGACCGTGCGGGCCGGGGCGGCGGCGGGCTTCGCCGCGGTGGTCGCCGTCGCGCTGGTCGGCCTGCTGCTCGTGCGGCTCGGGCCGGCTGGCCTCCGGCGCCTCTGGCCGTCCCTCGCCGACCGCCTGCCACCGGGCGCGACGCCCCGGCTGTCGGGCCTGGTGTTCGCCGCGACCATGAGCCTCCTCGCCCACCTCTGCTTCACGCTGGTCTTCCAGCGCTGCTTTGCGGCCGTCGGCGCTGCCATGCCCCTGCCCGACGCCGCCGTCGTCTACGTGTTGACCACCGTCGCCCTGGCCCTGCCCATCACCTTCGGTGGCCTCGGCGTCCGCGAGCTGAGCATCTCCAGCGTGGGCGGGCTGGTGGTCGCGCCGCCGGCGGCCGCGGCCGCCGCCATGGTGGCGACGGTGGTGTTCATGGTGCCCGTCGCCGTCGGCGGCCTGTCCGAGGCGGCTCGGATGGGGGGACGCCGACGGCGGTGAGCCGTCTCTGTAGCAGGCGAGGTCGGCGAAGCTCATGTCCCTGTTGTTGCCCGTGAGCCCCGTCGCGCCGACCACCGACAGGGTCGCGCGGGTGGTGACGTCCTGCTCTTCGAGCTGGAAGGGCGCGGCGCTGGTGCTCCAGGTGACATGGACCAGCGTGCTGTTGACCCAGTCCCAGGCCATCTGACCCATCGGCACGTCGCTGCGGATGAAGCTGGTGTCCCAGGTACCGGGGTCGACCGCGAACCGGTAGTTGCTGGCCACGGTGCCCCGGCCGTCGAGGGCGCGGGCCTGACCGTCCTGCTCCACGGGCCGGCGACCGCGGCCGCGCCGAGACGCTGGCCGCCCACGCCCTCACCCTGGGCGAGGACCCGCGCGCGCGCGGCATCCTGCTGGACGGCCGGGCGCGCCCCCGCGTGCTGGGGGCGACCCGGCGGCGGCTCGTGGTCGCCGGGCTCGACGGCGGGGGGCGGTGGAGCGTCCGCCCGCGGGACGAGCGCATCATGGACGCGCGCTTCTCGGTGGACGGGCGCCTGGTGGCCACCGGCCTCTCCGACGGCACGAGCCAGCTCTTCGACCTCGGCGACGCCGCATGACCACTCCCAGCAGCACCAGGCCCAGCCACGGAGGGGCTCCCGGCAGGGAGGCGCACCCCTTCTCGGCTCCCTCGCTCCCGTCGCCCCCACCGTCTGCAGCGCCACCGTCGTCGCTGCCGCCGTCCG
>CAZRFD010000002.1:421-112524 GCA_964599085.1 uncultured Enterobacterales bacterium | reverse complement strand
TGGCTCCGCCGTCCTCGCTGCCGCCGTCCGTGGCTCCGCCGTCCTCGCTGCCGCCGTCCGTGGTTCCACCGTCCTCGCTGCCACCGTCCGTGGCTCCGCCGTCCTCGCTGCCGCCGTCCGTGGCTCCGCCGTCCTCGCTGCCGCCATCCCCGACGGTGCCGTTGCCCGCGACCACGTCGCATGGCGTACCGTCGAAGGGCCAGGAGGTCTCGTCGCCCCCGGGGCTCGTGGCCGGATCGTGATCGGCGGTGTCGATGGCAGCGACGAAGCAGTCGCCGTCGTTGTCGACACGGGCACCGGTCGGACCGATGTCGGCGACGCTGTCGTCGGCGTCGAGCCAGCCGGGCTGCCCGGCGTCGACCAGGGGTGAGTCCGCTGCGAGGGTGAGCACCAGATCCGAGCAGTCGTCGCCGGGTGTGTAGCCGTCGAGCAGCGGGTCGTCGAAGATGGCGCCGGCCCAGGTCGCCGGGTCGATCACTCCGTCGGCCAGGTCGTACTCATCGAGCACGCCTCCGTCGTTGTCGTAGAAGGCGCAGTAGGCCACCTCGCCCTCGTCCCCTTCGAAGGAATACAGCTCCAGCCCGACGCCACCGGTGGTCCAGGCAACGAGGTTGCCGATGAAGGAGGTGGCCTCTGTGACGTAGACCGCAGCGTCCTCGGCGTCGTTGTCCAGCACCGCGTTGTGCACCATGGTGGCGCCGCCGTGGACCTTCACGGCCGCGTCGGCGCCGCTGCCGCCGGCGATCACGTTGTGGCTGAGCCAGGTGTCCGCGGCGGTCGCCTCGATGAGGTACAGGGCGCTGCCCCGGTCGGCGCGGTTGCCGCAGAACAGGTTGTCGTGGAGCAGCGCGGCCGCGGAGCTGTCGTCGAGGTACAGCGCCCCACCCCCGGTGGTGCTGCTGCTACCGTTGTCGACGAAGGAGCAGCCCGACACGACCGCCAGGTCGTTGCCCGACAGGTAGACCGCGCCGCCATAGTCCGCCCCGGAGTTGCCCTGGAAGCTGGAGTCCAGCACCAACGCCACCGCAACCCACCGCGGCCAGTGCGCCGCCGTGGCTGCTATCATGGTGACTGTAGACCACCGTTTCGTTGTTGGTGAATGCCGTGTCCAGCACAGCCGCAGCCGTCACCCGATAGAGCAGGAGCACCCCGCCGTGACCGGACTTCTCTGATGTCGTGTTGTCGGTGAAGGTGCAGCCCTCGATCCAGGCCTCGTCCACGTCGACCAGGGCTGCGATGCTGAATTCGTCCTCGAAGCCCGAGCGGTTGGTGAACCCCGCCACGGTGCTGTCCCGGATCACCACCTGGGAGGAGGACAACCAGAGTGCTCCGAGGCCACCGATGCTGCCGTCGAAGCTGGAGCTGTCGATCGTGGTGCTCGCTGCGCCTTCGACCATCAAGCCGAAGCTCGCGAGATCCTGGAGGTCCACCTCCCACAGCTCGACCTCGGCCAGGCCGTCGTCGTCCTCGACCCATGCCGCCGCTCCATAGCTGGACGCGCTGGCCGCGCGCCCGTGGACATCCGCGATCTCGACCGAACTCAAGCGTAGATCCGCCCTCGCCGCGTACAGCGCGGGACCATCCGCGGTGTTGTCGCCGCAGGCCCCAAGCGTCACATCGACGAGCTCCAGGGCGCCGCCCGCCACCTCGACGCAGCGTGGGCCGGTGCTGGTGATGGACAGTCCCTCGACGACCAGCTCTTCGCCCGCGGTCGCTGTCAGGGCCGCCGCGCAGCCTGCGCCATCGATCACGGTGGAACCCGCGCCCTCGCCCACCAGGGTCAGGTCCTTGCCCGACACATCCACACACTCGGTGAAGCGGTCAGCGGAGAGCTGGATCTCGTCACCGGCGCTGGCGGCATCCACCGCCGCTTGGACGGTGGCGTAGGCGCCGGCGTCGGCGGGATCGACGGTGAGCACGGCGGCGAGTGCCGGTGAGGCGAGCAACAGGAGCATGGCCTGGTCTCCTCTTGGTCTCCATGGTGGTCGGAAGCCCGGCCCCGGATCATCGGGACGCAGCGGAGCTGTACACCGCGCATCTCCAACTCGCCGAGCCGGAGGACGCGCGCCTCCTGACCCCGGGGGTGCACCTGCCGGGCGCCCGCCTGGGGCCAGACCACCGCCAGCGCGTCGGGACGGTAGCCCCGGAGCAGGCGGGCGGGACTGCCTTGCAGGAGGCTCGCCACCCCGTCGAGCACCAGCTCCTCGCCGCTCGACAGCCGCAGGGCGAGCACCTCTTGGGGCAGGTCGATGCCCACCACGTCGAGGGCGAGGCCCCGGGCCAGCTCGATACCTGGGGCTGCATCGCCGCAACGCTACCCGAGCCGAGGGCGGTGCGCTGCCGGTGCGCCCCTTCTGCCAGAATCCGTCGCCGGAGTGTGACCAGGCGTACCCGAGCGGTGTCCAACAATCCCCGCAGGGTCTCCGCAGCTCTCGAAAGGTCCCCGCCCCATGGCCGCAGACAACAAGTTCGGCACCTTCGGTGGTGTCTTCACGCCGTCGATCCTGACCATCCTCGGCGTCATCATGTACCTCCGCCTGCCGTGGGTGGTCGGCGAGGGCGGGCTCTACATGGCGGTGGGGATCATCCTCGCCGCCCACCTGATCTCGTGGACGACCGGGCTGTCGGTGGCCTCCATCGCCACCGACAAGAAGGTCCGCGCCGGCGGCGCCTACTACATCGTGTCCCGCAGCATGGGCCTGTCCATGGGCGGGACCATCGGTGTGGCCCTGTTCGTGGGCCTGTCCTTCAGCATCAGCCTCTACATCATCGGCTTCACCGAGAGCGTCCTCGACTTCTTCTCGCTGACGAAGGACCTCGCGGCGATCCGCCTGTGGGGCTCGGTCACCCTGGTGGCGCTCACCGTCATCACCTTCATCAGCACCTCGCTGGCCATCAAGACCCAGTACGTGATCCTGGTGGCCATCGCGGCGTCGCTGGTTTCGGTCTTCGCGGGCCACTGGGACGGCCCGGCGGTCGTGGCCCAGCTCGCCCCCCCGGAGGGTGGCGAGGCCGCCACTGTGCTGTTCGGCATCTTCTTCCCCGCCGTTACGGGCTTCACCGCTGGCGTCAACATGTCGGGCGACCTGCGGGACCCGCGGCGCTCCATCCCGGTGGGGACCGTCGCGGCCATCGCCGCCGGCATGGTGGTCTACCTGTCGCTGGCGATCTACCTGAGCTACGCGGTGCCCAACGAAGCGCTGCGCAACGATCCCGGCGTGCTGCTGAAGCTGGCCTGGCTCCCAGAGGCCGTGGTCGCGGGCATCTGGGGGGCCACGCTGTCCTCGGCGCTCGGCAGCATCCTCGGCGCGCCCCGCATCCTGCAGGCCCTGTCGCTGGACCGCATCACGCCGCCCATCTTCGGGCGCGGCACCGGCCCCACAAGCGAGCCGCGCATCGCGTTGTTCGTCGCCTTCGCCATCGGCGAGGTGGGCATCCTCGTCGGCGAGCTGGACGCCATCGCCCGCATCGTGTCGGTGTTCTTCATCGCGACCTACGGCTTCCTCAACGTCTCGGCCAGCTTCGAGATGATCGCCAGCCCGGACTTCCGCCCGAGCTTCCGGATCCCCCGAGCCGTCCCGGTGATCGGCGCCATCGCCTCGGCCGTGCTCATGGTCTGGCTGGACCTCGTCGCGCTGCTCGGCGCGGTCGTGGTCATGGGCGCGCTCTTTGGCCTGCTCAAGCGGCGCGAGCTGGAGCTGGACGCCGGTGACGCCACGCTCGGCATGTGGTTCTCCGTGGCGCGCAAGGCGCTGACCCGCCTGTCGCGGCAGGTGGTGCACGAGCGCAACTGGGTGCCGAACATCCTGGCCTTCACCCACCCCGACGCAGTGACCCGCGCGGCTCTCCTCGACTTCGGGTACTCGCTGATCCGCCAGCGCGGCGTGTTCACCGAGCTGTCCATGGACACACCCGCCGACGACCCGACCGCCACCTACGAGCACGCCGCGAGCGCCGACGCCACGCAGGGTGCGCTGACCCGCTTCGGGTCGCTCGACGGCTTCTTCACGCAACAGGTCAAGGTCCCTGCCGGCGAGCTCTTCGAGGTGATGACGGCGGCGACGCGCTTCCACGGATTCGCCGGGCTGCAGCACAACACCGTCATGCTCGACTGGCACGAGCACGCCTCCGAGCTCGATCCCTTCGCCCGCTACCTCGACGAGCTGCGGGAGCTTGACCTCAACGTCATGTGCCTGGCCTACGAGGGGCGCCTGGGCTTCGCGCATCACCGCCGCATCGACCTGTGGTGGAGTCCGCGTGCCGGCAACGTCGGCCTGTATTTCGCTTTGATGCGCTTCCTCACGGTGACCGAGGAGTGGAAGGACGCCGAGCTGCGCTTCTTCCTGATCTCCGACGACCGCTCCACCGTCGACTCGCTGTTCCGGGCGGTGACCCGCGCCGCCGAGGACGCCCGGATCGAGCTGCAGGTCAAGATCGTCAACAACACCGTCCAGCCGCGCACGGATGACGAGTGGATCGTCGAGTACTCGGCGACGACGGATCTGACGGTCGTGGGCCTGCCGCGGACGTCGATGACGGCGGCCGAGGTGCGGCGGATCGAGGCGCTGGGCCGGGCCATCGGTGCGGTGCTGCTGGTGCGTGGCTCTTCGCGCTTCGCCGAGAGCCTCCTGCCCGACCGGGTCGTCTCCGACGCCGCCGTCGAGACCGACACGGGGACGCCGCTGGTGCTGCTGCCCGAGCTGGTCGTGCCGGCGCCGCCGGCCTTCGCGGCGGAGGCACGGCGCTTCTCCGGCGATCACCAGGCGCTCGCCCGTGACGTGGCCGATGCCGTGCTGAAGCCCGGCTTCGATGGGCGGGTGGCGCTGCTGCAGAACCTGCGGGCGCAGCTCGCCGCCAGCTTCCAGGGCATGCAGCGCACGCTGCGCGGGCGTCGCTCCCGAGCCCGGGAGCGCGCCTTCGTCCAAACGGTGGCCGAGCTGCTCCACGCTGTGGCCGAGTTGATCGAGGACCACGGCCGGCACGCGCTGAGCGCCCAGGCCGCCGCCGCCGAGCGGGGGCTGCGTGGTGCGGTGGAGGCCGTCGCCCCGCTGGAGTCCGACGCCCCCGAGCTCATCCCGATGCATCGCCCGGCCGACGACTTCGCCCCCTGCGATGACGACGCCGCGGGGCTGCGCCGGTTCAAGGCCCGCCGTCGCTTCGCCTGCCGCCTGCTCCGGGGCGAGGTGCCGGCGGCCGTGCCTGCGCGGCGGCTGGCGCGCTACTACTGCGTGGTCTCCACCGGTGCGCTGCTCCAGGACGCGCTGGTGCTCTCGGCAGGATCCCAGGCGGAGCTGCGCGGCGATGTCCAGCGCTTCGTCACCGAGCTGGCCAGCGGCATGCAAGGCCTGCTGTGGCGTTCGGGCGAGGTGGGGCTGGATCGCGCGCGGGTCCAGGCGGAGGGGACGCGCCTGCTGGCCCTCCTCGACGAGCTGATCGGAGGCCAGGAGACCGGGGCGGCCCGCACGCGGGCCGAGCTGCTGGCGACCGCCCGTGCGCTGCAGCAGCGCTACGCCGACGACCTCGACCGCCCGGAGCTGGGCTACCTGCTCGGGCGTCAGCGCCGGGTTCGCCAAAGGGACGTCGAGGGCCTGGAGGCGCGGGTCCTCGTCCCGGCGCGGTGGGCCGACGCCGAGCAGCAGGCGCTCGCCGGGACCGCCCTGGCCGCGCGCCTGACCGCCGTCGACCAGCAGCTCCAGCTCGGGCTGCGACGCCTCGCCCGTGGCGTCGAGCTGGGTCTCTCTCGAACGGCGCTGTTGCGCGCCACGGAGCTGCGGGAGGCGCTCGTGACCTTCCGGGATCGTCTGGATGCCGATGGCGCGGCCGCGCTGGAGTTCGCTGCTCCGGGTGAGGGTCGGCTGTTTGAGCCCGCAGCCCTGCTCGACAGCCTGCGCGACGTCGAGCAGCGGGCCACCGCTGCCCTCCCGGAGGTCCTCTCCCTGCTGCGCGAGGCGAGCCTCGCCGCGCTGCCAGACGCTCCGGACGCGGCGACCGAGGCCGGCGAGGTGCGCGTGCGCGAGGCGGTGCGCGTCGTGATCGACGGCGTGCTGCTGCGGCCGCTGGCCGAGACCCTCGCCGAGGTGCCCCGGGCCGGGCGCCGCATGCATGGCGTGGTGGAAGACGTCGATCGGCTCGTCAGCTTCAACATCTCCGAGCTGTCGGCCGCCGATGGGTCGGACGAGGACGAGCCCGCCGTGCTCCTCGCGCCGGTGCTCGCCGGCGCCATCGACCGGCTCGACCGGGAGGCCGAGGCGCTGGCGGCCCAGGTGCAGCAGCTCGGTGCCGCTATCGAGGAGATCGGGCGAGAGGCATCCGACCGCCTGCAGGCGCTGGCGCTGCGCGGCAGCGTCGACGGCTTCGAGCACCAGCGCGGCGGCACACCCGATCGCCTGTCGGGCCTGTCGCGGATGGCGGCGGACGCGGTGGACCGGGTCGGGCGAGGCGTCGTGGCGCTCGCCTACCGCGAGAGCACCAGCGTGCTGCTTGCGCGGTCCCTGCAGGAGGGCGCCACGGCGGAGGCCGGCGTGGAGGGCGTGTTCAACCTCGTCGAGGCGGCGCTGCCGCGGCCCGCCGTGCTGGCAGCGCTGCCGGTCTACTACCGGCAGCTCTTCCTCGCCCAGACCATGGTCCCGTCGGCCTTCTGGGTGGGGCGCGACGCCGAGCTGGCGGCGGTCGGCCGCGCCGTCGATCGGCACGGCCGCGGCTTCGCGGGGCCGATCGTCGTGACCGGCCCGCCGGGCAGCGGCAAGACGACCCTGGTGCACATCGCTGTCGACCGCTTCCTGGCAGATCGTCCCCTGCATCGCGTCACGCCGCCGCCGGGCGGCAGCGCCGACGAGCAGGTCTTCGCCGAGGTGCTCGGACGGAGCCTCGGGCTCGCAGGCAGCCCCCGCGACGTTCTGGGCGCCCTGCCGACGGGCAGCGTCGTCGTCTTCCAGGACATCGAGTGCTGGTGGGAGCGGGCGGCCGGTGGGGAGCGGGTCATCCAGCTCCTCCTCGACATCGTGGCCGAGCACTCCAGCCACTGCCTGTTCATCCTCGAGGTCGGGTCGGCGCCGCTGCGCTTCCTGCGGCGCTTCGCGTCCATCGACGGAGAAGCGCTGGCCGTGATCGAGTGTGGCCCTGTGGATGCGCTTGCGCTCAACCGCATCGTGCTGCTGCGCCACGACTCCACGGGTGTGGCCCTGACGCTGTCCCGCCAGGGCGAGGAGCCGCCTTCCGAGCTGGCCAAGGCCCGGCTGTTCACGGCACTCTTCCACCGGTCCGGTGGCAACATCGGGGCGGCGCTGGCGGGGTGGATGGCCAGCGCCACCGAGGCGCGCGACGGCCTGCTGCGGGTCCAGCCCCCTGCCTCCCTCGACCTGTCCGCCATGGACGCCCTGTCGGGGAGCTGCCTGGCATTGCTGCTGCAGCTCGCGATCCACCGCAGCCTCAGCCTGCGGCGCCTGCAGCGGGTGTCGGGCTTGCCGGAGCACGACATCGCCGCCGACCTTGCGCGGCTGCGCCGGACGGGCATCGTCGCGGCCGCCAGGCGTGAGCTGATCGAGATGACGCCCCAGGCCCGCGACCTGGTCCACCGCTACCTGGATGCGCGGAGGATGTTGCCATGACCGACCACATCGCGCTCGATCTCCCGGACCTGCTGTTCCTGCTCTTCGCCAGCCTCGGGCTCGTCGCGGTCGTCGTCGGAGCCCAGGCCCTCGCCCGGCGGGCGCCGGCCGGTCAGGTCGGCACGCTGCTGCGGCTCGTGCTCCTGCCGGTCGTGGAGCTGGCGGTGGCGGCCGGCTTCGCTGCGCTCGTCGTCCAGCGCCTGTTCGCCGGCGCGCCCGCCTTCGGCGCCGCGGCCATGGTGGGCGTTCTCCTGCTCTCGCTGTGGCTGGCGCGGGATCCGATCCGCGACGCGATGGCGGGGATGATCCTGCGGGGCGGGGGCTCGCTTCGCACCGGCGATCACCTGCGCGTCGATGGTGTCGAGGGGCGGGTGAAGCGCCTCGGTGTCCGCTCCGTGCTGCTGGAGCTGCCGGGAGGCGACGAGAGCCGCCTGCCCTGGGGGCGCCTGTCCGACACCGTGGTGGTCCGGCGTCCCCAGCGCTTCGGGGCGCATCCCCACAGCTTCCGGCTGCCGGCGGGGACCGAGCCGGAGCGGGTGATCCGCGCCGGCCTGCTGTGCCACTGGTCATCGCTGTCGCGCCCGCCCTCGGTGGCCGCCGGCTCGGAGGGTCTCCTGGTCACGGTCTTCTCGGTGGACCCTGCACGCGGCCCCTCGATCGAGGCCTTCGTGCGACGGCAGCTTGGTTGACCTGGCACGGGTGGCGGTCGATCATGCCGACCGACGCCGCACCCGCGAGCCCCCCATGACCATCGACCCCGACGAGCGCGGCTCCGCGCCTCCCAACGACCCCATGGCTCCCCTGGCCTGGGCGCTCACCCGGCTCGGAGCGCACCTGAGCGCCGGCCAGGTCCGCAAGCTCGACGCCATCCTCGACTTCCTGGAGACCGGTCGCTGGCTGCGGGCCCGGGGCCTGGAGCCGCGACGGCGCAGCCGCAACCGGCAGCAGCTCTGGGAGCAGCTCGCCGACCCCCTCGCCGATCGTCCGGTGCTCTTCCTGGAATTCGGCGTGTTCCGGGGCGAGTCCATGCGCTGGTGGAGCGGCCAGCTCCGCCACCCGGACACACGCCTGCACGGCTTCGACAGCTTCGTGGGCCTGCCCGAAGATTTCAAGGCGCAGTACCCCCAGGGCTCGCTCGACGTTGGCGGGGCGACCCCGGCCATCGACGACGACCGCATCGCCTGGCACGCCGGGTGGTTCGACGACACGGTGCCGGCGTTTTCGGTACCGCCCCACGACCAGCTCGTGCTGCACCTCGACTGCGATCTGTATTCGTCCACCCGCTGCGTGCTCCAGGCGCTGGCCCCCCACCTGCGCCCCGGCACGATCTTCATCTTCGACGAGTTCTTCAACCGCAACCACGAGCTGCGGGCCTTCGACGAGCACATCAACGCGACGGGCGGCCGCTACCGCTGCCTCGGCGCCACCCTGCCGCTGGACACGGTGGCCTTCCAGCAGGTGTAGGGGACCGCTACTTCCTCGCCCGGATCAGCCGCCGCTGGGGCAGCGAGGCGCGCTCCTCCTCCCACCGGCCATCGGCGGCCAGGGCGATGATCCTGCGGATGGTCAGCGTCGTCAGATCGGCTTCGACGCTGCGCTCGAAGGGGGCGTCGAGGGTGTCATACCAGCGCTGGCTGCTCTCCAGGATCAGGCGGTCCTGCTTGAAGATCAGGGGCTCCTGTCGTTCGAAGCGGATCCGCCGGCCCAGCGGCAGCAGCTTGGACCACATCCACTCCATGCGGCAGGAGTCCGGGCCGGTCGGCACCATGTGCAGCCAGAAGGCCGTCTCCCAGCCCGGCTTTGGGAACCACACATGGATTCGGTCCGGAAGCTGGAAGCGGAGGATCCCCGAGGGCCGCTCCGCGACGGGCTCGTCGGCAGACGCGGTGATGGGCTGGAAGACGATCATGCCGTCGTCGGTCAGGCGAAGCTCGTCGACGTCGTCGGAGAAGCCGGTGATGCGCTTGGTGATCCAGTGGGGGTGGGTGCCGGGGTGGGTCCAGTAGGGGTGGCAGATGTCGAAGTTGTTCTCGATGCCCTTGTTCCAGGCGCAGTTCATCTCGATGGTGCCCTGCCGCCACCGGTGCTTGTGAAAGCCGGGGATGCCGGGCACGGGGCCGGGATCGCCCTGGCCCATCCACACCCAGACGTAGCCATCCTGGTCGACGCAGGGGCGCGACGGGGTCTTCACGCCGGCGGGGTGTTTGTGGGCGGCGGTCAGGGAGGGGATCTCGACGCAGTCGCCGTGCCGGTCGAAGCGCCAGCCGTGGTAGGGGCAGGACAGGGCGCCCTTGCGGACGCAGCCGCGAGACAGCTCGACGCCGCGGTGGGGACAGCGGTCCAGCAGGGCGCCGACCCGCCCCTCACCGTCGCGGAACAGGACGAGGTCTTCGTCGAGGACCCGCGTGTGCAGGGGGCGTCGGCGCCGCAGCCGCGGCGAGGCGGCGGCGACGTACCAGTAGTCTCGGAGCTTGTTCCAGGGCATGGTCCGGAACGTTAGCACCGCATCTCCCCTCGGATTTTTCGGAGATGCCGTGCTGCTGCTGATGATCAGCTTGTCCTGTGGCACCGCGGACGTGATGTGTTCCGACCTCGCTTGCCGCCAGGAGGGTCTGGTGGCGGCCTGGGACACCGACCGCGAAGCGGTGCTCGCAGAGGTCGAGGCGGAGCCGGACCCCCTCACCCGGGCGGCGCTGGTCGAAGCCCTGGTCGAAGCCCACCCCGCGGACGGGGCAGCGCTGTGCGAGCGGCTGCCGCCGGGTTTCACCCGCGGCCGCTGCGAGTCCATCGTGCAGCGACCGCATCTGTGGCAGGTTGACGCGCACGACCCAGGGAGTGCGGCGGCCTTCTCGGGCGAAGCCGAGGCGCTCCTGGCGCCCGGGCCCGATGCGCACCCACTCCCGGCCGTGGCGCCGCGTCCGGCTGGCTGAGGTCCCGACACTCCGGAGACGAGCTGCCGCTCCCAGCGCGCGGTGGAGTCCGCCCTCGCCGGGGACCCGACCGGTGTGCGGGCCATCTGCGCTGGCATCGACGACCTGCGCTGGCGGTCGGAGTGCATGTTCGACGCCGTGGAGCACGCCTGCCGCCGGGACCGGCCGGAGGGCTGCCCGGTCGTGGCGGAGGTCTGCCTGGACGCGGGCCCCTTCCGCGTGCCCTGCCTCGAACAAGTCGCCGGTGAGCTGGGTGCGACCGCGCCGGCGCCTCGCGGAGCGTGGCGGGGGCTCGCCGCACACGTGGACCTGCTGGAGCGGCGGCTGGCGGCCGTCGATCCGCGGTTGGCGGAGCGGCTGGTGGGTCGCACCTGGGCCGAGGCGGTGGTCACTTCGGGGGCAAAGCTCTCGGCGCTGTCCAGTGAGGACCTCGCGGGCACGCCGAAGGCTGCCGCCCCCCATGTCCGGGCGCTGCTCGCCACGCGGGCCGTCGCCGGGGGCCTCGCGGACGGGCTTGGTTCGGCGGCAGAGCGCCTGGTCGCCGGCGAGTCGACGCCCGGACCGGTGACGGTCGGCCGGGTGGACGGCGCCTGGCCGGACACGCTCCCGGGTGAAGAAGCCTTGCCGGTCGTCGCCTGGCTGGGGGGAGCGCGCCGGGCGACCTCGCCCGACCCCCTCGTCGACCAGCGCATCGCCCTGGTCGAGGCGGCCGGGCAGGCCGATCCGCCGGTGATCGGCCTGCTGGTCGAGGGGGCGGCCGATGCCGACCCGCTGGTTCGCTGGACCGCCGCCCGCCTGCTCTCCCGCGCCGATCCTCGCCACCCCGCACTGGAACGCCTGCGTGGCGACGCCGACCCCCTGGTGCGCGCGCGCGCCGGCGGCTGATCCGCCTGGCGCTCCGCCACGCTACAGGCGGGCCATGGACACCGTCGCGCCCCTGCGCCTCGCCTGCACCGAGGACGGCCATCCCGAGATCTTCGCTTCCCTTCAGGGCGAGGGTCCAGCGATCGGCCGCCCGTCGGCCTTCGTGCGGCTGAGCGGCTGCAACCTGCGCTGTCGGTGGTGCGACACGCCCTACACCTGGAACTTCGAGGGCACGCCGGGGGGCCACCGGGAGGCGCGGCAGTACCAGCGGGCGCGGGAAGAAGTGGCGCTATCCGTGGACGAGGTCGCAGATCGGGTCGCGGCGCTCGGCGTGGCCGCGCTGGTGCTGACCGGCGGAGAGCCGATGCTCCAGCAGCGCAGCCTGGCGGCCCTGTGGCCGGCCCTGGAGTCGCGCTCGCTTGCCGTCACCGTCGATGTCGAGACCAACGGCACGGTCAAGCCGTTGCCCGCCTTCGACGCCACCGTCGACCGCTACGTGGTCTCGCCCAAGCTGCCGGGCGCCGGCCCCCAGCCCACCGACCCGCTCGGTCGGCTGGATGCCTTCGCCGCCGATCCCCGGGTCAGCTTCAAGCTCGTCGTCGGTGACGCGGCGGATCTGGCGGCGGTGGACGCCCTCGTCGGACGCCTCGGCCTCTCGCCCTCCCGGATCTGGCTGATGGCCGAGGGCGACACCATCGAGCGCCTCGACGCCGGGGCGTCGGCGGTGGCCGCGGCGGCGCTGAAGCGGGGCTACAACTTCAGTGATCGTCTACACCTGCGCCTCTACGGCGCCGGTCGCGGGGTATAGACCGGCCGGCGGGCGCTGGTAGAGTCCCGGGATGCTCCGTCCCCACCCATTGTTGCTCGCCAGCGGCCTGCTGTGGACGCTGGGCGGTCCCGCCCGGGCCGATGACCTGCCGGAATCGGCCGTCGCCGTCGGCGATCAGCAGGGGCTGCTGGCCGTGGTCCAGGACAGCGCTGGCTTGTTCGCCGCGGCGGCGCCGGTGGTGACGGTGATCGACGGCGAGACTCGGGTCGACCAGCTCCTCGCCGACGACGGCGCGGCACCGGACGGCCAGGCGGGGGACGGCGTCTACGTCGCGGTCATGCCCGATCCGCCGACGGGAGAGGCGCTGGGGCTTCTGCTGACCGACACCAGCGGCAAGGAGCTGTGGCGGGACGAGGTGCCGATCACGCCGGGCATGCCGCTGCCGCGGGTCGACTTCGTGACCGAGGGCGACCACGTCCGCGCAAAGCTCGCCACGGTGCTCATCGGTGGGGCCGCCGGGGGGCTGCCGCCCGCGCCGGGCACGGCGGGCACGCCGGCTGCCCCAAGCGGCAGCGTGCCGCCGCCTCCCGGCAGCAGCGGGGCGGCCCTGCCGACCGGAGTGACCGGCGGCGCCGGGCTCATCGTGGCTGGCATGCTGGGGCTGATGGGCCTGCTCGCCGGCTTCGTCTTGGGCCTGGTCGTCGGCCGCCGCGGCCAGGCCCGGGTCGCGCTTTCGGGGGTGGGCGACGCGCCGGTCCCGGGACCCCTGGCTGGCCTGCCCGCCGTCCGCGGTGGGCAGCAGGTCTGGCTGGTCCCGGGGGACGATGCGCTGCCCGCGGTCACGGTGGCCCTCGCGCGCCACCTCGCCTCCGGGGGGCCGGTTCTGCTGTCGGTCTCCGCAGCGCGTCGGCCAGCGATCGCCGACGCGCTGCAGGGCCTGCCGGGCGTGTTCACGGTGGCGGACCGGGTGCCTTCGCCGGACGCCCTGCTGGACGCCGCCGAGCTGCTGGCGCCCGTCGGGCGCCCCACGATCCTGGTCGAGGGGGCCGAGGGCCTGGAGCCCCCAGAGCGCGGAGAGCACGCCGACGCCGTGCTCCTCGACCTGCTGGAGCACGCCGGCGACGACACCGACGTGCTCGTCCTCCTCTCCCCCGGAAACTGGCCGGGCGTCGAGCCGACGGCGCGGGTGGCGGTGGATGCGGATGGGACGCTGGGGCCGGCCTGAGCGCAGCCGCCCGGCCGCTCACAGGCCGAAGGCCGCCACGTACTCGCCGCCGTCGCGGCTCTCCACCGGCGCGCCGGCCGCCGCTGTGAGCGCCCGGCGCAGGGCGTCGGCGTCGGCACGGGGGAAGTGGTCGAGGTGCAGGACCACGCTGCCGAAGCCCTCGCCCCGCAGCTCGTCGAGGGCTTCGGCGGCGTCGCCCGACAGCACCCGGTCGACGAGCATGCGCTGGCGGAGCAGCCGCGGGCTGTCGGTGTTGGCCACGAACAGGCAGTGCTCGGCGATGGGGCGCTGGTGCACCGTCTGGTAGTGGCAGGCCAGGTTGGTCGTCCACAGCAGCCACTGCGGGTCCTCGCCGCAGCCCTCCGGGAAGATGTCGAGCACCGGCCCCGTGTGAGCGCCGTAGGCCGAGGGCGCCGACGCAAGGGTCAGCCCCTGGCGCAGCGGCAGGCGCTGGACGACGAAGGCGTCGATCAGCACCGCGCCCAGCAGCAGCAGCGCCCCGCGGGGGCTGCGGTGGGCCAGCACGCTGAGCACGAGGGCGGCGACGGCGCTGCCACACAGCGCCCACGCCCAGCCGAGCCGGGCCGGGAAGCGCAGCAGGCTGCCGGCCAGGGCGTGCCAGAAGCCGCCGAGGAAGCCGGGCGAGGCGGCCGCCAGGGCGTCGGCGTCGATGCGCGGGCACAAGCTGAGCAGCAGGGACAGCAGCCCGGCGGCGAGCAGGGCCTTCCAGCGCATGCCGCGGCCGAGGACGACGGCGCTGAGCACGGCGAGCGAGGGCACGGTGGCGCCGATGCCATGATTCTGGCCGTGCCAGCGGACGTCGACGCCGAGGCCGGGGCCGGCCGACTGCACCAGGATGGTCCGCATCTGGGCGGCGATGGGGGCGCTGCCGCCGCCCTGGCGCACGCCGATGCCCCCGTGCAGGAACAGGCCGACATAGGCCAGGGTCACCCCACCGACGATGACCACCGCCAGCCCAACCGCCGGCCAGGACAGGGCCCGCAGGCGGGCCCCCCCGATGCCGAGCCCGGTCATGGCCAGCACCAGCGCCGCCGACAGCCCGAGCCACGCCGAGGACAGCAGGGTCAGGGCGAAGAACAGGCCCGCCAGCAGGCCGTCGCGGGGCCGGGCCTTGGGTCCGAGCGCCCGCAGCCAGTACACCGCCATCAGCGGCAGCCACGGGTTGAGCACCTGGTAGGGATAGCCCTCGATGAGGGCGGTGCTCGACAGCCCGCAGAAGGCGTAGCCGGCGCCCGCGAGCAGCGACCAGGGCGGGACAGCGCCCAGCTCGGCGGCCAGCCGTTCCGCCGCCCAGGCCGACGCCGTGAGTCCGAGGACCGTGACGAGGCCGTAGACCCAGGGCGGCGGCAGCCACGCCAGCAGCACCGACAGGGCCATCAGCAGGAAGCTGTCGGGCCGGCCGTAGTGGGCGCCGCCGGGGAAGCCGGTGAGCGGGTCGTCGAGCCTTGGCAGCAGGCGGGGGCTGGCGTCGATGAACCAGGTGGTGCCGAGTGCGTCGGGCCACAGGCCGGGGACGCCGCGCGGCCAGGCCGCGGGCCAGCTCCACAGCACGGCGAGGAGCAGCAGGACCAGGGGAGTCCACCCCCGCCGCCACGTCATCGTCGTCGCCGGGGCAGCTTGAGCGCGACCATGCCGAGCCCGTAGACCAGGACGAGCCCCGCCCAGCCGAACATGGCGGCGACGCTGCTGGCTTCGGCCAGCTCGAGCTGGCGCATGGGCAGCGCCACCGAGCTGCGGCGGGCCATGGGGCGCGCGCCACGGTCGTCGATGGCCAGGGTCAGGCGTTGGGTGCCCATGGGCAGGGGCTCGAAGCCGCTCCACAGCTCGAAGCCGTCGGGGGCGTCGTCGGTCGTGACCCGGAGCACCAGCGACAGCGCGCGCACCTCGTCGCCCTGAAGCAGCGCGGTCCACACGCCGTCCCCGGCCCGCTCGTCGGGGGCGCGCCCGTCGTCCTGCAGCGCCACGTCGCGCGCGTCGCCCAGCCACTGCGTCTGGAGCTGCAGTGACATTCCGTCCGGCTGCCAGTCGCTGGCCACCTCGACCCGCACCGAGGTCGCGGCGCGGGCCGCTGGTGACAGCAGCAGGGCGGAGAGTAGGATGGCCGACATGTGCAGCAAGGAACGCGCCCCCAGTGGGCGCCTGATCGTGAAGGTGCCGTTGGCAGGCATGCTACCAGCAAGCGACACGCAACCGGGGGCGCGGCGATGACCCGGGGGCGCCACCGTCGCCGCAGGGGCTTCCGCCTCGCGGCGATCCTGCTCGGCCTGGTGCTCGCCGTGGCCCTGTGGCTGCTGGCCGAGGGCCTGCTGGCGATGCAGGGCGTGCAACCCGCCTATCAGGCGGGCCTGCTCGGCGGCTGGCGCATGCTGCCCGAGCAGCACGACCACCGCGTCATGTCCCGCGAGGGCGCCAGCTTCCTGCTCAGCACCAACGCCGACGGCATGCGCACCCGCGCGTCCAAGCAGCGGCGCCCCGACGTGTGGCGCGTGGCGCTGATGGGCGACTCCATCGTCTTCGGCTGGGGCGTCGACGACGGTGGCACCGTCGCCGACGGCCTGCAGCAGGGCCTGCGCGAGCGCTTCGGTGACCGGGTCGAGGTCATCAACGCCGCCCAGCCCGGGTACTCGACGGTGCAGACGGCCTGGTTCTGGCAGGCGGCGGTGCGTGAGTACAAGCCCGACCTCCTCGTCGTCTTCCTCGCCATGCACGACCACAACCAGGTGCTTGTCTCCGACGCCGAGAACCTGCGCGGCGCCCAGGGGCCGCTCTCCTGGATCCGCGTGTCCCTCGCCACGCACTCGCGCGTCTACCAGGTCCTGCGCCAGTGGCTGGTCCCCCTTCACCGGGAACCCTTCCTGCTGCCGAACCAGCGCTCCGGCGAGCTGCGCGTCCCCCGCGTCAGCGACCGCGAGCGGGGCCAGGCCCTCGACGCCATCGCCGGCGATCTGGCGGGCTGGGGTGGCAAGCTCGCGCTGGGCCACATGCCCTTCATCGGCGACCTGGAAGCCGGGGAGGCGATCCCCCGGGAGGGGGCGGAGTGGGCGGCCGAGTACGCCGACGACCACGACCTCGCCGTCATCGACCTGCGCGCCTGCTGCGGCCCCGGGGCCGGCGGCCTGGTCCTGCCCAACGACCCCGGACACCTGCGGGCAGAGGGCAACCTCGCCGCGGGGAGGTACGGTGCGGCCCAGGTCGCCGCCGCGCTCGAAGCCATGGGCGCGCCCCAGGGGCGGCCTCCCGGCTACGGGTCCAGCCGGTAGATCCGCAGCTCGGCGTCGTCGTAGGTGGGAGTCGCCACCAGGTCGAGGAAGGCGGCGATCTTGGCGGCCTGGTAGTCCGGCAGCGCCTGCTTGTGGAGCACGAACCACCGCAGCCCCTCCTCCACGAGCTGTTCGCGCGCCAGGACGAGATCGAGCACCGGCGGTTCCAGCGGCGGCAGCGCCACCCGGCTGCGCTCCAGCTCGATGATGTACTGGCCGAGCCGGTTGCGGAACAGGAAGGGCGGCGTCGGGTCGTTGAGCGAGTAGGGCACGGGCTGGCCGTGGAGCACCTGGCCGGCGAGGTAGCGCGACCGCGCCAGCACCGGGATCCCCACCGGCAGGTCCCACACGGCGCCGCCGTCGAGCTGCGCGTAGGCGGCGTGGGCTTCGAAGCGGGTCGTCGGGACGGGGTAGACCGCCGGCGAGCCGAACAGGGACTCGGCGATGCGCAGCCCCGCGAGACCCAGCGCGATGGGCAGTGCGGGAAGCCCGCGGGCCTCGATCCCCCGGACGAGGAAGGCCAGCAGCACCGAGAGTGCGAGGCAGGCGCCGATGACGAAGCGGTAGGCGTGGCTCACGCTGCTGCCCATGGGCACCCACTTGAACAGGGCCAGGAAGGGCAGGGCGATCCACCGGTCGCCCAGCGCCACGTAGTGGCCGGCCACGTAGAGGTAGGGCCCCAGGGTGAGCACGATGAAGCCGACGGCGGCGATCACCCAGGGCCGTGCCCGTCGGCGCTGGCGCCGGGTGAGCAGGAAGGGGGCGGCCAGGGCCGGCCACAGCAGGGCGTGGCCCAGGTAGACGACGACGATGAGGTCTTCGTCGAAGACCGCCTTCAGGTCGGGGGAGTAGTGGCGCCCGGGGCGGAGCAGGGACACGAGGTCCGTCATGTTGTGGAGGATGAGGGTCATCCAGACGAACTGCTGCTTGCGGGTGACCAGCGCGTCACCGCCGGCCATGGACGCGCGGAACATCGCCAGCGGTGCGGCGACGACGGCGAGCATGGCGACGGTGCCCGCCAGCAGCGCCCACCACAGGCGGCGGTCCTGGCGCTGCCGCCAGATCACGGGCAACGCGAGCACCATGGCCGTCAGCCCCGTGAACAGGCCGTAGTACCAGTTGCAGAGGGCCGCGAAGCCCACCGCGGCGCCCGCGGCGGCGCCTCGGCGCGCCGAGGGCTGCTCCAGCGCCCACAGCAGCACGGCCAGGGCCAGGGCCATCCACCCCGCCGCCAGCGTCTCGCTGATGCCGTTGTAGGCCTGGCCCAGGAAGTGCGGCGAGGACATGAAGGCCAGGCCAGCGGCCAGTGCGCCGGGCCAGGACCCCGCGGCGCGGAGTGCGAGGACGTAGGCGCCGACGCCGCAGACGAGCATCTGCAGCAGCATGTCGCCGTTGTAGGCGGCGACCGGGCCCCACAGCAGGTTGATCGGCAAGGTGAGCAGGCCGCCCATGGCATCGATGAACCAGAGCTGGCCGCCGAGCGGCCAGCCCAGCAGGTCCGTGTGCAGCGGCAGCCTGCCGCCGCGCAGCTCGGTGGCGAACCACCAGTAGCCCCAGACGTGGTTCCAGACGTCGTTGTTCTCGTGGCCGAGCGCGACGTGGCGGAAGTCGCCCAGCACGGGCGCCATCATCGCCAGCGCCAGCGCCAGGAAGCAGGCGAGGGCGACCGCGTGCCGGACGGTGCTGTTCCTCTGCTCCACAATCCCACTCGCTGGACAGCCGGGATGCTATCGCAGGATGCTCGCGTCTCATGGAGAGAGGGAGTGTCCGTGCTCGTGCCAGCCATCGCCATGACCCTGCTGCTCGGCTGCAAGGTCGACCCGGGGGACTTCGAGCGCTCCCCGGTGCTCGACCCCATCGACATCGGCGGCCCCACGCCGCCGGCCACCGCCACGGCCGGCCAGGAGAAGCTCTACCAGCTCCTGTACGCGACCGAGCTGGGGGAGCAGAGCTTCGCCGACGGCCAGCAGGCGCGCATGCTGGCCTGGCTGGACGCCATGCAGCTCAGCGACGCGCAGCTCGTGCAGCTCGAGCAGCTCCTCGACCGGCAGGCGGTGGCCGAGGGTGCCCAGCAGCTCTGGCGGGAGGGCTTCGACGCCCGCGAGCAGCGCACCCTCGCCCCCATCTACCGGCGGATCAGCGCCGCCTACGCCGACGGCGGCCACCCCGACGAAGCGACGCTGTCGGCCTTCGCCGCCGAGCTGCAGGCGGCGCGCGAGCAGCTCTACGCCGACAAGGACCCGCGAGCGGCGCGCCTCGAACAGGTGCAGCGCCTGCTGAACTGGGTCGACCACTTCATCGCCGGCCTCTCCGAGCAGCAGCGCCACGAGCTGGCGAGCTGCCGCTTCTTCCTGCGGCGGCGCCTGGGTCCATTGCTCAACCCCGGCGACTACGGCCAGCTCACCGGCATCTCCTGGGACGGCGGCGACTTCCGGGGGGTCAACACGACGATCCGCGACGAGGACGAAGGCCAGATGGACATCGGCGGGCTGTGGTCGACGGAGTACATGCGCGCGCCGCCCGGGCTGTACCTGGAGAACCTCGAGCTGAAGGCGCTGGTGGTCATGGCCCTGCAAGAGCCCGGCCTGCGGGAAGCCATCGCGGTGCGGCGCGGCAAGGCTGCGGTGCGGGGCGGCGACGCGGGCTGAGGCTCAGCCTGCCGCGAGCAGCCCGTCCTGTTGGACGAGGGTCAGCGTCCCGCCAGGGCCCTGCAAGGTCCAGCCGCCGTCGTCGCTCGCCGCGCAGCGGTACACCGGCAGGGCGGTGTTGATGTCGGCCCCGACGATGAGCACGCCGCCGACGCCCGGGGGCAGCTCGCGGGGAAAGCGGCGGGCGAGGGACTCGGTCGTGGTCGTGACCACCACGGCGAGGGGTGGACCCCCCTGGTCGTCGAGGTGCTCGGCGGCGTCTCCGACGTCGTCGGGGCTTCGGCCGTGGGCCAGGTAGACGCGCCCGCCGGGCTGGGGCGGGAGGACGAGGGAGGGCGGGGCAGCGAGGAGGACGCGGTGGTCGGTGGACAGCGTCCGGCACAGCAGGCGGGCGAGGGCGTCGTGCTGGTCGGGCGGAGTGACCCACACCGTCAGGCCGTCGCTGAGGCTGGGGCTGCCGGGCCCGAAGAGCGGCGGCTCGGGCAGCCGTTCGTAGATGGCGCCACCGTCGCCCTCGCGCAGCGAGGGCAGGAGCGCCCAGCCGAGCGCCAGCCCGAACAGCAGCAGCCCGCCGGCACCGACGAGCAGCACCCCGGCCCCGAGGCTGTCGCCGCTGGCGACGGAGGCAGCCTGCGCCGGGGTGGTCTTTCTGGCGGAGGCTGCCCCGGCTGCCCCGAAGGCGTCGGCGCCGGTGGCCGGCGTGCTGGCGCCGCCGATGTACTCGCCGGGGGCTCCCGCACCCGCCGCTTCGGCGACCAGGGCGTCGCCCTCGATCCGCAACAGCAGGTCCCGGTAGGCGATGTCGGCGGTCCAGGAGACGGTGCCGCCCTGGAGCACGCTGTCGCCGAGCTTCAGCCCGACGGACAGCTCGCCATCCTCGACAAAGGCCGTCCCGGTCCAGGTGCCGTCCCCGGCGACCGTGTCCGGCGGCTGGCCGTCGTCGGCGAGGGACACGCCTTGCGCGTCCTGGCCGGGCGCAGCGAGCAGCACCTCGGCGGTCTCCAGCCCGTCCTCGGGTTCGGTGAGGCGGACGGTGACGCCGACCCGCGCCTGGGCGGGGCCAGCGAGCAGGGTGGCGAGCAGCAGCGCGCTCGAGGGCAGCATCGCTCCCTACCGGCCCGCGGGGACCATCTCGAAGTCGACCCCCGTCGTCTCGGCGCCCAGGCTGACGCTGTAGGGGTTGGCGGTCGCGCCGACCTCGACCCGGTCTTCGACCGTGAGCAGGTCACCGTCCTGGTCGAGCATGCCGAAGAAGTAGACCGTGCGGTCGCCGTCCAGCGGGATGTCGCCGAAGTAGTCGGTCGGCAGGTCCGCTTCCGAGGGGCAGTCGACTTCCGTGAAGCCAAGATCCATGGACGTGAGCCGGTCGGGGAAGCCGGTCTTGGGATCCAGGCCGCTCTCGTCCCAGGCGGCCACCTGGCAGATCGCCGTCGACTCGATCTTGCCGAAGTAGGTGATGGTGCCGCTGACCCGCACCATGTCGTCGGGGACGTCCCCGACCCCGCCGCCGTCGCCGGGGGCGCCGCCGTCTCCGGGCGCGCCGCCGTCGCCGGGAGCGCCGCCGTCGCCGGGTGCGCCGCCGTCGCCGGGTGCGCCGCCGTCGCCGGTGCCGCCGCCATCGCCGGTGCCGCCGCCATCGCCGGTGCCGCCGCCATCGCCGTTGCCGCCGTCACCGGTCGTGCCGCCGTCGCCGCCGCCGTCGCCGGGAGCACCACCGTCGGCCCCACCATCGCCGGTGGTTCCACCGTCGGCCCCGCCGTCGCCGGTGGTCCCGCCGTCGGAGGGCGCGCCGCCGTCCCCGGTCGCGCCGCCGTCGCTGCCGTCGTTGATCGGGTAGCAGATGCCGTCGGCGGCCTTGCCGTAGCCGGGGTCGCAGTCCCGTTCGCAGGCGAGCAGGGACAGGGCGATGAGGGTCAGCGTCATGGGGGGCTCCGAGCATCGGGTGCCGAGGGGGTCGACGAGGCAGTGTAGCAGCGGTGTGCCGGATGCCCACCGGGGTAGACTCCGCCGATGCCGAGGAACGCACCCGCCAACCGCTCTCTGTCCGCCCGCGGCCTGCTGATCGCCGGCGTGGGCGGGTTGGGCCTGGTCTTCGTCGGGGTGGGGCTGTCGCGCATGGCGCAGCCCCCCGAAGCGCCGACGGCAGCCTCCGCTGGCCCGGCCAGCGCTGCCAGCGCACCCACCGCGCTTCCGCCCGTCGCCGGGCCGAGCACGGGGGTCGTCGACCTGCACGTCGACGCCCCCGCCACCACCGACGCGCCGACGGACGCCGCCCTCTGCCCCGGCTGCGACGTCCTGCTGGTGACCGTCTGCTCGCTGCGCAAGGATCACGTCGGCGTCTACGGCGTCCACCCTGACCTCACCCCCTCCCTTGACCGGGTGGCGGCGAGCGGCTTCCACTTCGACCGCACCTACGCGGCGTCCAACTTCACCCTCGCCAGCCTCACCGCCATCCTCACCGGCCGCTTCGGCAGCAGCTCGGGGGTGACCGGCTGGGACAAGGGGCTGGGCGAGGGCGTGCCGACCCTGCCGGAGATCCTCGGCGTCTACGGCTACCGCACCGGCGCCTTCACGGTCGACGCCCCGTCGGGCTTCCGCCCCGACTACGGCCTGCACCGCGGCTTCCAGACGATGAAGATCATCCCCACGCCGCGGGACACCCCCGATGGGCGGTGGCGGTCGGGTCCCATCGGGCCCGGCGGCGCCTCGGCCCAGCCCGTCGTCGACTGGTTCTCCGCCCACCCGGCAGCCGAAGACCAGCCGCTGTTCACCATGTTCCACACGCGGACGGCGCACTTCCCCTTCGTCATCAGCGACGAGGGTGCCGACGACGATCCCACCGGCATCACCCGCCTGTTGTGGGAGGCCGGCCGCCAGCAGGCCTCGACCATGGCCAACCGTGCCATGCCCGGCATGGCCGGCGGCACCGCCCAGCAGGGCGTCGTCTCGCTGTCCGGGCGCGACCCCCTGGAGGTGGCCCTGGAGCAGGGCGGCGCCCCGGCCGTCGCCATGTGGCGCCAGCGCTACGCCGAAGCCGTCGGGCGCATGGACCAGGACCTCGCCCGGGTGCTCGACGCCCTCGACGCCTCGGGACGCGCCGACCACACGATCGTGCTCGTCGTCGCCGACCACGGCGAGACCAACGACGACCACGGCGAGATGCTGCACGGCGACGGCTACTACAACAACGTCGTCAACGTGCCCCTGCTGCTGCACGTTCCGGGGCTCGACGGCCGCAGCGCCCCCGTCGACGCCCTCGTCAGCCAGGTCGACATCCTGCCGACCCTGCTGGAGCTGGTCGGCGCCGTCCCGCCGGCCGGCATCGACGGTGTCAGCATGGTGCCGCTGCTGACCGGTGACGCCGACGCCGTCCGAGGCACCACCCTGGTCGAGGGTGGCGTCGCCAGGCAGGCCGCCGACGAGATCCCCAAGGGCGCCGTCGTCACCCACCGTTGGGCCATGCTGCGCCAGCAGCGGGGCTGCGGCGGTCCGCCGACGGCGGGCCACAGGCCGGGCGAACCGGCCACCTGCCTGTTCGACCTCGACGCCGACTTCGCCGAGGAACACGACGTCGCCGGCGCCCACGCCGACGTGGTGGAGGAGCTGACCGGGCGCTGGGACGCCTTCCGCGCCGCGAGGCAGTCCAACGAAAAGCAGTTCGACCTCGACCCCGCCTTCGTCGAGGAGCTGCAGCGCACCGGCTACGACTTCGACAAGGGCGCCCCTTGAGCCGGTCGGGGCGCGCCGCGGGCCGGGCCCGGGCGCGGCGTGCGGCCGGGCTGCTCCTCGTCCTGCTCGGCTGCCTGCTGGGTGCGGCGCTGGGCCTGCTGGCCGGCGACCGCTTCGACACCCCCGACGCCGTCCAGCCCGACCGCTGGCGCACCGTGTCGCCGGCCCTCGACGAGACGCTGAACGACCCGCTGCTCGGCCGCGGCTCCCACGTCATCGGCGGCGACCTGGTGATCCGCGAGCACGCCTTCCACGCCGCCGACATCCTCGTGCCGCAGATCCGAGGCGAGCTGGCCTCGATCGAGCTGACCCTGGCCGACGACAGCGGCCCCACCGTCGTCGTCCTGTCGGTGGGCGAGGGGCGGCCGCGGATCATCCTGCGGCTGTCGCCGACGCAGTACATGCTCACATCTCGCGGCCCGGAGTGGGAGGATCGGGGCACGACCGGGCCCTGGCTGCTGCGCAGCGACACGACTGGAACCCGGCTGCTGACCGCCGCCGGCGAGATCTCCCTGAGCCCCTACCCGGCCGAGGGCCTGGAGCTGACGACCTCGTCGGCCGAGGCTCGCATCGCCGGGCTCGTCGTGCGGGACGCTGCGGGCGGCGTCCTGTTCGCCGACGACTTCGGGCCCGCCCGCCCCCACCCGGCGACCCTTGTCGCCGGCACCTTGTTCGGCGGCCTGTGGGGGCTGTGCTTCGCCGCCGCCCTGCCGCAGGAGCGCCGCGGGCTGTGGCTGCCGCTGCTGGCCGCCGCCCTGCCGCTGCTGGTCCTCGCCGTGCCCGAGCGGAACTGGCTCATCGCGGTCGAGCGGCTCTACCTCAGCCGGACCGCCTACTGGGTGCTGGCCCGCGACTCCCTCATCCTGGCTCTGCTGCCGCTGGCCACGCTCGCCTTGCTGCGGGCGGGCCTGCTGCGGCCACGCGTTGCCAGCGTCGACCGCCGCCTCCTCCTCGCCTGGGCGGTGCTCTCCGTCGTCGCGGCGGCCCTGGCCAGTCGCCACCTCCACGGCCCGGCCCTCCTCCTCGCCCTGCCCGGTGCCGGCTGGCTGCTCGCCGGCCCCTGGCTGTCGCGCCGCCTCGGGCTCGACCCGCAGCGCGGCCTGCTCCAGGACCTGCCCGGGCTGCTCTTCGTCTCCGGGCTCGGCTGGGGGCTCGGCCTGCTGCCGCAGCTCTGCTGGCGCCTGCTGCTGGTCATCGGGGGCGTGCGCCTGCTGCTCGACCGCGCCCCGCGGATGGGCGCCAACAGCCTGTTCCTGCTGCTGCTGGCCCTGCCGCCAGCGTCCGAGCTGTTCGTGCGGAGCAGCTACCTCGGCGACGCCTGGGACATCTCGCGGCTGTCCGGTGAAGCGGCCTCGGCCACGGACTGGCGGCTGGCGCAGCCCTTCTGGACCGGCACCTGCGGCCCCGACGATGCCGGCCACGCCCTGTCCGTTGCCTTCGCCGGCGGCTCGTCCACCGGCGGCGCCTACCAGTTCCGCGGCCAGCCCGACGCCTTCTTCCCCGCCCGGGTCCACGCCCGGCTCTGCGAGCGCCTCCCCGCCGACACCGCCCTGCACACCGGCAACTACGGCGACGGCGGGCGCGACAGCTTTACGATCTCCCGCAGCATCGAGCGCATGCTCGACGACGCCGACCCCGACGTGCTGGTGCTGTACCTCGGCGTCAACGACCTGCTCACATCGGGCGGCAGCATGTCCCGCAAGGACCGCGCCGAGCGCCTGTCCGCCTGGCAGGGCGGGGCCAGCGGGCTGGTCGGCCTCGCCGCCCGCAGCCGCCTGCTCACCGGCCTCTCCCTCATCCTCCGACCGCTGCGCAGCCGTGACGGGCAGGAGGTCCCCGAGGTCCCCCTGTCCGACGCCCGGGACAACCTCGACATGATCGCGACCGCCGCCGCGGGCCGCGGCGTCCCCTTGCTCGTCGTGACCGAGCAGCTCCGCGGGGACTTCCAGGGCGAGCTGGACGCCTACGACGCCATGCTGCGCGCCGTCGCCGCCGACCACGACAACGTCGCCTTCTTCGACCTGACGGCGGCGCTGGCGCCCTCCGCGGAGACCCCGATCATGGCCGACCGCAACCACCTCAACAAGCAGGGCAGCGACCTCGTCGCCGAGCTGCTCACGCCGGCGGTGGCGCAGGCGCTCGGCCTGCCCTGACGCTCAGGGGGCCGCGACGCTCAGCGTGACCGTGGCGGTCTGTGGCGTCGCCGTCACCGACTGCGCCGCGCCCTCTGCATCGGTGGCGGTCACCGTCACCCGGTCGAGGCCGTTGCGCACGACGAGGTGCAGGTCGGTGGTCGCCGCCTGCAGCACCGTCGACGACAGCGGCCGCCCCTCCATGTCGGTGACGCTGACCTGGACGGGGAAGGCCGCGGCGTCGACCGACCCGCTGACGACCCAGGCGCCGGGGGGGAGCTGCTCGCCGTCGGAGACCGTGGCGGCCTGGGGCCCGCCGGGGGTGCCCGTGTTCGGGAAGAGGTTGGACTGGGGTGAGAGCTGGTTGACCTGGTCGCTGTGCCCGCCGGCGACGGGGTCTTCGACGTCGTCGAGGTCGCAGGGCTCGTCGTCGGCCCGCAGCGCATCCGCCGGCCAGCCAGCGGCCAGCAGGGTATCGGTGACCGCGGCCGCGATGACGCCGTGGCCGCGGGTCGTCGGGTGCATCTCGTCGATGAAGAGCTGGTCGAGGGAGCTTCCCGCCTTGTAGCTGTCCTGGAACGCCGGCAGGGTGTCGACGCGGGGGAGGTGGTGGCAGGCGGCGACGCGTTCCTGGGCGTCGAAGTAGCCGGCCCAGACCTGGTCTTCGGCGCGCCCGGAGAGCACCACGTCGCGGTTGCTCGGGGCGATGAGCGCCATGCCGGCGCCGTGGTCAGCGGCGCGTCGGGCCATGGTGTCGAGGTTGCGGGCGTAGTCGGGCAGGGGGACGCGCCGGACGCCGGTCGTCGGCAGCTCGCTGCTGCGCATCCAGGTCACGACCCGGGCGTCCCGGTCGCTGCGGAAGCGGTCCAGCCAGCCGGCGAGCAGCCGCATGAGCGCCGAGTGGCTGGCCAGACCGGACGTGAAGCGCCGGCGGGTGCGCAGCAGGTCGATGTCGCGGAAGTGGTCGAAGTTGTTGTCGCTCCACAGGTTGCCGACCAGCAGCAGGGTGGGCTGCAGGTCCCAGCCGACGTCGTCGAGGAGCAGCAGGGACTGTTCGGTGGAGTAGCCGGGGATGGCGCCGTTGATCACGTCGACGTCGACGCCGCGGGCCTGAAGCAGATCCTGGAGCTGGGCGCCGAGGGTCTCGTCGTCGGCGACGCCGTGGCCGAAGAAGGTGCTGTCGCCGAGGATCATGATCCGCTGGCGGCCGTCGGGCCGGGGCACGTCGGGGATGGGCTCGCGCAGGCCGATCTTGGAGATCGTGGCCGTCGTGCCCCCGTTGCTGCGCACCCCAGGGCCCATGCCCCACAGGCGGGTGGGGTGGCCGACCATGACGACGCCGCCGTTGTCGTCTCCCTGCCAGGTCGGGACGAGGGGGTCGACGAGGCGGGCGAGCCCCTCCCCGACCATCAGGAAGCAGCCGAGGATGAAGGCCGACGCCCCGATCTTGAAGGACAGGGAGAGCTGCCCGCGGGCGCGCCCCCGGGTGCTGCGTCGCGAGGAGCTGCGGCGGCGGGTTGAGCGGCGGGACACGCGGCGGTCGCTCAAGCCCGGCCCGCGACCTCGAAGCCGAGGTCGCCGGGGCGCAGCACGATGGTGCCGCCGCTGGTCACGATGACGGCCTGGCCGCCGTCCTGCGCGAGGGAGACCCGTGGCAGGGCGGTCTTGACGTCGCCGGTGACCAGCGCGATGCCGCCGATGCCCGCGGGCAGGTTGCCGGCGCGGGCTTCGATCGCCGTGGCGTCCGTGCCTTCGACCACCATGAGCAGGGCGGGGGGGGCGCCGTCGCTGTCGGCGAGGTCCTGCATGGCGTCGTCGATGTCCTGGGCGTTGCTGGGGGGCAGGTGGAAGACGGGGCCGCCGAACACCGGTGGCAGCTTTACGGTGGAGGGGGCGACGGCGAGGACGCGGTGGTGGCGAGCCAGCGTGGCCAGCAGTGGGGCGAGCAGCGCGTCGCGGTGTCCTGCCGGCACCTGCCAGACCGACATGCCGTCGGACAGGGTCGGGGTGCCGGGGCCGAGCAGCGGCGGTTCGGGCAGGCGAGGGAGGTCGACGCCACCGCCGCTTCCGCCACTCTTGCGGGTCAGCAGGACGCCAGCGAGGGCGAGGCCGATGAGTCCCAGTCCCAGCACCACCCACAGCAGGGCATCGCCCTGGCCCGAGGTGGTCGAGCCGACGGCTGGGACGGCGCTGCCGATGGTCGGCGCCGCGGCGGTGGGAGGAGTCGCCCCCCCGGCGGGCGCGGTAGCGCCCACCGCCGGGTCGGCCGGTGGGGTGGCGCCCACGGCCGGGTTGGCGGGGGCTTCTCCGCCGACGGAGGGGTCGGCCGGCGCGCCACCGGCGGTCGGGACGCTGGCGGCCACGCTGATGCTGTCGCCGCTGAGCGTGATGACCAGGTCACGGGCGCCGGACTGGTCGGGGTCCCAGCTCACCGGGCCGCCCGACAGCGTCCTGTCCCCCAGCGACAGGCTGACGTCGAAGGCGTCCAGGTTCGTCAGCGCCGCCGCGGCGTACACCCCGTCACCGCCGGTGACGTCCGGCGGGTTGCCGTCGTCGAGCAGCGTCAGGTCGATGGCGTCGCCCTGTGTCGGCGTGAGCGTGGCGACGACCGCGCCGTCGACACTGGCGCCGCCCGTCTCCAGGCGGACCAGCACGCCCTTGTCGGACTGGGCGTGGGAGGGGGACGGGGCGGCAACGAGGAGGGCGCCGAGGAACAGGCCGGCGAGGCTTCGGTGGGGATGCTGCATGCGGCGCAACCTACCACGCCACGCAGGTGGTGAGGCTGCTCGGCGGCAGCTCGGTGATAGCCTGCGGGCATGGGCTTCTTCCGACGGCTGTGGATCCGCGTCACCGGTGCCTGGACCTGGCGCCGGCCGACCGGACCGGTGCGCCTGATGACGGCCTTCTCCCAGGCCGAGCGGGGTAGCGCCTACGACGTCATCGCCGCGCTCGAAGAGACCGACCGCCGTGAGCTGCGCCGCACCTACCTGTTCCACGCCCTCGACGAAGCACGCCACGCGCGGATCTTCCGCGACCGCGTCCAGGCGCTGGGTCGCCAGGATCGCGCCCAGGCCGCCCTGACGGACTCCGGCTCGCTGCGCTCGGCCGGCATCATCGGCGAAGAGCCGCTCTTCCAGCAGATGGGCGAGCTGGAATTCCTCGCCTTCGTCTTCGTCGTCGAGTCCCTGGCGCTCGAACAGTTCAACGTCTACTGCGACCACGCCATGCCCGACCCGGACACGACGGCGGCGCTGCGCGCCATCGCCAACGACGAGAAGTTCCACATCTCCTACAGCCGGCGCGAGCTGGAGAAGTACCGCGCCGCCGGCCGCGGGGCCGAGGTGCGGGCCGCCCTGTTCAAGGTGCGGGCCCGCCGGGTGTGGCAGGCCTGGCTGCGCCTGTCCCGCCGCATGGGCGACGCCGTGAGCACCCTGTGGTTGTGGCTGCTCTACCTCGTCGGCGTGGGTCCCTTCCGGCTCATGGCCCGGGTCGAGGGGGGCGGCTGGCGCGACCGGTCGGCCGATCCGCGCCCGCTGTCGCAGTTCGCCCGCTCCCAGGGCTGAGCACTCCCCATGGCCGCCGTCCTCGGGATCTCTGCGCTCTACCACGACGCCGCTGCGGCGCTGATCGTCGACGGCACCGTCGTCGCCGCCATCCAGGAAGAGCGCTTCACCCGCATCAAGCACGATCCCTCGCTGCCGGTGCGGGCGACGCGCTGGTGCCTGCAGCAGGCCGGGCTCTCTGCACAGGACCTCGACCACGTCGTCTTCTACGAGAAGCCCCTCCGCAAGTTCGAGCGCATCCTCCACAACACCGTGGCCAGCTTCCCGCGCGGTCTGCGCGGCTTCCCCCGCACCATGCGGGTGTGGCTGGGCGACAAGCTGTGGACGCGCACCCTGCTGGCCAAGGAGCTGGCGGTCCCCGCCGACCGGATCCTGTTCTCGGAGCACCACCTCTCCCACGCCGCCAGCGCCCTGCTGTGCAGCCCCCATCAAGACGCCGCCATCCTCACCATCGACGGGGTCGGAGAGCACGCCACCACCGGCCTGTGGCGGGGCTCGGCGCAGGCTCCCTTCATCGAACCGCTGGCCGAGATCCCCTTCCCGCACTCGCTGGGCCTGTTCTACTCGGCGATGACCGCCTACCTGGGCTTCGCGGTCAACGAGGGCGAGTACAAGGTCATGGGCATGGCCGCCTACGGCCAGCCCCGCTACCGCGACCGCATCGACAAGCTGCTGCGGCTGGACGGGCGTGGTGGCTACGAGCTGGATCTCGACTACTTCTGCTTCCACTGGCACCCCGACCAGAGCTTCACCGGAAAGCTGGTCGACCTGCTCGGTCCGCCGCGCTTCCCGGGCACCCCCTTCGTCCCGCCCGGCGTCGACGCCGACGCCCCGGCCGCCCTGGTCGCCGACAGCCAGCGCTACGCCGACATCGCCGCCAGCGTCCAGGCCGCCCTCGAAGACGCCCTGGTGGCGCTGGCCCGATATGCGCGGCAGCGCGTGGACGCACCGGCCCTGTGCCTGGCCGGCGGCGTGGCGCTCAACTCCGTCGCCAACCACCGCCTCGCGGCAGAGGGGATCTTCGACCACCTGTGGGTCCAGCCGGCGGCCGGCGACGCCGGCGGCGCGCTGGGCGCCGCCCTGTGGGCCTGGCACTGCGTGCTCGGGCACGACCGCTCGCCGGGGCTTTCCCGCTACGACCTCGGCCGCGGCTTCGACCGGGCCGAGACTGCGGATCTGCTCGGCGACCTGCAGCTTCCCTTCGACGATGTGGAGGGCGAGGGGCTCGCCGATTGCGTCGCCGAGGACCTCGCCGACGGCGGCGTCATCGGCTGGTTCGACGGTCGCTGCGAGTACGGCCCGCGGGCGCTCGGCCACCGCTCCATCCTCGCCGACCCCCGCACCCTCCAGATGAAGGACCGGGTCAACGAGCGCATCAAGTTCCGCGAGAGCTTCCGGCCCTTCGCGCCCTCTGTCCTCGAAGACCAGCTCGACGACTGGGTCGACCTCGCCCCGGCGGCCCGCGCCCCGGCCCGCTACATGCTGGCCACCCCGCCCCTGCGGGCCGACCGGCGGCAGAGTGTCGCAGCCGTCGCCCACGTCGACGGGACCAGCCGGGTGCAGTCTGTCCGGGCCGACGATCACCCCCGCTACCACGCCGTGATCTCGGCCTTCGCGGACCGGACGGGCGTGCCCATGGTGCTGAACACCAGCTTCAACCTCAAGGGTGACCCGATGGTGGCCAGCCCCGCCCAGGCTGTGGCAACCTTCATGAGCACCGACCTCGACGCGCTCTACATCGACGGCTTCCGCGTCCGGAGGACCGACCCATGACCCAGCAGCCGCCCCCCTCGCCTGGCAAGACCGCCGCCCCCGGCCGCCTGGAGACCGCCCTGCTGCGCCTGGGCACCGTCGGCGAGCTGCTCGCCCTCTTCGTCCGTGGCGGCCGCTGGTGGATGATGCCGCTGGTCGTCGTGCTGGTGCTGGTCAGCGCCGTGCTGCTCTTCCTGCAGAGCATCCACTACATCGCGCCGTTTGTGTATGCGGTGATCTGAGCGGGGGGGAGGGGAGGGCAGTCGGCGAGATTCAGCCCCGGGGCGGATGCCGTGGGTCGGGGGACGCACCATTGGGCCGAGGAGTTGGCGAAGTGGAAGGGGCTACGGTGTTTGTTCGCGAAGCTGGCTTTTGGGCGTCACGACTTCACGCGGCTGGTGGCGATCGCGTAACCTTCGAGGCTGCAGCTATCAGGTGTTCCGCATGAGACTGGTCGACAACCGCGGTCGCGACACGGTGGTAGACCTGCTCCGCGATGCGATGGGGGCGGGTGCTCGGCTCGACCTCGCCACTCCGCTCGTCTCCGTCTTTGCGTACGGCGTGCTCGATTCATCCCTCGACCGGCTCAAGGTCTGCCGCCTGGCGCTCCCCGCCGGGCAGCCGGAGCCGTCCCAACTCATCGGCAGCGCGGCCGACCGAGCCGCCCGAAATCAGCTCCAGACCCGGTGGCTGGCTGCGCGGCTTGCGCGCTGGCTGGACGGCAAGGTGGTGGTAAAACGCGCACGGGGTCTGATTCCCCAACCGACGATGGTTGTGTCCGGCGATGACGGCGATCCAGTGACCGCGATGATGGGCAACTGCGCTTTCTCGACAGAAGGCCTCGGCCTGGTTCCGGGCCCGGACTTCGCGGTGATCCAGGCCTTCGAGGGTGCCAGCGAGGCCCGACCACTCCAACAGTGGTTCCAGGCCCTGTGGGAGGTTCTGCCAGACGACCCGACCACCAAGCCGATGCTCCTCTCCGCCATCGAGGAGCTCGTAGCGCCCCCGGCCCCCTCGCTGGTCTACCACCGGGTCCTGCGAGCCGTCTTCGAGGGGCAGGGCGAGGATCTGGACGAAGAGCGCGTCATCCGTTCCGGCACGGGCATCCGAGAGACCACGGTCTGGCGCAAGCTCTACCGCTTCCAGCGGGACGGGGTGATCGGCGCCATCGACAAGCTGGAGCGCTTCGGCGGCTGCATCATCGCCGACAGCGTGGGCCTGGGAAAGACCTTCGAGGCCCTGGCGGTGATCAAGTACTACGAGCTCCGCAACGACCGGGTGCTCGTGCTCTGTCCGAAGCGCCTGCGGGAGAACTGGACGGTCTACCGGCTCAACGACCGTCGCAACCCCCTCGTCGACGACCGCCTCAACTTCGACGTGCTCAACCACACAGACCTGTCCCGGGACGGAGGCCTGTCAGGCGACATCGACCTGGAGCACGTCAAGTGGGGCAACTACGACCTCGTCGTCATCGACGAGTCCCACAACTTCCGCAACAACCCCGCCACCCGCGACCGGGAGACCCGCTATCAGCGCCTGATGCGCCGGATCATCCAGGAGGGCGTCCGGACCCGGGTGCTGATGCTGTCGGCCACGCCCGTCAACAACCGCCTGGCGGACCTCAAGAACCAGATCGCCTTCGCCACCGAAGGCCGCGACGACGGCCTCCGCGCCCACGGCATCGAGAGCATCCAGACCACCACCCGCCTCGCCCAGGGCCAGTTCAACCGCTGGCTCGACCTGCCCGACGACCGGCGCACCCCCGAAGCTCTCGTTGACATGCTGGGCTTCGACTACTTCAAGCTGCTCGACCTGTTGACCATCGCCCGGTCGCGGCAGCACGTGGTCCGGTACTACGGCACCAAGGAGACCGGGACCTTCCCCACCCGCCTGCCGCCCGAGAACATCAAGCCCGACATCGACCTGGCGAACCGCCTGCTGTCCGTGCGGGAGATGAACGACGAGATCCGCCGGCTGACCCTCGCGAGCTACGCGCCCCTCCGGTACGTCCTGCCCCAGCGGCGGGACGCCTACGCCGAGAAGTACCGGACGCGGGTACGGGGCGGAGCCAGCTACTTCGACCAGGGCGACCGGGAAGAGAGCCTCATCCACCTGATGCGGGTGAACGTGCTCAAGCGCCTGGAGAGTTCCGTCTACTCCTTCGCGGTCACCATCGAGCGCCTGCTGGGACAGGTGGAGGAGCTGCTTCGGCGCCTGGACGCCCACGACCAGGAGGACTTCGAGGCCGAGCCGCCCACCATCGAAGAGATGGACCTGGACGACCCCCTGTTCGAGTCGCTGAGCGTGGGGCGGAAGGTGCGGGTGCTGCTGGGCGATGTGGACCGCATCAAGTGGCGCCAGGACCTGCGGGAGGACCGGGAGCGTCTCGCCCGCCTGCTCACGGCGGCCCGTCGCGTCGGACCTGACCGCGACGCCAAGCTCGCCGCGCTGAAGGAGCGCATCGCGCAGAAGCTGGCCGACCCCATCAACCCGGGCAACCGCAAGCTGCTGGTGTTCACGGCCTTCGCCGACACCGCCCACTACCTCTATGACGAGCTGGCCCCCTGGGCGGTCGAGGAGCTGGGCCTGCACTGCGCGGTCGTGAGCGGTGCGAGGTCCAACCGGGTCACCCTCGCTGGGGTGGACCGGCACATGGCCTCGATCCTCACCGCGTTCTCTCCCCGCTCCAAGGGGCGTCCTGCGACAGATGCCGACGAAGGCGAGATCGACCTGCTCATCGCCACGGACTGCATCTCCGAGGGCCAGAACCTCCAGGACTGCGACACGCTGGTCAACTACGACATCCACTGGAACCCGGTCCGCATCGTCCAGCGCTTCGGTCGGATCGACCGGCTCGGCTCCCCCAACACCAGCATCCAGCTCGTCAACTTCTGGCCCAACCTGGAGCTCGAGGAGTACATCGGCCTGGAGCAGCGGGTGAGCGGGCGCATGGTGCTGCTCGATGTCTCCGCCACAGGCGAGGAGAACATCATCGAGCGCCACTCCGGCGACCCGATGAACGACCTGGAGTACCGCCGCCGCCAGCTCCTCAAGCTCCAGGAGGAGGTCATCGACCTCGAGGACATCTCGGGTGGTGTGTCCATCACCGACCTGACGCTCACCGACTTCCGGCTCGACCTCGCGCGGGCGCTCCAGCGCGACCGGGAGGCCCTCGACCGGCTGCCCCTGGGCATCCACGCCGTCGTCCGGGGGATCGAGGTGGACGGGGAGCCGCTGCCCCCTGGCACGGTCTTCTGCCTGCGGGCCGAGACCGAGCGCGCCCTCCGCGCGGTGCCGCCCGGCTATCCCTTGCAGGCGCACTTCCTCGTCCACGTCGGCGAGTCCGGCGAGGTGCTGCTCCCCCTCACCCACGCCAAGGCCATCCTAGACCAGCTCCGCCTGGCCTGCGGCGACGCGCCGCTGCCCGACGACCAGGCGTGGGCGACACACGACCAGCGGACCAGCCACGGCCGGGACACTCGGAGCCTGCGTGATCAGCTCGCGGCAGCAGTGGCGTCCATCGTCGGCCAGGAAGAGGAGCGAGCCGTGGCCAGCCTGTTCTCATCGGGCGGGACCCACGCGCTTGCCGGCGAGTTCGCGGGGATCGACGACTTCGAGGTCGTGGCCTTCGTCGTCATCCTGGGGGGCCCCGCGTCGTGAACCTGGAAGAGGCCATCGAACGACTCGCGGTCCCAGCGACCGCCCGCGTGAACCGGCGGGTCGCCAAGAAGCTCCTGGTGGAGAACAGCCCGCGGACCTTCCGCAAGGCCATCGAACAGGGCATCGAGCAGGTGCAGTGGGTGGCCGTGCTCAAGCCCGCGACCTGCGCCCTCGCCGCCGGCAGCGCGCGTCTGTCCGGTGGCGACGCGGTCCAGGTCGACGAGCTGTCGGTCCTCACCCTGACCGCCAGGGATGGCGCCCGCGTGTCGGCCCTCGTCGAGGCTGTCCACCGCGCCGTGCCCTACCACGTGCTCCTGTGGGTCCACGAGGCTGCCGGGCTGTCGGTGTCCACGGCCTGGAAGCGCCCCTCGCTGGCCCACGCGGAACAGGTGGTCCTCGCGGGTGAGCCACAGCGCTCGCCGCGCCTGCCCCCGGGGGAGCTGCTGCCGCACCAGGCCGGTTTCGTCGAGGCCCTGGCCGTGACCTCCGCACCCGTCCGCGATCTGGCCGCCCTCTACCAGCGCTGGAGCGCGGCCGTCCTCGGAGCGCAGGTCGCCGAGATCACCGGGGTCTTCGCCATCCCCGCGTCGCCCGCCGACGTCGAGGAGCGCCGCACGCTGCTCGACGAGCACCACAAGCTCACCGATCAGATCGCCGGTCTCGCCCGGGACCTGCGCCGCGCGACCCAGGTGCGGGACCGGGTCGATCTGAGTACACGCCTCAAGCGCGCCGAGCAGGATCTTGCCCACCTGCGCGGACGCCTCGCCCCATCGCCCGACAGCCGCATCTCCGACAGGACAGGTCCATGAAGAAGATCACCGCTGCCGACCCCGAGTCCCGCTCCGCCGACCTGCTGGCGGACAACGTCGACAAGCTGCGCGAGCTGTTCCCCCAGGCCGTCACCGAGGGCAAGGTGGACTTCCAGGTCCTGCGCGAGCTGCTCGGCGACGCGGTGGAGGAGCGCGAGGAGCGGTACGGGCTGAACTGGCACGGCAAGGCCCAGGCCCGGCGGCTGGCGCTGAGCCCGAGCACGGGGACCCTGCGGCCGGTGAAGGAGGAGAGCGTCGACTGGGACACGACGCAGAACCTCATCATCGAGGGCGACAACCTCGAGGTGCTGAAGCTTCTCCAGAAGAGCTACGCGGGCAAGGTGAAGCTGATCTACATCGATCCGCCGTACAACACGGGCAACGACTTCGTGTATCCGGACGACTATCGCGACACGATTGAGTCATACCTCCGGCGCAGCAACCAGACCGATGAAGAGGGCTTCGGGCGCTCGACCAACTCTGAGTCGTCGGGCCGGTATCACACAGACTGGCTGAACATGATGATGCCGCGCATGCTGCTCGCTCGGCAGTTGCTGGCGGAGACTGGCCTCATCTTCGTCAGTTTGGACGACAACGAGGCCCACAACTTGCGGCTGGTTCTCGACTCGGTCTTCGGTCCGGAGAATTTCCTGGCAGCCATCGCCTGGGAAAAGCGGTACACGCGAAGCAACAACGCCCGACTATTCTACTCGCTCAAGGACACCGTTCTCGTGTATCGAAAGTCCGCAGCCGTGGACTTGTTGAGGGAGCCGAGAAGTGAAAAGGCGGACTCGGGCTACACCAACCCAGACAATGACCCTCGCGGCCCCTGGATGTCCTCCTCCTACGTAAACCCCGCCAAGAAGGAAGCGCGCCCCAACCTCGTGTATGGCATCACGGCTCCGGACGGTCGGGTGGTGAGGCACGAAACCCATGCCTGGAAATACAGCCGCGAAGAACACGAGCGGCATCGCAGAGAGGGACGCCTATGGTGGGGACAAGACGGCTCTGCAATCTACCCTCGGAAGAAGCTCTACTTGTCGGAGGCTGAGGGCATGGTGCCCGTCGACCTGTGGTCCTACAAGGAAACGGGGACAACCGATGACGGCGGGAAGGAGGTCAAAGACCTATTCGACGGTGATGCTGTCTTCGACAACCCCAAGCCCACCTCGCTCATTCGCCGCATGATCACGCTCGCCACAGCCACCAACAGTGGTGACTTGGTCTTGGACTTTTTCGCTGGGTCCGGCTCGACTGCCGATGCCGTCATGCGGCAAAACGCGTCTGATGGTGGGAACCGACGATACCTCCTGGTACAGCTGCCTGAACGGACCGGTCGCGACGACCTGCCAACCATCGCCCACATCACGCGCGAGCGAGTTCGCCGGGCAGGTGTCCGCGTGAAGGCAGACATGCAGATCGCCGATAGTGGGAGCCAAGACCTGGGCTTTCGTTCATTCCACCTGGACTCCACCAACCTCCGCCCGTGGGATCCGACCCCCACCGACCTCCAGACCCAGCTCGGCGAGCACGTCGACCACATCAAGCCGGACCGCACCGAGGACGACCTCCTTTACGAGGTGCTCCTCAAGCTCGGCATCGACCTGTCGGTGCCCATCGAGACGCGTACCATCGCTGGCTTCGAAGTCCACAACATCGGCGCTGGGCAGCTCCTGGCTTGCTTCGGTACGCCCATCCGCCGTGACGACGCGACGCCGCTGGCCCGCGGCATCACCGCCTGGCACGACGAGAGCCGCCCCGAAGCGGCCGATGCCGCCGCCAGCACGGCCACCCTGCTGTTCCGCGACGCCGCCTTCGAGGACGACGTCGCGAAGCAGAACCTCGTGCACGCGCTGGAGCAGGCCGGCCTCACCAACGTCCGCAGCCTGTAGGGAGTGGCCATGAAGCTCCAGTTCGAGCCCAAGCTCGCCTTCCAGCTCCAGGCCATCGAGGCGGTGTGCGACGTCTTCGAGGGGCAGGAGAGCAAGCCCTCGGCCTTCACCGTACTCCGGCCCAAGGGCGGCGAGCAGCTCAGCCTCGGCGAACGCGCGGAGGCGAGCGGCAGCCTTGGTGTTGGAAACCGGCTCAGCCTCCTCGAGGAGGAGCTGCTCGCCCACCTCCGCAAGGTCCAGCTTCGCCACGGCCTGCCGCCCACCGAGGCGGTGGACCTGGGCGACCTCAACCTCACGGTGGAGATGGAGACCGGGACCGGCAAGACCTACGTCTACCTCCGGACCATCTACGAGCTGAACAAGGCCTACGGCTTCACGAAGTTCATCGTCGTGGTGCCCTCCATCGCCATCAAGGAGGGCGTGGCCAAGTCGCTCGAGATCATGCGGGACCACTTCGCCGAGCTGTACGGCAACCCGCCCTTCAACTGGTTCGTCTACGACTCCAGCAACCTTGGGCAGGTGCGGGGCTTCGCCACCAGCCCGCACATCGAGGTCATGGTCGCCACCATCCAGGCCTTGCACAAGACCGACCAGCGGCTCTTCCACCAGCCCACCGAGAAGCTCGGTGGCGCCAAGCCCATCGAGCTCATCCAGCAGGTGCGTCCCATCGTCATCGTCGACGAGCCCCAGAGTGTCGATGGCGGCGACCAGGGGGCGGGCCGCGAGGCCCTGCGCGAGATGCAACCCCTGTGCACGCTCCGGTACTCGGCCACCCACGTCAACAAGCACGACATGGTCTATCGGCTCGACGCAGTGGATGCCTACGAGCGCCGGCTCGTCAAGGGCATCGAGGTGGCCTCTGCCCAGGTCGAGGGCGCCCACGACCAGCCGTTCGTCCGGCTGGTCGAGGTCTGTCGGAAGGGCCGGTCCAACATCTACGCCCGGGTGGAGCTGGACTGCGTCGGCGGCCCGGACGGCGTGACCCGCGTAGTCCGGAACGTGCACGAGAACGATGACCTGGAGCAGGTCACCCGGCGCTCGGTCTACCGAGACGTCCGCGTCGGGGAGATCGTCAAGCACTACAGCGACAAGCGCATGCTCCTGCACGTGCCGGGTGACTCGCTGTGGCTCAACGAGGGCGAGGCCCACGGCGACGTGCCCATCGAGGCCCTCCAGCGCCAGATGATCCGCCGCACCATCCGCCAGCACCTCGACCGGGAGCTGACGCTTCGCCCGCGCGGGATCAAGGTCCTCAGCCTGTTCTTCGTCGACGAGGTCCAGCACTACCGCAGCTACGACGAGGACGGGCAGCCCGTGAAGGGCAAGTTCGCCACCATGTTCGAGGAGGAGTACGCCGCGGCGGCGAAGTTGGGCCGCTACTCCGACCTCTTCGGGAGCGTGGACCTCGCGGCCGTGGATCAGGTACACGACGGCTACTTCTCCATCGACAAGCAGCGCAAGTGGGTGGACACCTACGAGGGCAACCAGGGGGGGCGCGACGCCGCCGAGGCCGCCTACAACCTGATCATGAAGGACAAGGAGAAGCTGCTCAGCCTGGACACGCCCCTGAAGTTCATCTTCTCCCACTCCGCGCTGAAGGAGGGCTGGGACAACCCCAACGTCTTCCAGATCTGCTCGCTGCGCGAGATGAGCAGCGAGCGCCAGCGACGGCAGAGCATCGGCCGCGGCCTGCGCCTGTGCGTAAACCAGGATGGCCGACGCGTCCGCGAGGACGGGGTCAACCGCCTGACGGTCATCGCCACCGAGAGCGTCGCGCAGTTCGCCGCCAAGCTCCAGGAGGAGATGGAGAAGGAGACCGGCATCAAGTTCGGCGTCGTGGAGAAGCACACCTTCGCCAGCATCCCGGTCATGGGTGAGGACGGTGAGCCCACGGCACTGGGCGTCGAGCAGTCCGAGACCCTGTGGACCTGGCTCAAGAGCCAGGGCTACATCGACCGCAAGGGCAAGGTCCAGGAGAAGCTCGCCCGCGAGCTCCAGGACAACACCTTCAAGGTCCCCGAGGCCTTCCATGAGCAGCAGCAGGTCATCGCCAGGCTCCTCCGCAAGCTCACCAAGGGGATCGAGGTCAAGGACGCCGACAAGGCCAAGCCCGTCAAGATCCGGCGCGAGGTGCTCGACAGCCCCGAGTTCAAGGCGCTGTGGAACCGCATCAAGTACCGCACCGCCTACCAGGTCGAGTTCGACCCGGACGCCCTCATCGACAGCTGCGTGGAGGCGATGAAGGCCTCGACCTTCGCTCCCGGACGGGCCCGCCTCCTATGGACCAAGGCCAAGCTCGGCATCGACAAGGCCGGTGTCCACGCCAGGGACGAGAAGATGGTCGGCAGCCCGAGCACCCTCGGGGGCCAGGGCATCCCACTGCCCGACATTCTCACCGAGCTCCAGGACGCCACGGGCCTGACCCGCCGCAGCCTCGCCGCGATCCTGACGGAGAGCGAGCAGCTGTACCAGTTCGAGGCGAGCCCGCAGGCCTTCATCAAGGCCACCGCCGACCTCATCAATCGCAAGCGCCGCGAGGCCATCGTCGAGGGCGTGAAGTACGAGCGCCTGGGCGACTCCGAGTACTACGCGATGTCGCTGTTCGACGACCAGGAGCTGCGGGCCTACATCGGCGAGAACACCGTCGCCTCGACCAAGTCTCCCTACGAGCACGTCGTCTACGACTCGGGGGGCGTGGAGAAGACCTTCGCCGAGTTCCTCGAGGGCTCCGATGCCGTCAAGCTCTTCGCCAAGCTCCCGAGCTGGTTCAAGATCCCGACGCCGCTTGGCACCTACAACCCGGACTGGGCGGTGCTCGTCGATACCGACGAGGGGGAGCGGCTGTACTTCGTCATCGAGACCAAGGGCAGCCTCGACCCGACCGACCTCCGCAACACCGAGGCCGCCAAGATCCACTGTGGCCGGCGGCACTTCGAGGTCCTGGCGGACGTGCCGTCCGTCGTCGCGGATGGTGGGCCAGTCCGCTACGACGTGGCGACCAAGGGTGGCGACTTCACCAAGTTGTGGGGGTCGTAGGCCACGACCCCGTCCCTCGGCTCCTCGAACCAGGTTGGAACCATGCACCTTGCGTACGCGACCATTCGGAACTTCCGGATGCACCTGGACACGCCCGTGTCCTTCGACGACTCGACCACTGTGATCGTCGGGCGGAACAACTCGGGCAAGACCTCCGTCGCCGAGGTGTTCCGGAGGTTCTTCGGGGATGGACCCGGTCGAGGCAAGGGGGACTTCACGCTGGACGACTTCTCGTCCGCGACACACGAAGCGCTGCTGCAGGCTGCGAAGAGCGGGCAGCTGGCAGATGGCCAGCGAACGGAGCCACCGGCCATCGAGCTCGAGCTTCTTCTCGACTACACCGACTCGCCCGATGACCTGGCGGTGATCTCGGACTTCATCGTCGATCTGGATGATGAGTGTACGACCACCAAGGTCGTGCTCCGCTACGCTCGCGCAGCGGGCCCGCGCGGGGAGCCGTTCTTCGAGCCCCTGCCTGATGACGACGACGGTGCGCTCCGGGCCCTCGACGAGCGGGTGCGGAAGACCTTCGAGGTCACGGTCGCGGCGGTGGACCCCAACGATGGCTTGAACCGGGCCGAGCGGTCGCTCGCTGACCTTTCGCAGTGCGTGCAGCTCGGCTTCATCGACGCCGCTCGCCCGCTGACCGGGGACACGGGCCGCGAGCCCGACACCCTCGGGCGGACGCTCACTGCACTGTTCGAGGCTAGCCGGCAAGAAGACGAGGATAGTGCCGCTGCGGCAATCGAAAAGGGAGTGGCCGAAGCCGAGAAGACCCTCAATGAGTTGTTCGGCGCCCACATGACGGGGAAGATCCTCCCCCCACTGTCGCCCCTCGGCTACCCGCTGCTCTCGGACGGCGAGTTGCTGACGAAAACCACCTTCGACGCGGTGCAGCTCCTCAAGCAGAACACGCGCCTCTACTATGGCGCCTCGTCGGGAGTGGGCGTTGGACGGCCCCTTCCCGAAGGCCACAACGGGCTTGGGCTTCGAAACCTCATCTACATCCTCCTCCAACTCCACGCCTTCCATGAGGCGCGGAAGGTGGCCACCGTGCCGCCGCCCTTCTGCGTGCTGTTCCTCGAGGAGCCCGAGGCACACCTCCATCCGCAGCTCGAGGAGATCTTCATCCGCAAGGTGGGGGAGGTCCACGCCAAGCTGTGCGGCGAGTCGAAGTGGCCCTTGCAGATCGTGGTGACGACCCACTCGAGCCACATCGCGAACGAAGTGCCCTTCGAGAAGATCCGCTACTTCCTGCGCGAGCCAAGCGCATGCCAGGTCCAGTACAAGGCCAAGGTGAAGGACCTTGGCGAGTTCAGCGCAGAGGCCGATCTGAAGGAGTGGTTGACCCAGTACCTCACGCTCACCCGGTGCGACCTCTTCTTCGCTGACAAGGCCGTGCTCATCGAGGGTGCGGCCGAGCGTCTCTTGCTCCCGGCTTTCCTGCGGAAGCTCGACGAGGCCGTCGGCGAGGCAGAACCCATGCTCACGGCGCAGTACCTCACGACGGTCGAGGTGGATGGCCGGCACGCGCACAAGTTCTTCCCCCTCATCGAGTTCATTGGTATTCCGACCCTGGTGGTCACCGACTTGGACTCGGAGGCACGCCTCCCGGCCAAGAGCGGCAAGAAGAACAATGACGGATCGCCGAGGATGTCCTGGCAGAAGAGCTTGGTGTGCGACGGCGCTCGATCCGGGAACCCTTGCATCAAGGAATGGTTTGACTCAGATGACCTCGCAGCCGTCCTGGCCATGGCGGACGCCGACAAGATCAGGGACGGTGAAGCCCCGATGCGCATCGCGTACCAGGTCCCAGAGGAAGCGGACTCTCCCTGCGGCCGGAGTTTCGAAGAGGCGCTCATCCTGGCGAACCCAGTTCGTTGGCCGCTGCCGGATGGCACCGATGGCGCGAAGGCCATCGAGGGGTGGGCTTCTGAGAAGGCCGAAGACCTCGGCAAGACCAGCCTCGCACTCAGCATTCTCGACGAGGTCGGCAAGGAGGACTTCGTGATCCCCAAGTACCTCCGCGACGGATTGGAATGGCTGCGTGGCGTCGGCGCTCCGCCGGTGCCGGCACCCGCAGCCGCATCCGTGGCCAACGAGCCTCCCGCCGTTCCTTCGCCCGATCTGCCAGAGGGTGGGTCTGCGGCCGACGACAGCAGCGTGGGGACGGCACATGACGCATGACCACCGTGATGCCGAAGCCATGGCGGAAGAGGCCAGCAACGCCATGCTGCGCTGCCTCGACGAGCGCCGGAGCTTCCGGCTGGAAGCAGGCGCAGGTGCAGGAAAGACCCACGCCCTGATCGAGGCACTCAAGTGGTTGGTCGAGCACCGCTCGGAAGAGTTGACGTGCCGGCGTGCGCAGGTGGCGTGCATCACCTACACGAACGTCGCGGTCGACGAGATCAGGGATCGCATCGGCGCACAGCCGGTGGTCTGGGTGTCCACTATCCACAGCTACTTGTGGCACCTGATAGCGCCGTTCCAGAAGGCGCTCCGAATCCTCCTGGAGGCGGACGACAAGGTCCAGGAGAAGCTCGGCGAAGAACAGACCTCGCTCGGCACGCGGCGGGTCACCTATACGGACGTGGGGCGCCTCCGGATTACGGACGACGAGATCTCGATCCACCATGACCACGTGATCAATCTGGCGGTGTCCCTGCTGGAGCGGGACAAGTTCCGTCGCGTGTGGGTGTCCCGGTTCCCAATCCTCCTCCTCGACGAGTATCAGGACACGTCCAAGAACCTCATGGACGCTCTGCGCGCCCACCTGCTTGAGGGTGAGTCGAGGCTCCAGGTGGGGCTGTTCGGTGATCACTGGCAGATGATCTATGACAAGGTCTGTGGTGCCGTGGATGACGACCGGTTCGACGTCATCGCCAAGGGCGCGAACTTTCGATCGGCGAAGCCGGTGGTGGAGGTTCTCAACAGGATTCGCCCGGGCCTGAAGCAGGCTGTATCGCGCGACATGGTTGCTTGTACGCAGTTGTCCGAGGTGTTGGTGTTGCACACGAATTCCTGGCCGGGGCCGCGCGGGAAGGGGGCTCACAAGAATGCCTTGGATGCGGACATCCAGGATGCCGCTGTGGAACAGGCCAAGAGTCTCCTGGTGCAGAGAGGATGGTCCATCACTCCTGATACGTGCCGCGTCCTGCGTCTCACAAACAAGGCGGTCGCTCGGGGAGAGGAGTTCTCGAGCCTCCTTGGCGTATTCAAGTACGCCGACGACCTGGTGAAGCGACAGGATGCCTTCGTGGACTTGTTGGCAGCGCGGGTAGAGCCTGTTGCAGAGTTGCTCGCGGCGGGCCGAAAGACGGCCGCGTTGGAGGCGGCCGGATGGCCAAGGGATGGGGTCAAGAACATGGAGGACAAGCGCCGGGCCCGCGCTTGGCTCCACCGGCTTGACGAGCTGCGCGCTTCCGCCACTATCGGGGAGGTTGTGCAACATCTGGAGCAGGCCGATGTCCTGACCCCCGCGGTAGAGCGGGCGTTGGAGCGAGCCCGGGCCGCCACGGATGATGATCAGGATGCGCGGGCGCAGCGGGCGAGGGACCGGTGGAGGGCCCTGAGCCCTGTGCCCTACGAGCAATTCCGCCGGTGGTACGCCTACGACGTCGGTACGACGATGCTCTCGACCAAGCATGGCGTGAAGGGAGCGCAGTCGGACGAGGTCGTTGTCGTCTTCGGTGGTGGTTGGAGCAAGTATGACTTCCCGAGGATGCTTGACGAGTGGAACGCGCAGCAGGCCAAGGATCCCCCGGACGACCGGTTCGTAAGGGCCAGGAACCTCTTCTACGTGACGGTCTCACGCGCGAGGTACCGGCTCGCGTTGGTTTTCTTGAAGTCTCTGCCCGAAGGTGCCATGGAGACCCTCACCAGGATCTTCGGTCAGGTGTCGGAGTTGGAGCGGCCGACCTCGAACTCTGCTCTGGAGAGTCTCCCGAACGTGTGAGTCGCGCCGCTCTGACTTCGATCCGAAGCCCCGATTGACGCGGCAGCACGTCGCACGCTCGCCCCCTACTCCACCCCCCGCATCGCAAAGCCCTGCCCCGGGACGGCGGCGTAGGCGAAGCGTCCGTCGGCGCTGAACCCCAGGCCGAGCTGGTTGTTGATGGGGCCGAGGTTCACCTGGAGCGAGCCGCGCCAGTCGGCCCAGGTCTCGCCCCGGTCATCGCTGCGCTGGACACCGAGGTCGGTGGCGATGGCGAGCACGGTGTCGTCGTGGCAGGCCACGCTCTTGACGCCATCGGTGCTCTCGAGCATGACGGCCCAGCTCTCGCCGCGGTCGGTGCTGCGCAGGACGCCGAGGCCGGTGGCGGCATAGAGGGTGTCGGCGCACTCGGCGATGATCTCGATGCTTGCGGCGGGCTGGTCGACGGCCGCCCAGGTCTGGCCGCCGTCGGTGGACCGGAACATGCCGTCGCCCTCGCCGCCCTTGTGGGTGACGCCCTCGCCCGCCGGGAAGGTGCCGAGCAGGACGATGTCGGGGTCGGCGGCGACGAAGTGGATGGCGTGGAAGCTCTCTTCGCTGTCGGGGAGCCCGGACAGCACGCTCCAGGTCTTGCCGCGGTCGTGGGTGGCGTAGAGGTGGGCGCCGTCGTCGGCGTAGTCGCCGCTGCCGACCGAGCCGACGAAGACGGTGGCGGGGTCTTCCGGGTGGACGCCGAGGCCGTGCAGGTGCACGCCCTGGCCGTCGCTGCGGGGGCGCATGCTGGTCCAGGTCTCGCCGAGGTCGCCGCTCCACCAGACCACGTCATCGGCGGTCGACCAGATCTCGCTGGGGGCGGCGGGGGAGACGAAGGTCGCCATGGTGTAGTGCAGGGCAGCGCCGGGCGGCCGGTCGAAGCTCTGGCCGTAGTCCGTCGACATGTACAGGCCGCTGCGGCACTGGGTGCCGGTGAAGACGACGCTCGGGCAGGTCGGGTGGACGCCGATGTTGATGAGGTCCTGGTCGACCATCTCGTCGGTCCAGTGCGCCCAGCTCGCGCCGCCGTCGGTGGAGCCCAGCACGCCCAGGCGGTGGCCGACGAGCAGGGTGCTGTCGGTGTCGGCGATGGCCTGGAAGGCGCCGAAGGGGGCGCCGTCGGCGCTGCCCTCGATGGCGACGAGGCCGCCCGACTCCGACCACCAGCCCGACGCCGTGGTGCCAAGCAGCTCGCCGCTGGCGGCGAGGTGCAGCGCGGTCAGCTTGTCGTCGACGTGGGCACGCAGGGTCCAGGTCGCGCCGCCGTCGGTGGACCCGTAGACATCGGTGGCGGTGCTGCTGCCGCCGGCGACGGCGACGGTGTCGCCCTGGGTGGTCAGCAGGCCGCCGAAGACGCTGACGGGGAGGGTCAGGGTGAAGCTCTGGCCCTGGTCGGTGGATCGGTACAGGCCGTTGCCGCTGCTGGCGGCGAGCAGATCGCCGCTGCCGGTGACGGCCAGCCACAGGTCGGGGTTGCTGTCGTGGCCGGCGTCTTTCTCGGATGAGGGCCGCGGGACGCTTCCGAGCGCGGTCCAGGTGGCGCCGAGGTCGTCGCTGGCGAAGATCGCCCCGGACAGCTCGGCGGCGTAGAGCCGGCCGCCGTCGAAGACCAGGCCGCGGACGTCCTGCTCGGTGTTGGTCCAGGCCAGGCCGAAGGCGTCGAAGCTGTCGCCGCCGTCGGTGGAGATCCAGCCCTGGCCGCTGCTGTAGGCGACGACATCGGGGTCGTCGGGCGGGCTCGCCACCTGGCCGTAGGTGTGGGTGATGGGGACCATGGCCGCAGCCCAGCTCTCTCCGCCGTCGTCGGAGCGCCACAGCCCGTTCTGCGCGCTGCCGGCCCACACCGTGCTGCCGTCGTCGGCGACGAGGAGCTGCTCGATGTCGCCGCCCTGCAGGCCGACCTGGGGGGTCCAGTCGTCGCTGCCGATGTCTGGGGGCGCGACGTCGCCGAGGGGACAGTCGGGTGCGCCGGGCGTGCCGGAGTCGGGGTTGCCGCCGTCCGCCGTGTTGCCGCCGTCGGACGCGGTGCCGCTGTCGGTGGGCAGGTCGGCGTACTGCAGCGGCTTGCAAGCGATCGACAGGATGAGGAGGATGGCAGGCGACATCGGTGCTCCGAGGGGCGCATGGTAGCCCCGCCGGTGGAGGAGCGGGAGAGGAGGAGGCCCCGTGCTAGGCTGCGCCGATGGTGCGCTCCCTGCTCTCCTCCTGCCTGCTGGCGATGCTCGTCGCCGGACCGGCCCACGCGGGCCAGCGGGTGGTGGTGCAGGTCGAGGTGCCCGGCAACATCGAGGTCGACGGGCTGCGCGCCGAGCTGGACCGCCTGGGCGAACAGGACGTGGTCGAGCTGAGCGACGACGGCCGGCTGGAAGCCGACATCCCCAGGGATGGTGTGTGGCTGGGCGAGCTGTCGGGCGACTACGCCCGCGCCGCCAACGTCGTGCTGGTGGCCGGGTCGGGCGAGGATGAGCGGGCCGTGTTCGGCGGCGTGCTGCGCACCGATGATGCGCGCCTGGTGACGCTCGGCTTCCGGCTGGCGCTGGCACCCCAGGGGCTCGTGGCGGTGCGGACTCCGCTGGCGGCGCCCGGCAGCGGCGGCGAGACCCACGAGGTCCTGCAGCTCGTGGCGGCGTTCGGGTGGGGGCTGCTGGTGCTGGCCTGGGTGGCGCTGCTGGTGCTCGGCGGCGGTCGGCGCCGGCGGCGGGGCGCGCAGTGACATCTGCGGTGAAGCCGCTTCCGCGCACGGCGCTGACGCTGCTGGTGTTCTGCGGGTTGTCGGCGGCGTTCTCCTGGCCCTTGCTGCGGGACCCGCTGCACACGCACGTGGCGCGGCAGTTCGATGTCTACACCCTGGCCTGGCTGTCCGGCGCGGTGGGCAGCCTGGACGCCGGACTGGCCACCTCGGTGTCGAGCTGGCCGCTCGGCGAGAGCCTCGGCCGGGCCGACTCCTTCGTGCTGCTCCTCCTCGCCCGGCTGCTGGCGCCCCTGCAGCAGCCCTGGCTGGCCGGCGCCTCGTGCGCGCTGCTCGGCCCGGTGCTGAGCGCCTGGGCCGCCGAGCGCTTCGCGGCGCGGCACATGGGGGCGCGCTTCCCCTGGTCCCTGCTGGCGGGGGCTGCCTACGGCTTCTCGGGCATCGCCGCGACGGCGCTGCTGGAGGGCCACCTCTACGCCATGTTCAACCCGTGGCTGCCGCTGCTCGCCGGCGCCTGGCTGCGGGCCACCGGGCCCGACGGGCGCGCGCGGGACGGCCTGCTGGCTGGCCTGTGGTGGACGCTCTGCCTGCTGACGACGGCCTATGCGGGCATCGGCGCGACCCTGATGGTGCTCGTGCTCGGGGTCGATGCGCTGCGGGGCGTGCGCGCGACGCCGCTGGTGGCGGCCGGCGCGGTCGCGGCGCTCAGCGGCGGGCTCTGGGTCTGGCGCTTCGTCCACGCCGGCGCGCTGGAGCGCGTCGACAGCGCGCTCACGGGCGGCGCCGCCGCCGGCGTGATGGCGGCGGGCTCGGCCCGCCTGGGCAGCCTCGCGGGCTGGACCACCTCGACCGACTTCTCCATGCACTCCATCGCCCCGGTGCTCGGCTTCACCTCGCTGTCCCTGGCGGCCGTCGCGCCGATCGTGTTGCGTGGCGAGCGCGGCTGGCGGCCCTGGTTGCTCCTCGCCGGGCTGTGCGTGGCGCTCTCCCTCGGCCCGCGGCTGCGCCTGTACGACCAGGGGCTGTCGGTGCCCTGGCTTCTGGCGCCGCTGCCGGCGCTCGGCGGTGGGGCCAGCTTCTTCCACTTCCCGGTCCGCCTGCTGTGGGTGGCCGGGCTGGCGCTGGGGGCGGTCGCCGCCCGGGTGGCCACGGTGCTCGCCGAGCGCCGGGGGCGGCTGGCCTGGCCGCTGCTGGCCGCCGCGGTCGTCGACGTGCTCGTCGGCACCGGCGCGCCCCTGCGCACCGCCGACGTGCCGGTGGCCGCGCCCTCGGCCTATGACGCCGCGCCCGAGGGCCGGGCCGTGCTCGACCTGATGCCGGCCTTCCATGGACAGTCCGCCGACCTGGAGTGGACCTGGAACAACCTGAGCTGCGCGTACCAGCTCTCCCACCACCGGCCGGTGACCAGCACTTGCCTCGGCACCACCCGCTACGGGGGGCCGCGGGTGGTGATCGGCGGCTGGCTGATGTCGGCGTTGCTCACGGCGCCCCCGGAAGGCGAGCCCCGGGACGCTGGCGCCCTGGCGGCCACGCTCGGCGAGCTGGGCATCGGGGCGGTGGCCCTGCACGCCGATCTGTTCACCCGCACGGACCGGGACGCGCTGATCGCCGGGCTGCGGGAGGCGCTCGGGCCGCCGGCCGCCGACAGCAGGGATGGCGGAGAGCACCTGCTGCTGTTCACCGTGCCGGAGCTGGCGGGCCGGCCTGAACAGTTCCGCGCGCGCTACCTCGCGTTGTCATCGGAGGCCCCATGAGTCGCGTGAAGGCCGTCGCCGCCGAGGTCGGGCGCACGCTGTTGGCCCTGGCCGTGTTCGGCGGGCTGGCGCTGGTCGGCCTGGAGATCTGGGAGTCGCGCTACGCCTGGCCGGTGGACCCGGCGTGGTATCGGCTGGAGGAGGAGGGGGGAGAGGTGCGCCTGGGCTGCCAGGACTACGCGCCGGTGGCTTTTTCGGCCCAGCCTGCGGCCGGCGTGACGAGGGTGCTGGTGCTGGGTGGCTCGACCACCTTCGGCTTCCCCGACCACCCCGAGGGCGACGAGCCCATCCACGGCATGCAGGCGGGCTTCGTCGGGGCGATGCAGGCGGCGCTGGACGCAGCCGTAGACCCGGTGGAGCTGGTCGATCTGGGGGTGAACGGTGGCAGCTCCATCGACACCCTGCGCATCGCCCGCCGGGCCATGGGCTGGGGGGCGGCGGGCCTGGTCGTGTACGACGGCCACAACGAGTTCCTCGCCCCGCCGGGACGGTTCTCGCCGACGCTGTGGCGGTTTGCGCTGTACCGGCGCTTCGCCGTGCTGCTGGCCCCGCCGCCGCGCCGGGCGCCCGGCCCGGTGGGGCCGCCGGCCTTTTCGCCGGCCCGCGAGCAGGCCGTGCTGGATCTGTTCTCGGCCAACCTCGACGCGCTGCTGTCGCTCGCCGAGGACCACGACCTGCCCGTGGTGCTGGCGACCCAGGCCAGCAACCTCCGTGGGTTTGACCCCAACTGGAGCCGGACGGGAGACGTCAGCGCCGAGCAGCTCTGGCGAGACGGGCGAGCGCGGGGTGATGCCGCCGACCTGCGGGCGGCGGCCGATGCTGACGGCCTGCCCTTCCGGGCGACCTCGGCCATCAACGCCGTCATCGCCGACCGGGCCAAGGCCCACGGCGTGGTGCTGGTCGACGCCGAGGTGGCGATCCAGGCCGGCGGGCCCGTGCCCGGCAACGCGCTGTTCTACGACTGGCTGCACCCCCGGCCGGAAGCGGCGCGGAGGCTGGCCACGGCCATGCTGGACGGCATGGTCGACGCTGGCATCATCGACGAAGCGCCCCCGGTGCCCGAGGACGCCGCTCTGCCGGACGACCCCGCCAGTTCCGAGCTGCGGGCGGCGCGTTCTTGGCTGCAGTGGGCCTTCGTGCGGGCCTGGGACCCGCGCTGGCGGCTGGAGCAGGCCCGGGCCCACGCGAAGGCTGCGCTGCTGGTCCACCCCGACGACGTCGTCGCCCAGGGCATCGTGAGCGTCTGCGACGCCGTTGCCGCCGGCCGGCCGGTGCCGAGCCTGGACGCCGAGGCGCGCGCGGCCCTCGCCCCGCTGCACCCCGATCTGGCCGAGTTGCTGGCGGCTTCAGCCGAGTGACCTCCGGTCATCGCACCACCACCGCGCGCTGGGGGTACAGGAACACGTCGGCGTCGTCGAGGCGGTCGATGGCCATGAAGCCGCCGTGGACGAGGCGCAGGTGGCAGCTTGGACAGAGGCAGCAGAGGTTGTCCGGATCGTCGGAGCCGCCCAGGGAGCGGGGGGTGATGTGGTGGATGTGGATCTTGATGGTGCGCCGCCGGCACTCCGGGTTTTCGCAGGTGTGATCGGCGCGCTGGCGGGTGCGGCCGGGCCCCTGGGGAGCGGCGGGCTGCGCCTGGTCGATCAGCCAGCGCGCAGCTTCCAGCAGCCCGGTCGGCACGATGACGCAGCGTTCGGGGGCATCGGCCGGTTCCGTCGGGTCCGAGCGGAGCGAGAGCCCGATTGCAGAGGCATCCAGCGGCCCGTCCCCCACCCGCGGGGGCCCGAGTCGCCGGGCGGCCGGGGTCCAGCCGGCGAGCCCCGTCGGGCTGCCGCCAGTTTCTGTCGCGGCCAGGGCGTCGAGTCGCGCCTGGCGCTGCTGGAGGGCCCGTTCCACGAGGTCGGGGGCGTCGTCGGCCAGCCGCCGCAGGGCCTCCACCTTGTGGTGGGCGTCCGAAGGGTCGGCCGCCATGCGCCGCAGGTCGCCCAGCGGGACCCGGTCGGCCACCGCCAGCCACTGTCGCGCCTGGGTGGCGTTGTCGAACAGGCGGCCCAGCGCTTCGACACGTGCCAGCGCCAGCCCCCGGTCCACAGCGGCGGCGATCTGCGGGTGCCACAACAGGGTGCGCCCTTCCTTGCGGACGCGCCAGGCCGTCCGAACCGACATGTCGAGCTCGGCCCGCACGAAGTCGTTGAAGCGGTCGTGGCCCCATTCGAGGAACAGCCAGCAGTCCTTGATCTGGTCGAGGAGGCGGCCGAGGACCGCGCGTCGGCGCTGTCGGATCGCCATGAGGCGATCGAGGAGCTCCAGCGCGTGGTCGAGGTCGCGTGGTTCTTCCCACGGCCCGACCACCGGGGTCGCCTGGTCGCCGAGATCGTCCGGCATGGATGGAGGCGACAGGTCGGGTGCGGGGCGTGGCGCCCGGGCGTCGTCCAGGATCCGCGCGGGCGCTTCGCCGCTGTGAAACCAGTCGAGGATCTGCTGATCCGCGACGTGATCGGGCACGGCCCGGCCCCGCAGCAGCCGGGCGAGGCGCCGCGCCCGCCGCACCGTGGCAGCGTCGTCGCCGACCAGGACGTCGATGTCGCCGTGGCGGGCGTCGCCGGCGGCAATGTCGGCCGACTGCCCCGACACCACGGCCTGGATCCACGCGGCCTGCCGGTCGGGTGGCACGCGACCGGGCGCCTGCACCGCCGCCGTCAGGTTCACCAGTCCGACATGTACTGCTTGCTTGATCAGGTCAAGGTCACTTCGTAGCAGGCGGGCGAGCTGTCGTTGCCAGGACGGTTGCCAGCACATCCGTTCGCACACGAAGGACGTGAACGAACCGTAGCCCAGTTGCCGCAGATCGTGCTGCTGGATGACGCAGCAGACCCGCGCCAGCCGCAGGTCGAGGGCCGCCGATGAGCGCGCGAGACCGACGGTGAATGCCCGCACATGTTCGATGCGTAGGTCGCTGGGAAGCCAGGCTTCCATGGTGTCGATGGCCAGCCGCGCGAGCACCGAGGGGCCGCCCATGCCTACCGACATGCCGCGGTCTGCAGCGACCGAACCGAGTTCTACGGCACCCGGCCCTGACCCGACAGAGTCCGCCGGCAGGAGCGCCGTCGGGGCGCCCACGCCTGCAAACACTGGCGGGTTGCCGCCAGGATGGTCTTCGGTCCCGAGCATGGCTCCAAGCTATCACGTGCCGGAACGTGCGACAAGTGCTCAGGCTGAAGGTGCAAGAAATATCGGACGTTTGTTGTCCTTGTTGAGCGATCGGGCCAGTGTCGTGTGCCCGCTCTCCGTGCCCGCTCTCCGTGCCCGCTCTCCGTGCCCGCTCTCCGTGCCCGCTCTCCGTGCCCGCCCTCGCGCCCTGGCGCCCTCGCGCCTCGCGCCCTCGCGCCCTCGCGCCCTCGCGCCTCGCGCCCTCGCGCCTCGCGCCCTCGCGGCGGCTCGCGCCTCGCAGCGCGCGGCACCGCCCGATGGGAGGGCTACCAGCTCGCCAGGATGGCATCATCGACCCGGGTCAGGGTGTCCGGGTACAGGTAGCCGGGGGCATACAGTGCCAGTCCGGCGGTCTCGGAGAGGACCGGGTCGGTGGCGCACAGCTCTATCTGGGCGACGAGGAAGTCGCCGTAGTCGATGCTCTCGACGTCATCGTAGCCCCCCTCGACGTTCTGTACGGTGCCCAGACCGATGAGGATCAGGGGTGTGATCCCGGGCGCTTGGGCCTCCCAGTCGGTGACCATCTCGGTGAAGAGGGCGAAGGGTGCGTCCGCGGTGGCGAAGTCGGGCTGGGCGCTCTCGCGGTAGTACAGCTCGGGGCTGACGTAGACGCCGGCGTCGACGAAGGCCTGCAGCAGCGGTGCGTGCAGATCGCCGTGCAGCGAGCGGCGCCCGAGCCCGCTGTCTGTCCAGACGTGGATCAGAGCGTTGGGACGCGCCTCTCGCAGGAGGGCGAAGGCTTCGGCATAGAGCGCGACGCCGGCGGCGTCCACGTCGGCGCCGACTAGCTCGTCCAGGCTCATGCCGTTGAAGCGGTCCGCGTCGATGGCAGCGCCCCAGGTGTCGGCCAGCGCCTGGGCATCCTGACCGGCGGTGGCGGCGCCGGTGCGGGCGAGGATGGCGTTGGCGTCGGTCTTCCAGCCGTCGACGAAGGCGTCGACGTCGACGTTGTCGACCATGTTGGCCGACGACAGGCGCACGGCGCCGAAGTCCATGAAGTCCGGGTCGGTGTAGCCACTGTTCGGGTTCGTGTCGCTCCCCCAGGGGTAGCTGTAGGAGAAGACGTGGGGCCGCTGCAGACCCTGCGGAGCACCGCCCGAGTCGGAGCCACCATCGCCGGTTCCGCCATCGCCGCTTCCGTTGTCGCTGCCGCCATCGCCGCTTCCGTTGTCGCTGCCGCCATCGCTGCCATCACCACCGGTGTGCGCCCCGTCGACGGTCGTGGGGCCGCGCGCGTCGGTTGCGGTGCAGGATGTGGAGAGCAGCAGCAGGAGCGACAGTAGCATTCAGGCAGCATAGCGCTCGGCGACGGCAGACCCGGCGGGGCTGTCGACCACGGCCCGCTGCTGCACCGACCGCACCGCGCTGCCCGTGCCCTCACTTGTAGAGGAAGGAGACCAGCTCGGGCGGCAGCAGGTAGTAGATGACGACGAAGAGGGCGATCAGCAGGCCGGCGGTGATGAGGGCCTGCTTGTACTTCTGGGGGAAGCTGGTGGTCGGATCGGGCATGGTGTCTCCGTGATGCGCAGGAAGCATGCCACGGATGGGGGACGAGGGGGCGGCGGCCGATCGTCGCGTGGTCGCGGTCGCCGTTCCTGGCTCGAGGGCACTCGCCAAGGAGCCGCGCCTCCCCTCGACCCCTCACGAGATCTGCCCCAGGTCGAGCAGTACGTCGCGATCGGACATCAGCTCGTCGTCCGACAGGGCGTTGACCTGAGCGATGCGGTCGTCGATGGTGGCGATACGCGCCGGGTCGTCGGTCTGCTCGCGGAGGATCCGGAGGTTGTCGAGGACGCGGTCACGATCCTCGTGGCGATGGGCGAGGTGGGCCCCCCAGGCCGCGCGCAGGCGATCGGCGAGCTCCGGCGCCGGCGGCATGAACGAGCGCGCCCGGGACAGCAGGGTGCGGGCCTCGCAGAGCGCGACCTCCAGGGTGCGCTTGGCCTCCCATGCGTCATCTGCCCAGGCCTGCGCGGCGTCGAGGCCAGGCCAGCCGCCCGGTCCCCCTGGGGCGCCACCGACCCGCGGCGCCGGCGCGGCGTGTGCCAGCAGGGCGTCGATGCGGTCCTGGAGATCTTTGGGCAGGCCGTGGCCCGGACGGGTGCGGAGCTCCAGGAGCAGCGCACGCGCTTCCTCCAGCTCTCGCCTGAGCTGCTGCGCCTTACGGGCAGATCGCTCCCCATCCTGCAGCCGGATCTCCTCCAGTGAAGGCGGGCAGGGCATCGGGGGACTCCTCTCGGCGTGGGGTGGACAGGCCCGGCGGGCAGGCGCCCTTGGCGGGTTCGAGGTATACCCCAGGCCCCTGTGCCCTCGCCGGATCCGGCAGCGCACTCCATGATCCGCCCTGGCTCATCATGGCCCGCCCGGTGACCCTCTTCGCCCTCTTCCCTGCGCTCCTGGTTGGATGTGCGCGCGACACCGCGCCCGCGCCCGACGCTCCCGCCGCGACCCCGGCCTCCTCTCCGCAGACGGCCGTCGACCAGCTCAGCGCCATGGATCCGCGCACCCCGGTGCCGCTCCAGCCGATGATGGCCTGGCACCAGAAGCAGAACATGCAGGAACACCTGGTGGCCATCCAGGAGATCACGGACGGCCTGGCCCGACAGGACTGGGATGCGGTGACCGCCGCCGCCGAAAAGATTGGTCCTTCCCCGCAGATGCAGATGCAGTGCGAGCACATGGGGGCGGGCGCGGAGGGCTTCACCGACGACGCGCTGGAATTCCACCGCCGCGCTGAAGCCATCAAGACCGCCGCCCATGCAAAAGACACCGCTGCGGTCCTCGCCGCCACCGCTCACACGCTGGAGTCCTGCACGAGCTGCCACCAGACCTGGCGGCAGGACGTCGTGGATGCCGACACCTGGCAGGCGCGCACGGGGCAGGTCATGGACCACGGCGGCGGTTGAGCGGCCCGTCCGTGTTGCGAGGGGCACGCCGGGCCTACTCGATGTACCCCATGGCCCGCAGCGCCTCCTCCTCGTCCTTCGTCAGCGTGGGCGAAGCACTGGTGCTCGTCTCGGCCCTCAAGGCCCGGTCCCAGGCCGTCAGCCGGGCCTGGAGGTCGCCAAGGATCTCGGGCCGTGCGGTCGACACATCGGTGGCCTCGGCGGGGTCGTCGGCGATCGAGAACAGTCGCTCGGCCTTGGTGTTCAGCGTGCCGTCGGGCTGCTTCCGGAAGTCCCGGCGCAGCCGGTAGCCGTCGTGGAGGATGGCCTGGCGGTCGACCTGGCGGTGGGTCTCGGCCATGAAGCTGTCGCGGTTCTGGCTTCCGTCGTCGAGGTCCAGCACCCGCCCGGCGACAGCGGGAAGCGACGGCGTCTCCACGCCGGTCAGCGACGCAATCGTGGGCATCAGGTCGATGAGCGACACCGGCCACGGGATACGCTGTCCGGCGCGTGCGCCCGCGGGCAGCTTCATCACGAGGGGAACGTGGAGTGTGTCCTCGGTCAGCGGCCGGGTGTGGCCGACCCACTTGTCGCTGCGATCGCCCAGCTCCTCGCCGTGGTCTGCGACCAGCACCACCATGGCGTTGTCGTAGCGATGCCGCGCCTTGAGCCCCGCGATCAGCTCGCCGATGGCCTGGTCGGTGAACCGGATCTCGGCGTCGTAGAGCTGCCGGATGCGGGTCAGGGTCGCGTCCCCACCGGTGCCGGCCCGTACGAGCTTGCGCACCTCGGCGTAGGGCATGCCGCTGCGCACCGGGCCATCGTAGGTCGGATCCGGATCGTAGACTTCCGGGTGGGCGAAGTAGTTGTAGTGGACGTCGAAGTAGTGCACCAGCATGAACATCGGCTGGTCGGCGTCGTCATCGAGGTGATCGTCGAGCATCGCCAGCGCCCGCTGTGTGACCTGCGGCGATGAGATGTGCATGTGCGGGTTCTTGACGATCTCGTGGGTGTCGACGTGCTCCATGCCGCGGGTGAGGCCGAATTTCTCTCGCAGGAAGAGGTGCGAGACCACCGCACCGGTGGCGTAGCCATGGTCTCTGTACAAGGTCGTCAGGATGGGGACATCACCGTCCAGCTTGCCGCCGCGCATGACGCCCACCGTGCTGCCGTAGCGACCGCTCAGGATGGTCGAGATCGAGGGGAGGGTCCACGGTGCGGTGCTGTAGGCCCGGTCGAAGACGAGGGCGTCCTTCGCCAGGGCGTCGATGGCCGGCGAGGTGGGCTCGGCGTAGCCGTAGCTGCCGAGGTGGTCGGCCCGCAGGGTGTCGACGACGATGAGGAAGACATCGGGCGGCCCCTGGCGGGGGGCGTGTGGCGTCGACGTGCAGCCCACGAGGAGGGCGAGGGTGAGAGCAGCGGACACGATCAGGATTCGACGCCGCCGTCCGTGTCGGCGTCGGCGTCGGCCTGCGCGGCTTCCCGCGCCCAGGCGTCGTCGACGCCTTCGTAGATGTCGTCGATGGACAGGTCGACCCCCAGCACCGCCAGCTCGCCCTCGCTATGGTCGGTCAGCGTCCAGCTCCCGTCGTCGTTGCGCACGTAGCGTTCAATCTGGCGCCGGCGGCTGTCCGCGAACAGGATCGTGTCGACGGAGGCGCGGCGCCGGTAGTGTTCGAGCTTGGCCGAGCGGTCCCAGCCCTCGGTCGACGAAGACAGCACCTCGACGAGCAGGCGGGGGTTCTTGAGCGAGGGGGGGCGGGTGTCCGTCAGGTCCGGCGGGCCGCAGACCACGGAGAGGTCGGGGTAGGCGTACAGGCCGGTCTCGTCGATGAGCACGCGCATGTCTGCGCTGTGCACCCGGCAGGGACCACCGCGGAGGCGATTGCCGAGGGCGAGGGCCAGGTTCATCACGATGCGATCGTGTGCTTCGCCGGCGCCGGCCATGGCGATCATCTCGCCGTTGACGAACTCCCGCTTGCCCTCGTGATCGCGATCCCAGGCGAGGTACTCGGCTTCGGTCATGGGGGCGCGGGCGGCGAGCGGCATGACCCCAGCATGCCACCGTCGCGGGGCCGGCGCACCCCCCGGCTCAGAAGTGCGCGAGGCTGCCGGGCCAGTCGGCGTCGATGGCGACGACCCAGGTGGGGCCGGTGTCGGTGGCCAGCAGCGCCGCGCGCAGGCCGATGCCACGGGTGCCCAGGCGGGCGACGCCGCCGGGCAGGAAGGGCCCTGGCCGCTGCACGGTCCAGAAGGCGTCGCCGTCGTGTTCGGCCGTCACGTCGGTGAGCTGCCAGGCGATGGCGCCGAGGTCGACGGTGGTGCTGCCGCTTGAGCGGCCGAAGCGCTGGCGCAGGCAGAGGTGGGCCTCGCTGCTGGCGAAGCGGCTGCTGTCGTTGGCCAGGGCCTGCACCCGGGCGTCCAGCGGCAGGGCGGCGCCGGCACCGACCAGCAGCCGGTCGAGGAGCTGCACCTCCGCCACCAGTCCGACGGACCGGGCGGCGCTGGCCACGAAGGGCGTCGGCAGGGTCAGGCCGAGGGTGATGTCGCCGCCCAGGGGGGGGCGGTGGGGGTCGGCGAGCAGCGCCTGCAGCCGGTCGACGTGGGCGAGGAAGCTCACGCCCTCGCCGCCGAGCTTGCGGGAGACGATGCCGACGACGTGACCCTGGCTGTCGAGGCCCGGACCGCCGCTGTTGCCGGGGTTCAGGGCGGCGTCGGTCTGCACCAGGCGGGGGCCGACGGCGCTGATGATGCCCTCGCTCACCGACCAGCCGAGCATCCCCTCCCAGGGCGTGCCGGCGTCCCCCTCTCCGCCGAAGGGGTGGCCGATGGCCACGAGGGGCTCGCCGATGCGCAGCTCGTCCTGTCGCAGGGGGCGGGCGGGGACCACGCCGGCGAGCTCGCGGACCGCCAGGATGGCGAGGTCGTCGCTGGCCGAGGCGGCCGTGACCCGCCCCTTCGCCCGCAGGCCGTTGCGGGTCTCGACCCGCGGCCGGCGCGAACCGGACACGCAGTGGTAGGCGGTGGCGACCGTGCCCTGGTCGTCGATGACGACGCCGGCACAGCTTGCGCCGGCCATGTCCAGCCGGACCACGCTGGCGCCCCAGGCTTCCACGAGGTCCGGGTCGGCGGCGGGCGACACACCCGTCAGGGCCAGCAGCAGGAGGATCACGCCCTCGCCCTATCCCCGCTGTCGGCGGGCCGGCGGCGTGCGGCTGCGGATCGCGCGCCCGACGCTGGTTAGACCGCCGACATGAAGCTGCTCGTCCTCCTCCTCGCCCTGGGCTGCGCCGACGCGCCGACCGACCCCGCGTCGGTGACCCCGCCCGACGGTGCCACCGCGCCGGACGCCGCGCCTCCTGCGCAAGCGCCGGCAGTAGAACCCGCTGTAGAACCAGCCGCCGAGACCCCCCAGGAGCGCAAGGGCACCGCCCGCGAGGGCTACGTCGCCGCGCGGCACATCCTCATCGAGCACACCGGCAGCGCCGGCGTCGCCGACTCGGTGACCCGCACTCGCAAGGAAGCGCGCGAGCTGGCCGAGTCCCTCCGCCAGCGGGCGCTGGCCGGAGAGTCCTTCGAAGCGCTCGCTCGCCAGTACTCCAGCGACAGCTCGTCGGCCCGCGGCGGCGACCTCGGCGCCTTCAGCCGCGGCACCATGGTCAAGGCCTTCGAGGACGCCGTCTTCGCGCTGCCCGAGGATGGCGGGATCTCCGAGGTGGTGGAGACCGAGTTCGGCTTCCACGTCATCCAGCGCTACGCGCTGCAGGAAGTCCACGTCGCCCACGTGCTCGTGCAGTTCGCCGGCCTCGACCGCACGGCGTCGGACCGCAGCAAGGAAGAAGCGCTGCAGCGCGCAGAGGAAGCCCGTGATCGTCTGCGCGCCGGGGAACCGGTGGCCGACGTCGTCAAGGCGCTCTCCGACGGCCCCATGAAGGACCGCGGGGGCGATCTCGGCTGGTTCCAGCGGGGGCAGATGCTGCCGCAATTCGACGAAGCCGCCTTCGACCTGCAACCCGGTGAGGTCAGCGACGTCGTCGAGTCGCCCCTCGGCTACCACGTGATCGTGCGGTTGGAGTAGCGCCCCCCCCTCAGAGCACGCCCTCGATGGCCGCGCGGATGGCGCTGTCTTCGACCGGGCTGACCTTGTCGACGGCGATGGTCATGTCGCGGTCGACCACCATGACTCGCGGCCAGGCGGTGTCGGGCACCATGGTGTAGCTGATGCCCTGGTCGTCGGAGAGGATGGGGGCGGTGATCGAGTGGTTGCTGCCCCAGCGTTCGAGGTCGGACTGCTCCGGCACCTGGCCCTGCTCGGTCTCTGGCAGGACGGTGACGTAGATGAAGCCCTGGTCCTTGTAGGCGTTCCAGGTGTCGTCGACGCCCTCTGCGATCTCGGCGCAGGGGGCGCACCACATGGTGCTGACGTCGACGACGACGACCATGCCGTAGAACTGCCACAGCGACACCATGTCGCCGTGCTGGTCCATGAGCAGGAAGTCGGGGATGACCTGCCCCTGGCTGTAGCCCTCCCCGACGAGGTCGGCGGGTGGCGGGTTGGCGGGCCAGGAGTTGTCGGGCGGCGTCCAGTCGCTGCCGCCGGTGTCCTGCGAGTGGAGGTCCGGAACGCAGGCCGAGAGCAGCAGGCTGGCGACGACGAGGCGCGACGGTGCACGCATGGAGACCTCCACGGGCCCGAGCATAGCCAACCTGTTCCCCTCTCGGGATCGACGGAGCATCCTGCGGGGGGTAGACGTGGGCGCCCCCGCCGCGCGCGGGTCCCCTCGTCCCGCGAGGACCGGATGTCGACGACCCCGACCGACGCTGCGCCGCTCAGCCGCGACCAGCTCGTGGCCACCTTCCACAGCTACGGCACCCCTCGCGAGCAGTGGCGGGTCGGGGGCGAGTTCGAGCGGGCGCTGGTCCACGCTGACGGGCGTCCGGTCGGGTACTTCGACGAGCACGGGATCCGCTGGGTGCTGCAGCAGCTCGCCGTCGACGGCTGGCGCACCGAGTACGAGGGCGACAACCCCATCGCCCTGTACAAGGACGGTGCCAGCATCACGCTCGAACCGGGCGGACAGGTGGAGCTGTCGGGCGCCCCGCACTTCCGCCTCGCGGACCTCGCCGCCGAGCTGCGCGCGAACCGCGACGCCATGCTGGCGCTGGTCGAGGACAGCGAGCTGACCTGGATCGCTGCGGGCCTCACGCCCATCGCCGACATCGACGCCATCGAGTGGGTGCCCAAGGGGCGCTACGCCGTCATGCGGGAGTACCTGCCGCTGTTCGGCGACCTCGCCCACGCCATGATGAAGGGGACCTGCTCGGTGCAGGCCAACTTCGACTACGCCGACGAAGCCGACTGCGCGCGCAAGGTGCGCTTGTCGGCGGGGCTCGCTCCCCTGACGACGGCGCTGATGGCGAACTCGCCGCTTCACCGGAACAAGCCCACCGGCTTCAAGAGCTACCGGGCCCACATCTGGACGCGCACCGACCCCAGCCGGACGGGTTTCCCGCGCACGCTGCGCGAGGGCTACACCCACGAGGGCTGGGTCGACTACCTGCTCGACGTCCCCATGATGTTCTACAAGGTGGACGGCGCGTGGCTGCCGGCCCGCGGGCGCAGCTTCCGCACCTACATGGACCAGGGCATCGACGGCCACCGCCCGGGCTCCGACGAGTGGGCGCTGCACCAGACCAGCGTCTTCCCGGAGGTGCGCGTCAAGCACACCATCGAGATCCGCGGGGCCGACTGCGTCGACCACGAGCTGGCCCTGGCCTTCTGCGCCCTCTGGACTGGCCTGATGTACTGCCCGGCGGCGACCGCCGATGCGCTCGACCTCGTGACCGAGCTGGAGCGGGAGGACACGGCGATGCAACGCCTCGCCGAAGCGGCCCGCGGCGGCCTGGACGGGGTGGTCTCGGGTCGACCGCTGTCGGCCTGGGCCCGCGACCTCGGCGCGCTCGCCGAGCGGGGGCTGCGCAACTGCATGCCGGACGACATGCCGCTGCTCGACCCGCTCCTGGCACGCATCGACTCGGGCCGCTGCCCGGCCGACGACCTGCTGGATGCCTTCAATGCCGACCCCTCGCCGCAGGCCATCGTTCGTCACGTGGCGTACTGAAGACGTGGGCGTCCGCCCCCTGGGGCCGCTATGATGGCCGGGCACTCCCGTGCCCTCGCCGGCTCGGTCCCCTCTCCCCGCTCCCCTTCCTGAGGAGGCCCCATGCGCTTGATGGTGGCAGGTCTGTCGAACCGCGACGGCCGCCTGATCTTCAAGACGCTGGGCAAGCTCGTCGAGCCCGGGGGCACGCTGCAGGACTGGCGCCAGCTCGAACGCGCCGTCGAACAGGCCCACCCCGACGTCGTGCTGCTGTACCTCGGCCAGCGACCGGGCCAGACCTGCACGCTCGCCCGCAAGGTCCTCAACCACTACCCGGCACTCCAGATCGTGGGCCTGGTCGAGAAGGAGACCCCCGGCCTCGTCGAGCTGGGCACCGAAGCCGGACTCGCCGACCTCGTCATCCTCGAGCAGGGCCAGGGAGAGCTGAACGCGGCCTTCCAGCGCCTGCACGAAGCCCGCCAGCAGCAACACCAGGCCGACGGCGACGTGCTGGCCGTGCTGGGGGCCAAGGGCGGTGTCGGGACGACCACCGTGGCGATCAACCTCGCCGCCGAGCTGGCCGCCGACCGCAACAAGCGCGTCGTCGTCGTCGACCTCCACCTGTTCCTCGGCGACGTGGCGGCGTCGCTGGACCTGGCCCCCGACCCCTCGGTGCTGTGGTTCATGGCCCGAGGGGCGACCATCAACGGCCGGATGTGGACCAACGGGCCGCCGATGCACCGCACCGGCTTCCAGGTGCTGGGGGTCGAGGGTGACCTGAGCGCCGCCGAACCGGTGACGGCCGAACAGGTGGTCTTCCTCGTCGACAGCCTGCGGCAGCACTTCGACTACGTCGTCATCGACTGCGGCAGCAACCTGACAGAGGTCAGCCTCGCCGCCTGCTCGGCGGCCGATCAGCGCCTGATCGTGGTGACCGACGAGCTGGCCAGCCTGCTCGGCGCACGCCGCCGGGTGCTGGCGCTGCACCACCTCGATCTGAACCCGCCGGTGGCCTATGGGCTGCTGAACCGGGCGACGGAGGGCTTCGACATGCCGGCCATCGAAGAAGCCAGCGGGCTGACCATGGTGGCGACCATCACCAACGCCTGGCGCGACGTCCACGGGGCGATGGAGCGCGCCCAGGTCCTGCGGGAAGCCGCACCGAATTCGCCGGCGCGGGTCGACATCGCCGCCCTCGCCCAGCTCATCGGCGGCACCGACGCCAACGCCGAAGCCCGCCGCAAGCGCGCCTTCTTCAGCTTCTTTCGCTAGCCGGACGCCATGGCCATCCACCCCACCGCAATCATCGATCCCCAGGCCGACCTGGCCGGCAGCGTCGACATCGGCCCCTACGCCATCATCGGCGCAGGCGTCGTCCTGCACGACGACGTCGTCGTCGGCGCCCACAGCGTGATCTCCGGCCCCACCGTCATCGGCGCCCGCACCCACGTCTTCCACCACGCCGTGCTCGGTGAAGACCCCCAGGACAAGAAGTACGCCGGCGAAGACACGCGGCTGCTCATCGGCGAAGACAACGTCTTCCGGGAATTCTCGACCGCCAACCGCGGCACGGTGCAGGGCGGCGGGGACACGCGCATCGGCGACGGCAACCTGTTCATGGCCTACAGCCACGTGGCCCACGACTGCGTGGTCGGTGACCACTGCGTGTTTGCCAACTGCGCCAGCCTCGCCGGCCACGTCGAGATCCAGGACGGCGCCGTGCTCGGCGGCCTGTCGGGCATCCACCAGTTCACGCGGGTGGGGCGCTGCGCCATGGTCGGTGGCGGCGGCATGGTCGCCCAGGACGTGCCGCCCTTCACCATCGCCCAGGGCGACCGGGCGCGGCTGTTCGGTCTCAACATCGTGGGCCTGCGGCGCAACGGCTACCGCCTGCCGGCGATCCAGGCGCTGCGCACGGTCTACCGCGAGCTGTTCAACCAGGGCACGCCGCTGCGCATCGCGCTGGAACAGGTGCGCGAAGTCTACGCCGACATGCCCGAGGTCATGGAGCTGGTGACCTTCATCGAGGCCAGCAAGCGCGGGGTCTGCCGGGCGGTGGGTCCGGAACCGACCGCCGAGGGCTGATCATGACGCCCGGGCGCCTGCGGGGCGCTGTGGTGGGCCTCGGCCACATGGGGCGCCACCACCTGCGCAAGCTGTCGGGCCGTGCCGATGTGGATGTTGTCGGGGTGGACCCGTCGCTGGGCCATCCGGCCGACGTGCTGGCCGACCCGGCCGCGCTGGACTTTGCCGTCATCGCCACCCCCACCGCCTCGCACCTCGCGGTGGCCGAGCCGCTGCTCCAGGCCGGCGTCGCCTGCCTGGTCGAGAAGCCGCTGGGCGCGACGCTGACTCAAGCGCGACGCCTCGCGCAGCACCCACGGCTGTGCGTGGGTCACGTCGAGCGCTTCAACCCGGCGCTGGCCCCGATCACCGCGGCGCTGGCGGAGTCGCCGCCAGCGTTTGTCGAGGCGACGCGGCTGTCGCCCTGGCGGGCGCCGCGGGCCGGGGCGCGGGGCACCGACGTCGATGTGGTCGCCGACCTGATGCTCCACGATCTCGACCTCGTCCTGCACTGGCTGGGCGACGACCACGGCCGCGTGCAGGTGCGCGACCTGCGCGCCGTCGGCGTCGGCGTGCTGTCGGGGTCGGCCGACATCGTCGACGCCCGCCTGGAGCTTGCGGGGCCCCGCGGGGACGTCGTCGTCGTCCTGCGGGCGTCGCGGGTCTCGCCGGCGCCGGTGCGGACCGTCCGCGTGTTCGCGCCGGGCCGCTACTGGAGCGCCGACCTGCTCTCCGGCGCGGCCCACCGCGTGGACTGGGGCGGGGCGGTCGCGGCCGGGGACCTCGTCCCCCAGGCGCTGCCGGTGCCGGGCGGCGCAGACGCGCTGGACCGCGAGCTGGACGCCTTCCTGGCGGGCGTGCGGGGCGACGCCGACTTCGCCGTCAGCGGCGCCACCGCCGTCGCCGCCATGGAGCTGGTCGCCCAGGTGCAGGCGGCGCTGCAGCGTTGAGCCCGCCCCCTCAGCCCGCGCACTCCCCGGCCACCGGGTACTGGATGAGCACGTAGGCGCCGACGCCGGGCAGGGCGTCGCCGTGGAAGGTGATGCTGTTGTCGTCGGCGTCGTAGGTCCAGCCGTCCAGCAGGCTGTAGTACCACTGCGTGTCGTCGACGTAGACCTCGATCTGCCCTGAATTCGTAGGGATCTCGCTGAGGTACCAGGTGGTGACCATGCCCGCCGACGACAGGGAGACGTGGGCGAGGGTCTCGCTGTAGTCTTCGTAGCAGATCGACCGCCAGATCCCGCCGGTGCGCCCGACCACGTCGATGTAGCGGTCGCCGGCCGACGCCTGCAGCAGGTCCGTTCCGACGAGGTCGCTGCAGCCGCCGAAGTCCAGCAGCCCCGGTCCGCTGGGGTCGCCGACCACGGCGTTGAGGGTCACCAGGGAAGGATCGGACTTCAGCCCCTGGTACCAGCTCGTGAAGCTGGACTCGTCGATGCTGCTGCTGTCGTCTTCGTCGGACAGGATGATGGCGGCGAGGGCGGCGTCTTCGCGCAGGAAGCCGGCGTTGGTGGTGCTGGTCAGCGGTTCGGTCAGCGCCGCCTTCACGGCGTCCATGCCGCGTTCCGAGCCCGAGCCGCTCGCGCCCTGGTCCACGGCGTTCATGAATTCGGTGTAGGGGTCGGAGCTGTCGGGCGTGATGTAGTAGCCGCCCTGCAGCGCGCCCTTGTGGCCCTCGTTGTCCATGTCGGTCGTGATGACGCCGAGGTGGTAGTCCAGGCCCAAGCCGACGAATTCCGTGATGAAGGCGTCGAAGTTCTCCCGGACCATGTCCAGCTCTTCGCCCATGGACCCGGAATTGTCGACGACCCACAGCACGTCGAGGCTCTCCCAGGCTTCCTGGGTGAAGCCCTCTTCGTAGAGCGCCGTCTCGTCGCCGTTGCCGGCGGTGGGGACGGAGACCTCCCCCTCGTCGGGGTCGTTGCTGGTGACGGTGAGCGCGCTCTCGTACAGGACGTACTCTTCGGGGGTGAAGGTGACGTCGAAGGTGGCGCTCTCGCCCACGGCGAGCTGGAAGGGGGAGCCGTCCCAGTCGATGCTGTAGTGCGGGCTGTCGCTGGCCAGGTCGGAGACTTCGAGGAAGTCGTCGCCGACGTTGGTGATGGTCAGGGTCTGCGGGGCCGAGGGGCAGTTCTTGAGGACGGATCCGAACTCGAAGCTGGCGGGTTCGACCAGGATGTCGGGGGCGCCGGTGGTCGGCGTGTCGTCTGCGGGTTCGTCGTTGCCCTTGTCGGGGCGGTGCAGGTCGTAGTCGCTGCAGCCCAGGGCGAGGGAGAGGGGGAGCAGGACGAGGGTGGGACCGATGAGGCGCATGGAGGCTCCGACAGGCGCAGGGAGACGTCGTGCGGTGGTGCGGGCCCTGGCGAGGACCGGGGCGAGGACCGGGGCGAGGACCGGCCCGCCGGCCGGACCGCAGACGAGTGGGGCCGTGCCGCGCCCCGACGCCCGGCATGGTAGCTGAGGAGGACGCCGGGGTGAAGCCCCCGAAGCCACAGGTGGTCCCATGCCCGACAGCCCGCCACACCTCGCCGGGAGCACCGGCGGTCGGCCGATCCTCGTCATCCACGGCGGCGCCGGCCCGGCGGCCTCGCCGCAGCGGGCAGCAGCGGTGGCGGCGTCGCTTCAAGCCATCGCCCGCGCCGGAGCGGAGGCGCTGCAGGGAGGGGCCAGCGCCCTCGACGTGGCCGTCAACGCGGTCCGCCGCATGGAGGATGACCCGCTGTTCAACGCCGGCACCGGGGCGAAGCTGCAGCTCGACGGCCGCGCCCGGCTGAGCGCGGCGGTGATGGATGGCACGCGGGAGCGCTTCGGCGGCGTCGTCAACGTCGAGGGCCTGCTCAACCCGGTGCTGCTGTCGCGGGCGCTGCTCGACGACGACGACCGGGTGCTCGACGGGGTCGGCGCCATCGCCCGGGCTCGCCAGCTCGGCCTGCCCGAGGGGGACGTGCGGACGGCCGAGCGGATCGCCGCCTGGCAGGCCCGCGTGGGCGGCGTGCTGGGAGAGGAGGGCGAGGGGCGGCACGGCACGGTCGGGGCGGTGGCGCTGGACGCCCAGGGCGGCCTGGCCGCGGCGACCAGCACCGGCGGTCGCGGCTACGAAGACGTCGGGCGGGTCAGCGACACGCCGACGGTGGCGGCCACCTTCGCCGACACCCACGCCGCCGTGAGCGCGACGGGCATCGGCGAGCAGATCGTCGAGACGGGGCTCGCCGCGCGCGTCGCCGCCTTCGTCGCCGCCGGGCTGCCGCTGGACGAGGCCAGCAAGCGGGTGCTCGACGCGCTGCGGCGGCACGAGCGCCAGGCCGGCTTCATCGCCCTCGACCGCCGGGGTGCCTGGACCGTCAGCCGCAGCACGCCGGCCATGAGCTGGTGGCTGGCGGGCGCAGGGCACGACCGCGGCTTCGTGGCGCCGGGAAGCCCCGCGTGAAGCGTGTGCTGGTCAGCGCCGCCGAGCCCAGCGGAGATCGGCTCGCTGCCGAGGTGATCGCCGCACTCCGGGATCGGGTGGAGGTGGAGGTGCGCGGTGTCGCCGGCCCGGCGCTGCGGGCGCTGTCGGTGCAGCCCGTGGCCCGCACCGAGGATGTCTCGGTCATGGGGCTGGTCGAGGTGCTCCGCCACCTCGACCGCATCAAGGCCGCCCGCCAGCGCATGGAGCAGGCCATCGACGCCGGCGGCGACGTGCTGGTCGTGGTCGACGCCCCCGACTTCCACCTGCCGCTGGCGGCGCGCGCCCGGGCCCGCGGCGTTCCCGTCGTCGGTGTGGTCAGCCCCCAGGTGTGGGCCTGGCGGCGGTCGCGTGTCCACCAGATCGCCGCGGCGATGACCCGGCTGTGCTGCCTGTTCGACTTCGAGCCGGCGCTCTACGACGACGCCCGGGGGGCCCCGGACTTCCAGGCCGTGTTCACCGGTCACCCCGTCGTCGACCGCCTGCCGCGCCGCGTCGCCACGTCGGCACCTGTCGACCCGCTGCGCTTCGCCCTGCTGCCGGGCTCGCGGGCCCAGGAGCTGCGCCGGCACCTGTCGGTCTTCCTGGCGGCGGCCGACGCGATCCGCGCCCGCCGCCAGGGGGCCCGCTTCGTCATGGCCTGCCCCGCCCCACCCCCGGGCCTGCCGGACTGGGTCGAGGTCGTGGACCGCGTCGACGCCCTCTCGGACTGCCGCGCCGCCCTCACCAAGTCGGGCACCGTCACCCTCGAGCTGGCCGTCATGGGCGTGCCCATGGTCGTCGCCCACCGGGTCCACCCGCTGACGTACTGGCTGGGCCGGCTGCTGGTGCGCCAGGTCCACCACGTCGCCATGCCCAACGTCCTCGCCGACCAGCGGGTCGGCGGCAAGGCGCCCGACGTCGTCCCCGAGCACCTCCAGCACCTCGACCCGGACGCCCTGGCTGCCGCCGTCCTCGCCCTCCCCGAACACCAGACCGTCGACCTGTCCGCGCTCGGGCCGCCCGGGGCGGCCGGTCGGGCCGCCGACGTGGTCGCCGAGGTGCTCGCGGGCTGACGCGCAGACGGCGCCCCACGCTGCTACAAGGCGCAGCATGTCGCTGGCCGTCGTCACCCCGACCTACAACGAAGCCGACAACATCGGCTTGCTGCTGTCGCGCCTGCAGGCGCTGCGGCCCGACGCCGTGGTCTACGTCGTCGACGACGCCTCCCCCGACGGCACGGCCGACCTCGCCGCCGCCGCCGGCGCCCGCGTGCTGCGGCGGGAGGGCAAGCTGGGCCTGGCCAGCGCCTACGTCCTCGGCATGGGACGGGCGCTGGACGATGGCTTCGACACCATCGTGCAGATGGACGCCGACCTCTCCCACGACCCCGCCGACCTGCCGCGCCTCCTCGCCGCCCTCGGTCCGCGCCCGGAGGCCGACGTCGTCATCGGCAGCCGCTACGTGCCCGGCGGCGGCACACGCAACTGGAGCCTCGGCCGGCGGCTGCTGTCCCGCTTCGGCAGCGCCTACGCCCAGGCCTGGCTGGGGCTGGCGCTGCGCGATCTGACCGGCGGCTTCAAGGCCTGGAAGGCCGACAGCCTGCGGGCCATCGACCTGCCCGCCGTCCAGAGCCGCGGCTACGCCTTCCAGGTGGAGACCACGGCTCGGGCGGTGGCGGCCGGCGCCCTGGTCGCCGAGGTGCCCATCGTGTTCACCGAGCGGCGCGCCGGCGCCAGCAAGATGAGCCGGGAGATCGCGCTGGAGGCCGCCGTGACCGTGCCCCGCATCGGCCGGCAGCTCGCCCCGGGGCCCCGGCGCGCGCGGTCGACGGAGGACCGGTGAGCGGCGTCCCGTCGAGGGGCCGCCGGCTCGCGGCGGTGGGGGTGGTCCTGCTGCTCGTCGCGGCGCACCTGTGGCTGGCCGCCACCCACGGCGTCGTCGCCGACGAGGCCTACTACACCGTGTGGAGCGAGCACCTCGCCGCCGGCTACTTCGATCACCCTCCGGCCATCGCCTGGCTCATCGCCCCGGGCGATGCGCTGGCGACGCTGACCGGCATGCCCCGTGCGCTGGGGGTGCGCCTGCTGCCGGCGACCCTGAGCGCGCTGGCCCTGCTTCCCCTGCTGTGGCTGACGCGCCGGCCGCTGTTGGCCGCCATCGTGCTGGGCACGACGCCGCTGCTCTTCCTCGGCGGCGTGCTGGCCACGCCCGACGCGCCGCTGGCGGCGGCGTGGGCGCTCGGGCTGTGGGCGGCGGCCGGCCGGCGCTGGCGCCTGCTCGGGCTGGCCGCCGGGCTGGCGACGCTGAGCAAGTACACCGGCGCATTGCTGCTGCCCTGCGTGCTCCTCGCGGAGCTGGGCGAGCCCCCCGATCGGCGGGTGCGGCCGGGACAGGTGCTCCAGGCCACCGCCATCGCCGCGGTCGTTGTCGCGCCGAACCTCGCCTGGAACGCCGCCCACGACTTCGTCTCCCTCCGCTTCCAGCTCGGCCACGTCGCCGGCACCGAGACCACCGCCGGCGCCGGCAGCCTCGCCTTCCTCGGCGCCCAGGCCGGCCTGGTCGGGCCGCTCGGCTTCCTGCTGGCGCTGGCCTGGCTGTGGGCGAGGGCGCCTCGACCGGGGCGGCCCCAGGACCGCGTCGCCCGGCTGTGCTGGTGGACGGCAGCACCCCTGCTGGCGCTCGCCACGATCTCGGGCGGGGAAGCCAACTGGGCGGGCCCGGCCTGGCTCTCCCTCCTCCTCGCCCTCACCCGGGAGGAGGGCCGCTGGCCCCGCCTCGTCGGCTTCGCCGGCGGCACGACAGCCATGCTGACGGCCGCCGCCACCCTCCACCTCTTCCACCCGCTGCTCGACATCCCGCAGGACCCGACCCATCGCCTGGGCGCAGGAGAGGTGCTCGCCGACAGCGTGGCGGCCTGGGGGGTGCAGCCGGTGATCACCGCACGCTACCAGGAAGCCGCCCTCATCGACTTCTACGCGCGGATCCCGGCCCACGCCCTGCCGGACCACGGCCGCGCCGACCAGTACGATCTGTGGCCGGCCCCCTTCGACCCGAAGGAACCCCTGACCCACGACCCGCCCGTCGACCACCTGCTCTACGTCCGCCCGTGGCGCGGGGACGCGCACCTGTCGCTCGAAGACGACCACTGGGAGCACCACGGGCCGAACCTCGTGACGGCGCGGGGCGACACCACCGACCCCCTCGTGCCCGCCCTGGTCCAGCGCTGGCAGGTCTACGAGCTGCGCTGGGAAGGCGAGGGCTCGCCATGAGGTCGGCGTGAGCCCCGCCCTGCGCCGCCTGCTCGGCTACTTCCGGCCCCACACCGGCGGGCTGCTGCTGGCGCTGGTGATGATGGCGGTGCAGTCGGCGATCCCCGGGGCGCTGGTCTTCCTCACCCAGAAGGTGCTGGACGAGGTCCTCATCGCCCGGGACCACGCCCAGCTCGCCATGCTGCCCTTCGCCCTGGTGGCGCTGTACGCGACCAACGGCGCCATCACCGTCGGCCGCGGCCTGCTGACCCGGCGCATCGCCTGGGACGTCGTGACCCGGCTGCGCAGCGAGCTGTTCGCCCAGTACCTGCGGCTCGACGTGGGCTGGCACCAGGCGCGGCCCGTCGGTGCGCGCATCGCGCGGCTGGTCAACGACGTCACCAACGTCCAGTACGGCGTCTCCGGCATCGTCACCGCCATCCAGAAGCCGCTGACCCTCGCGGTGCTGGTGGTGACGGCCTTCGTGATGAACGCTCGCCTCGCGGTGGTCGCCGTCGCGCTCCTGCCCTTCGTGGCCGTCCCCATCGACCGCTTCGGCAAGCGCCTGCGGCGGACGGCACGGCAGAGCCTCGACAACATGGCGGGGCTGAGCGCGGGCAGCACCGAAGCCCTGACCGGGATCCGCGTGGTCCAGGCCTTCGGCCGCCAGGCGCTGGTGCAGGAACGCTTCGACCGCGACAACGACCGGCAGCGGCGGCTGCAGCTCCGGGCCTTCGCCGCCCAGCTCGTGCCGAGCGCCGTCGTCGAGTTGATCGCCAGCGTCGGTGTGGGGGCGTGCATCTGGTACGGCGGCCAGCAGGTCTTCGCCGGCCGCATCACGCCTGGCGAGCTCATCGGCTTCATGCTCGCCGTGGCCATGCTCAACGACCCGCTCAAGGGCCTCGCCCTCATCCAGAGCCTCACCCAGCGGGCGCTGGCCGGCGCCGAGGCGATCTTCGCGGTCCTCGACACCGACCCTGTCGTGCCTGATGACGGCGTGATCGAGCTGGACACCGACGCCGTCACGGTCTGCTTCGACGACGTCGGCTTCGCCTACCAGCCCGGCGAACCGGTGCTGCAGGGGGTGGGCTTCGAGGTCGGGCGGGGTCGCGTCGTCGCGCTGGTGGGGGCCAGCGGCGCTGGCAAGTCGACGGCGGCCAGCCTGCTGCTGCGCTTCTACGACCCGACGGCGGGGCGGATCCTGCTCAATGGCCGTGACCTGCGGGACCACACGCTGGAGAGCCTGCGGCGGCACGTGGCCCTGGTCAGCCAGGAGAGCTTCCTGTTCGACGACACGGTGCGGGCCAACATCGCGTTTGGGGCACTGCCGGGGCGGGAGCCCACGATGCAGGAGATCGAGGCGGCGGCGCGCACGGCCAACGCCCACGACTTCATCGTCGAGCTGCCGCACGGCTACGACACGCGCATAGACGAGCTGGGGCTGCGCCTGAGCGGCGGACAGCGGCAGCGCATCCAGATCGCGCGGGCGCTGCTGCGGGACGCGCCGCTGCTGGTGCTCGACGAGGCGACCAGCGCGCTCGACGCCGAGAGCGAGGCCGCCGTCCAGGAGGCGCTCGACCGGCTCATGGCCCACCGCACCGTGCTGGCCATCGCCCACCGGTTGAGCACCATCCAGGACGCCGACGAGATCCTGGTGCTGGATCGCGGGCGCATCGTGGAGCGAGGCACCCACGCCGCGCTCATGGCGGCCGATGGCGCCTACGCGGCGCTGGTGCGGCGCCAGGTGGGGAGCTGATCAGCGCGAGCGGGGGATCTTTGAGATCGCCTGGCGCAGCGGGTCGGGGCCCCGGTCGCCGGTGGACACGAGTTCCTCGTCGAGGACGCCGCGGCCCTGCAGGTCGGCGATGAGGGCGCGGGCGGCGGGGAGCAGCTCTTCCTGTTCGCGCCGGGCGTGTTCTTCGAGGTCGTCGATGAAGTCGAGGAAGTCCTGTTCGGCGAGGCCCAGTTCCCTGCTGGACAGGCGCAGCGCGCCGGTCAGGCTGCGGACGCTCTCGACTTCGTCGTCCATGTCGTCGAGGTGGTTGAGGAAGGCGTCGCCGGCGGGCAGGCCGCCCTTGGCGAGGGTCCGCAGGGCGGGGAAGACCACGGCTTCTTCCTCTGCGAAGTGGGCCCGCAGGGCCGTGACGAAGTGGCCCCAGGTGGCCTGCAGGCGGGCACCGGCGGCGCCGCTGCGGACCTGGTGGTCGAGGCGGTCCAGGGTCGAGCGCGCGGCGACGTGCCAGGCTTCGGCGCTGTCGCAGTGACGGATCACGAGGTCTCTGGCCATGTTCGCTCCCGGTCACCTTCGATCATGCACACAGGGCGCGCCGCGGGTCCACCGCGATAGCTGGCCAGCATGTCGCATGCCGAAGTCGACCTCGATGCGCTCGCTGATCTCGCCCTGATCGAGGGCTTCCGGGCCGCGGTCTACTCGGCGGTCCGGCTGATCCCCGTGGGGCGGGTGCTCGGCTACGGGCATGTGGCGGTGCTGCTGGGCCGCCCGCGGGCGGCGCGGCAGGTCGGCTACGCGCTGGCGGCGCTGGAGCCCGGGACGGACGTGCCCTGGTGGCGCGTGATCCGCAGCGACGGCAGCATCGCGCTGCAGGGCGATCCGGGTCGCGGCCCCTTGCAGGCCGAGCTGCTCCTGGAGGAGGGGGTCGAGGTGCGGCAGTGGCGGGTCGACATGGCCCGCTTCCGCTGGGATCCGGGGCTTCCGTGAGCGAGGGTCAGCCCCGCAAGCCCAACCGCTTCGTGCCGGCGCCGGGCGCGCCGCCGCCGGGGGCACCGGCGGTGTTGTGGTCGCAGCGGGCTCGGGACGCGGGAGAGGAGGACCCCGGGCCGGGCCTGCTCGACAGGTTGGTGGGCGCGGCGTTCTTCGCGGCGTGGCGGCTGCTCGGGCTGCTGCTCTGGCCGTGGCTGTGGCTGCACCCGCGCGCGCGGCGGCACGTCGTCGGGGTGCTGGCTCCGCCGCCGGGCTTCGTGTGGCTGCACGGCGCCAGCGCCGGCGAGCACGTGGCGGCGCGGGCGCTGGCCCGCGTGCTGGGGGCCGAGGTCTGGCGCACGTCGAGTAGCTGGCGGACCCCGGTGGCGGGGGCCTTCGCGGCGCCGCTGGACCTGCCCTTCGTCGTGTCGCGCTGGCTGGATCGTGCCCGGCCCGAGCTGCTGGTGCTGGTCGAAGCCGAGCTGTGGCCGGGCTGGCTGGTGCACTGCCGGCGGCGCGGGATCCCGGTGGCGGTGGTCAACGCCCGCCACGGCCGCGGGACGTCGCGGCTCCGGCGGATCCGGCCGCTGTGGCGCTTCCTGACGGCGGGCGTGACCTTCGTCCCCCAGGAGCGCACCGGCGATCTCAAGCTGGCGACCGAGCTGCAGGACGCCGCCTTCGATCTTGGGCGGGACTGCTTCATCGCGTCCAGCACCCGCCCTGGGGACGAAGCCCGGGTGCTGGCCGCCTGGCAGACGCTGGCGGTACCGCGGCCGCTGCTGGTCGTGGCGCCGCGGCACCTCGAGCGCCGCGAAGAAGTGCGGGGACTGCTGCAAAACAGCGGGCTGGTCTTCGTCCAGCGCAGCGTGGGGCTTTCGGGGCTGGCCAACGCCGACGTGCTGCTGCTCGACACCATTGGCGAGCTGTCGACGCTGTACCAGCAGGCCCGGGCCGCCTTCGTGGGGGGGACCTTCGACGAGAAGATCGGCGGGCACTCGCCGGCCGAGCCCTTCGCTGCCGGCCTGCCGGTGGTCGGCGGACCGCATCAGCACAGCAACCCTATGGCGTGGAAGGGTGGGATCGCGCTGACCGTGCGCGCCACGACGGGGCCTGACGCCACGGCCCAGCTCGCGGCGGCGATCAAGAGCGCGCTGAGCGTCGGGCCGCAGGCGCCGCCGGACAACGAAGCGGCGATCCGAGCGGCGGCGCTGCTGCCGGAGGGGCACACCCCGCCGGAGCGGCCTGCGCGCCCCTGGCTGGCGCCGGCGGTGCCCCTGGTGCACGCCATCGGCCGCAGCCGTCGTGCGTACCGGGGGCGGCCCCAGGCAGCACCGGTGCCGGTGGTCTCGGTGGGCGCGCTGGCCGCGGGTGGGGCTGGCAAGACGCCGGCGACGGCCTGGCTGGCGGCGCGGCTGCAGGAGCGCTCCGGGCCCGAGGCCGTGTGGGTGCTGGGGCGCGGCTACCGGCGGGCCGGGGCCGGGAGCGCCGTGCGCAGCGGGCTGCCGGGGGCGGCGTGGGACCCGGCCCACCTCGGCGACGAGCTGGAGCTGCTGCGGCGGCGGGGGATCCCCGTGGTCAGCGCACCGGACCGGGTGGCTGGCGCACAGGAGGCGGCGCGGCAGGGCGCCAGGCTCGTGCTCCTCGACGACGGCTTCCAGCACCGGCGGCTGGCCCGCGACCTCGACATCGTCTGCGTGGACGCCGCCTGGCCGGCGGCCCGCGGCCTCATCCCGGTCGGCGAGCGGCGCGAGCCCTGGTCGGCCCTGCGCCGCGCCCACTGGCTGTGGGAGAGCCACCAGGGGCCGCCGCTGCGGCCGGGACGTCGGGGGCGCCGCCCCGATCCCGTGGCACTGCCGGTGGACACCGAGCTGCCCCGGGTGGCCGCCGTGGCCCGGCCGGTGGGCTGGCGGCACCGGGGAGAGACCCTGCCGCTGGACGCGGTCGGTGGAGTTGTGCAGGTCGCCGCGGGCATCGCCCGTCCGGAGCGCTTCCTCGGCAGCCTGGTCGGCCTCGGCCTGGACATCGAGGGGGTGCGGCTGCTGCGCGACCATGCCGAGCTCGGGCGGCTGCCGCCTGGCTGCGTCGTGACCGAGAAGGACGCCGCCCGCCTTCCCGCCGACGCCGACGTCTTCGCGCTCCTCCTCGACCTCGATGTCTACGGGGGCGAGGATCTGGTCGACGCCTGTGTGGCGCTCCTGGCGGGCTGAGTCTCGACCTGCGGAGGGGCATCGCCCCAGGTCCGGACGCCCGGCAGGTTGCGGTAGAGCACCCAGTGGTACAGGCGGCGCGGGAGCAGACGGCGCAGCCAGAAGAAGATCCACGCGTCCAGCGTCGCGGCGACCCGCAGCGGCGGGTTGCGGGCGTCGATGGTCTTGAGCACCTTGTCGGCGACGGACTCCGGCGTGGCGCGGACCCGGCGCATCACCTTGCCGATGAAGCCGGCCATGTGCGTGTAGTGGCCGTAGTAGGGGCTGGTCGGGTCGGCGCTGGCCTGGGCGGCCATGGGCGTGTAGCGGACCTTGAGGAAGCCGTCGGAGTTGATGAAGCCGGGCTCGATGAGGGTCACGCCGATGTTCCACGGACGGACCTCGTACCAGAGCGCTTCGCTGGCGCCCTCCAGCGCCCACTTGCTTGCGGAGTAGACCCCCATGGTCGGCATGGCCATCATGCCGCCCACCGAGCTGACCGAGATGATGCGGCCCCAGCGGCGCGCGCGCATGCCCGGCAGGACCAGGCGGGCCATCTCCATGGCCGACCGGAAGTTTACGTCGAGCTGGCCCATGCGCTCGGTCTCGGTGACGTGTTCGACCACGGCCCGGTACGAGACACCGGCGTTGTTGACCAGCACGTCGACCCCGCCCAGCTCCGCCTCGATCCAGTCGACGAGCGGCTCGCGTTGGTCGGACCGCGTCACGTCCAGGGCACGCAGCCACACCCCGGGGCCCTCGGTGATCCCCTCCTCGGCGAAGCGCGGCAGCGACTCCGCCCGCGCCGTGAGCACCACCTGGTGGCCGGCCGCGATGAGCTTGCGGGCGATGGCGAGCCCCAGGCCGGTGCTGGCCCCGGTCACGAGCACGGTCAACGTCGACGGGCGGGACATCACCATCAGCGTAGCAGCGCGACAGGTGTCAGGTGAATCTGATTAACCATTTGCACCAGAACAGGTCACTTTATGCGTTCGGATATCGAACAGCCAGACTCGGCGGTCCCCGCGCCGCGGGCTCGCGCTTGCCCGGTCCGCTCGTGCCGCCCTGTCGTGGAAGACGGGGCGGACCCAGCCCCGCGGGCTCCCGACAGCGCCGCCCGCTCGTGCCGCCGTGTCGTGGAAGACGGAACGGCCCCACCCTTCCCGCCGCAGCGCATCCCACCCTCCCCGGTCGCCCCTCCAGCGGCCGGTTAGGGCGCCGCCTCCTGGCGTGGGAGTCGTGATGAAGCTGCGTGGGGCGGATGGCCGCCTGGCCCTGGCCTGGCGGGTCGCGCCGATCCTCCTGGTGCTGTTCCTGGCGGCCAACGCCGCGGTGCTCTTCGTGCTGGTGCAGCGCGGGGGCTCGGCGTCCGGCGAGCGCCTGCAGGTCGACTTCGCCGTCGAGTGCGGGCAGGCCGCGGCCGACGTCATGGCGGCGCGGGCCGACGCCATGGGGCTCGGGGACCCGCAGTGGACCGTGCGCGATGGCCACATCACGCTCATCGCGACCATGCCGGGGCTCGACGACGATCGGACGGCGGTGCCGGCGCTGCTGGCCCGGCCGGGGGTGTTCGAGGTCCGCAGCCACGACGACGTGCTGGTCAGCCGGGCCGACCTCATGGACGCCGGCCTGACCCTCGACGAGAGCGGCATGCCCTACGTCGCCGTCACGGTCACCCCCGACGCCCTCGACCGCCTGCAGCAGGCGGCGGCGGCCGATCCCGAGGGCACCCTCGACTTCATGCTCGACGGCGAGCGGATCTCGGCCCGCCCCAACCGCATGGAGCTGGCCGACGAACCCCTGCGCGTCATCGTCGAGGAGGGCTCCACCCGCGACAAGATGCGGAAGTCGGCGGACCGGGCCTTCGTGATCGAGCACGGCCCGCAGCCTTGTGACGTCACCGTCACGTCGGTGACGCTCGCGGGGGGGGCTGCCGGCCGATAGGCGCGCCGCCTGTCCCCGTGGCCCCGCCGCTGGTCTCGCTGCCGGCCGGCGCCGCCGCGGGCCCGTGCACCACCGCTTCGCCCGAGGAGAGCCGGCCATGAAGTACCGCGTCACCCTGATCGAGGGAGACGGAATCGGCCCCGAGGTCACCGGCGCCACCGTCCGCGTGCTGGCCGCCGCCGGCGCCCCCATCGAGTGGGAGCGCGCCCCCGGCGGCGCCGCCGCCGTCGAGCAGTACGGCGTCCCGATGCCCCGGGCGACCCTCGACAGCGTCCGCAAGAACCGGCTGGGGCTGAAGGGCCCGCTGATGACGCCCAAGGGCAAGGGCTTCCGCTCGGCCAACGTCACCTTGCGCCAGGAGCTGGGGCTCTACGTCGGCTACCGTCCGGTACGCAGCCTGCCCGGCGTGAAGACCCCATACGACGACGTCGATCTCGTCGTGCTCCGCGAGAACACAGAAGACCTCTACGCCGGCATCGAGCACGAGGTGCACCCCGGCCTCGTGATGAGCCTGAAGGTGTCGACCCGCGCCGCGGGTGAACGCATCGCCCGCTGGGCCTTCGAGTTCATGCGCAACCAGGGCCGCCGCAAGATCCACTGCTGCCACAAGGCCCCCGTGGTGCCGGTGGCCGATGGCGCATTTGTGGACGCCTTCTACGGCATCGGCGACGAGTACCCCTTCATCGCCAAGGACGACCTGCCCGTCGACAACCTCGCCTTCCTGCTCGCCCAGGACCCGCACCAGTTCGACGTCCTGCTCCTGCAGAACCTGTACGGCGACATCCTCTCCGACCTCGCCGCCGGGCTCATCGGCGGCCTCGGGGTGGCCCCGGGCGCCAACATCGGCGACCGCATCGCCGTGTTCGAAGCGGTCCACGGGACCGCCCCGGACATCGCCGGGCAGGACAAGGCCAACCCGCTCTCCGTGCTGCTCTCGGCCCTGCTGATGCTCGACTACGTCGGCGAGCACAGGCTCGTCGAGCACATCGAGCGCGCGGTCTTCGACACCCTCGAAGAGGGGCGTCACCTCACCGGCGACCTCGGCGGCACCGCCAGCGGCACCGAGTTCACCGACGCCATCATCGACAAGCTCTGAGGCTCGACGTGACGACGACATCCGCCCTCCACTCCGCGCCCGCCCCCGAGGGCAGCGGCGCCGGTCGCCTCCACCCCATCACCCTCGTCCCCGGCGACTGGATCGGCCCCGAGACCTGTCGCATCGCCCAGGAGGTGCTCGACGCCGCCGGCGCCCGCATCGACTGGGACGAGCAGGTGCTCACCGCCGACAGCGTCGACCGCGTCGCCGCCTCCTGCCGCAAGAACGGCGTGGCGCTCTGCGCCCGGGTCGACGCCACCCGCGCCGCCGGCCGGATGCCGCCGACCATCGCCCTGCGCAAGGCCTTGCAGACCTGGTCGGCCGTGCGCCCCGTGCGGGCGCTGCCCAACACCGGCGCCCGCTTCCCCGACCTCGACATCTTCGTCGTGCGCGAGACCAGCGAGGACATCTACGCCGGCTACGAACACGAGGTGACCGACGGCGTCTACGAAGCCGTCAAGATCACGACCGAGGCGGCCTGCGAGCGTATCGCCCGGTGGGCCTTCCACGTCGCGGCCAAGCACGGCCGGCGCAAGGTCACCATCGTCCACAAGTCGAACATCATGAAGAAGTCGGATGGCCTGTTCCTGCGGACGGCCCAGCGCGTCGCCGCCGAACACCCCGACATCGACACCGACGAGGTCATCGTCGACGCTCTCTGCATGAAGCTGGTGCGCTGGCCGGCCAGCTTCGACGTGCTGCTCATGGGCAACCTGTTCGGCGACATCGTCAGCGACCTGGTCAGCGGCCTGGCCGGCGGGATCACCGCGGCGACGACCCTGTCCTACGGCGACGGCGTCGCCCTGTTCAGCAACCCCCACGGCAAGGCCCCCGACATCGTGGGCGAGAACCTCGCCAACCCCCTGCCGATGCTGCAGGCCGGCGCCTACATGATGCGCCACCTCGGCGAGACCGACATTCACGATCGCCTCCAGCGCGCCATGGCCTCCGCGTTGCGCGACGGCGTGCGCACGCCCGACCTCGGCGGCAGCGACACCTCGACCGACGTCCGCGACGCGGTGATCGCCCGGCTGTAGGGCGGGCCAGGGGGCGTCCTCCCCGACCGTCGGGGGCGCCGCGCTACGCTGCGCTGGTGCAGCCCGTCCTCCTCCTCCTGGGCGGCGTGCTGGCGTGCAGCCCGCAGCCGTCGACCGACACCGGCGTCCCCGGCGGCGCCCTGCCGCTGTCCATCCGCGACCGCTGCTTCGCGGGCATCGGGGACGACGCCCTGGGCTTCCCCGACTACGACCAGTTCGGCCCCACGGTGCCCGAGCACTGCATGGGCACCAACCACCAGGACATCGACGGCATCGAGCGGGTCGTGTTCATCGGCGACTCGATCACCGCCGGTACGCCGCCGACCCCCGAAGACGAGATCTACCGGGCCCGCCTGGGCGTCATGCTCACCGAGCGCTTCGGCGATGGCCTCGTCATCGACGACTGCTCGGAGTGGGGCGCGCGCACCGACGACCTGCTCCAGCACGAAGACCGCGGCCTGCCGGCCTGCTTCCCCGATGGCGGCGACAGCCGGCGCACCCTCATCGTCATGACGATCGGGGGTAACGACATGCTGGCCGCCGCTGACGCCGTCGCCAGCAAGGGCACCGCCGCCGGTGCCGCCGTAGTCGAAGACGCCATCGCCACCATGGACGAAGCCCTCGCCTGGATCCGGCAGGGTAGCGACCTGTCCGGCGACCACCCCGAGCTCAGCGATCGCTTCCCGGCCGGCGCCTTCGTCGTGTTCGGCAACGTCTACGAGTACACCGACGGCACGGGCGACCTCGGCAGCTGCCCCACCGCCGAGCTGCTGGGCTTCGACTACACCGTGCCCGAGCTGCGGGACGGCTACATCTGGATCGACGAAGCCTTCGTCGAGCTGGCGGTGCGCTACCGCATGGACGCCATCTTCATGCTGGAGCACTTCTGCGGCCACGGCTTCCACGCCGGCGAGCCCGACAACGAGTGCTACCGCGGCGACGACGCCGAGACCTGGTTCGACGACTCCTGCATCCACCCCAACCCGACGGGCCACGGGGTGCTCGCCGACATGTTCTTCCAGACGATCACATGGTGAGCCCGCGCGCGCGTGTCGCCCTGGGGCTGGCGCTGCTGCTGTCCGTGGCCCACCTGGCCCTGGCGGTGGTGCAGCGGCCCGCGGCGCAGACGGTGGTGCTCACCCCCTTCATCTACGCCGAGGGGCCGCCGCTGTCTGCGGAGGAGGGGGTGGCGCTGGCGGCCCGGCGGGGCGCCGCCGACGCTCGCGACATCGCCGACGGCTACTCCACCCTGGGCTCGACCCTGTCCCTGGCCGAGCTGCTGGCGGGGGTCGAGGGGCTGTCGGGGCCGCAGGCGCTCGACGCGGGCCAGCAGGCCGCCGTCGGGGAGATCCTCGCAGCGGCCCGGGCGCAGCACGCCGAGCTGGTCGACGTGCAGACGCAGACCCTCGACCTCGAGGCGGCCATCGCCGACCGCGTCCAGCGTATCGAGGCGCGCCGCCGCGGACGTCCTGTTGCGGCCCCACCGCCATCCGCGCCCTCCCCCACACCGCCCCCCTCGCCCGGAGCCGCCGATGGACCGCGCTGAGCTGACCCTGTGGGGGCTGGTGCTGCTGCTGGCGGCCGGGCTGTCGGTGCGCCTGCTGCCGCCCGCGGGCACGGACTTCGAGAGCATGCCGATCCTCGTGCCGACCTCGCTCACCTACGAAGCCCAGCTCCGGGACGTCCGCCACCAACCGCCGGGGCGAGGGGGTGCGGAAGCCGCCGAGCTGGCCGAGGCGATGCTGGCCGAGGGAGTGGGAGCGGATCCGGCTCTGGCGGCCGAGATCAACGCGCTCCGAGAAGAGCGCGCCCGCCTGCTCGCCCTGCGGGACCGCCGACACCAGCTCAACGTCGCGCTGATGGACGTCGGCGTCGACGTGGCCCGCCAGCTCCGTCCCGACCAGTGGCGCGACGTGGTCATGCACCGGGACGCGCGGCGGGCGGCCGCCGACGCCGAGACCTTCGACCGCCTGCTGGCGCGGCTGCGGGGTGGGCGCTGAGCGCGCCTGCCGGGGCTGGGGCCGCGCGGGCGCTGCTGGCCCTCGGTGGCCTGCTGCTGGCGCTGCTGCTGGCCGAGGGGGCGGTGCGCCTGGTGGCGCCACAGGCCCCGGCCGGGAGCGCTGGCGGCGCCGGTGGCGACGACCTCGCGGCGCTGAACCGGGGCTTGTTCACCGAGCCCGGCGACCACCCCGTGCACACCGACGAGTACGACGCCCTCGTGCACGTCAACGCCCGGGGCTTCGTCGACGGCGAGTGGGGGCCGCGGCGGCCCGGCGTGGCCCGGGTCCTGCTGCTGGGCGACTCCTTCGTCCAGGCCGCCCAGGTCGACCTCCCCGACGGGCTCGGCCGCGTCGCCGACCGGGCGCTGGGCCCCGGCGTCGAGGTGCTCAGCGCCGGTGTCCCCGGCGCCGGCACGGGCACCGCCCTCCTCCTCGCCCGGCGGCTCCTGCCCGAGCTGCGGCCCGACCTCGTCGTGTACGCCTGGACCACCAGCAACGACGTGCTCAACAACGACCCCCTCCTCGACGACAAGCCCGACAAGCCCTACTTCGACCTCGTCGACGGGGCCCTGCGCCGCCGTTCGGCCGGCGCCGATCCCATCGCCCCGGGCCCGCTGTTCCGCGGCAGCGCCCTGCTTCGCCTGGTGACCCGCACCTGCCGGGCCCGACAGGAAGCCCGCCGCCGCATCGCCCTTGGCCACGGCCTCCCCGTGGAGCTGCGCATCCACGACCCCGACGCAGGCGAGCAGTGGGCGCAGGCCTGGGCCGTCACCGACGCCCTGCTCGCCGCGCTCGCCGACGAAGCCGCCGCCGCTGAGGTGCTCCTCGTCACCGCCCTGCTCCCCGACGCTGTCCAGGCCACCGACGAGGGCCGGGCCGCCGCCATCGCCCGCTGGCCCCAGCTCGCCGGCTGGGACCTCGACCGCGCCCAGGCCCGCGCCGCGACAGTCGCCGCCCGCCACGGGCCGGTCATCGACCTGCAGCCCGCCCTGCACGCCGCCGGCCCCGGCCTGTACCTGCCCGTCGATGGACACTGGACGGCGAAGGGTCACGCCGTCGCCGGCGCAGCCCTCGCCGAGGGGCTCGCGCCGCTGCTGCCGGCCCCGCAAGCGCCGCTGTAGAGTCGCCCGATGTCGCAGCCCCGCCGCCAGGACTCCGCCCGTGGCCTGTGGCAGGCCCTGGTCGTCCTGCTGCTGCTGAACGCCGCCATCGTGGCGGTGGCGTGGGTCTTTCGCCAGACCGTGGTCCCCGGCTGGAAGAAGGGCCCGCTCATCGACCCGGCGGCCCCCTACAGCCCCGAGAACGCCCAGCTCCTGTTCAGCGTGGGCCTGTGCGTCGCCCTGGACCTCTACGTGCTGCTGCTGGCGATCTGGCGGCGCTTCCGTCCGCCGCGCTGGTGGGTGCCGTGGCTTGCGCTGCTGCTGTCCGCTGCCGGCGCCGAGGGCGCGCTGCGCGCCTGGCTCGCCGTCGACATGGTCACCTACTTCCGCCCCCACCCCATCCTGCACTGGGTGGTGCGCCCCGACCTGCGCGACTTCGACAACCTCACCGGCGGCGGCCGCATCACCACCAACCACGACGGCCTGCGCATGCCGGGGCCCGACGCGGTGCGCGAACGCGGCCAGGCAGACCCCGACGCCTTCCGGATCCTCGTGCTCGGCGACTCCAGCAACTTCGGTCACGGGGTCGAGGGCGAGGAGATGTGGTCGGCGGTCCTCGAACCGGCCCTCGATCGCCTGACCCCGCGGCGGGTCGAGGTGATCAACGGCGCCTGCCCCGGCTGGACGACCTTCCAGGCCGTCGAGTTCATGCGGCTGGTCGGCCTGGCCTACCACCCCGACCTCGTCATCGCCGGCTTCAACAACGACCCGGGCCCCGACTACCTCCACGACGCCGACCGCGTGCTGCCGCCGGGGCTGCGTCGCGACCTGTCGGCCCTGGCGTGGAACAGCGAGCTCTACCTGCTCAGCCGCGAGGTCCTGCTGTCGCTGATCCGCCGCCTGAGCCCGGCGGCGCGGGCCGTCTACACGGAACGCCACGCCGGCGACGACCCCAAGTACGGCAAGCTGTCCGCCGAGGAGGCCGCCGCGCTGGTCCCTCGGGTGCCGTTGCCGGACTTCCTGGCCAACGTCTCGACCCTGCACCGCATGGGCGAGGAGGAGGGCTTCGCGTTTGCCTGGATCGACATGCCGGTCAACCGCAACGAGCCCGAGCTGGTCGAGCGCTACGTCGACTGGGGCTACCGCGACGCCGTCCGCGGTCTGGCGAAGGAGGAGGGCTTCCCGGTGGTCGAGGTGGACCAGCGCCAGGTCCGCCAGCGGGCGCGCGGCCTGCACGTCGAGGGGCACGTCTTCCACCCCAACGCAGACGGCCACCGCCGCCTCGCCCAGCAGGTCGGCCACCTGCTGGTCACGGCCGGCATGGTGCCCGGGGCCCATGGCGACGTGCACATCGACGGCCCACAGCCCCTCACCGACGAGGCCATCCTGCGCTTCGGCTGGTCGTCGCGCACCCCGGTCCACGCCCACGTGGGCGCGGTCCTCGACGCCATGCCCGACCTGGCCGCGCGGCACGGCATCACGCTGGTCAGCCACCGCTACGACAGCGGCAAGGCCCAGGGTGGCGACGTCGCCGACGGCAGCCTCGACGCCTTCTTCACGACGGGCGTGCCGGCCCTGCACATGCTCGACGGGCGGCCGGACGTCCGCGTCGTGGGGACACCGGGGACGCTCGGCCGCATGGGCGTCGTGGCCCCCTCATCGCGGGCGCGGCAGCTCTCCGACCTGCGCGGGGCCCGCGTGGGCCTGGCCGAGGGCAGCACGGCGGCGCTGCGGTGGGCAAGCTGGGGCGAGGGCCTCGGCGCGGCGGTCGTGCCGCTGCGGAGCGACGCGCTGGAGGCGGCGCTGGCGGCGGGCGAGGTCGACGCCATCGTCGGCTGGGACCCCTGGGTCGAGCTGTGGCTGCGCACGCCCGGCCGCAGCCTGCTCGCCGACGCGCCCTTCTCCAGCCTGCTGGCCGTGGGGATCCCGTGGGCGGCACCCATGCCGGTACCGCAGGCGGCACCGGAGTCAGGAGCCCGCGCCGCGGCGCTGCTTGCCCTGGTCGAGGACGCGCTGGCCGTCGCTGCCGCCGATCGCCCCCGCTGGGACGCCGTCGTGGCCGAGCGCAGCGGCTGGCCGGTCGAGGTGGTGCGCGCTGTCGCCGACCGCAACGAGATCCTGTCGGGCCGCGCCCGCCACCTCGACGTCGGCGCCGCGCTGCGCGCCGAGCTGACCGAGACCGCCGACTGGCTACAGCGCCCCGACCTCGGGCCGGACCAGCTCCTCGGCCTCGACCTGCTGCAGGGTCGGCCGCTGCGCCTGCGGGGCGGTCCACGCCTGCCTCCGCGGCCGGCTGCTCCGGCAGGCGCGCCCCCCGCCGCCCTCCCCCCGCCTGTGCCGCCGGCTCAGCCGCGGTCGGGGTCGCCGTAGGGGCGGATCACCGGCGGGCGCAGGCCGCCGTAGACATCGGGCCGGTCCGCCGGGTCGTTCCAGCTCATGCGCTCGTGCAGCAGGTCGTCCTCGCGGGCGATGACCCCGGCGGCCCAGGCCGAGAGCCCGGGATCGGCGGCGGTGGCCGCGGCCTGCACCAGCACGCCACCGCGCACGGCGCCTCCCCCGGCGGCGGCCGCGCGCAGGACCAGCACGGCGGCTTCGCCCGGGGCGAGCAGCTCCGGCAGGGCGGCGACGACGGCGGCGCGCTCCCGCTCGTCGGTGGCGCCGGCGTGCCGGGCGAGGAGCGCCCGGTCGGACGCCGACAGGTCGGGGGTGGCCGCCAGCGCCTGGACGGCCCGCAGGCGGATCTCGGCGTCGGCGTCGTCCATGCGGGCGCGCACGGAGTCCGCGGCACCGGCCCGCTGGCGGCGCAGGCCCATGAGTGCGGTGACGATGACGTCGGGATCGGGGTCGTCGACGGCGGCCTGCAGCAGCGGCACGCCTGCAGCGGTCCAGCCGAGGGCTTCCGCGGCCGTCTTGCGGACCTCGCTGTCCCGGTCCTGGAGCAGGGTCGACAGCACGTCGAGGTAGCGGTCCTGGCCGGCGATGAACTTGCAGAGGTCCTTGCGCCGGGTGGCGTCCCGGTCGGCGGCCAGCGCGCGGACCGCGGCGTCGTCGGCGGGGGGCGGCGGCGGCTGGTAGTGGGGAGGGGCGGCCAGATCCTCGCCGAGTGCGGCCAGGGCCCGAGACGCGGCGGCGGCGACCAGCAGGGTGGGGTCGTGGCTGGCGCTTGTCAGGGCGGGGCGCGCGCCACGGTCGCCGAGCTGGCCGAGGGCGTCGGCGGCCCAGCGGCGGACGAAGGAGTTCTCGTCGGACAGCGCCGTGATGAGGGCGGGGACGGCGGCGCGGTCGCCGAGCTGGCCGAGCGAGCGGGCCGCCTGGCGGCGGACGTCGGCGTCGCGGTCGGCGAGCATGGACTCCAACAGCGGGCGGCTGCCGCTGACGGCGGCCAGCCCCCAGGCGGCTTTCCAACGGACGTAGGCGTCGGGGCTGGTGGCTGCGTCCCGCAGCGCAGCGCCGACCGGCTGCCCCTGGTGGGCGAGGACGGCGAGGCGGTGGGCGGCGATCACCCGGACCACGCTGCTGCCGTCGCGCAGGGCGGCGGTGGCGGCGGCGTGGTCGGCGTGGTCGACGGTGCGGGCGCGCACGAGGGGATCGGGGTCGGCCCGCAGCTCCGCTCCGAAGCGGTCGGCGAGGGCCAGCCGGACGGCGACGTCGTCGTCGGCCCAGCCGTCGCGCCAGGTGGGCTGCAGGCGGCGGATCGCCTCGGCCCGCACACGGGGGTCGGGGTCGTCGAGCCAGCCGGCGTCGGGATCGCCGAGGATCGGCGCCAGGGCGGGAGGAAGCGCCCCCGACAGCGGCTGCCAGTCGGTGTCGAAGCGTTCGGCCAGCGCGCGCGCCGCCAGGGTCGCGCGGACCTCGGCGCCTGGCGCGCCTGCCCCAAACACCTCCGCCGCCCCGAAGCGCGCCGCTTCCGCGGCCGGGTCGACCAGCTCGACGCCGGCCCAGGGCAGGGAGGCCGAGGCATCCGTCCGCCAGGCTTCGTCGCCCGGGCCGAGCACGACGACCACGGCGCCGCCGGGAGGGGCGCCAGGCGGCGCCCGCAGGGCGTTGGCCACGGCGTCGAGGTCGGCGTCGGCGGGCACCCACATCACGGCCGCGGTGCCCGCTGCGAGCTGAGTTCGCGGGGGTGTCCCGGTGTGCTCCTGGACCCCGAGGTGTGCGGCCAGGGCCTTCGACTCCGGGGTCTGCGTGTCGCTCCACACCTCCAGCGACCACGGCCCGGACCAGGCGGCCTCCCCCAGCGGAGCGGCGCGCGCAGCCTGCAGGCGCGCGGCCGCGGGCCCCTCCTCGACCGCGGCCCCCTCCTCGACCACCGGCGCCGCCCCCTCCTCGGCCACCAGCGAGGACGGAGTCGGTCCGCAGGACAGCAGCAGGATCCACAGGATGCGACGCATGGCGGCACGATAGACTGAGGTCGCCGCGCCGTGTCCCCCATGCAGTGCGGCCTGTCGCCTGGAGCCCCGCCATGGCCATGACCGACCGCGCCCGACGCCAGCGTGCCCTCACCGAGCTGGACCGCTTCGCCCGCATGTCCGTGCAGCACTCCGTCGACCAGTACGCCCGGGAGGGCACCCTGCACGACAAGGCGCGCGCCCTCATCGACGACGACGACATCTGGTCCCGGCGGTGGGTGCCCGACGACTTCGACCTCGGCCGTGCCTGCGACCACCCGGTGTGGTCCGACGTCATGACGGAAGCCCAGCGCCTGGCCTGGAACCACCTGCAGTGGGGGCTCGACTACAGCATCGTCGGCCGCGGCGAGCTGCAGATCATCGTCATCAACCGCCACGCCGTCGCCGCCTTCCAGGATCTGCTGCCCAACGTCGTCGCGCTGGAAGAGCGGGAGTCCTTCGAAGAGGTCGACCACTTCGCGGCCTTCCGCACCGTGATCGAGCTGCTGCAGCGCCGCTACCTGCCGGGGCGCGGCGCGCCGCTGTACGCCGACTCGCCCTCGGGCTTCCGCAGCGAGCGGGCCAACAAGCTCATGCGCCACGTCGTCGGCGTCATGGGCCGTGCCACCCTCGGTCCGCACTTCCCTGCGCTGTTCTTCCTCGCCCGGGGCCTGAAGACCCACAACTTCAAGCCCTTCGAGAACGGCATCGCCGGCTTCGACGACGCGCCCGACGCCATCCGCACCATCAGCCACCTCCACCGCCTCGACGAGTCTCGACACATGGCGACGGCGCTGTGGATCGCGCGCCTGGCCAACGACGTGCTGGACACCGCGCCGGTAGAGTCCCGCACGCTGTTCCGGGCGGCCGTCCATGCCGCCTGGCCGCGGGGCCGCATGGCCGACAGCCGCATCGGCTACTGGCGTACGGTGCTCGATGAAGCGCCGATCTTCGCCGGCATCCCGGCCTCCGACCGCGCAGCCCTGCTCGCCCACGTCGCGCACAACACCCGGGCGGGGCTGATGAAGCTCCACGAACGCCAGGATCGCCTCACGCGGCAGGCCAACAAGCGGATCGTCGAAGAGTGCGGCCTGCCGCTGCGGCTGAAGCAGGTCTTCGTCGACACCCTGCGCGCCGACCCCGCCACCGCCCCGCTGGTCGACGCGGTGGAGCTGCCGGCGGCCTGATGGCGCGGCACGGCGGCGCCGGTCAGCGCCGCACCCGGTCGGCCAGGCCCGTCGCCCCCGCAGCCAGCGCCACCGTCCGCTCGACGGCCATCAGCGGCAGGCAGGACAGGGCGAAGGGCCAGCCCTCGGCGTCGGCCAGGAAGCGCATCAGGTCGCGCTCGGCGACCGACAGGGCGGCGAGGGCGGCCAGCGACAGGGGCAGGGCCCCGGCGGCGGCGCCGGCCAGGGCGAGCAGGCCCAGGGGTGCGCCCAGGGCGTAGGCCGTCTGGCGGGCGGCGACGGCCCGGGCGGCGTCGCTGGAGGCTGCGGGGTCGGCCGCAGCGCGACGTGCGGGACCCAGCGCCACCAGGCGTCGCAGCTTGTGCGCGTCGTTGCGCATGGCCGAGCGCAGGGTGAAGCGGTGGGCGTGTGCGACCGCGACCCCGGCGTCCAGCAGGACGCGGTGGCCGGCGGCGACCAGCGCGCGGCCGAGGGCCACGTCTTCGACGCTGACGGTGGTCATGGCGGCGTCGAAGCCGCCCACGGCGTCGAAGGCGTCGCGGCGCAGCGCGACCAGCATGCTGGTCAGGTGTGGCGTGGCGGCGACCATGCCCGGTGGCGCCATGGTCAGGGTGAAGTGGCGGTGGCTGAGGTTCTTGTAGCGGCTGACGCGGTCGGGCTGGGGGCAGGCGGCGCGGACGGTGGCCCAGGCCGCGGCGGCGTCCGGGGCGGCGTCGAGGTCGGCGACCAGCCTGGACAGGGCGTCGGGGGGCACGAAGACGTCGGCGTCGACAAAGGCCACGAAGGGGGAGCTGCCCAGGCGGGCGCCGGCGTTGCGGGCGGCGGCCGGGCCGGCGTTGTCCTGCCGGAGCACGGTGACGCGCGGGTCGGGCGAGGGGATGGGCGAGGGGGAGCCGTCGTCGACGACGGTGATGCTGGCCGGTGGGGGGACGCTGGTCAGCAGCGCGGCGACGCACTCGGCGAGGTGTGCGCGGTCGTCGTCGCCCCGGATCAGGGCGGGGACGACCACGTCGCAGGGTACGGGGTCACAGGGTACGGGGTCGCAGGGACCGGGGTCACAGGACAGCGGGTCGCTCATGTCTTGCAGCAGCGCCGGCAGGCGGCGAAGGGCTGGCCCCACTGGGCGCGGCGGATGGCCCGCAGCGCCGGGTCGTTCCACAGCGGGGCGAGGTCGAGGGGCGCTCCGTCGTGGTCGACGAGGCGGCCGACGCTGTCGTCGAAGAGGTGCCCGCAGGGGACCACGCTGGCGTCGGGGCGGAGGAAGAGCGTGTGCCACAGCGAGGCGCAGCGCCGCGCCACGCCGCCGCCGGGCGCGTACCAGCCGGCGCGCTCGACGGCAGACAGCCGGGGCTGGGTCTGGACGAAGCCTGGAGCGGCCCGCTCGGTCTCGGCGACCCGTGAGAGGAGGCGCTCGGTGTCGAAGGCAGCCAGGCGCTCCTCGGGCACGACGAGGTAGGTGGCGGCGTGCGCATCGGCCGTGCGTTCATCTGGCGTCATGAAGCTCAGCCAGGTCAGCCGCAGGCCGTCGACGCCCAGGCGCTGCGCCAGCTCCAGCAGCGCGCGCGGGTCCCGCGGCTGGTCCAGGCCGAGCACGCAGTTCAGCAGCACCTTGGTCCGCCGCGGATCTCGCGCCGACAGCAGCGCCTCGACGCCGCCCACGGCGCGCTGCCAGGCCCCGACCCGCCCCATGACTGCGTCGTGCTCGGCCTCCTCGCCCAGGAGGCTGACGGTGACCACCTCGGGCGCCAGCGCCGCCAGCCGCCGCGCCCGCGCCGGCCCCAGCGTCGTCGCCGAGGTCACCAGGAAGACGCGCCCGCCCCGGTGGCGGATCCGCTCGACGAGATCGAGGATGCCGGGCAGCACAAGCGGCTCGCCACCGCCGATGGCCACCGTCGGGATCCGCGGCACCAGGCGGTCGACCAGCGCGTTCCGGGTCGCCACCGCCAGCGGCTGCTGCCAGTCCTCGACCACCTGGGTGACGTTGCAGAAGCTGCAGGTCTCGGGGCAGGCGTAGGTGACGTACCAGGCCAGGGCCAGGGGCGGTGGAGCGCTGCCGTCTCGCGACAGGGCCCAGCGCACCGGCAGGCGCAGCCCGCGCAGGAGCTGTGTGGGCGACCACAGCCCCCGCATCAGCCACATGTTGGCAGCCTGGGAGCGTAGGACGGCGCCGAGGCCGCCCGCCGTCGCCATCAGAGCCGCCGCCGAGGGAGGCCGAGCAGGGCGAGGAGCACGCCGGCGAGACCGCCCGCCAGCCCGGGAGCGGCGGTGGCGCAGCCGCCGCGCACGTCTTCAGCCACCGCCGGGGCTGCCGTGTCGGCGCCACCAGAGTCCGCGTCCGACCCCGGCAGGGCACCGTCGCCGCCGCCGGTGGACACCGCGTCTGGATCGACCTCCAGCTCGTGGAGGAAGATCTGCTGGTCGTGGTCGTAGGTCACCAGGGCGAGGCCGTCGCGGTAGGCGATGGCCGGGCGCCCGGCACCCGCGGGGGGAGTGAAGCCCGCGACCTCGTCGCCCTGCCGGTAGTACAGGTGGTGGTAGAGGGAGCCGATCCAGATGTCGCCGAGGTCGGCGTCTCGGGGACCCTCGTCGGCCGACAGCGACAGGTGCACGACCAGCCAGCCCTCCCCCACGCGGACGAGGCCCTGCGGCCACCAGGCGATGCGCCCCTCGTCCACCTCGACCGGCGTGTAGCGCTGCGAGACGAAGTCCTCGTCCCAGGCGGACACCGCGAGCCGGACGTTGTCTTCTGTCCCCATGGCCGTGAGCAGGCCGGTCTCGGGGTCCACGACCAGGGAACCGCCGGTCAGGACGGGCGGATCGACCAGCTCGACGGCGTCGGCGGGACGGGCGTCCTCGTCCAGCGGGAAGAACCAGGCGGTCCGGGCGGCGAATTCGGGGAAGCTCACGCCGCGGAAGGCGTCGTCGCAGACGACGGCCATGTCGTTGTGCGCGCGTGCGGCCTGGCGCTCCTCGACCGGGCCGCTCGCCAGGAGTCTCAGGTCGGCGTCGTATACGAAGGCCCAGGCGCTGTCGTCGGGGCTGTCCAGCGACAGCGAGGCGACGTGCAGCCAGGTGCCATCGGGGCAGCGCGCCAGGGCGTGGTCGACGAGGTCCCGCCGCCCGGTGAGGCCGCGCGTGGCGTCCAGGTCGACCGCCTGGCCGCCGCCGTCATCTTGTAGCGGCGCCGCCCACAGCTCGCCCTGGTCCGCCCAGGCCAGCCACCAGCCCGTCCCGTCGGCGTCGGTGAGCACCTCGCCCCAGGTCCCCGACACACCGAGGTCGATGGCCGGCCCGAAGTCGACGACGGCGGGCAGGCCGGCCTGCGCTGGCCGGGTGAGGGCGAGGGTGAGCAGCGTCAGCATCGGCGAGACCTTAGCCCTGCGCGTGGGGTCGTCAGGGGGATTGGGGGCCGCTGAGCGGTGGCTGCGTGGGCGTCGTGGCCTGGGGCGGGGCGAGCGGCACGTCGCGGTCGTCGGCCTGGCGGACGGCCTCCTGGCGCTCGGTGTGGCCTGCCCGGGCACGGGCCAGCGTGGTCGCGTCGAGGTGGGGGTCTTCGATGGCCCAGACCGCGAACTGGTCTGACGACCACCGGGGCGCGCCGAGGAGCGGGTCGAGGACCGCGGACATCCGGGCCAGCACCGGCCGCGGCTTGTCTCGTTCGGTGACGAGGATCCAGCGGAAGCCGTCGTCGTAGAGGATGGCCAGGTCTTCGGACACGGGACGCGCGACGACGGCCGGCGACACGTCCCCGGCGCGGTCCTGCCAGGCCGGCTGCAGCATGCGGTACAGGCGCAGGGCCTGGGCGTAGTGGCGGCCTTGCCGGGCGAAGTACTCGACGCGCTCGACCGAGACGGCCTGCACGGGCCGCTGGTGCGCGATCTGGGCCCACAGGCTGAGCTGGCGCGCGGTGCGGTCCTCGCTCCAGACCTGGCCCAGGTCGAGGACGGCGCCCTCCTGCTCGGCCAGCGCCTCGAGGCCGGGGAAGGTGGTGGGGGTCAGGGTCTGCCAGGGGTGCGGCAGGAGCTGGAGGGTGGCGATCTCCAGGGCGGCGGCGCCGGCGAGGAGGGTGGAGCGTCTTGGCCCGAGCAGTGCGATCAGGGCGGCCTGGGCCGTGACCGTCAGCGCCAGGAAGCGGACCGGGAAGTTGACGGGCTCGGCGACGGCGGCGAGGAGCTGGTTGAGGCCCGCGAAGGGCATGGGCGGCCCCAGCTCGTCGCCAGCCCAGGTCAGGTGGCTGCCCAGTGACAGCGCGAAGCCGACCAGGCCCACGACCGCCCAGGGCAGGCCCTGGCGCGGGCGGCGGATGACGGCGAGCACCGCCAGCGCGGTGGCGAGGATGCCGAGGTAGCGACCGCCACCGTAGGCCAGGACCGCGGCGTCGGTGGTGGTGCGGCCGGGAGACAACACCTGCCAGGGCTCGACGCGGGCGGCCACCGGGTCCGGCGCCGGCAGGGGGGAGAACAGGCGGGCCAGGGCCGAGGGGGCCGCGGTGGCGGGGTCTCCGTAGGCCGCCGAGAAGACGTGGACGACGGGCAGCAGGATGATCAGGGCGGCGACGGCCGCCAGGGCGACGCGGACCAGGTGGCGGCGCCTCGACGCGTCGGGCAGCAGCGCGACCAGCGACCAGGTGCCGACGGAGATGATGAGGAAGAGCCCGATGTAGAAGCTCGACAGGACGGCGCCGACGAGGCAGGCGGCGAGGCGGGCCACGGCGAGCGCTGCCGGGCCGCGGTCGATGCGGAGGGCGGCGACCATGCCCAGTGGCAGCCACCACAGGTGCAGCAGCTCGCCGACGCCGACGTGCACGGTGAAGGCGGCCACCGAGGAGCACAGCAGCAGCGTTCCCGACGCCAGCCCCGTCCCGCGGCTGCCGCCCAGCTCCCGTCCCAGCAGGTGCCCAGCCAGCCCGAGCCCCCATAGGTTGGCGAAGACCAGCAGGTTCGACAGCAGGACGAGGGGGACGAAGGGCAGGAGCACGGCGACGAGCCCGTTCAGCGGCTCGATGGGAAACAGCTCCATGCCGGATGGGTAGTTGACGAGGTGGGTGTGGAAGGGGAGGGCGTGCTCCTGCCAGACGCTGGCCCGGATCCACCACAGGGTCCACAGGTGCTTGAGCGTGTCGCTGCGCTCCGAGCCGAGGGCGGCCTGCCCGGGGTGCAGGGCGACGGGCCAGGTCAGCGCCAGCACCAGCAGCGCGTACCAGGCGCCCACGAGCGCGGGCGCGACGCGGCGGAGGCGGCCCTCGTTCACGGCGCATCCCCGGCCGGCGCGGCCCCGACGACCATGACGAAGCCCGAGCCCTCTGCCAGCACGGTCGGCGACTCCCACGCCTCCTCGCCCGACGCCAGGTCCAGGGTCGACGGCCCGAAGCGGAGGCCATCAGGCGCGGTGGCCCGGCGGATCCCCCAGCGCTCGTGGTACCAGGTCGTGATCCCCTCCGTGGTCGCCAGGCTGCAGCTCACGCCGCCGCCCCGGATGCGATCACCCGGTTCCAGCTCGAAGCGTAGGCCATCGACCGCACTTGCGCTTCGGATCCGGGTGGCGTCCTGTGTGACGTACATGCGCGCGCCGCCGCCGTCCAGCAGCACGACGTCGGGGTCGACGAAGGGGCCCGCCAGCCGGACCCCCGGTTCGGGCAAGAAGTGCAGCCCGTCGGTGGACAGTGCCGACCGGATCTGGTTGTCGAGGCCACCGGCGCCGGGGTCCTGCATCCGGGGCTGGACCACGGCGTAGAGGCGCAGTCGCCCGTCGGGCAGCACGACGAGGTCGGGATCAACGACCAACCCCTCGCCCAGCTCGACGTCGAGCAGCTCGGGCGTTCCGCCGGCCAACGGCACGCGGGCCAGCCGCTCGCCGTGGTCGACGAAGTAGACCCAGGCCTGCCCCTGCCACTGCACGAGGTCGGGCGAGGACGCGGCCGTCGCCAGCACGCCCTCGTCGAGCCGCCAGGTGCGACCATCGAGCGAGCGCGCGACCCGGAGCTGCTTGTCGTTGGGGTCCACCGCGCCGGGAGCGCGCGCCCCGGCCGGCGAGATCGGGGCGCCCCCGCCGAGATCGTAGACCTCCACGAGGGCGCCGGCGTCGGTGCTGCGGGCCGGTGCGGGGTCGAGGACCGCGAGGGCGGGCGCCATGCGCCCGAGGTCGCGGGGGTCGAAGAGGTCGGGGCGGAGCGCCACCGCGGCGAAGCCATCGGCGTCGAGGAGCGCGCGCGCGCCGGCGGCGTCTCCGCGGAGCAGGTGATCGACCACGGCGCGCGAGCGACGCCTGCCGGGTTCCTGGTCCTGGTTCGTGGCGACACAGTCCTGGGCGATGGCCCGGCCGTGTCCGGCCTGAGCGACGCAGGCCCAGGCCTGGGACCAGGCGTCCAGCTCGTAGGCGTAGCCCGGCTGGTCGGTGAGCAGCTCCAGCACCGGCCCTGTCGCGTGGCCGTAGGCCGCCGGAGTGCCGAGGACGACGCTGCCCTGGCGGGCCGGCATGCCGCAGACGACGAAGGCGTCGACGAGGGCTGCGCCCAGCAGCGGCCAGCTCCGGCGGCCGACCCGCGCCTCCAGCCGGGTGCCCACCAGGGCGGCCACGACGCCGACGCAGAGGCCGACCCCCCACATCAGGCGCGCGGGGTGCTTGAGCAGGTCGGCCTGGGACAGCCACGACAGCGCCAGCCCCGGCAGCGGGACGAAGAACAGGCCGAGATCGAGCCATGGGCCGAGCGCCAGCAGCAGCAGCAGCAGCGCACCGGCCACGAGGCGCCCGCTGCCGCGGGGGCGTGCGTCTCGCAGCACGACCGGGGCCAGCGCTGTGAGCACGGCGCTGGTCCACGGCAGGGTCGCGGTCTTCGCGTGGCCGAAGCGGTCGACGGCGGGGTCCGCCACCAGCATGCCGGCCAGGTCGGCGCTGTTCGCCAGCAGGTAGCTGGCGCGCGCCTGCGGGCTGTAGTCGGCGAGGACATCGGCGGGGCCGCCGGCGAAGCCCACCACGTAGGCGGCGGCCACCAGCACGCCGCAGACCACACCCAGCGCCACGGGGACCGGGCGCAGTCCGTCTCTCCGGAGCAGCGCACCCACCAGCACGACGCCGGCCAGCGTAGCCGCGACGAGGCCGAGGTAGGCCGACGTGAGCCCCGTCAGGCCGAGCAGCAGCGCGGCGGCCAGCCCCTGCCAGGCCCGTCCCCGCGGGCCCGTCGCCGCAAGCCAGGCCAGCAGGCCGAGCGGCAGCCAGGGATCCACGGCGAGGTAGGCGTGCCCCTCGATGAGCGCGGTGGCGGCGGGTCCCGAGCAGGCGAAGGCGAGCCCGGCGAGCCCGGCCCAGCGCCACCGCGCGCCGAGGCGGTGCGCCAACCAGGCCGCGGCCATCGCCGAGCTGGCGACGCCGACCACCTGGAGCAGGCCGTGCAGGCGGTAGGGATCGATCGCCCCAAGCAGCCGCGCCAGCGCCAGCAGCACGAAGCTGTCGGGGTGGTCGTAGTCGGCACCTGTGGGCCAGGCGGTCAGGGGATCCTGCAGGACGCCGCCGGCCCCGGTGACGAAGCGCCGGGCCGCCGACAGCAGCCAGACGGTACCCGGCAGGTCGAAGTGGCGTCCGACCGCGGCGTCGGCCGACGCGCCGGCCGCTGGCCAGGTCCACGCCACGGCGACCGCGCCCAGGACCGCGAGCACGGCCAGGGCTTCCCGGCGATCGCCCGGTGGTTTCATGTCGGTGTCCTGCGGCGGCTGCGCCACAGCCAGGCCGCGTAGTTCAGCAGCAGGAGCACCCAGACGCCGGCCGCCACGAGCCTGCCCGTCTCCGAGCGCGCTGGCGCCACCGGGCCCGTCAGCGGTCGGGCCACCCGGAAGGCCTCCGGGCCGGCGTCTCCCTCCACCAGCTCGAAGCCGAGCTGGTCGTCGGCCCCCTGGATCAGCTCGGTGCCGGCGTAGACGAGCTGCTCGTCGCCTCCGGGCTCCTGGAGCAGCAGGCGCACCGGCAGGGCCTGCACCGGGGCGCCCTCCAGGACACCCACCCACACGCCGTCGCCGGCCACGTCTCCTGGCAGCTCGCCGTGGTCTTGCAGGAGCACCCGGCGTTCCTCGCCCAGCCACCGGCTCTCCGCGAACAAGCGGAGCTTTCCCTGCCAGGCGCGGGCCTCGACCTCGAGGCGGACCCGTGCAGGGGCGGCGCCCTCCGCGGGGCCCGACGCCAGCAGCAACAGGGCGACCACGGCGATGTCGATGCGCACGCTCCTCCGGAGGTCCGCGCATCATGCCACGGTGGAGCCTGGCGCCGTGGCGGCGGCCCGGCCCGGCATCAGCCCGGGGGCTTGTCCTTGTCCTTGTCCTTGTCCGGGTCCGGGGCCGGGACCTCTTCACCCTCTCCAGGCTGGAACAGCTCGGCCATCCACTCCGTGCCCTCGTTCATCACCACCGTCAGCTCCTGGTCGCCCTTGGCCAGGTCGACGGGGTCGACCACGACGCCCTGGCTGCCACCGGGTTCGTAGCTGGGGCGGCCGGCGGGGAACTGGTGGACCACCACGTAGAGCGGTCCGTCGAGCTGGGAGGGAGCGTCCACCTCCACCCGGTCGACGCTGTCGAAGCGTTCGGCGTGCAGCAGCGTGTAGGGCATCTCGCCGCCGCTGTCCGGCGTGATGAAGTCGACCTGGCCGCTCATGGTCGAGGGCAGGACGACCGTGAGCTCGACCGTTCCGCCCGAAAACGTCGGCAGCTCGTCGTCGGCCGGGGGGCGAGCCGGGCGATCGCCCAGCTCGGGGCCGGTGGCGTCCCCGTCGGCTGCGTCGGGCGGGGGGGGCGTGGTCGGGGCCGCTGCGGTCGCCGGCGCCGGGTCGGGCGGTGTCGGCGGAGTGTCTGCGGAGGGCGGCGCCTCCGCAGTGGGGGCTGCGGCTTGCGGCGGTGCGGCCGGCGCGGTTGTTGCCGCGGGAGTCGATGAGCCGGTGTCGCCCCCGCAGCCCCACAGGATCCAGACCAGTGCCAGCGACGTCGCGCGCATGTTCTCTCCGGGACGAGCCGCAGCCTATCACCGCGCAGCGGACGGCTCGACGGCGAACAACCAGCCTCCCGCGGCGCTGGTGGGTTCGCCGAAGGCGTCCCGCAGCGCGTCGGCCACCCGCGTCGCCCGGGCGGGGTCGGCGTAGCCCGCCGGATCGACCCACACGCCAGCGAAGCCCGCCGCCCGGAAGGCATCGAGGTCTGCGGCCACGCGCTCCGGCCACCGCACGACGACGGCGAGGTCCCCGCCATCCCGCGCCCCGTCGTCCCGCGCCCCGCCGTCCCGCGCCCCGCCGTCCCGCGCCCCGTCGCTGCGCTCCAGAGCGATGAGCGAGGCCGTCCACTGGTTGTCGACCAGCCAGGGCGGCACGAAGCCCTGGACTTCATCAGGGATGGGGCGGCCGTGGTCGAGCTGGCGGAGGAAGTGGCGGCGCTCGAAGCGGTCGGTGCCGCGGTCGAACCAGGGCAGCTCCAGGAGGGCGCCCGGGGGCAGGGGCAGCGACACCAGCTCTGCGCTGGTGGCGGCGCTGGCGGTGAGTAGGGGCACGGGCACCGGCGAGACCAGGGCCAGCTCGCCGACGACGACGGCGGGGAGCAGCCAGCTCCACGCGCCGAGGCGCGGCGTGATGGCAGCGGTCCCGACGGCCGCGAGGACCGCCAGGCAGAGGACGGCCGGCAGGGCGTAGCGGAAGGGCTCGAGGAGCAGGGAGGCGCCGGGCAGGCCGTGGTGGAGCAGCAGCCAGGCGGGGTTTCCGGCGAAGGGCAGCGACAGCCCCCCGTTGAGCGGCAGGAAGGGTCCGGTCGACGCCAGGATGCAGAAGCTCGCGCCGAGCCCCCACAGCGACAGCGCGCGCCAGCGAGCGCGGCACGCCCAGAGCCCCGACACCGCCAGCGCCAGCACGACGAGGCCGGGGGAGAAGGCCCGGAAGAAGCGCGACGCCAGCGTCCGCTCGATGCGGGCGCCCTTGCCCACGGCGACCCAGTCCGCCAGGAAGGCGGTGTACCGATCGGCGTTCTGTGGCAGCAGGTCGAGGTAGGGCGCCGTGTGTCGCGTGGCCTCCACCGCGTCCAGCGACATCATGCTGTCGGGGGCGACCATGAGCGACCGGGTCCACAGGGCGAAGGCGGCGATCGGCAGGCCGGCGACGACGGAGATGATCACGCCGACGACCACGATCCGGCGCCCCGTGAGCGCCGGGCCGCCGTCGAGGACGGGCCGGTCGCGGCACAGCCACAGCCAGGCGAGGCCGGGGACGGCCAGGGCGGCGAACACCACGCCGTTGTAGGGGCAGAGCACCAGCCCCGCCGCGGCGGCGACGCCGGCAGCTACCGCGGCGCGCCCACCCGTCCCCGACAGCGCACGCAGCGTCGCGCCGATGGCCAGCGGCCATGGCCACAGATGCAGCACGTCGGTGACGGCGCCGGCGACGCAGTACACGAGCGCCAGCGGGGTCAGGGCGAACGCTGCGGCGGCGACGGCAGCGGCTCGCTCGTCGCGGGTCACCACCAGGGCCAGCCAGGCGGTCGCGGCGGCGTTGGCGAAGATCTGCAGCCAGATCAGCGAGTCATAGGCCAGGGCTCTGCCGAGCAGCGGGCGCAGCAGGGCGGTGATGAGGGTGCCGCCCGGGTCGGGGTTGTTGAGCACGCCGCCGTGGGGGAAGCCGATGCTGTCGACAAAGCCGCCGAGCAGGCCGACGCGGGCGAAGGTCTCGAACAGCCAGAGCTTCACCGGGATCTCGCCGAGGGGGTCGGCGAGCAGGCGGTCGGTGAGGGGCGTGTCCGAGGGTGCCAGCAGCGAGAGCAGCGGCAGCGTCGGCAGCACCAGGAGCCAGGCGAGGAGCGCGAGGCGACGCCGGCTCACGGCTGCTCCGGCAGGATCTCCGCCGCGGCTTCCCAGGCGGCGTCTTCGCCGACGGCGGCCAGCTCGACACGGTGGGCGGCCGCCCAGGCCACGCGGGGACCTCCCAGGATCCGCGCGAGGTCGGCGGCATCCCGCTGCAGGAGCGCGCGCAGCTCCAGGCCGCGCGCCCGGTGCGCCTCGACGGTCGAGGGCAGGGCCGCGAGGCGCCCGGCGCGTGCCGCATCAGGGTGGGGGCCGCGCTGGAGCACGGCGATGGCCAGCCCAAGGCTGGCGCCCGGGGCGCTGGCCTGCGCCGGGGCGGTGAGGGGTCGGCCGCCGGTCGCCGCGACCCGCGTCAGGGCCGGCGGCACCGGGTACAGGGTCGCGGGGCGCACCGGTCGCCGGGTCGCGAGCAGCGCGAGGTTGAGGGCGACCAGGAGCGCGAGGAGACCTGCTCTCACGGCTGTGCCTCCACCGGCGCAGTCTCCCGCGGCGCAGCCTCCAGCGCGTCGGCGAGGCGCGTCCAGTACGCGTCCTCCACGCCGGAGACGCTCAGCTCGTCGCGATGGGCGAGCATCCACCGCTGCTGCTCGGGGTCGAGGCCGGCGAGCACCTGCAGAGCGGCCGCGTCCACCTCCGCCTCGGCGGCACGCAGCGCGGCCTCCTCCTGGAGCAGGGCGCCGCGGTGCTCCCTGGCGCGTGCCACCACCGGGCGCAGCGCTTCGCGCTCGGCGGCCGACAGGGGGGCCACACCCTTCACCTCGTCGCCCTCTGCCAGCCGCAGCGACAGCCGGGCGAGATCCTCGATGGTGACGAGCTCGCCGACCTCGGTGACGGCGGCGGTGGCGCCCTGCACGCCCCCGGGCGCGGCGAGCTCCTCGGGCGTGCCGGGCAGGAGCACCAGGGCGACGCCCGCCGGGGCCGGCCGGAGCGTCAGCGCCACCGCCTGGGCGACGGCTGCTACGAGCAGCAGCAGGGTGATGGCGTCCAGCGCGCGCTTCATGGCGCCCCCCGGGACGCCTGGGCGGGCGGCCGCAGGTCCTGGCCAGGCAGCGCGACGAGGGGAGCCCACGCAGCGCGAGCCCGGGTGCGGGCTGCGGGCAGGGCGGCGTCGATGTCGCGGGCGCGGTCCCGCGCCTGGCGCGCACGCCGGAGCGCCTCCCCGATGGCGTGCACCTGGTCGGGCCGCAGCGCGAGCGCATCGTCGGCCGGCAGCGCCGCGAGCCCGACGAGCCCGCGGGTCACGTCGTCAGCCGTCAGCCGGGCCGCGACGGTGGCGTCCACCCCGCTGGGGAGCGGCCCGGGCGCGACCGGCACGGGGTCGAGGGCCGGGCGCCACGCCAGTGCGACGGCCGGATCCCCAGTCTTCGCCGCCAGGCCGACCAGGACGCAGACCAGGGCCGCCCCAGCGAGGCGCAGGACGGAAGATGCTGTGGGAGCGGGCGCGGTCATGGCTGCCGAGGATGCCACGGGGACGCCGGCAGGAGGGGACGACCGGACCCCGGACGGTCGCGCCGTGGGACAAATGACCACGTGCTCGTGCGCGCCGGGTGCGTCGGGCTGCCCGGTTAGGTCGAGGGCATGCAGGACGAAGCCACCGGCCCGCTCCTCACCGCAGCGACCATCATCTTTGCCCGGTGGTTGATCTCGGGGGCGATCGCCGCCCTGGCCGTGGGGGCGTTCGCGGGGGTCAGCCCGGACAGCGGCCCGGCGCTGGCGCTCGTCGCTGTCGTGGCCGCGCTGAGCAACCTGTGGCTGCGGGTGCGGTCGCAACGCACGCCTCGGCGGCTCCAGGGCCCGGTGTTGACCGTGCTGCTGCTGGACGTGTTGCTGTTCAGCGTGCTGGTCGCCGTCAGCGGCGGCAGCACCAGCCCGTTCTCGCCGCTCTACGTGATCGTCGTCTCCATCGGCGCCCTCGCCCTGAAGCCCGCCCGCGCCTGGACCGTCTTCGGGGCCACCCTGCTCGCCTACAGCACCTTCTTCGCCCTGCCCGGCGACAGCGGCATGGCCCACCACGGCGACCCCATGCAGGCCCACATGGCCGGCATGTTCATCGCCTACCTGCTGGTCGGCGCGTCGATCCTGGTGGCGGTCACCCGCGTGGGGACGCTCCGCGCCGAAGCCCACACCCGGCTGCAGGCCGCCCAGGACTACGAAGAGCGCAACCGCCGCCTCGCCGGCCTCGCCACGCTGGCGGCCGGTGCTGCCCACGAGCTGCGCACCCCCCTCTCGACCATCCTCATCATCGATCGCGAGCTGGAACGGCGCGCGCAGGATCCCCGGGACATCGCCGACCTGCAGGCCGTGCGGGCCCAGGTGGAGCGCTGCCAGGACGTGCTCTCCCAGCTCGCGGGCGATGCCGGGCTCGGCCTGGGCGAGGAACCCCAGGTCTTCGACCTGCCCGACCTCCTCGACGACCTGCGCGAGGACCACCCCCCCCAGCAGGTCGGCCTGTGCATCGAGGCCGAGGACGTCGAGGTCGAGGTCCCCAGCCGCCTGCTCATCCAGGTGCTGCGCCGCCTCGTCGAGAACGCGGCGTCGGCGTCCAGGCCGGGCCAGCGCGTCGTGGTCAGCGCCCGCGCCGAGGGCGACATGCTCGTGGTCGACGTGGCTGACGAGGGCGCCGGCATGCCGGCCACGGTCCTGCGGCGTGTCGGCGAGCCCTTCTTCACCACCCGCTCCACCGGTCGCGGGCTGGGCGTCTACTTCGTGCGCTCGGTCATGGACCAGGTGGGCGGCAGCCTGCAGCTTCGCTCCACTCCCGGCGAGGGCACGACGGCCACCATCCGGTGGCCGAGGGCCATCGTCGGTCCCCCGGCCCAGGAGGCCTCCGCATGAGCGTCCCACCGATCCCACCCGGCAGCCGGATCCTCGTCGTCGACGACGACGAAGCCCTCCGCGAGCGGCTCGCCGCCGCCTTCCAGGACCGCGGCTACGAAGCCATCGTCGCCGAAGGTCCGCCCCAGGCCATCGCCGCCCTGGTCCAGGAACCGACCCACGCCGTCGTCGATCTACGCATGCCCGAGGGCCCGGGCCTGCCGCTGGTCCAGGAGCTGCTCCGGCGGCGCCCCGACCTCAAGGTCGTCGTGCTCACCGGATACGGCAGCATCGCCACCACCGTGGCCGCCATGCGCCTGGGCGCGACCAACTACCTGGCCAAGCCCGCCGACGCCGACATGGTGCTGGCCGCCTTCGCCCGCGGTGACGTCGCGCCCCTGGACGAAGCCCCCGTCGACTACGAAGCCCCCACCCTCGCCCGTGCCGAGTGGGAGCACATCAACCGCGTGCTCGACGACTGTGGGGGCAACATCAGCAAGGCTGCGCGGCGCCTGGGCATGCACCGCCGCACCCTGCAGCGCAAGCTCGCGACCTTCCCGCCGCGGCAGTAGCCGCCGGGCGACTCGTCACGCAAGCGGAAGGTTGCTCAGTCCCCGACGGCCATGGCCTCGATGCCGGCCAGGTCGGCCTGGTCGTCCGCGCCGCCCAGCGCCATCAGCGTCGCCCCGAGCAGCCGCGAATCCAGCCGCTGGCCGCCCTCGTCGAGCTGCAGGCTGTGGGGGTCGATGGAGAGCCCCCGGGCACCGTCGTCGTAGGCGCCGACGGTCCGGCCGCCTGCCACTCCGGCCCCCAGCAGCATCGCCGAGGTCGTCGACCAGTGGTCCTTGCCCCCGGCACCGTTGAGCTGCGGGGTCCGGCCCATCTCGGAAGCGACGACGACCACGGTGTCGTCGGCGAGGCGGCCGGCCTTGCCTTGCCGGCTGTCCAGCCCGTCGACGAGCCGCACCAGCCCGGCGAAGAGCGTCTCGTACAGCGCCGACTGCTCGACGTCGTTGTTGGCGTGGGAGTCCCAGGACAGCGCGTCCCAGCCCAGCGTGATGCAGCGCGCCACGCCGAGCTCCAGCAGGTCGAGCGCCATGTCCACCTGGCTGTCGAGGTGGTCGTCGGTCGGCCAGGCGACCGCGTCGGCCAGGCCCTGGAGCTGCTGCGCCCGGTCCTGCGCCTCGGCGAGATCGGCGAACACCCGGCCCCGGGCGGTGCCCGCGGTCTGCTCGGCCCGGGCTCGCGCCGCGTCGGCGACCCAGGCATCCACCGCGGCCCGGGCGCCGTCGGTCGGCCCTCCCCCGGACCCCGACCAGCGCCGAAGCACCTCTCCGCTGAGCACCGGCGCCAGTCCGTCCCCGGCGCTCACCCGGGTGACCAGCGGCGCGTAGGCCCCTGCCAGCGAGGGGCCGCGCGCGACGACGTGGGGTAGCGCGAAGCGCTCGGCGCCGGCGGCCGCCAGGCGGGTGGCCCAGTCGGGGGCCGAGCCGCTGGTGTCGCCTGAGAGTGCCAGGCGCGACGCCGCGCTGTGGCTGATGCTGTCGACCTCGACCCCGTCCAGGCAGAGGACCCGATCGCCAAGGCGGGTGAAGAAGTCGGCCACCGACGGGCGATCGGGGTGGTCGACCCAGGCGACGGGCCCGTCGTCTACCAGCATGGCGTCACCCTCGACGTCCATGACGGGCAGCGAGAAGGGTCCGCCGAAGACCCGGCTCGGGTCCCAGCCGCCGTAGGCGAAGACGAAGACGAAGCGCCGGTCGGTCGCGGCGACATCGGCGCGCGCCCGCCGTGGCAGGCCGGCCCCCAGCAGACCCAGGCCGGTTGCCTGCATCACGCCACGGCGGCTCCAGCTCATCAGTACACCACCAGGTCGGGGTGGCGCAGCAGGGCGGTCAGCACGCCGGCCCAGGCGTCGGCGGGCTCGGCGCCGTCGTCGCGGAGCTGCCACCACAGGGCGACGGTCGCCTGGACGTCGTCGGCATCGACCGGGAGTGGCTGCGACAGCACCTGCAGCCACAGTGCCTGGACCTGGGCGTCGAGGGCGGCCGGGTCGGGGTCGTCGAGGTCCACAAGGGAGAACAGGGCCATGGCTTCCGGATCGTCGCGCCCGCTGCCGGTGACGTATCCGGCGGCAGCCTCGGCGAGGCGAGCCTGCACCACCTGCGCCGCCGGTGCGGCCACCGAGGGCGAGTCGGCCGACACGCTGCGCCCGGCCCCGGCCAGCGAGCGCAGGCCGCTCTTGTCCGACGCCCACAGGTCGAGCCCGTCGGTGCGGGGGCGGTACCCCGTCAGCCCGGCGATCTCCGACACCAGCAGGTCCGGCGTCACCACCCGCCAGCCGACGGCCCCGTCGACGCCGGGGTCCGCCCGGTACTCGTCCGCCGCCACCACCGCGGCGTACAGCGGCCGCAGCGCCAGGCCGCCCTCGATGAAGACCGTGCGCAGGGCGTCGAGGCGGGCCGTGTCCGACAGCTCCGGGCTGCGCCCCCACAGCGCGGTGACGGCCCGCTCCACCGCACAGCTCAGCAGGCGGGGATCGTCGGCCATCAGCCAGCCGAGGTCTTCGAGGTCCTCACCCGCCACACCCCCGTAGGCGGGCGGGATCCCGTCGGTCTCCCACAGCCACTCGTCCTGGGGGTGGTAGCTGGACAGGTCGAGGATGGAGAAGGGATCCTGCCGGGTGAAGCCCCACATGAAGGCCGAGGCCGGGTCGAGGAAGTTGTGGCATGCGACGCAGGCGGGCTCGGTCCGGATGGCCTGTCGGACCGCGTCTTCGTCGGTGAGGTCGAGGGAGGGAGAGGCCGACACGGGCTGCAGCAGGTAGTCGTGGCAGAGCAGGGCCCGGGAGATCGCGTTGAAGCGGCCCCGGTTGGCGTTCAGGTCGGTCGACGAGTAGCGCCAGTAGAAGCCGTTGGTCGACAGGATCCCGGCGTCCGGGCGGCCGTCGGTCCACGGCACGGCCAGCCAGTCGTCGTCGAGGTCGACGTCGGAGGGCCAGTCGATCGGGTACCAGCGGGCCAGCCAGCCGTCGGCCATCGTCCAGTCCGCGGTCGTCACGGTGGTCCAGGGCAGGTCCTGGTCGGCGATGGTCGCGATGAGGCGCAGCGGCTCTTCGCCGAGCGAGGTGAGCACCTGGTCGGCATCGTCGAAGGTGTAGCGCTGGTCGGCGTGGTCGGCCTGGTCGGCGCGCACCTGTAGCGCCTCGGCGTAGATCATCGCCACCCGCCGGCCGAACTGGGGGTCGGCGAGGTAGCCCTCGATGAAGCCGTCGACGGCTGCGGGATCAGCGATGACGGCGTCGAGGTCGGCGACGTCCGGCCGGACGCCCCGCAGGTCGAGGCTGGCGCGGGTCAGCAGGGCGACCGCGTCCAGCGTCGGCGGAGCCACGGTAGGCGCCGATGTCGCCCCGCAGGACAGCAGCAGCCAGGCGATCACCATGGCTCCTCCTGCCAGTCCAGCAGCGGGGCGAGGTCGACGCAGGCGTCTCCCAGCGGCTCGCCCCCGGCCGTCGCCGGTCCACAGGCCTGGCAGGCTGCAGCGACCCCCTCGTCGAGGGTGACCTCGGCCCAGCCGCGGTCGGGCCACCACAGGCGCAGCCGCGACGCCGCCACGGCGCAGTCGGCGCCCGTGCGCTCGACGCCGAAGCCCTCGACGAGCGCCGCGCCGGGCGAGCCCTCGGGCCAGGCCTGGCGCAGCTCGACCGTGACGCCCGGGGCACCGTCGCGCCAGCTCGCCGTCAGGTCCAGGTGCTGGTCCACCCCGGCGGCCAGCCAGGTGTCGGCCCAGGCGGTGCGGTCGCTCACTGCCCTCCCGATGATCTCGATCTCCGTCGTCCGGGGCTGGTCGCCCTGGGCGGGCACCCGGGCCAGCTCGGCGTCCGCGTGGATCTGGTCGAGGCTGCCGTCGGGCCAGGTCACCGTCAGGCTGGAGACGAGGTGGTACCAGTCGCTGGCGGTCCGGCCGTCGGCGATCGGCACGTCGGACAGGCGCGTGCTGAGGCTGAGGCCCTGGTAGTGCACCCCGGTGCTGGCCGTGCACTCCCCCTCGAAGAGCTGCTGCTCGGCCATGTCTTCGAGGCTCGGGCAGTCGTCGTCGCCGCCGGCGAGGGTCTCGGCCTGCAGGTCGGCGAGCTGCCAGGGGTTGGCGTCGAGGAGGCGCCCGAGCAGCTCGGAGAGCCCGGCCTCGACCAGGGGCAGGTCTGGTGGCACTTCGGGATCAGGGGCCTGCACGTCGGGATCGGCGGCCGAGGTCGGCGCCGCGCCGCCGGTGTCGCTGGTCGCGGGCGCGCAGCCCACCCCGGCCACGGCGAAGACGAAGGCGAGACGACACGCGGACACGGGGGCTCCTCTCCCTGCCCATCCTGACCGCTGCGGCCCCCCGTGGCCACCCGACGCCGCTATCGTGGTGGCGTGTTCGCCTTCCTCGCCATGTGGATCGGCTGTGCTGCATCCGGGCCCTCCGCGGGCCTCGACAGCGGTCTCGCCGGTGATGTCGACACCGGGGACGCCTGCCGCGACGCGCCCCTCGTCACCTGGGACTCGTGGGGCCACGGCTTCATGCTGTCCGCCTGCCAGGGCTGCCACGGCGCGGACGTCGACGACCGCCACGGCGCTCCCCAGGGCGTGGGCTTCGACACCGTCGACCAGGTCTGGCAGTGGAGCGCCCTGATCCTGCAGCGGGCGGCGCCGGCGACGGGCAGCCCCACCATGCCTCCCGCGGGCGGAACGACAGAAGACGACCGCACGCGCCTGCGGTGGTGGCTGGCCTGTGGAACACCGGGGAGTTGAGCACGACGGGGGGCCGTCGCCTGTTATGCAGCGGCCCGCGCGCACCCGTTTCCCCTCGACCCCCTCGGACGCATGAAGTCCAGACCCTCGCTCGCCCCCCTGCTGGCCCTGGCCGCGGCGACCTGCCTCGGCGTCCTGGTGGCCGTGCTCGGCTGCGGCACCGGCAGCTCCGGCCCGCGGCCGACCGACGTCGTCCTCATCATCGTCGACTCCCTGCGGGTCGACGCGCTCGGCACCTACGGCAACCCCCGCCCCACCTCGCCGCACCTCGACGCCTTCGCCCAGGACGCTGTCGTCTTCGACCAGGCCCACACCACCGCCCCCTGGACCCTGCCGACCGTCGCCACGGTGATGACCGGCCAGTACCCCTACGTCGTCGGCATCCGCGAGAACGCCGCCTCGGTGAAGAACCGCGTCACGACACTCGGCGAGCTGTACCGCGACCGCGGCTACACCACCGGTGGCATCATCTCCCACATCTACCTGCGCAAGAAGTTCGGGCTGATGCAGGGGCTGTCCTACCTGTGGGACAAGGCCGTCCCCAAGAACGACCTGCGTGCCACCTCTCCGCAGACCACGAAGGCGGCGATCTCCTGGCTGAAGAACCAGTCCACGCGCAAGCCACTGTTCATGTTGGTGCACTACTTCGACGTGCACTACAACTACCTGTTGCACCCCGAATACCTCGATGACATGCCCGGCTACGAGGGTGACATCGAGAGCGGCATGAACGTTGGGGACATGCGCCGCAAGCTCCGCGCCAACGGGGGCGACAAGGACGATCTCGCCTACATCCGGAACCTGAACAATTCCGAGGTCCGCTACACCGACGAACACCTCGGCGAGCTGCTCGCCGCCATCGACGAAGCCCGCGGCACGGACAACACCCTGGTCGTCATCATGGGGGACCACGGCGACGAGCTGGGCGACCGTCGCAGCCACTGGATCGGCCACACCAAGGTCATCAGCGAGGAGGTGCTGCACGTGCCGCTGATGGTGCGCCTGCCCGGCAAGGCCCGCGCGGGCACCCGCATCCCCCAGCTCGCCTCCCTCATCGATCTGATGCCCAGCATTGCCAACTGGAGCGGCCTGCCGCTGCCCGACGACCTCGACCTGCCGGGGACGGCCTGGGACCTCGACCACCCCGACCAGTGGCGTACGACCATCCACGCCGAGACGGGCCGCTGGGCGTCGATCCAGGTGAGCATGGACGACCGCTACAAGCTCATCACCCACCCCAAGGCGCCCTCGTCGACTCCAGCCCTGCACGATCTGCAGGAGGACCCGGGCGAGCTTCGCAACGTCGCCCGAGAGCACGCCGATGTGGTCGAGCGCCTCAAGGAAGAGCGACTGCACTGGCTCGGCGAGATGGAGCAGGTCCGCCGTATCATCGACCCCTCCGAAGAAGAGCCGGCGCTGAGCAAGGACGAAGAAGAACGCCTGCGGGCGATGGGGTACATCGAGTAGCGGCCCGCAGGACCCCGTGGAGCAGCCGCCCCCCGGGGTCAGCGGATCTTGTCGAGCACCGCCAGCACGTCGTCGATGTCGGCTTCGGTGTGGGCGGCGTTGATCTGGAAGCGGATGGTCTGGTCGCCCTCTGGGACCACCGGGTAGTTCAGGCCGACGACCAGCACGCCGTTGTCGGAGAAGCCCTGGACCATGCGGCGGGTCTTTTCCGTGTCGCGCACCAGCAGCGGCACGACGGGGTGGATTCCGTCGATGGACTCCATGCCCAGATCGGCCAGCCCGGCGCGGAACTGGGCGATGCGGGCCTGGACGTGGGCAAGGCGCTGCCGGCCCTCGTCGCTGTCGGCGATGTCGACGGCGACCTTGGCGGCGGCGCAGTCGGCCACCGACAGCGGGTTCGTGTAGATGTAGGTGTCGGCCTTCTGGCGCACGGCTTCGACCACTTCGGGGCTGGCGGCGACGAAGCCGCCGTTGACGCCAAAGGCCTTGCCGAAGGTGCCGACCACGATGTCGACGCTGGCGCCGCAGACTTCTTCCGTGCCGCGACCGGTGGCGCCGTAGGCGCCGATGCCGTGGCTGTCGTCGACCACGGTGACCACACCTTCCGCGAAGCGGTCGCGGTGGGGGGCGAGGACGTCGTTGATGTCGGCGATGGGCGCGTGATCGCCGCGCATGGAGAAGACGCCGTCGAAGATGACGATGACGCGGTCGATGGCGGCGGGGTCTACCGATTCGATGGCCGAGCGCAGGCCGTCCATGTCGTTGTGGGCGAAGATCGCCTTGTTTTCGCGCGGCACGTTGGCGATGCGCATGGCGCGGATGATGCAGTTGTGGTTCAGCGCGTCGCCGATCCAGAAGGTCCGCTTGTTCTGGAGGGCCAGGGCGAGGCCGAGGTTGGTCGTATACGCCGAGTTGAAGATCTTGGCGGCCGGCCGACCGCAGTAGGCGGCGATGCGTTCTTCGAGCGCCACGTGGGCCGAAAAGGTGCCGTCGATGAAGCGGACCGCCCCCGGTCCGGCGCCGAAGCGGTGCGAAGCGTCGTCGGCGGCGGCGAGGACCGCCGGGTGGTGCGACAGCGACAGGTAGCTGTTGCTGTTCATGCGGATGTACCGCAGGTCGCTGCCCATCAGCTTGTAGCGCGGGCCGCGGGCCCCCTCCGGCGGCAGGTAGTCGACGATGATGCGTTCGGGCGCCTTGGCCCGGCCCTCGGCCTGCAGGGCGGCGACTTCCTTGGCGAGACCGGCGTTGAGCAGCGACAGCGACATGGGACCTCCACGTGGGGCAGGGGAGGAGGAGCATATGCCGGTGGGGGCGGGGGCGAGGGCGGCGGTGCGTGTTCGGTCGGGCCTGCGCTCGAGGGTCACAGCGGGGCTTGTCGCCGCTTGGCTTCGGATGCAGGTGGCAGACAAGTTCGGAGGTCGCCATGCACGCCACGTCTCCATCGCTCGTCGCCGCCGCGGGGCTGCTCGCCGCGGTGCTCCTGCCCGCGGCGCCGGGGCTCGGCTGCGGCGACAAGGACAACGACGACACCGGGAGCGGCGGGGGAGACACCGGTCACTTCACTGCCGATGGCGGTGCAGCCACCGACGGGGGGGCTGCCGGTGACGGCGGGACCGCTACGACGACGCTGGATCTGACCGGGTCCTGGACCTTCACCTGGACTCTGCGGTCTGCCGATCCCCCCTGTGATCGCAAGGCGGGCGCGCCCATCGACGAGATCATCGCCGTGAGCCACGACGTCGCGTCGGGTGTGGTCGACCTGACCGGCTTCCTCGGCGACCCGAAGATCAGCCAGTCCGGCATCCTGTCGGGGAGTGTGCTGACCTACTCGGGGAAGGTGCCCGAGGACGGTGGCACCACCAACACCCACTCCGAGCTGACCGTGGCCGAGGACGGGAACAGCATGACCGGAGAAGAGGTCTGGAGCTGGAGCCGCGGGCCCACCGCGTGCGATGACAGTGTCTCGGACGTCGAGGCCGTGCGTCTGGAGTGAGACCGCCGCCGGTCAGCTCTCCCGCGTCGCCTCGCGCCGCATGAGCATGTCGATGGCCAGCCGCGGCTTGAGCTTGCCGGCGGCGATGGCCGCGACGGCTTCGGCCAGGGGCAGCTCGACCTTGTGACGGCGGGCCAGGGCGACCATCGCTTCTGCCCGCTTGCGGGTGTCGGCGTCGGCGACGCCGCCCTGGGCCATGCGCAGGCCAGCGGCGGTGCCGGGGTGGTCGTGGAGGCTGGCGGCGGCGAGGAGATCGCCCACGCCGGCCAGGCCGCGGAAGGTGTCGGGGTTGGCCCCCAGCGCCTTGCCAAGCCGGACCGTCTCGGCGATGCCGCGGGTGACGACGATGGCCCGGACCCCCACGCCGAGCTTGAGCCCGTCGGCGAGCCCCACGGCGACCGAGAGCACGGTCACGGCCGCACCGGACAGCTCGACGCCGCGTAGATCACCGCTGGTGTAGACCCGGCAGATCGCGGAGTGCAGGGCCTGCTGGGTGCGGTCGGCCACCTCGTCGTAGTTGCTGGCCACGACCATGGCCGAGGGGCGGCGGGCCATGACCTCGGCGGCGATGGTGGGCCCCGTGATGGCCCCGACGCGCAAGCAGGCGCTCTCGTCGGTGACCACGTCGGACAGCCATCCGCCGGTGTCGGGTTCCAGGCCGCGGCAGGCGATGACCACGCGAGCGGCGGGGCCGGGGCGCGCCAGGCGGATCACCTCGCGCACCGCGGCGGGGGGGACGGCGACCAGGACGAGGTCGCTCTCGGCCGTGAGCGCGTGCAGGTTGGGGCTGCCGGGGAAGCCCCCGGGGGGCCGGCCGCGGTAGCCGATGCGGGCCCGGTGGCCGGCTTCGGCGGCGAGGGTGGCGAGGGCGCGGCCCCAGTTGCCGCTGCCGAGGATGGCGACGTTCACGTGCGGGTCTCGGGTCGAGGGTGACTACATCGGGTCGGGCAGGCCATACCCCGACAGGCGGTGGCCATAGTAGAGGCAGAGGCGGGTATCCATGGTGATCTTCGAGCCGTCGGCCGCCAGGGCCGGCCGGCTGTGGAAGCCACGGAAGCGGGTGAGGGCTTCGGTGAGAACCGCGTCCGCGCGGCCCCGCGCGTCGCCGGCGGGACCCGGCAGGCGCAGCCGCAGGCGGCCCTCGGCCTGCATCTGTTCCAGGGTCTCGATGAGGGCCGCCAGCCCGTCCAGGAGTGCGTCGCGCGACAGGGAGATGTCGTCGTCTTCGGCCAGGACCAGCTCGGCGGTGGGGACCTTCGGGTGGGCGCGGCGGAGGAGCTGCCCTGCGGCGAAGCAGGCGGTGTGGGTGGCGAGCACGGTGTTGTCGCGGTGCCAGGCCTTGACGAGGGCGTCGGCCAGGATCCCGGTGTAGACGCGGTCGCGCTGGGGGTCCCGGTCGACCTTGCCGTTGCGGTCGGTGAGGTAGAGCGTCCGGTCGAGGACCTCCGCCTGGTGATCGAGGCTCCGCCCCTCGTCGTCGGTCGGGTGGCCGAGCAGATCCAGCGCCCGACCGAAGCGGATCACGATGGCGTCGTCGAGGTCGAGGATCTGCCGGGCGAAGCTGGCCACCGTCCGCGGCTGGCTGAACTCGTCGTCGGCGATGATGTAGCGGCGCTTGCCCTCGGCCTGCAGGCAGTCTTCGATCAGCGTCTCGGCTTCGAGCACCAGCGAAAACGACAGCGTGACCGGAATGACCAGCACATCGGGGTGCGGACGGTTCTCCTCGAGGCCCTCCTGCCAGGCGATGATCCCGGTGCCGAGCAGGCCCTTCTTGACCGAGGGCTCCACGCGGCCGGAGCGCGAGCGTGTGCCGCCCGGGAAGAACAGGCTGTGGCAGCCTCGCCCCAGGCTGTCGATGGAGTAGTCCTTGAGCACGTCCTTGTACAGCACGTGCTTCTTGCGGCGGTCCACCGTGTAGGCGCCCAGCCTGCTCATGAAGAAGGACATGATGGGGCTGCTGAACAGGTTGAGTCCCGCGCCGTAGATGGCCGGCGGCAGGCCCAGGCGATCGAGCGCGAAGCCGATCAGCGGACTGTCGAGGTTGCTGACGTGGGTCGGGGCGAAGATGAGGGTGTGGGTCTTTCCGATCCTGCGCAGCCATGCGCCGTCGTCGTCGTGGGCGGTCTCGATGACCAGCCGCTCTTCGGGGTTGAAGTGGTGCTGGAGCATCTCGCGGGGGTGGGTGGCGGTCAGGAGCCGACCCAGGGCGCCGGGCAGGACCTTGGTGGCCACCCGGTAGGTGCGCTGGCTGAAGACGTTGTGGATCTCGTGGGCGTAGGTGTCGACCAGGTGCAGGACGGCCCGCTCCTGCTCGGCGCGGCTGCCGCGGATCGCCCGGGCAGCGTCTGAGATCGGAGCGACCTCTTCGGGCTCGGGCGGGTCGGTCTTGCGCTGGTCGTGGAAGCGGCGGCGCTCCAGGTAGATCGCGTCGGCGAGGTAGGCCTGCACCTGGGCGTCGGACATCGCCGCGAGGCGCGTGCGGGAGCGCGCCTGCAGCGACTGGCTGATGGCGGCGCTGGTCGGGCGGTCGTAGATGCCGGACACCGGGACCTCCTTGGGAGGGGGAGCATAGCGCCGCGGCGGGTGTCGCCGCGGGGCATGCCTGCCCCGGTGGGACCGGGGCGGGCACGCCCCACCTGCGGCGACAAGGCTGTTGCTGGCTTCAACCGCCAGTGGCACGCTGTTTGCTACCTGTTGTCAGGTGGAGCGCCGCCTGGCGGCGCAGAGGAGCACCCAATGCCTGCCATCGTCACCCCCCGCATGGTGATCGTCGGCGCGGTGGTGTGCGCCACCGGCTGCGGCTCACCGGGCCTGACCACCACCGCCGACCCCAGCTACTACGATCCCCAGCCTGGCTCGCTGCACCTCGACCCGACCGGTCTCTACGACTTCGGCCGCCTCAGCCCCTCCGCCGACGTCCGCGAGGGGGAGGTGCTCATCATCGCCGAGGGCGACCAGCCCGTCGAGCTGGCGGACCTCTACCTCGACGACTCCACCAGCCTCGCCTTCGAGATCGTCAGCGACATCCGCCTGCCGCTGGTGCTGGAGCCCGGCGATGACGCTGTGGTCAAGCTGTCCTTCGCCCCCTACGCGGTGGGCGAGTACTTCGGCAACATGGTCGTCATCGGCACCACCGACACCGACGAGCGGACGCTGGACCTCGAGCTGTCCGGCCTCGGCTGCGAAGACCTCGACCAGGACACCCGCTGCGACTGAAGGTGTCAGGCGAATTCCATTACCCTTTTTGGTGCGGCGGGCCCCAGCGTGGGCCGATCCCGTGACTGACTGAGGTGTCAGGCGAATTCCATTACCCTTTTTGGTGCGGCGGGCCCCAGCGTGGGCC
>CAZRFD010000002.1:0-321 GCA_964599085.1 uncultured Enterobacterales bacterium | reverse complement strand
GATCCCGTCGGCGCTGGCCCGCGCCCGTTCCGCGTGCGACGGTGCGGCCGGAGCGGACGGAATCCCGTGGGTGACGCGGTATGCGTAGACTTTGATCTGGTTTTCGGACTTAAGTCGTTGGGTAGACTTCTATCTGACGACTTAGGTCCGAAAATCGGACGCAAGGACGCATCTTGTCGCCACCCCTCGCCGCTCGATCCGCGGGGCCGGGCGCCACCCCTCGCCGCTCGATCCGCGGGACCGGGCGCCAGCCCTCGCCGCTCGATCGTAAGCCCTCCATAAAGCAAGGAGGCCCCACCGCCTGCACCTGGTGAAGTTCGA
>CAZRFD010000001.1:49203-196454 GCA_964599085.1 uncultured Enterobacterales bacterium | reverse complement strand
CAGGCCGACGATGGCGCGCGGGGGCTGTGCTTCGGGCAGGGTGCTGACCAGCCGGATCGCCCAGCCCAGCGGCGCGGCGGGCACCTGGGCCACCATCGGCGCGGAGGCCGCCATGCTGGTCACCGGCAGGGTGGTGGTGGCGACGACCGGCGCTGGGGGTTCTTCGGGGGGTGGCGCCGCCGGTTCTTCCGCGGGCGCCGCCGCGTCCGCAGTGTCCGCGTCGGCGTCGGCACCGCCGCTCAAGGGGCGGCCCGCGTTGAGGTCTTCGCTGGAGATGCTGAAGCCCTGGTCGAAGTCCGCGAAGCGTGGATCCGCCGGAGCGGCGGCCGGGGCCGCCGCATCCGATGGTGCGGGTGCCGCCTTGACCGGCACCTGCTGGAAGGGGTGATCCATGGGGTCGACGGGCGCGCAAGCCGAGGCGAGCAGGGCGAGTGCGGGGAGCAGGTGACGGCGCGCGGAGCGCATGGACCCTCCAGAACGGCACGAGCATAACCGCCCCCGACTCGATCCAGCGGCCCGGGCGCACTATGTCGGCGCCGTGCTGCCCCCTCCGCCCGAGTCCCTGCCTGCCGACCGCCGCTGCCGGCTGCACGCCGCCTGTCGCGGCGACGCGGGCGCCGTCGATGCCGTCCTCGCGGCTCGTGACGCGCGACTGCAGCAGCTCGGCGAGCGTCTGGGCTGTCCGGTCGCACCGCTGGCGGCGACCACCCCGGCGCGCGTGCGCCTCCGCCTGCGCGTCGACGCCGCAGGGCGGGCCTGCTTCTCGCCGCCACGCAGCCACGACCTGGATCCGGTCGGCTGGTGCGGGCTGGCTCATCCCCGCCTCCAGGCCCTGCTCGGCGCGCTCCCGGGGCTGCCGACCGAGCTTTCCGCCGTCGAGCTGCGGACCGACGGCGAGCGCGCCGTCCTCGCCGGACACACCCGCAAGCCCCGCCTCGCCGGAGGGGCGGCCTCCAAGCTCAAGCGCCTGGATCTGCCGGTCGACGGCGTCGCGCTCAACGGCCGTCGGATCGCCGGAGACGTCGACCTGCGCTTCGTTGTCGACGGGATCGAGCATCGCCTCGGCCCGGGCAGCTTCACCCAGGTCCAGCTCGACACGAACGCGCGGCTCGTCGCCCTGGTCGCCGCCGCGGTCGACGGTCTGGGCGGGGAGAGCGTGCTCGACCTCTACGCCGGCAGCGGCAACCTCAGCTTCGGCATGGCCGCCCGGGGGCTGGCCCACCTCACGACCATCGAGTCCGCCCCCGGGGCCGTCGCGGACGCGCGGCGCACGGCGCGGGCCCACGGCCTCGACGTCGACATCCGCCGGGGCGACGCCGGGGCCTTCTCGGCGGGGGATGCCTTCTTCGACGTCGCCATCCTCGACCCCCCGCGGGCCGGCGCCCCGGGTGTCCTCGCCCAGCTCTGCGTCACGCGACCCAAGGGCATCGTCTACGTCTGCTGCAACCCTGGCGTGCTCGGGCGCGACCTGCGACCCGCGCTGCAGGCCGGCTACCGGCTGCGGTCCCTGACCCCGCTCGACATGTTCCCGCTGACCGAACACGTCGAGCTGGTCGCCGTGCTGGCGCGTGGCTGAGGGCGCTCAGCGCGGCGTGACCTCGACGTAGCCGATGTCGGCGCCCGTCGTGGATGTGCCGGCGTACCAGATGCGCCAGATCCCGCTGTCGTCGTCTTCGATGAAGGCTTCCTGGGTGCCGTAGCTGTTCCAGGGGATCTCGCTGCTGCCCTCTTCGGGCTGCTGGATGGGGATGATGGGTTCGGTGTGCTGGATCCAGCGGATTCCATCGTTGCTGGCCGCCCACCCGACCTGGTAGCAGCCCTGCCCGCAGCCGCTGTAGGTCATGTAGTAGGTGTCTTCGTAGCGCTTGATCTCGGGCGCCTTGACGGTGGCGATGTCCCAGGTGCCACCCTTGCCAGCGAAGACGGAGCCGTCGCAGTAGCGCTCAAAGGTCAGGCCGTCCGCGGACAGCGCGTAGCCGATCTCCAGCGTGCCGGACGCGTACCACAGCTCGAAGACCTCCGTGGCGTCGGCTTCGTTGTCGGTGAAGTCGACGTCGCGGACCTCGACGCTGGGGTGGGCGACGCCGCCCTCGTCGAAGTCACCCTCCACGCCGGTGGGTTCGAGCACCGCCGTCGGGTTGCGGTCGAAGTTGACGCCGTCGGTGCTGGTCGCCAGCCCGATGGTGAGGCCGCCGGTCTCGCCGCTGCGGCCGTTGTAGTACAGCCACACCTCGTCGCCGCGGACGAGCGCTTCGGGCGTGTTCTGGGCGTAGTAGTCCCAGTCGCCCTCCTGGGTGCCGGTCTGCGACGAGTGCAGGATGTAGTCGCCGCCGTTCTCGACCTCCCAGCCGTTCTCGCCCTCTCCCCGCGTGGTGGCCACGCCCAGGTAGAAGGTCGTGTCGGGGGTGCCCGCGTAGTACATGAAGCGGCGGCCGTTGAACACGACGGTGCTGGGGGCGAGCACGCTGATCGCCGGGATGCGCTCCTTGCCACCCTCGGGGTCGGGGTAGCTGACGTTGGCCGAGGCGAAGGCCGGGTCGACCCGCAGGTCGGACTCGGGGATGTTGGGCACCCAGGGCGGCTCGGTCAGGGTCTCGACGGACTTGTCGAGGCCGTAGGCCCAGCCGAAGGGGCGCACGTCCAGCGTGGTCGTCGCGTAGGTGCGATCGCCGATGTCGACGTGGAAGGCGAGGTTGTGGACGCCGGGGGTCAGGGGCCCCTCGATGCAGAAGGCCGCGTTGCCGTCGCTGTCCAGCTCGCCCTCGACCGGCAGGAAGCCGTCGAGGTCGCTCTCGACCCGCCAGCCGATGCCGCCGAGCCAGCCGTCGCCCGTCACCGACAGCGTCCCGCAGGCGCTGCGGCACTCGTCCATGACACTGCTGTCCAGGCTGACGCTGACCGTGACGTCGGTGGGGCCGCCGGAGTCGCCACCGTCTCCGCTGCCGGAGTCCGCAGCACCACCGTCGGGGCTCGCGCTGTCGTTGCCGCCGTTACCGGCCTTGTCCTTGCAACCGAAAAGCCCCAGCCCGATGATAAGGGCCCAGGTCAATCCACCGGTCACCAGCATTCTCCACCTCGCTGCAGGATGCCGCAGCCGCTGCTGAGGCGCGTCGACCACGCGCGCCCCGTCTGCCGCCTCGCGGCCGCCGGGGGGCCCGAGGCTGTTTACACACCTTAGCCAGCGAAGCTACCCTCCAGCCACACGGGCGGTCCGCCCGAGGCGGAAGTCCTCATGAACACATCCCTCGTTCTCACCCTGCTGTTGGGGGCTTGCGGCCCCTCGGTCGACGTCCCTGAGCCCGTCGCTGTGCAGGCGCCCGACGACAGCGGGGTGTTCGTCGAGATCGGCGATCCGGCGGCACTTGCCGACGTGGTGGCGACGCTGGGAACCCCGGCCAACCTGCAGTGGCGCCCGGCCGGCGGGGCGTGGTCGACGGCGGTCGGCCCGGTGGGAGAGGGACTCTCCGCGGGCCAGCGCTACTGGCTGCCGGCCGACAGCTTCGGCGGGGCGGATCTGTCCACCTTGGAGCTGCGCGTCGCCGTCGGCGACAGCGGCTCGGCTGTCACGGACACCCGGCGTGCCGGGCTCAGCATCGACTTCGTCACGGCCGATCCCCCGCTGCTGTCCAGCGACCTCGGCAAGCTGCACCTCAGCCAGAGCCTCGACCCCGTCGTCGGCGCCTCCGGTGCGCTCGAGCTTGCCGTCGACCTGACCGAAGCCGGCGGCGACCGGCGGCTGTGGATGACGACAGGCTGCACGGACGGGGGCTCCATCGCCGAGTGCCTCGTCGACGAACCGGCCGTCTGGGTTCTCGACGACCTCGACGCCGACCTCGAAGTACCCTCGATCCGCCTCGTCCACGACGTGCCGGCCCTGGTTGGCTTCGAAGCAAGCATCTGGCTCGATGCCGTCGACGTCGACGGCGCGCCGGTGCGCGGACTCCTTGCGACGGCTCAGCTCGCCGATCCGGTCGCCAGCATGGGCCGGGACATCTCCTGGGGCGATCTGCACGCCCACAGCAACCTGTCCTACGACGGCTGCGAGCTGCCCGACGACTCCTGTGATCACCGCGGCGACTACGCCGGGGAAGACTTCTTCGACAACGCCCGCGCCGAGGGGCTCGACTTCGCCGCCATCACCGACCACGCCGAGTGGGAGCGCTACTACCCCGAGGGCCTCGATGGTCCCTGGGTGGACATCTGGTCCGAGGAACAGCGCCTCGTGCAGGACGCCGACTACGCAGGGCTCGTGCCGCTGGTCGGCTACGAGTGGACCAACAAGCGCGACAAGCCCTCGAGCAGCGAAGCCGACGCCTACTACGCCGGCGACTACGAGGGCGGTCACAAGACCGTGATCTTCGAGGAGATCGACGTGCCGGTGGACTTCCGCATCGGCGCCACCGAAGACGTCGACACCACCACCAAGAGCGGCCTGTCCGCCTACACCGTCGGCGACAACCCCCAGACCGACAACCCGAGCACCTTCTTCGACGATCTGGACGCCGCCGCCGCCAAGAACGGCTCCTATCGGGTGCTGAGCTTCTACCACCACCCCGCCCTGGAGAAGCCGCAGTCCGTCGACTTCAACTACGAGGTCAACGCCCCCGACAGCCGCTACGAGCGGCTGGTCGAGGTCTACAGCGAGCACGGCACAAGCGAGTGCATCGACCCGACCGCCGACGACTGCGACTGGATGGTCAACAACGACAACTTCCGGTACCTCGAGCGCGGCTCGGTGCAGTACGCGCTGAGCCTGGGCATGCGGCTGGGCTTCACGTCGGGCACGGACTGCCACGACAGCAAGCCCGGCTCCATCGACGACGGACCCAGCACCCCGGGCAACCCCGGCGCATCCCCCGACGCGCCGCTGAACACCCAGTTCGGGCCGGGGGGGCTCACCGGCGTGTGGACCGCCGGAGAACTCGACCGCAGCACGCTCTTCGACGCCCTCTACGAACGGACCACGCTGGCGACCTCGGGCCCCCGCCCCGACGCCCGCGTGCTCGGCATCGACGCCCAGGGCCGCCCGTGGCTGCCGGGCCAGGTCCTGCCGGCCGACGTCGGTCCGCTGCGGATCATCGCCCGCCTGCGTGACACCGGCTACACGACCCAGCGCATCAGCGTCGTGAGCGCGGGCGGCGACGTGGTCACCACAGGCTACGGCGACTCCCTCGACGCGACCATCGACCTCGAACCGGGCGGCGCCTGGTACCTGCGAGTCGTGTTCACCGACGACTCGGGCGGCGACATGCCCGAACACCGGGTCTGGGTCTCGCCCTTCTTCACGGAGATCGACGAATGAACCTCCTGCTTCCCCTGGCGGTCACGCTCCTGGCCGGCTGCACCGACAAGGCGTCGGACACCGCGTCGGTCTGCTGTTCCGCCGGTGACTCGGCGACGGGCGGCGACTCCGGCGCCACCGGCATCACCGCCACCCCCTGGGAGCTGGTCTCGCTGCCGGTCGTGACGGAGTCGCTGTCCGGCGTGCGGGCGGCCAGCAAGGTCTTCCGCGCGTCGGGTACCGACCACGTCTACATCGTCAACAGCGACGGCGCCGAGACGCACATCCTGACCCAGGCCTACCTGCAGCCAGAGGGCGACTACTGCATCGGCGATCCGGCGGGCAACGGTGCGCAGTCCTACCAGGACTGCGCGTTCACCCGGTGGACGGCGGGGCGCATCGCGACGACCGAGTCCAAGGCGGTCTGCCTCGACGACGTCGACGACGTGATGTACTTCGTGAAGGCCGATGGCGCGAAGGTCGAGACCGCCGGCACCAGCCGGGCGGGGGAGTCCTGGACGACCTACCACCGCATCTACCGCAACATGACGGTCGAGAAGGACGACGGCGACCACCTCGAGGGCCCCTGTGCCGCCAGCGCGGGCCGCTTCGCGATGTCCTCGTCTGAAGACGTGCTGATCATGGACATGTCCACGGGCAGCCCCCGGATCTCCAAGCGGATCTCGTACTCCGGTGGGCTCATCGACCTGCAGTGGGTGGGGGAGAGCAAGTGGCTGCTGGCCCACGGCAAGGACGGCAGCGTCTGGGCCATCGACTCCGAGACCGGCGAGAAGGCCGGCAACCTGGCTCCGGCCGGCGACGCCGCGGTGATCGCTATCGACCCGGTGCGAGAGGCGGTGTGGATCGCGCGGGCCGGTGACGGCCGCCTCGTTCGCATGAAGATGACCGACAACGGCGCGGGCACACCGGCCATCGTCGAGAGCTGCGGCGCGGTCGAAGAGCTGGCCGTCGACTACCGAACGGGTGCGGTCCACGCCCTGACCTCGTGTCCGGGCAGCCCCAGCGGCTGGCAGATCGTGGTGGCCAGCAAGGACGGCGTGCACGCCATCGAGCAGCTCGAGGACACGCCGCTGGCCTTGATCCCGCCGGGGAACATGGGCCACGTGGGTGCCATCGTGCAGACGGAACCCGCCCGCGACACCGCCGGCGCTGAGATCCCTGCGGAGATCCAGCCGCGGATCTGGCACGCCGTCGACCCCGACGACACCCGGCCACCGCTCAACATGTGGATCGTCACGACGCTGGAGGAACCGTTCAGCGCCAACCCCAAGGCCTGCACCCCGGAAGACAACCCCAACGACAACTTCCAGGACCTGCTCGATCAGCTCCGCGAGAACATCCCGCTGCTTCGGGACATGGGCTTCCCGGTCGCCGTGGGTGTGACCTGGGAGTTCTACAACAACGTGACGGTCTGCCACGAAGAGTCCATCTTCCAGGAGCTGTACGACGCCGGCTTCGTGCTGGGCAACATGATCCACGACAAGCCCTGCTACGCCTGCACCGACGGCGACGTCGAGGGCCAGGACTACGTCGACGAGTGTGCGCCCAACAGCATGTACTACCAGCAGCCGACGTCGACGAGCGCCTGCTGGCCGACCATCGTCGACGTCGACGAGGAGACGGGCGCCCGCAGCGTGGTGCCGAACCCCGACTACTGCGCCGTCGGCGACCAGCAGTGCTGGTTCGACTGGACCAACGCAAAGCAGCTCGACGTGGACCGGGCCCTGCCGGACGGCAACCAGTTCATCTTCGGGGCGGACCGCCACCGGCTGTGGGGCTGGGAGTACATCCAGGGGGGCTACCGCGTCTACGACCGGGCCGACGGCAGCCAGGGCTACGACATCTCGATGTTCCAGGGCAACTGGGTCTACAGCGACATCACCGACACCGAAGACCCGCGGGCGAAGGACCCGGCCCCCTGGCACCCGGAGCGGCTCGGCAACGCCTGGTTCCCCGCCGTGGTCGACGACTGGGAGGACGACAGCGTCTTCTCGGACCTCGCCTACTTCCCGGGCAGCTCGGTGGCGGTGTCCCGGCTCTACGACTGGCAGGTCACCGACATGAGCCTGGTGAGCCTGTTCGACGAAGCCAACACCGACTACTACGGCCCGCTGGTGACGGAACAGGATGACGTGGACGTGCTGCTGGGGCTGGTCGCGCAGCCGCTGGCCCACCGGACGGACCGTCCCGGCTCCTTCTACTTCCACCTCGCCGACATGACCGGCTACCCGCTGCAGCCGCCCGAGGGTGACGAGCGCGCCGACTACACCGAGCTGCTGCCGGCCTGGAACGCGCGCTTGACGGCCTTGTACGGCGACAAGGGCCTCGGGATCCTGCGGTGGGCGACGCCGCTGGAAGCCAAGGCCGAGCTGGACGCCTACATGGCGAAGTAGCGCGGGCGGTCCCCGGCTCGCTCCCGTCCGGCTGGAGGAGAGGGCGGCCGGTCTTCAGCGCGCGGTCAGTGCTTGCGGCCGCCGCGCGGTCCGCCGCCGCCTGAGCCCTGGCCACCGCCCCGGCCACCGCTCTTGCTCGGGTCACCGCTGCCGCCGCCCTGGCGACCACCGCGTCCGCCGCCCTGACCGCCGCCGCCCTGGCCGCCGCGACCCTGGCCGCCGCGACCCTGGCCGCCGCGACCCTGGCCGCCACCACCGGAGCTGTACGAGGCTTCGATGCCCTTGCTGGTCGCCTGGGCGTCGATCTGCGCGGCGTCGAGCGCGTCCGGCACGTCGGCGAAGTCGACCCCGAGCGCGCTCTTGTAGGTGGCTTCTGCGCTGTTGTCGGCGGACCACTGGGTGTCGCGGTCCAGGCTGGCCGCCCGGGCGCGGTCGCTGGCGCCAAGCACGTCAAACACCATCCGGCGGGCCCCGATGATGATGTCCTGTTCGGCCTGGGAGCGCGTGTCGGCCGGCGTCAGCGGGTAGGGGTAGGTCCCCGGCTCGCCCCACATGTTCTCGCCCCAGGGCTGCACGCTGTAGTCGTTGCTGGCGTGCCAGGCGAAGCGGCTCACGTAGATGCGTTCAGGGTTGAGCCGGGCGAGCTTGAAGGCCAGCTCGTCGCCGATGTTCGACAGCGCCTGCGTGCGCTCGGCGAGTCCCTTCATGGCCGTGGTCATCGTGGCGATGAGCCCGGCCTTGTCCGACGATGCCTTGCTGCGCATGCGCGACTTGTCGTCGTCCTTGGCGTGCAGGCCCATGACCCCCACGCTGAACGTGGGGACGCGGGAAGTGTCGATCAGCTCGCCCAGCGAGGGCACGGCGCTGACGTCGAAGCCCATCTCGTTGACGATCTCGGCCCAGCGGAAGATGTCGTCGAGCACGGCTTCGAGGTCGCTGGTGTCGAAGTCCTTGCCCTGGGTGACGGCCCGCTCCAGCCGGCGGATCCGGAAGAAGCTCTCGATCTGTTCGGAGCCGCCATACTGGTCGATGTCCTGCAGGCTCCAGCCGATGATCCGGTCGGGGTGGCCGATCTGGTCGGTGCGTTCGAGCTTGTCGAAGCCGAGCGCTTCGAGATCCTGCTGGCCGCTGGACTTCTTCCAGGCGGCGCGCAGCAGCCCGGCGAGGGTCCCGCCCTCTGTGGCGGGGGTCACGCCGAAGGTCTTCTGGACGAGCACGACGGGGCCGTAGCGGGACCGGTCCAGCTCCATGGTGGCGGGGTCCGTGTAGTAGATCTCGGCCAGCGTCGACTGCTTGTGCCGGGACTTCAGCGCCCGGTAGTGCTGCATGATCGCCGGTTGTTCACTGCGGATCCGGTCAATGAGTGCCGGTGAGCCATCCACGAAGGCCTGGAGCACGTGGCCGGTGAAGTCCAGTTCTCCCGGCTGCAGGCCGTACTTCTTGGCGTCGTCCAGCCAGCGGAGGACGGACTCGGCTTCCTGGTCCGGGCGCATGAAGTCGTTGATGTTCAGGCGCATCTGGACGAGCACGGGCGCGGGTCCCTCGCCGGTCCAGGCGCCGACGTCACGGAAGCCCGGCACGGTGCTGCCGAGGGCGAACTTGCCGGCGGCGGCGATGGCGTCGTCGTGGCTGGTGGCGCTGGTGCCGCCCCCGGACACGGCTTCTCGGGCCTTGTCCAGGGGGCCGCGCCGCCCCTTGGCCTTGCCGGAGGGGGAGGAGCCGGAGCTGCCCTCTTCGGAGCTGCCGCCGGGCAGGCCACCGCAGGCTACGGTCATGGCGCCCAGGCCGAGGCCCAGGAAGGTTCTGCGCTTCATCTCCACCTCACGGGCTTGACCGTCCAGTACTGGGCCTGCATGCGGAAGTTGAGGTCGGGCGGGTTGTCGCTCAGGGTCGAGCCCAGGTAGCTGGCGTAGGCGGGACTGTAGCCCACGGCCGGCAGGTCGATCTTCTTGCCGGCCTTGCCGGCGATGACGTCGGCCATGAGCCACTCGTACTGGTGGAAGCCGACCGCGGTCCCATCGACGTTGACGGTGGTGGGCATCGCGTGCCAGGGAGACTGGTCGATGGCCGCCACGACCGCGGGCGCCGCGGCGCGGACGGCGTCCGCGGTGACCGTGCCGCTGGCCGTGACGAGGTCGCTGGCCTGTCCGACGGGACCGATGACGCTGCTGGTCTGGATGCGGTCACCGCCGCCGGCGAGGTGGCGGGCCATGACCTCGAAGCTGTCCGCCAATGAGATGGGCGCGCCGTCGACCTCGAGGGTGTCCGGCGGCCCGCTGGTCCACGCTGCCATGACCGCGCTGGCCACGGCCGTCGGCGACAGCTCCACGTCGGCGGGCTGCAGGTGGTCCATCAGCGTCGTCGCGTTGACGAAGACGATGGTGGGGTCGGCGTCGCGCTGCGCCTTGTACCAGGCCAGCGCTTCGCTCGTGCGCTCCCTCGACCCGTCGATCTTGACCTGGACGAGCTGGGGGTGGCTGCGGTCCAGCGACGCGAAGACCTGCTGTGCTTCCTGGCCCGGCGGCAGCTCCACTGTGCGCCCACCACCGCCACGGGCGGCGGTGTTGGCGCGCGGCACCCGGTCGGTCGCACCGCCGCCCGGACGGCGCGGCGGTCGCTGACCCTGGGCGCCGGCCCCTCGGCCGCCGCGGAAGCCCTCGCCGCCGCCCCGCTGGCGCGCGCTGCTCCCGGGGCCGTTGCCGCGGTTCTCCGGCATGTGGAAGCCCTCGGTGCTCCACATGGGGATCTGGGTCTCGATCCGCCCCTTCTCGACCACCCGGCCCATGAACCAGATGAGGTTGGTGTCCGGGCCGAGGTAGGCCTGGGTCTGCTGGATCAGCTCTGTATTGCGGGTGTTCTTGAGGAAGTGTGGCGCGAAGGGCCCGGCCCCCTGGAACAGCTTGACCGGTTCCTTGCCCACGTCGAAGGCGAAGGCCGCAGCCGGCTGGAAGAGCAGGTGCCCTGGCATCATGCTGATCTCCTGGCCGAACCAGTCGCGGACCAGGGAGATGCCGCCCTCGGCAGCGGTGTCGCTCGTGCCGCCCGAGCCCCGTAGCAGGTAGCCGTCGCTGCCCCACTGCGGATCGGCGTAGCCGTGGGTGTAGCGGGCGCGCAGGCTGTCGACGGCCTGGGAGAAGGTCCAGGAGCGCTCTTCCACCTGGGGAGAGACCATGGAGCGCTGCCCCATCTGCGCCACGGAGACCACGACCGGGTAGGGGCCGTGGGCTTCTTCGCCGTGGTAGGCGATGGGAAAGCCGTGGTCGCGCACGTAGGCGGGCAGGTCGGGGTCTTCCTTCTGCAGCCGCTGCACCAGCAGCCCGTCGAAGAAGAGGGTGCAGTACTGCGCCATGTCCTGGTCCACGCAGGCTTCGGCCACGCCGCGCACTTCTTCGGCGGTGGGGTAGTAGCCGCCCATGCCGCGGTAGTGATGGGTGAAGAACAGGACGTAGAGCGGCGCCTTGTCGCCGCTGCCGGTCGCGGGTGCCTGGCGCGGGGAACGGCCCCGTCCCTCGCCGCCCCGCCCCTCGCCGCCCCGCCCTTCGCCGCCCCGAGCCGGTCGGTCCGGTCGCGCGCTGCGCGTGTCGGGGTCGGCGGGTGCGACGGGTTCCACCGAGGGCTTGTCGGTCGCGGCGTCGCAGGCCGTGGTGAGGAGGGACAGCAGGACGAGCTGTGAGGATGTCATCGGGGGTTCGCTCCACGGGGAGGGAAGCGCCCGCCTGGTCCGCCGCCTCGACCACCTCGCGGTCGCTGGCCGGCCTTGCCGCGCGCGTTCCCACGCCCCTCGGTCTGGACGTCCAGACCCTCGGAGCGCGCGAGCGCATCCACCGCGGCGGCGTCGAGGCCGTCGGGTACCGCGGAGAAGTCGACACCGAAGACCGCGGGGTAGCCGCGCGCAGGCGAATTGTCGGGCGCCCACTGGGTGTCGTTGTGCAGGCTCGCCACCCGGCAACGCGGGGTGGCGGCGAAGCTGTCGAGGATGCTGTCGGCGGCAGCCACGATGGCCTGCCGCTGGTCGGCCGGTCGTTCATTGGCCGGCGTGAGGGGGAAGGGGCGGGGCGGGCGGCCACCGTCGCGGTTGCCGTACATGGTGTAGCCCCACGCTTCCAGCGTGTGGTCGTTGCTGGCGTGCCACGCCAGGCGGATGGCGTAGCTCTTGTCGGGATCCAGGGCGGCCAGCTTGGCCCGCAGCTCGGTGGCGATGTCGGGCATGGTCGAGGTGCGCGCCGCCAGGGCGCGCATGCAGGACTCCATCAGGGCGCGGGTGTCCTCGGCGTCGGCGGCCAGGCGCTGGCGGAAGCTGGCGAGCTGCATGTCGCGCGGCTTGACGCCGATGACGCCGACGGCGAAGTCCGGCAGGCGGTCGACCGGCACGAGGTCGGCGAGGCCGTCGATGGCGTGCAGATCGAAGCCCATCTCCTTGGCGATCTGGCTCCAGCGCTGCAGGTCGGTGAGCGCTTCCTCCAGGTGCGCCGGGTCCAGCCGTGCACCGGCGGCCATGTCACGCTCCAGGCGGCGGATCCGCAGGAAGACCTCGATGTGCTCGCGCGGGTCGGTGGCGTCGATGTCGGGCAGCGCCCAGGCGACGATGCGGTCGGGGTGGGCCACCTGGTCCTGGCGGTCGAGGCGGTCGAAGTGCTGGTCGAGGAGAGCCTGGCTGTCGGGACCGGTCACCCACCGGCGGCGCAGCAGCTCGCTGAGCACGCCGCCCTCCTCCCGGGTGGTGACGCCGAGGGTCTTCTGGATGAGCACCGCGGGCCCGTAGTGGCTGCGGTCCAGCGCGAGCGTCGCCGGGTCGGTGGCGTACATGTCCCGCTCGGTGGACAGCAGGTGCCGTTCCTTGAGCATCCGGTAGTGCTGGCGGATCGTCGGGCGCGCGGTGCGGATCTCCTCGACGAGCGCCGGATCGTGGTCGACGAAGGCCTGCAGCACGTGGCCGGTGAAGGACAGCTCCATGGGCCACAGGCCGCGCTGCTGGCTTGCGGCCATCCAGCGCCGGACCGCCGCGGCTTCCAGCTCGGGGCGCATGAAGTCGTTGATGTTCAGCGTGAGCTGGACGAACACAGGCCCGGGACCCTCGCCCGTCCACGGCCCGAGCTCGCGGAAGCCCGGCGGGGTCGGTGCCATGGCGAAGGCTGGCGCCGGCTCCGCCGCAGGTGGACCTGCGTCGACGTGGACCGCGACGGCTCCTGCGGTGTCGGCAGCGCCCTCAGCCGACGGGCCCGGAGCCTGGGGTACAGCCGAGCCCTCGGCGGCAGCTTCGCTCGGGTTCCCTCGCCCGCAGGCGAGGCCCAGGGCCCCCAGGCCGGTCAGCTCCAGGAAGGCCCGCCGCTCCATGCTCGCCGCCTACTTCCAGGTGACCGGCTTGATGGTCCAGAACTGGGACTCCATCCAGAAGGTCTCGTCGGGGTTGGCGCGTCCCTGCAGCTCGGCGAGGTAGCCGACGTAGGGTGGTGCGTAGTTCGCCGAGGGGATCTGGATGCTGGCGTCGTCACCCTTGAGCAGGGCTTCGGACATCATCCAGTAGTACTGGTGGAAGCCGACGGTCTTGCCGCCCACCTTGACCGTGATCGGCATGGCCCGGTGCTTGTCCTTCTTCCAGGAGTCGACGGCGGACTGCGCGGCGGCGCGGACATCGGCGCCCGTGACCGTGCCGCTGCCCTCCTTGAGCTCGCTGGCGCGGGCGGTCGGCCCGACGACGTTGGTCGTCTCGATGCTGTCGCCCTCGCCCGCCAGGGCGCGGGCCATCACTTCGAAGCCCTCGGTCAGCGATGCGTACTGCCCATCGACCACCAGGTAGTCGGCCGGGCCGCCGCTCCAGTACTTCTGCACAGCGGTCGCCGTGGACTTCGCGTTGAGCGTCACCGCCTTGGGCTGGACGTAGTTGGGCATGTCGGCGGGCGTGACGAAGACGACGTGGCCGTCGTCCTGCTGCCACTGCTTGAACCACGCGATGGCGTCGGAGATCACGTCGCCCCGGCCGTCGAGCTTGAAGCTGACGAACTGGGGGATCTTGCGCTTGAGCGCGGCGGCTTCGGCCTTGGTCGCTTCGCCTGGGGTGCCGCTTCCCTCGCCGCCGCTCTGGCCGGCAAAGCGGGCGTTGCCGCCCTCGGAACCCCCGGCCTGGCCGCCCTGGCCGCCCTGACCCTGGAAGCGGCCGGCACCATCGCCAGAGCCACCCTTGCCCCCCTGGCCCTGGAAGCGGCCACCGCCCTGTCCGCTACCGCCCTGTCCGCCGCGACCCTGGAAGTTGCCACGGCCGCCCTGCTGGGCCTGGGCGAGCATGTCCGGCAGGTCTCCGAGCAGCCCGCCGATGCCGCCAAGCAGGCCGCCCTGGGGCGCGTGCAGATCGAAGGGCAGCAGGTGCAGGCCCATGTAGCCCCGGCCGTTGGGCCGGAAGCCGCCGCCGCCCTGACCGCCCTGGCCGCCCTGCCCGCCGCCGCCCCGGAAGCTGCCACCCGTCGACTCGACGAAGCCGTCCTTGGACCAGAAGTCGAGGTGGGTGCTGTCCAGACCGCGGTCGGCGAGCTTGCCCATGAACCAGAACAGCGTCGTGTCCTCGCCGAGGAAGGCTTCCGTCTTGGCGAGGAGTTCGTCGTTGCGCGTGTTCTTGAGGTAGTGCGGCGCGAAGGGACCGGCCGACTGCAACACCGTGTAGTCACTCTCGTTGGCGAAGGCGTAGAAGGCCGGCGGGTTGAAGAAGGCGTGCCCCGGGAGCACCTCGACGTCGCGGCCGAAGCTCTGCTTGACCAGCCGCACGCCGCCCGTGCTCTTGTCGTCGGTGTCGCTGTCGGCGCGGACGATGTAGCCGCTGTTGTCGTACTGGACGTTCTTGTAGCCGTGAACGTAGCGGTACTGCAGCGCGTTGACGGCTTCGTCGAAGCTGTAGCCCTTCTTGCAGACCTCGTCGCCGGTGCTGTCCTTGTTGCCGCCGCCCAAGCCGCCCATGTTGAGGCTGACGACGATCGGGTAGGGGCCGTGGGCTTCTTCGGCGTGGTAGCCGATGGAGAAGCCGTTGCTCTTGATGTAGTCGATGACGCTGGGGTCCTGGTCGAGGAGCCGCTGGGTGAGGATCCCGTCGAAGAAGAGCGTGGAGTCCTGGGAGATCCCGCCCTTGACCGCCGCTTCGGCGACGTCCCGCACCTGGGCCGGGGTCGGGTAGTAGCCGCCCTGCCCCAGGTAGTGGTGGGTGTGCATGAACAGGTAGACGGGCGCGCTTCCCTCGCTGTAGGCGGGGATGTTCACCGTCTCACCGCCGACGGTCGACGCCGAGGGGCCGCCGGAGCGGGTGGTGGCGTCACCACCGCCGCGCTGACCGCCACGGTGCTTTCCGCCCTTGCCGGCACCCGAACCGCCGCCGCTGCCATCGGCCGGTGCGACCACGGGCACGTTGCTGCTCGACGTCGTCTGCTGGTTGTCGGAGGAACCGCAGGCGGAGAGCAGCGCGATGGCCGAGAGCGCGGCCACGAGCGAAGGCGTGAAGCGGACGAGGGAGGCGGGCTGGCTGGACACGGGGACCTCGGGTCGAGAGCGGCGAGAGGGTAGCACCTGCGGCGTCGTGCAAAGTCCATGCGCGTGTGCCCGATGCGTGCGGATCGAGGTCCCGGCCGCTAAGTTGCGGCGGGTCAAGGCGCTGAACGACGCTGGTCTCGACGACGTCGCGTCACCGAAACCTGGAGGAAACCGTGCGGACTCGTGTGCTCCTGACTTCTGCCCTGCTGCTGGGGCCCCTGTTCATGGCCTGTGGCGACAAGGGCACCGGCGACAGCGGCGCGGCCGGTGACGGGGGGGCCATCACGGCAACCTCCGAGCTCGTCTACACCGACGCCAACAACTACTCCTACGTCGCCGATCTGCAGATCCAGAGCCAGGAAGTGGCCGCGGGCGCCGACTCGCTGGTCGACTGGTCGGGCATGAGCGTCGACATGCGGGGCCGCTCGGTCGATCCGACCGGCGTCGACCGCGTGATGCTCGTCGCCTTCAACATCAGCAAGGACGACGTCATCACGGCGATCAACAACAACAGCCTGCTGCAGTCCGACGTCCGGGTCTACTACCAGTTCGACAACACCGACGGCGCCACCTCGGCCTCGCTGACCGACTTCAGCATCCTGGGCAACGACTTCATCCCCAGCCAGGACATGATCGAGCACCCTGGCGAGACCTGGACCTGGCTGGTCAGCACCATGGACGAAGCCAACGGCCGCATCGACGTGCTCAGCACGACCTTTGTCGATCCGCTGGACAGCTCGTCGAACCAGGACATCGCCTTCGGCAACGACACGGCGGTCCTCGACTTCACGGTCGACCTGCACAGCGCCGATGCGCTCTACGCCATCGCCGGTGAACCGGACACCAGCTTCAACTGGGCGGGCGCGACGACCGAAGCCGGCGGCCAGCCCTTCGACGAAGCCAAGGCCAGCCGCCTGCTCATCGGCCACATCCGCGGCGCGACCGTCAGCGACGTGGAAGCCAACGTGCTCACCGTCCTCGACACCGCCGACGAGCTGTTCTACGCCGACGCCTACGGCAAGGACGAAGTGCTCCTGTCCGAAGCCGAAGAACGCACCACCGGCGCGACCTTCGCGGGCTTCGACACCGACGGCGTCTGGCTGGTCGGCATCGAGTGCACCAACCAGACCTGCCTGTCTCCGGCGCCGCTGCTCATGACCGTGGTCGAAGCGCAGTGAGGCCGCCGCTCCCGTGCCCCGCAGGGGGCGCGGGAGCCGTCCTCACCAGGACTGGGTCGTGTCGTAGAGATCGGTCAGGTAGCGGACGCGGCCAAGCGCCGTCCCCAGGCCGTTCTCCAGCTCCCAGACGACCTGACCGTCGGGGGTGACCTCTGTGATCTTGCCCATGCTCGTCCAGCACACCAGGTAGTTGCCGTTGTCGAGGCGGCGGACGTCGCCGAGGAGCTGGACGAAGTTGCCGTCGGGGTCCACGTAGGTCCAGGTCTGCTGCACCGTGTGGGTCTTCTCGTCGAAGCGGTAGGCCGACGCGCGCGATGTCCCGACGGTGCCGCCCTCGTGGTAGCGGTTGTCGAAGACCATGAACTCGTCGCCCTGGATCCACGACATGTGGGCGTGGCTCCACCAGTCCAGCGCGTTGCCATCCATGGTGAAGTCGCTGCGCCGGCCGCCCAGCTCCCAGACCACGCTCTTCGTCGGGCGGTCGATCTTGATGATGTTGTCGACGTTCTTGTTCATGAGAAACAAGGCGTCCTGCCCCTCGTCGTACATCAGCGAGTTGCCGTGGGTCCAGTCGTAGGCGCCCTCGGTGTACCCGTCGGCGACGAAGTGTTCGCAGGTCTTGTCGGGCACGCCGTGTTCGTAGTAGTCGAAGATCACGTCGTAGTTGTCGACGTCTTCGTTGCCCTCTGCGGTCTCCAGCACCCGGTCCAGGTCGAGCAGGCTGGTGCCGCGGTCGTCGGTGACCTCGTAGGGTTCGAAGGACAGCCAGGCGATGCGGTCGCCCGGCAGCTCCTCGAAGTCGTGGTGGCCGTTCTTGGTGCGGGTGACGCTGGCGTAGGCGCCCCCGGCGATGGGCTGGCGGACGACGCCGCCGACGTCGACCTCCTGCGCCCGGTCGTACTGGGCGAACATGATCGAGCTGCCGTCCTTGCCGGCCTTGGGCGTCGTGATCGTCAGCCCCTCGGCCGCTTCGACCCACCAGACCGGCTTGCCGTCGCGGTCGAACAGCACCACGTAGCTGGCGTCCTGCTGGATGAGCGACGTCAGGATGTAGCCGTCGCCGGCCCACAGGTTCTCGTCGGCGGACGAGATCGTGATGCTCGGGACATCGGCAGGGGGCGGGCCCATCTCCACCACCTCCACAGGCGAGTCGAGCACGCTGCCGTCGGACAGTTCGGTGTGGGCGACGAGCTGGTTGTCCTCTCCGGGGACCAGCCCGATGACCACGACGCTGTGGTCCGTGGCGCTGGTGGACGTGTGGGGGGTGCTGCGGCGGTCGCTGGTCGCCACACCCCAGGTCACCCAGGAGGTCCCGGGGTCGTCCGTGGTCCACGTCACCGTGGCCACCGTCGGGATCGTGTCGTCGAAGGCCAGTGACAGGGCGCTCATGCCGGGCGTGACCTCGGTCCCACCGTCGCTGCCCCCGTCGCCGCCTCCGGTGCCGCTGTCGGAGGCCGGCGTGCCGGTCTCGCTGCCCTTGTCGGTGCAGCCCGGGGCCGCGAGCAGGGCCAGGCTCAGCAGGCCCGTGAGTCGGGCGAGGCGCCCGGTGCGGTACGGCGATGCGTTCATGGGGTCTCCGGGGGCGCGCGGCCGCTGGACCGCTGCCCGGTCGCGTGCACAGCCATTCAACGCCCCGCACGCGGTGTGCCGCGGCCAGGGCGCCGCGGTGATGCGATGCCAGCTTAGCCGCACCGGTTGCCCCTCCGCCACGCCTGGGATCTCGGCGCGGGGCCCTTTGCTTCAGTCCTGCGCGAGGTGGGGCAGCGGCGGCAGGAAGGTGTCGTAGAAGAACTTGCAGTCCTGGCGGATCTTCTCCTCGTCGAGGTTGAACTTCGCCAGGTCGTACTTGTGCTTGCTCTTGTAGGCCCGCTGCTTCTCGGCCCGTTCTGCGATGGTCTTCTTCAGCGCTTCGCTGGGCTCGTGGCCGAGCCAGGGCAGCATCTCTCCCATGACCACCTCGAATTCCTTCATCATCCGGTCGTAGCGGCAGACGTAGACGTTTTCCTTGGGGATGCGGCCCGACGTGTAGTCGTCGTGGAAGCGCTGCAGGAGCAGGACGAAGCCGCCGTAGAGCCGGTCGAACCACTGCTGCTTGACGTCGTCCGGCAGCGACCAGAAGCCGAAGGCTTCGTCGAGCACGCCGGTGACCAGGCTCATGCCGCTGGGGAAGATCTCGACCGGATCGCGCGCCATGTAGAGCATGCGTGCGTCGGGGTAGCGTTCCAGGAACTGGGGCACCCGGGGCGAGACGCTGAACAGCTTGGCGACGACGCGGTCGGCGTCGTGGGCCAGCAGGTTGCGCTGCCACAGGCCGCGCAGCCACTCGAAGTCGCGGCGAGAGGTGTCGCGGACCCGCGGGTCGAACTGGTCGAGGAGGTCTTGGTCGTCGAAGGCCATGAAGAAGCCGTAGACGAAGAAGCCGTCGAAGAAGCGCGTGATCAGCGACGCGTCGTCGGTCTCGACCTTGGACAGGCTGGTGTTGTGCACTTCGGGCTTGTGGTACTTGGCGGGGCTGACCGCTTCGAGCACCGGCAGGAGCGGGGTGAGCATCTTCTGCAGGAACAGCGAGGGGTACACCATCCGGTACAGCTCCATGCCCGCGCCGATGCCGTTGTCGGTCAGGAAGCGCTGCATGAAGGTCGTGCCCGTCCGGGGGTTGCCGATGAGCACGATGGGCGACTTGACCTCGACCTTCTTGATCCCCGGGAAGAAGATCCCGTCGAGGAAGCGGAAGAAGTTGACGCCGATGCGCATGTTGAGGAAGACGAAGCCGACGATCCAGGGACGGAAGTGGTCCCCGAAGGTCTTGCCGACGATCTTCCGGACGCGGTTCATCCGGGAGGTGATGGTGTCCATCTCTCACCTTGGGAAGGAGTGAGGGAAGCGCCCCTTACCCCGCCGTCCCCTGGCTCGCCGGTCTCTGCACGAGTTCAGCAGCTTCCCCGTGCTGTCCCTCCGCTACCAGCGGATGATCATCCCCGCGATGCTCAGCCCCGCCCCGGTGCCCAGCATCATGACCAGGTCGCCGCGCTGGATGCGTCCCTGGCGGTGCGCGCTGGCCAGCGCCATGGGCAGGCTGGCTGCGATGCAGTTGCCGTACTCGCCGATGATGTTGACGATCTGGTCGGTGTGGAAGCCGAGCTTCTCGTAGGCCTTCATGCCCGGGCCGGAGGGCTGGTGGGGCACGACGACGTCGATGTCCTGGGGGCGCAGGCCGACTTCCTGGAGCAGCCCGCCGATGATCGGCGGCACGCGGCGGAGCGCCATCTTGTAGACGCCAGGCCCCTGCATCTGGAAGAGGTTGTCCTTGTCGGTCGTCGTCGGGTCGTTGGGGTGGTGGCGTGTCCCGCAGCCCCGCAGCTCGGTCAGCTCGGCGCCGTCGGGGAAGGTCTGCTGGGCGAAGCCAAGGATGCCCTGTTCAGGCCGGGTCGACGCTTCAACGATGGCGGCGCCGGCGCCGTCACCGATCAGCGCGGCGCTCTCGGGCTGGTCGAAGTCGCGGCAGACGCTGCCCTGCTCGCTGCTGACGACGGCGATGCGCTTGTAGGCGCCGCTGTGCACCAGGCAGGACGCCGTGTGCAGGCCGAGCAGGAAGCTGAGGCAGGTGCCGTGGATCGAGTAGGACGCGATCCCCGGCAGCCCCAGCTCTTCGAGGATGAAGACCGAGGAGTCCGGGATGAGCTGCAGGGGCGTCAGCGACGCGTTGAGCAGCAGGTCGGGGGGCGGGCCGTCGCCCAGCGCCTGGCGCACGGCCCGGGCGGCCATCACGTTCATGGGCTCGTCGGAGATGTGCCGCCGGAGCACGCCGGTCCGACGTTCGATCCACCGCTCGGACTTGCCGATCCGCGGGGCGAGATCGGCGGCGGTCTCGACCCCTTCGGGGGCGTACATCCCGGTGCCGACGATGGAGACGTCCAACATGTCCTGGTCCTGTCGAGGCAGTGGAGCCTGTTGCGGTGTGGCGCACCGCAGCGGGCGAGGCCGGCCGCGCAGGCCCCGTCAGGCCTGCCACCCTACACCGAGCCTCCTGCACCTGCAGGAGTTGCGCGGGCCTTGTCGACCAGTTGCCACACAGGCACACCGCGGCTGCACGAGGGCTGCACGACTCGCCGGACTAGATAGAGGGGGCCTGCGAGGCGAGCGTCGCCCCATGGTCGCTACTGACCGGTCGCGGCGTCGCTCCTGCCCCCCCGGGTGCGCAGGCCGCGGCGGCCGCTGCTCCCGGCAGTCGCCGCCAGAGACCAGATGTCCAGTTCCTTCGAAGATCTCGTCGTGTCCCCGGTCCCGGCCGTGCCCCTGCACGACGTCGGCGTGGTCACCTGCCGGTCGCCCGGGGACGGGCGCTGCCACGACGACTCGCCCGAGCACCTCCCGCCTTCAGAGCTGCTCCCGGCACGGGGGGAACCGGTGCCCGGCCTGCCCGAAGAGCTCTCGGATCTGATCTGCATCGAGGAGATCCACGACGGCCGCGTCGTGCCCGAACGCTTCCTGCGCTGTCGCGGGCGCACCATCGGCACCGACACCATCGACGAACTCTACACCAGGGAGCGCGACTGGGGCGCCAGCCTCGTCGCCGCCGAGCTGGCCGGCGCGCTCGGCGTCTCCTGCTTCTTCCACGTGCACCTCGCCCGGGTGCTCATGGACTTCGGCCGCTTCCCGGGCCTCACCCCACCCAACGCCAGCTACCTGGAGCGCTTCGCCATCAACACGCCCTTCGCCCAGTGGCTCGGCTACGAGGGCAAGCGCGACCTGTTGGAACACTGGTACGACCGCATCAGCGACCACATGGACCGGGTGCTCACCGGCAAGGCGCTGACCATCGGGGTGCACACCTACGACGTCTACAACGACAGCGGGACCCTGCGACCCGAGATCAGTATCATCAACCGGACGCTCGGCTACCAGCGCCACGACCGCATGCCCATCGGCGTCTTCGACCCGCTCTACCCCGACCGCCTCGGCGAATTCACCTGCGACCGCGTGCTCCCCAGCCGGATCAGCCTGCACCTCGAACGGGCCGGCCTGCCGGTGGCGCTGAACTACCCCTACTGCCTGCCCGAGGGCAGTGTCGAGGTCCGCTCGCAGGTGTGGCACTTCTTCGACTTCGTCCGCCAGCGCATGGCCGTCGAGCAGCTGCACGTCCTCGAAGACCGTGCCTTCCAGCTCATCTGGCGCATGCTCATGGACACCAACCTGCGCAGCTCCGAGAGCCAGGCGCTGCGCAGCTACCTGCACATGTTCCGGACCGCACCCCGCGGCCGCAAGCGGGAGTTCGCCGCCGCCCGCAAGGCCTACGAAGCCATCCGCTCCTTCGTGCTCCACGACGACGGGCGCGTCATCGACGAGTACCGCTTCGGCGAGGGTCGGCCCGGCGCCATCGGCATTGAGGTGCGCAAGGATCTCGTCTGGGAGCTGGACGATCAGCTCCATCCCGTCCGCCCTCGGCCCGACAACGCTCGCCGCATCGCTCGCCTCGTCGCCGGCGCCATCGTCCACTACTTCGTCGAAGACCGCGCCAGCCGGATCCCGTACAACGCCGTGATCCGCTCGCCAGAACCGCCGCACGCGCGGGACTGGGGGCTGCTCGACCCCGGCGACGACTGACGCAGACGCCTACAGCGTGATCTGCTCGGCCGTCCGCACCGTCGACGGCTCGGTCAGGTCGTCCGTCGCGGCGTAGGACAGGATGAGGAAGATGGACTTGCCGGGTGTCAGCGCCAGGTCGTTGGCGTCACCGGAGTCCAGCGGGATCGAGAACTCGACCGTCGTGCGCCCATCGGCTTCCGAACCGCCGATCACCGTGACGTCGTCGGTGCCGCCGAGCTGGGTGTCGGGCTCGATGTACGGGGGATCGACGGCGAAGCGGTCTTCGGCGTGGACGCCGTCGGCATCGACCCAGCCGACGATCATGTTGGCCTGGTGCTGCGCCCGCAGGGTGTTGAAGCCGACGCGCACCCAGCCGGTCGTCGGCGCGCTCAGCTCGACGCGCAGGTCGCTGCCCTCGACCGCCCACCGTACCGTCATGCCCTCGGACTCGATGCCCGTCAGCGCCGGCGGCGGGGGAGGAGGGGGCGGCGCGTCCGCCGGCGCCTGGGGCAGGATGTGGGCGCCGCCGTTGCGGTAGCAGGCGGCGGTGGTCAGCACGGCGAGGGCGAGGGCGGGGGCGAGGGCGGGGGGCAGCGGCATGGGGGCTCCCGGGACGGAGGGGAGCCTAGCCGGTCCCGTCACCCGAGACGACGCCGACACCCGCGACCGGTCGACCGTCGGGGTAGACTCGCTGCGGCCTCGGTTGGTCGCCGAGGCACCCCCACGGCGAGGTCCCAGCATGCCGCCCACGCACTCCGAGCGCTTCGAGGCGCTGCTGCAAGCCAGCGCCTTCCTCGGCGATCTCGACCCCTTCTCCCGCACCGCCCTGTGCATGCACTTCGAAGAGGTGCACCACGCCGCAGGTGACGTCGTCATGCGCGCGGGCGAAGCCGGCGATCGCATCCTGCTGCTGCTCGACGGCTGGCTGGAGGTCCGCCTGCCGGCCGACCAGGGCGGCGAGCTGATGGCCACCCTGGGGGCCGACCAGCTCCTCGGAGAGGTCGCCTTCTTCGGCCTGGGCGTCGCGCGTGTCGCCGACGCCATCGCCGTCGACGACCTCGTCGCTGCCTCGCTCTCCCGGGCCACCTACGACGCCATGCTGCAGAGCGACCCCGGCGCCGCCGAGACGCTGGAGAAGCTCGTCCTCGACGTCATGCTCCGCCGCATCTCCTCCATCAACGAACAGGTCGTCGAGCTGGTCGGCAGCGACGACGCAGACCCCGCCTTCCGGGCCGAAGCCCGCTTCATCGCGAGGGAGCTGTGAGCCTCCACCAAGCCAGCCACGACACCCCGACCCACGGCGAGATCGTCGCCAGCCTGCGGCAGCACCCCGGCATGACGGACGCCCCCGCGGAACCGCTGGCCGTGCTGGCCTCCTTCTTCGAGGTGGTCGAGGTCGTCGGCCGCAGCTTCCTGGTGGAGGGAGAGGAGAGCGACGCGCTGTTCATGGTGATCGAGGGCCAGGCCGAAGTCGTCCGCGCCGGTCCCGAGGGGCAGCCGGTCGTCGTCGGCTACCTCGAAGCCCCCGACCTCGCGGGCTTCGCCGGCGTGCTCACCCCCCAGCAGGCCATCGCCAGCGTCCGGGCCCGCGGCCGCGTCCAGCTCCTCCGCATGAGCGGCGTCGCCACCCGCGAGCTGCTCCTGCGTGACGACGACGTCTCCGCCGTGCTCCGCCGGGCGCTCCTGGTCGAGCTGGCGACCCGCATGTCGGAAGCCACCCGGCTGCTGGCGCGGCTGTCGAACCTCGCCCGCCAGGAACGGGCGGCCGTGCCGCTGGTGGTGTGACCGCACCCTGACAAGGCGTCAGCGCGTCTGCGCGTACAGCGTGGACAGCTCGGCGTGGGCGGGGTGGCGGCTGCCGGTGGCGAGGTCGTGGACCCGGGCGGTGAGCGCGGCGTTGATGGGGACGGCGAGGTCGTGGACCCGCGCCCGCTGCACGACTTCGCCGTTGAGGTAGTCCACCGGCGGGGTCCGGCCGCGTTCGAGGGCGGCCAGCATGCTGGACCGCAGCCGGCGGTACTTGAGGCCGACGACGAGGAGCAGGGCGTGCTTGGCGGCCAGGGACAGCGACCCCCGGCTGGCGCGCTCGCGGTCGGTGAGCGCCACCCACTCGAGGTCCACGGTCCCGGCGATGCGCTGCAGGTCGACGCCCTCGGCCTGGGCGACCTGGACCACCTCGGTCATGACCTCGAGTGCCAGGCGGCGCACGTGCCGCTGGCGCAGGAGCACGCCGAGCCGGTCACCGCCGAGCGTCCCCAGCGAGCTGATGGCGCAGTTGAGCGCCAGCTTGCTCCACCTGGCCCCCCGCAGGTTGTCGCTGATCTCGACCGGGCCGATGCCGGAGAGCAGGTCGGCGAGCAGATCCAGGCGCGCGTCCCGGCCGCCGTCCAGGCGCCCCAGGACGAAGCCGCCTTCGCTGGTGCGGTCGAAGACCCCCGGCTGCGGGTGGCTGGCACCCCAGCCGACGATGCCGCCGATCACGCGGTCTGCGCCGCCGACGATCCCGGCGACCCGCTCTTCGGGCAGGCCGTTGGGCATGGTGACGACGCAGCCGCCGGGGGCGAGCTGCGCGGCCGCCTGCCGCGCGGCGGCGTCGAGATCGGGGGGCTGGGTGGCCAGGATGGCGTAGTCGAAGGGGCCCGCGTCCGCGGGGATCCCCACGTGCAGCCGTCCGGGGACGCGGCGCTGTCCCTGCACGCCGGCCCCGGTCAGCACGAAGCCCCGCGAGTTGACCGCCTGGGCGACCGTGGAGTTGCGCGTCGCGGCGCAGACATCGACGCCCCGCTCCAGCAGGCCGGCGGCGACCGTCCCGCCGATGCCGCCGATGCCCAGCACCAGCACGGATGGTGCAGCGGCGGCAGGTGCAGCAGAGGCAGGTGCTGGCGGTCGGTCGGGACTCGTCACGACCGGCCTCTAACGCGGCATCCTGGCGCGCCTGCTGGATCCTGCCGGGCGGTGAAGCGCTATGATGGGAACATCAAGGAGGTCCCGATGCTCTCCTTCCTCGCTCTCGTCGGCGTCTGCCACGCCGGTGACCTCGTGCTGGCGGTCGACCCCGGCGACCTGGCCGCCGAGCAGCGCACCTTCGCGGTGTACCAGGGACGCACCTACCTGGGCATGACCATGGTCGACGGCCAGGCCGACGACGACGGCGGGGCCACCCTGGTCGTGCGCTACCTGCCGGTGGGCGCGAAGCACTCCACCTGGGCCGAAGCCATCTCCGTCGACGCCGACGGCGACGTCGACAAGATCGTCCGCCGCGAGGGGCGACGGATCCGCGTGCTGACCGTCGGCGACGGCGTCGTGGAAGAAGAGCTGCGCGAGGGTGGGATGGAGGGTGAGCTGCTCAACCAGCGCAGCCTCGCGCTCGGCGATGCCTCCCCGGCCAACCCCTGGCTGGTCCCGCTGGTGCTCGACGAGCAGCGGCGGCTGCGCAAGGGCGACCGCTGGGATGGCCCGGTGCTCGACGCCGCTCAGCCCTCCATCGAACAGGGCGCCATCGTCTTCGAGGGCGCCATGGACGTCGGCGGCGGCCGGGTGTCCGACGTGGCCATGCTCGGTCGGGAGTCCCAGGACTGGCTGGTGATCCTCGACGCCGACGGTGGCGTCTCCGCCATCGTGCCCCGGGGCAGCGGCCAGCAGTGGGTGGCGGCCGACCGCGCCCAGGTCCAGCAGACCCACGCCCAGGCCGAAGCCGCACGCGCCGGCGCGCCCTGACCGCCCCGTTCTACAAGACCTTCTGGCCCGACACCCGGTTCATGACGCGGGAGTAGGCCAGCAGCACGAAGAAGATGAGCACGGCGTAGGCCGATGCGTAGCCGTAGAAGTGCCCGCGGGTGAACGCCCAGCGGTAGGCGTCGCTGATGAGGATCTCGGTGGCGCCGTCGGGTTCCCCGCCGCTGACCAGGTAGATGATGTTGAACATGTTGAAGGTCCACACGCTGCCCAGGATGACCGCGGGCAGCAGGGCGGGCTTCAGCAGGGGGAGGGTGACGTGGCGGAAGCGCTGCCACCCGGTGGCGCCGTCGACGTCGGCGGCCTGTTCCAGGTCCCGGGGGATGCTCTGCAGGGCGCCGAGCGTCACCACCATCATGAAGGGGAAACCCAGCCAGGTGTTGGTGGCCAGGTTGGCGGCGAAGGCCGTCGAGAACTGGCTGAACCACGAGACGGCGCCGATCCCGATCCACTCCAGGAAGCCGTTGATGGCGCCGAACTGGCGGTGGAACATGCCCTTCCAGATGAGGGCGGTGATGTAGTTGGGCACCGCCCAGGGCAGGATGAGCACAACCCGGTACAGCCCGCGCAGCTTCAGCCAGGGTTCCCGCAGGAGCATGGCCAGGGCGATGCCGATGGTGACGTGCAGGAAGACGTTGGCGGCGGTCCACAGGATGGTCACGGCCAGCGTGAACCAGAAGGACAGCGGCGAGGTGATGGGCCAGTCGCGGGCCAGGACGATGTCGAGGAAGTTGGCGAGGCCGACGAAGGTGAAGGCGCCGTCGCGGTGGGCGAAGAGGCTGACGGCGGCGCCGACGACGAAGGGCACGACGACCAGGGCGGCCATGCTCAGCGCGGCGGGGGCGACGTAGGCGTAGGCGTAGGCGTAGCTGCGGGCGTCGCGCCGTGCGCGCCAGGCCCTTGGCAGGAACCAGGCCAGCGCGCCCACCAGGGCCAGCCCGACGACGGCGACGTAGGGCCTGGGATCGGCCGGCGGCGGCGGGGGGCGGGTCAGGATCTGGTACTCGACCTGGGCGCCCTCGACGGCGGCTTCCGGTGTCATCGCGTGCCGGGTGACCCGCCGCAGGGCCCGGGCCATGGGTTCCCAGGTGACCTGCATCTCGGGCACGTTGGGCATCGGCACGGACGCGTCGAGCTGGCGGCGGAAGGCCGACAGGATCGGGTCGGCGGCGACGTCGGGGTCGGCGGCGGCGGCGAGGCTGGCGACGGACTGGCGGCCCTGCAGAGCGCGGCGGCGGGCCGCGTCGGGGCTGGCGAGGAAGCGCGCGAAGTCCAGGGCTTCTGCGGGGTGTTCGGCGTAGGCGCTGACGAAGGCGCCGTCCACGGTGAGGTAGGGCGAGGCCGGCTTGCCGGTCTGCGAGACCGTCGGCAGGGGGGCGATGAAGAAGTCGACGTCGGGCGAGACCTCGCCCAGGAACCAGGGCCCGCTGATCACCATGGCGGCCCGGCCCTGGTTGAACAGGTCGGTGACCAGGGCGCTGGTGGGTTCTTCGGGCAGCAGCCCCCGGTCCTGCAGGTCGAGGACGAAGGCCATGGACGCGGCGTTGCCGTCGCGGGCGAGGTCCACGCGGCCGTCGCCGGCGACCCCGTCGTCCGCGACCCCGTCGTCCGCGACCCCGTCGTCCGCGACCCCGTCGTCCGCGAACACCCCGCCGCCGAAGCCGTGCATCCACGGGGCGTGCATGTAGGCATCGGTGAAGACGTAGGCGAGGCCGAAGCGCTTGTCGCCGGTCAGCCCGGGCAGGAGCTGCACCAGCTCGTCGGTGGTGGTGGGGGCTTCTGCCAGCAGCGCGCGGTTGACGAAGAGGGCGAGGCACTTGTAGGCAAGCGGCAGCCCGTAGAGCGCGCCGTCGTAGGTCATCGCCGAGACGGTGGCCGGGTGGTAGCCGGTCGCGTCTTCGCCCTGGGGGAGGGGCTGGACGAGGCCGGTCTCCTGCCAGGAGCCGATGCGCTCGTGGGCGGCGATGAACAGGTCGGGGCCGTTGCCCCGGGGGGCGGCGGCTTCGAGCTTGCTGAAGAAGCCGGCGTAGGGGATGGCCAGCGCGTCGACCTGCACGTCGGGGTGGGCGGCGTTGTAGTCGTCGACGAGGGCGTCGATGGCGGTGGCTTCATCTCCCCGGTAGGCGTGCCACAGGTCGATCTGCACCGGCGCGGCGACGGCGAGGTGGCAGAGCAGCAGCAGCAGCAGGGCGAACATGGCTGCGGAGCATATGCCGGCGGAGCTACGATGGTCGGGTGCTGCTCCTGATCGTCGCCATCGCCTGCATCGACAGCGCCCTGTCGCCGGACGCCGGCAGCGCGGGCGTGGGCGAAGACGCCGGCGTCGACTGCGGGGCGCGCGTCGTCGACCGCTCGCTCATCGACGGGGCGGAGGACGTGTGGCTGCAGCCCGAGCTGGCCGTGACCCTGGACCCGCCGGATGCCTCCGCCGACCTGCGGGTCGTCGACGCCACCGGCACCGAGCTGCGGGGCGTGCCCGCCGTCACGGGGGAGGGCGCGTCGTGGCGCCTCGAGCTCGACGCGCCGCTAACGGCCGGGGCCGCCTACAGCTTCATCGTGGACCACTGTGGCGGCAGCGAGCAGATCGACTTCACCACGGTCGACGACCCCGGTGCCCCCGCCAGCCTGTCGGTCCCGCGGACCTACAGCGTCCAGCCAGCGGACGGGCGCGCTGCTGAACCCGCGGGCGTCGACCGGGCGCTCGCGCCCTTGCTGCCCACCTGGCCCTGGCTGCTCAGCCTGGTGGAGGAGGGAGGGGCCGAGGGGGGCGAGGGGCTCGCGCTCCGGGTGGCGGCCGGCGCCGGCCAGGTTCAGGACACCTGCATCCCGACCGAGGAGCTGCCCACCGCTTCCCTGGTCGACGGCGTGCACTTCGAGCTGGGCCCGGCGACGGTGCGGCTCGAGCTGGAGGTCGGCACGCTCACCCTCTACGAGCTGGAGCTGACCGGCACCTTCGCGCACGACGGGGACGAGGTCGCCGGCGTGACGCTGTCGGCGGTGCTCGACGCCCGCGACATCGCGTCGCTCTCGCTGATGGGCGACACCCCAGAAGACGTGTGCACCGCCTTCGCTCGCCAGGATGTGGCCTGCGAAGACTGCGGCGATGGTGTCGAGCAGTGCGTGCGCGCCCGCTTCGACTCCTGGACCTGGGGCTACGACGCTGCGACGGACGTCGAAGAGATCCTGTTCCCGGACTGCCACCCCGACTGCGCCGACAGCTACACCAACCCGGTCTGCGACACCCTGGACTGGTAGCGTCGTGGGGCGGCGGGACGGCGCCGCAGCCTCGGTGAATTCTCGGCCTGTCCGCCTGAAGTCCTGCACGGCGGGTCAAGAAGGCGTAGTCTTGCGCTCCTGCCTCGCCGCAGGGCCGGGCGCTCGGTCCCGCAGTCGCAGGGGAAGGCCTCCCTCCCCCCTGCCCGACGACCTCGCCCACGCGTCGAGCCGCGCCACGCGCGCCGTCCCGCCTCGGCGTCTCCTCGCAGCCACCCGCAGCAACCTCTCGGTGCCCCATGTCCAAGCCCAAGACCCCCTCGAACGCCACGCAGACCGCTCAGAAGACCGCCGTCGACGAACAGCTCGACGCCATGCTCGACGCGCCGGCCGCCGAGATCGACAGCCTCGAGGGGATCCTCGACCAGCTCCCCGCGGCGGATCGGGCCGAAGCCTACCGGATCCTCTACGGCAAGCTGCCCGCCGCCCTGCCGGTGCCCACGGCGGTCGGCGCCTACGCCGACGACCAGGACTTTCAGCTCGCGGCCTATGCGTTCACGGCCGCCGCGGAACAGCGCCGGGCCCCGCGTGTGGTGCGCATCGGCGCGATCCAGATGCAGATCGTCCGACCGACCAGCGACCCCATCGACGTCCAGTACGAAGCCCTCGCGGCCCGCACCGAGGTCATGGTCAACGCAGCCGGGCGCTGCGGCGTCAACGTGCTGGGCCTGCAGGAAGCCTGGACGATGCCGTTTGCCTTCTGCACCCGTGAAAAGCAGCCCTGGCTCGAATTCGCCGAGCCCGTCGACGGCCCGACCACCCAGCGCCTGTCGGTCCTGGCCAAGCGCTACAACATGGTCATCGTCTCGCCGATCCTCGAACGCGACGATGCCCACGGCGGCACCATCCACAACACCGCGGTCGTCATCAGCAACCGTGGCCACGTCATCGGCACCCACCGCAAGAACCACATCCCCCGGGTCGGCGACTTCAACGAGTCGACCTACTACATGGAGGGGGACGACGGGCATCCGGTCTTCGAGACGGACTTCGGCCGGGTGGGCGTCAACATCTGCTACGGCCGGCACCACCCGCTGAACTGGCTGATGTTCGGCATCAACGGCGCCGAGATCGTGTTCAACCCCTCGGCAACCGTCGGCGCCCTCTCCGAACCGCTGTGGCCCATCGAAGCCCGCTGCGCGTCCATCGCCAACAACTACTACACGGTGGCGATCAACCGCATCGGCACGGAACACTTCCCCAACGCCTTCACGTCCGGCGACGGCCAGGCGTCGCACCACGACTTCGGCCACTTCTACGGCAGCTCCTACGTCGCGGCACCCGACGGCTCCCGGACGCCAGGGCTCTCCCGCGTCCGCGACGGCCTGCTGGTGACCGAAGTCGACCTGAACCTCTGCCGGCAGGTCAAGGACAAGTGGGGCTTCCAGATGACCCAGCGTCTCGCCGAGTACGCCGACGCGCTGAAGAAGGCCGCCGACCCGGACTTCCAGCCCCAGATCATCGCCGACCGTCGCCAGGGCTGATCGCGCCCCGCGCCTCCCCCTTCATCCCCTCCCTCGCACCCCCGCGGCGCTCGCGCCCGGGACAACCTGGAGCACAACCATGGCCATCCTGATCCGTGGCGGCACCGTCGTCACCGCCGAGGGCGAGCGTCGCGCCGATGTCCTGATCGTCGGCGAGAAGATCGCCGCTGTGGGCGCCGACCTCGACGCGCCCGCCGGCGCCCGCGTCGTCGACGCTGGCGGCGCCTACGTGATGCCTGGCGGCATCGATCCGCACACCCACATGGAGCTGCCCTTCATGGGCACGGTGGCGTCCGAAGACTTCTTCACGGGCACCTCGGCTGCCGCGGCGGGCGGCACCACCATGATCATCGACTTCGCCATCCCCAACCCGGAACAGTCGCTGCTCGAGGCGTACCACACCTGGCGCGGCTGGGCCGAGAAGGCGGCCAGCGACTACAGCTTCCACGTGGCCGTGACCTGGTGGTCCGACCAGGTCCGTGAAGAGATGGGCGTGCTCTGTCGCGACCACGGAGTCAACAGCTTCAAGCACTTCATGGCGTACAAGAACGCCATCATGTGCGACGACGAAGCGCTGATCCAGAGCTTCCTCCGCTGCAAGGAGCTGGGCGCCCTGGCCACCCTGCACGCCGAGAACGGTGAGCTGGTCTATGCGCTGCAGCAGGCCATCTACGACAAGGGCATCACCGGTCCGGAGGGGCACCCGCTGTCCCGTCCCCCGGAAGTCGAGGGGGAGGCCGCCAACCGGGCGATCCGCCTGGCCGAGGTGCTGGGCACGCCGGTCTACATCGTGCACAATTCCTGTGCGGACTCGCTGGAAGCCATCACCCGTGCCCGGCTCGAGGGTCAGATCGTGTTCGGCGAGGTGCTGCCGCAGCACCTGGTCATCGACGACAGCGTCTACCGCAACAAGGACTGGGACCAGGCCGCTGGGTACGTCATGAGCCCACCCTTCCGGGGCAGGGAACACCAGGCGGCGCTGTGGCGGGGCCTGCAGTCGGGCATGCTCCAGACGACGGCGACGGACCATTGCTGCTTCTGTCGCGACCAGAAGCGCATGGGCATCGACGACTTCCGCAAGATCCCCAACGGCACCAGCGGCGTGCAGGACCGCATGGCGGTGCTGTGGCACCACGGCGTGCGCACCGGTCGCATCACGCCGTCGCAGTTCGTGGCGGCGACGTCGACGAACACGGCACGGATCTTCAACGTCGCCCCACGCAAGGGCGTCATCCAGCCCGGTGCCGACGCCGACCTCGTCGTGTGGGATCCGGATCTGTCGCGCACGATCTCGGCGAAGACCCACCACCAGAACATCGACTTCAACATCTACGAGGGGATGGAGGTCATCGGCAACCCGGCCATGACCCTGTCCCGTGGGCGCGTCCTGTACGAAGACGGCCAGCTCAAGACCGAACGCGGCACCGGTCGCTACGTCGATCGCCCCTGCAACGCCGACTTCTGGACGTCCCAGCGTCGCCGCAACGCCCTGGCCGAACCCACCGGCGTCGATCGCGGCTGAGCGGCTCCGGGCCCCTGGGCCCGCGCTGCGCGCACACCGTCCCGGCCGGCGTCCCTCCGGCCGGGCTCCACCTGCCTTGAACGGGGAGAGGGCGGGTCTCCCCGCGCTCCCCGGCTCCTGTCCCCCATCTTCCGTTGTCGAGGTCCCCCGTGGCGGAGTCCGTCTACACCGCAACCGTCCGTGACCCCGATCCGGGGCTGATCAACGAAGACATCCACCCGGCCACCGACGCCGAGCGGCACTGGTCGGTGATGAACATGGCCAGCCTGTGGGTGGGCATGGTCGTCTGCGTGCCGACCTACATGCTCGCCGCCGGGCTCATCGACCAGGGCATGTCCTGGTCCCAGGCCGTCGTCACCGTCATGCTCGGCAACCTCATCGTGCTGGTGCCGATGATCCTCAACGGTCACCCGGGCACGAAGTACGGCATCCCCTTCCCGGTGATGGCCCGGGCCAGCTTCGGCATCCACGGTGCGCACATCCCGTCGCTGCTCCGGGCGCTCGTGGCCTGCGGCTGGTTCGGGATCCAGACCTGGATCGGCGGGGCGGCGATCTACCAGCTCCTCTCTGCCCTGTCAGGCAACCCCCTCGGGGGCGACCCCATCGCCGCCTTGGGCATCAACGGCGCGCAGCTCGGCTGCTTCCTGGCTTTCTGGGCCATCCAGATCGCCATCCTCTACAAGGGCGTGGAGTCGATCCGGCTGCTGGAGACGCTGGCCGCGCCCTTCCTCATCGTCATGGGCCTTGCCCTGCTGGGCTGGGCCTGGGTCAAGGCTGGCGGCTTCGGCCCGATGCTGTCGACGCCCAGCCAGTTCGCTCCCGGTGGCGAGAAGGAGGGGCAGTTCTGGTCCGTCTTCTTCCCCTCGCTCACGGCGATGGTGGGCTTCTGGGCCACGCTGTCCCTCAACATCCCGGACTTCACCCGCTACGCGAAGTCCCAGCGCGACCAGGTGCTCGGCCAGGCCATCGGCCTGCCGACGACCATGACGCTGTTCGCCTTCATCGGCGTGGCCGTCACCAGCGCGACGACGGTCATCTACGGGGAAGCCATCTGGGACCCGACGGTGCTGCTCGGGAAGATGGGCGGCGGCTTCAGCGTGATCCTCAGCCTGTTTGCGCTGTCCATCGCGACCCTGTCGACCAACATCGCCGCCAACGTGGTCAGCCCGGCGAACGCGCTGATCAACGCCGCTCCCGACAGGATCAGCTTCCGGGTCGGCGGGCTGGTCACGGCCGGGCTCGGCGTGGTGATGATGCCCTGGAAGCTCATCGAGAGCACCGGCGGCTACATCTTCACCTGGCTCATCGGCTACTCGGCGCTGCTGGGCCCCATCGGCGGCATCCTCATCGCCGACTACTTCCTGCTGCGCCGCACCCGCTACGACATCGACGGGCTGTACCGCTACCAGGGCCCCTACACCTACACCGGTGGCTTCAACGTCGCGGCCATCGTCGCGCTGGTTGTCGCCGTGCTACCCAACCTCCCCGGCTTCCTGCACGCCGCCGGCTTCGTCGAGCAGGTGCCCTCCTTCTTCGACCACGTCTACACCTACGCCTGGTTCGTGGGCTTCCTGCTGGCCGGTGCTGTGTACCTGCCGCTGATGAAGCTCCTCCCTCACCGCTCCCTGGAGGCCTGACATGACCGCCTTCCCCGCACGCGACTACGACTTCACCCCCTGGCAGGACTGCCAGAACCTCGTCGGCGGTCAGTGGGTCGACGCCGTCGACGCTCACGGCACGCTCGACGTCATGAACCCCCGCTGGGCCCGCTCCATGGCCAGGGTCACGCTGTCGGGGGCCGCCGACGTGGACGCCGCCGCCAGCGCAGCAGCCGCGGCGCAGCGGGCCTGGGCGGCGCTGCCCATGCGCGAGCGCGCCCAGGTGATGTACCGGCTGCGGGACCTCATGGTTCGCGACCGCGAAGCGCTGTCCTGGCTGGTCAGCCATGAAAACGGCAAGGTCTACGCCCAGGCCGCGGCGGAAGTCGACAAGGCCATCGAGTGCGTCGAATTCGGCTGCTCGCTGCCCAACCTCGCCGCCGGCACCCAGCTCGAGGTCAGCCGTGGCGTGACCTGCGAGCTGCGCCACGAGCCGCTGGGCGTCGTCGCCTGCGTCACCCCCTTCAACTTCCCGCTGATGGTCCCGCTGTGGATGCTTCCGCAGGCCCTCGTCGGTGGCAACGCGGTGATCCTCAAGCCCAGCGAGCAGACGCCGCTGTCCGCGGTCGCGCTGGGCCAGCTCCTGGCCGAAGCGGGCCTGCCCGACGGCGTCTTCAACATCGTCCACGGTGGGCGCGAAGCGGTGGAGGCCCTCTGCGACCACCCGACCATCAAGGCCTTCGGCTTCGTCGGCAGCACCCGCGTGGCGCGCATGGTCTACGGCCGGGCCTGCAGCACCGGCAAGCGGGCGCTGTGCCTGGGCGGCGCCAAGAACCACCTCATCGTCGTGCCGGACGCCGACCCCGACGTCACGGTCGACAACATCGTCGCCAGCTTCACCGGCTGCTCGGGGCAGCGCTGCATGGCCGCCGCCAACCTCGTCGCTGTAGGTGACGTCGACTCCATCCTCGACGCCATCAAGCAGAAGGCCGCCCGCCTGGTCCCTGGTGACGACCACGGCGCCATCATCAACCCCGCCAGCATCGAGCGCATCAAGGGCTACGTCGACGACGCCGAAGCCCGCGGTGCCGACGTGGCCGTGGACGGCCGGCCGGCCATCGACGGCAAGACCGCCGGGTGGTGGTTCGGCGCGACCGTCATCGACGGCGTGACCCCCGACATGCCCGCCGCCAACGAAGAGATCTTCGGCCCCGTGCTGTCGATCATCCGCGTCGCCACTCTCGACGACGCGCTGAAGCTCGAGAACGGCAACCCCTACGGCAACGCCAGCGCCGTCTACACCACCAGCGGGGAGGTGGCCCGCCGCGTCATGGGGCGTGCCGAAGCCGGCATGTGCGGCGTCAACGTGGGCGTCCCGGTGCCGCGCGAACCCTTCGGCTTCGGTGGCTGGAACAACTCGGCCTTCGGCGTCGGCAACATCACGGGCTGGGACGGCTTCCGCTTCTTCACCCGGGTCCGCAAGGTCACGACCAAGTGGGCCCTGCAGAAGGACTGGACCTGGATGAGTTGAGGACGAACCGTCTTGCAGCGCCACCGGCTACGATGGAGTTGTGAGCGTTCGCCTGTCCGAGACCCTCGACCACCTGCACCGCCGTCGGCAGCGTCGACAGCGGGCGGACCTGTTGCGAGCCGAACGCCTCCGTGCCGAGGTGCCGGCTGCTGCTGCCGTGCTCAAGGAGCGCTTCGGGGCGACCGAGGTGTGGCTCTTCGGTTCTCTCTGCACTGGAGATGTGCATGGCGGAAGCGACGTGGATCTCGCAGTACGGGGCCTCTCCCCGGCAGACCACATGCGTGCCTGGGCGGCGGTTGATCGCTTCGACGACGCCGTGGTTGACCTCGTCCTCCTCGAGGAAGCGCCTCCGTCCCTGGTCGAGCGCATCATCGCGGAGGGGGTGCCGCTGTGAGCACCGCGCTGTTTCGCCTGCTTGCGGAGCTTCGTTCCGATCGAGAGGCGCTCGTCACGCGCCTGGACCGGCTCGACGCGATTCAACTCCAGACTGCTGATGACGCCGATCTGGCGCTCGCAGCGTGGTTGCTCCATCACGCCTACACGGGCCTGGAGTCGATCCTCGAGCGGGTGACGCGGGCGGTCGAGGGTGACCTGCCAGAGGGGGCGCACTGGCACCGGGAGTTGCTCGACCTTGCCGCACTCGAGATCCCATCGGTGCGCCCCGCCCTCCTGCGCTCGGAGCTGCTTGCCGACCTGCACGAGCTACGGGGTTTCCGGCGCTTCGTGCGGCACGGGTACCGAGCGTCACTCGACCCCGAGCGGCTCGCCGCGCTTCAGGCTCGGGCGCGGCGCCTGCGCCCGCCCCTGGTCGAGGATCTCATCAGGGTCGAAGCCTGGATCGAAACCTTGGCCCACGCGGATCGCGACGACGCGACATAGTCGCCCGGGATCCAGGCGACCGGATCTGCGGTATCGTCGCGCCTCCTTCAGATCCGGGAAGCCCATGTCCGAACATGATGTCACGTCCCAGGACATCGTCGACACCTGCCTTCGCCACACCCTGTTCAACTGGTCGGCGCGCGGAAAGGTCGCGCCCATGCCCATCGAGCGCGCCGAGGGGATCTGGCTGTACGGTCCCGACGGTCAGCGATGGATGGACTTCAACAGCCAGCTCATGAGCGTGAACATCGGCCACAGCCACCCCAAGGTGGTCCAGGCGATGAAGGACGCCGCCGACGGGCTCATCTACGCCTTCCCCGGCTCGGCGACGAAGCAGCGGGCCGCGCTGTCCAGGCGCCTCGCCGAGCTGCTCCCCGGCGACATCAACACCTTCTTCTTCACGCTGGGTGGCGCCGAGTCCAACGAAAACGCCATCAAGCTCGCGCGGATGTACACGGGCCGCTTCAAGATCCTGTCGCGCTACCGCAGCTACCACGGGGCCACCAACGCCACGATGCAGCTCACCGGTGACCCGCGGCGCTGGGCCAACGAACCGGGCACGCCCGGCTTCATCCGCGTGCTGGACCCGCGGCCCTACGACTACAGCTTCGGGGTCGACGACGAAGAGATCGTCGCCAACAACCTGCGCTACCTCGAAGAAGTCATCATGTACGAGGGGCCCGACAACATCGCGGCCATGTTCATCGAGACGGTCACCGGCACCAACGGCATCCTGCCGCCACCCAGGGGCTACCTGCACGGGCTGCGGACCCTCCTCGACAAGTACGGCATCCTGCTGGTCTGCGACGAGGTGATGGCCGGCTGGGGGCGCACCGGCAAGCTCTTCGCCTTCGAGCACGGCGACATCCTGCCGGACATCGTGACCATGGCCAAGGGGCTGACCAGCTCGTACGTGCCGCTGGGCGCGGTGGGCATGCGCGACGCCATCGCCCGGCACTTCGACGACCACGTGTTCTGGGGGGGGCTGACCTACAACTCCCACCCCTTCGCCATGAGCGTCGCCCTGGCCTGCATCGACGTCCTGGTGGGCGAGGGGCTGGTCGACAACGCCGCCCGGCTCGGCGGCGTGATGCGCCAGGAGATGGACCGCCTGACCGACAAGCATGTCAGCGTCAAGGAGGGGCGCAACATCGGGCTCTTCGGCATGATCGACGTGCAGAAGGACCGGGCTGGCGCGCCCATCGCCCCCTACAACGGCAGCCACCCGGCCATGGCCGAGTTTGCCGCCTTCCTGAGGGACCACGGGCTGTTCACCTTCGTGCGCTGGGGCAGCTTCATGTGCAACCCGCCGCTGTGCATCACCGAAGAACAGCTCCGCGAGGGCTTCGCCATCATCGACGCCGCCCTGGACATCACCGACCGCGTGGTCGACGGCTGAAGTCCTTCTCCCGTTCCGCCGCCAGCGCCTAAGATGGCGGCTCGCTGACGAGGTCACCCATGACGAAGCTCCCCCCGGATCGGTCCGAGGCTGCGTTCTCGGACTTCAAGCCGGCCTACGATCGGACGCAGGCGGCGTTTGAAGCCAACCGCTGCTTGTTCTGCCACGACGCCCCCTGTGTGCAGGCCTGCCCCACCAGCATCGACATCCCGGGCTTCATCCGGAAGATCGCCACGGGCAACCTGAAGGGCTCGGCGGCCACCATCTTCGACAGCAACGTGCTGGGCATGAGCTGCGCGCGCGTCTGCCCGGTCGAGGTGCTCTGTGTGGGCGACTGCGTGTTCAACAGCGCCGACGTCCCGCCCATCCAGATCGGCAAGCTGCAGCGCTACGCCACCGACCACGCCTACGACCAGGGCTGGAGCTTCTTCGAAGCCGGCCCCGACAGCGGTCGCAGCGTCGGCTTGATCGGCGCCGGTCCCGCCAGCCTCGCCGCGGCCCACCGGCTGCGCCGCTTCGGTCACGCCGTCACCATCTACGAAGCCCGTGACGTCGTCGGCGGGCTCAACACCGTGGGCGTCGCTCCCTACAAGATGCCCGCGCAGCGCGCCCTGGACGAGTTCGACTGGGTCCGCCGCATCGGCGGCATCGACGTCCAGACCGGGGTGTCGGTGCCGGCCGACCTGTCCTGGGCGGACCTCGAAGACCGCCACGACGCGCTGTTCATCGGCGTTGGTCTCGGTGCCGACAGCCGGCTCTCGGTGGAGGGAGAAGACCTCGACGGCGTCTCGGGTGCGGTCGCCTGGATCGAGCGGATGAAGCTCGGCCGGGTCGACCTGTCCGGCGTCCGAAACGCTGTGGTCATCGGCGGCGGCAACACGGCCGTGGACGCCGTCCGCGAGCTGCTCGGTCTCGGCGTCGAGAACGTCAAGCTCCTCTACCGCGGCACCGAAGCCGGCATGCCCGGCTACGCGCACGAGTGGGCCCACGCCAAGAAGGAGGGCGCCCGCGTCGTCTGGCAGGTCCAGCCGACGGGCTTCACCGGCGCTGACGGCAGGGTGGGCGGCGTGCGTTGCGTCCGCCTGGACGACCACAAGCAGCCCATCGCCGGCACCGACCACGAGATCGCCGCCGACCTCGTCCTGCTGGGCATCGGCCAGGGCAAGCTGGCCGGCCTCGTCGCGGGGCTGGACGGCCTGCAGACCGACCGCGGCCGCATCGTGGCCGACGACGCCGGCGCGACCGGGCGCCCGGGCGTGTTCGCCGGCGGCGACTGCGTCAACGGCGGCAAGGAAGTCGTCAACGCCGTCGCCATGGGCCGCGATGCGGCCGTCGCCATCCACTCCTACCTGACCGCTGGAGGCCACTGATGGCCGACCTCTCGACCAACTGCGCCGGAATCAAGGCGCCCAACCCCTTCTGGCTGGCCTCGGCCCCGCCGACCAACTCCGGCGACCAGGTGCACCGCGCCTTCGACGCCGGGTGGGGCGGTGCCGTCTGGAAGACGCTCGGCCAGCCCATCCAGAACGTCAGCAGCCGCTTCGGTGCCATCCGCAATCGCGGCTTCGGTGGCGTCGGCTTCAACAACATCGAGCTGATCACCGATCGCCCCCTGGCCGCCAACTTCCGCGAGATCGCGGAAGTCAAGAAGCGCTGGCCCGACAACGCCCTCGTCGTGTCGCTGATGGTTGAGACGCGCGACGAGTGGAAGGAGATCATCGCGCGGGCCGAAGACGCCGGCGCCGACGGCCTCGAGCTGAACTTCGGCTGCCCCCACGGCATGTGCGAGCGGGGCATGGGCAGCGCGGTCGGCCAGGAACCGACGGTCAACGAGCGGATCACCGGCTGGGCCAAGGAATTCGCGTCGGTCCCAGTGCTGGTCAAGCTCACGCCGAACGTCTCCGACATCGTCCCCCATGGCCTCGCAGCCCAGCGGGGCGGCGCTGACGGCGTCTCCCTCATCAACACCATCAAGTCCATCATCGGCGTCGACCTCGACACGCTGGTGCCCATGCCGGTCGTCGGCACGCGCTCGACCAACGGCGGCTACTGCGGGGCGGCGGTGCGGCCCATCGCGCTGCACATGGTGGCGGCGCTGGCCCGGGACGACCGCTTCTCCATCCCCATCAGCGGCATCGGCGGCATCACGAACTGGCGGGACGCGCTCGAGTTCCTGCTGCTCGGCAGCTCCTCGGTCCAGGTCTGCACCGAGGTCATGCTCCGCGGCTACCGCATCGTGGAAGACATGATCGAGGGGCTGGGCAACTGGATGGACGACCGCGGCTTCGCCACCCTCGACGACGTCATCGGTCGCTCGGTCCCGGCGTTTTCGGACTGGGGAGAGCTGGACGTCAACTACGAGGTCGTCGCGAAGATCGACGCCGACCGCTGCATCGGCTGCCAGGTCTGCCTCGTCGCCTGCCAGGACGGGGCGCACCAGTGCATCCACCCCGGGCCTGACGCCGCCGTGCGCGTCCCCGTCGTCGACGAAGACGAGTGCGTGGGCTGCAACCTCTGCCAGATCGTGTGCCCGGTCGAGGGCTGCATCACAATGGCCCAGGTGGACAACGGCTTCGCGCCGGCGTCGTGGAACGACCACCTCAACTTCGGTGCGACCGTTCGCCCCAAGAAGGGCAGCCACGGCTGACCGGGGGCGGCGGGCTCAGCGCCGCCAGCGCAGGAAGCCATCCAGCGCCCTGCTGACCGGCTTCGACAGCCGGGTGCGGCTCCAGTCGTCGCCGAGGCGGTGCACCTCGAAGGCCCGCGTCGGGTACGGAAACACCGACGCGGACAGCCCCTTCATGCCGGCGCCGCTGGTCATCGCCAGGGTGAAGAAGGCGATGAGGTCGCCGGCCTGCTCGCCCACGACGGTCGCCCCGAGGATCGTGCCGTCTCGCTTGCAGAAGGCTCGCAGGTAGCCCTCGGTGCGGCCCTCGCAGATCGCCCGGTCGCAGCCCTCGAAGGGCCGGGCCAGGTCGAGGATGTCGTCGCGCTCAGCGGCTTCCTGCCAGGTCATGCCGACGTGGGCGACCTCGGGGTCGGTGTAGGTCGCCCAGGGGATCGTCAGGGCGTCGTGGCGCTTCCGTCCGAGGAACAGTGCGTTCTGCACGACGATGCGCGCCAGCGCGTCGGCCGCGTGGGTGAAGCGGAAGCGGCTGGCGCAGTCGCCAGCGGCGAAGATGTGCCGGTTGCTGGTGCAGAGCTGCGGGTCGACCACGATGCCGCCGGGTCCGGCCTCGACCCCGGCGGCCTCCAGGCCCAGCCCCTCGGTGCGCGGCCGGCGCCCGACGGCCAGCAGGCAGAGGTCGAAGGGCACGGCGCTGCCGTCGCTGAGGCGCGCGAGGAAGCCGCCGTCGGGGTGCTCGGGTGCGGGGCGCTCGAAGGCCGCCACGGTCTGGCCGAGGCGGGTCGCGATCCCGTCGGCCGTGAAGCTGGCGGCCAGCACGTCGCTGGCTTCGGGCTCCTCCACCGGCACCAGGCGGTCGGCCTGGTCGACGATGGTCACCTCGCTGCCGAGGCGAGCCAGCGCCTGGCCCAGCTCGCAGCCGATGGGACCCGCCCCCACGACCAGCAGGCGTTGCGGTAGCGCGGTCAGCTCGAAGAGCTGCTCGTGGGTGACCACCGGCGTGTCGTCGATGCCCTCGATGGGGGGGCGGGCGGCCTCCGCCCCGGTGGCGATGCACGCGCGTGAGAAGCGCAGGCGTGCGCCGTCTACCTCGACGATGTCACGGTCCTGAAACCGGGCGTTGCCGAGAAAGACATCCACGCCGGCTTCATGCAGGCGGGTGGCGCTGTCGTGCAGCGCGATCCCCGCGCGCAACCGGCGCAAGCGCGCCATCGTCGCCTCGAAGTCGACGCTGTCGACGGAGGCGTGGACGCCGTGGGTGCGGGCCTGGCGCACGGCGTGGGCGAGGCGGCCGCTGGACAGTAGCGCCTTGCTGGGGACGCAGCCGGTGTTGAGGCAGTCGCCGCCGAGCAGGTGGCGCTCGACCAGGGCGACGCGGGCGCCCAGGCCGGCGGCGCCCATGGCGGCGACGAGGCCGGCGGTGCCACCCCCGATCACGACGAGGTTGTAGCGCTCGGCCGGCACGGGGTTGCGCCAGTCGGCGGGGTGGACCCGGTCCAGGAGCTGCGCGTTGTGGGCGTCGGCGGGCAGCAGCGTGGGGGGCTCGGTCAAGCGGGGCTCCGTCTCGCGAGGAGGAGTGCCCTGGATGCCGGCGGGTGCGGGTGGCTTCCGGGCCGGCTTGCAGGGTGGGGCAGCTTCCTCGTACCCTCGGCGGACACCGAGGCGAGTATGTCCGACCACATCCCCAGCGGGGCCAATGCCCCCATGCGCTCCGGCCTTGTGGAGCTGCTGAGCGCCATGGAACAGGCCCAGGCGTCCGACCTGTTCATCAACGAGGGCAAGCCCCCTGCCGCGCGCGTCAACGGCCGCGTCCGGCCGCTCAATCGCGGGCCGGTGACGCGGGCCGAGATCATGAACCTGCTGCGGCGCTCGATGAAGCGCGAAGCCCTGCAGACCTACGAGCAGACGGGCGACATCGACGGCAGCTACTCCCTGCCCGACGGTCGGCGCTTTCGGCTGAACGCCTTCAAGGAGCAGGGCCGGCTGGGCATCGTGGCCCGCGCCGTGCCCTCGGCCGACCTCGACATCGACGCCCTGGGCCTGCCCGACTCGGTGCGGGTGCTCGCGGAACACCACCGGGGCCTCGTGCTGGTGACCGGCGCGACCGGGTCCGGCAAGAGCACCACCCTCGCCGCGATGGTCAACTACATCAACCAGACCCGCGACGTGCACATCGTCACCATCGAAGACCCCATCGAGTACGTGCACAAGGACCGCCGGGCGCGCGTCACCCAGCGCGAGGTCCGCATCGACACGCCCTCGTTCAAGGCGGGCCTCAAGTTCGTCCTCCGCCAGAGCCCCGACGTCATCCTGATCGGCGAGATCCGCGACGAAGAGACCGCCCACGTCGCCATGCAGGCGGCGCTGACGGGCCACCTCGTCTTCGGCACCCTGCACACCATCGACGCCGCCCAGACCGTGCAGCGGCTCATGAGCATGTTCCCCGAGCACCTCCGCGACCAGGTTGCCCTCGACATGTCGCTGGCGCTCAAGGGCATCATCAGCCAGCGCCTGCTGCCCACCAAGGACGGCAAGGGCCGCGTCGTCTCCAACGAGATCCTGGTCGCCAGCCCGGCGGTGCAGAACCTGCTCAAGGAGAAGGCGATCAACGACATCGAGGACTACCTGCGGGCGAACACCGACGAGTGGTCCATGAGCTTCAACCAGTCGCTGCTGCGGCTCATCAAGACGGACAAGATCTCGGTCGAGACCGGCCTGGCCTACTCCACCGCCCCCGAAGAGCTGGCGCTCAACGTCAAGGGCATGACCAGCGGTACCGACGCGGTCCGCTCGATGATCGATGGCAGCGGGCAGGGGGGCAGCTTCGACATGCAGATGCTGCTCAACGAGGTCAGCAAGCGCGGCGCCTCCGACCTTCACCTCACGGTCGGGCGCCCGCCGATCCTGCGCATCACCGGTGGGCTCGTGCCCTATGGCTCGCAGAACCTGACCGAAGCCGACATGCGCATCCTGCTGCACTCGATCATGAACGCCCGGCAGCGCACGGTCTACGAGCTTGAGCGCGAGATCGACTTCGCCATCGCGCTGGACGAACGGCACCGCTTCCGCGTGAACGCCTACTTCCAGAAGGGGCAGATGGCGGCGGCGCTGCGTGCCATCGCGTCGTCCATCCCCTCGCACGAAGAGCTGGGCGTCCCCGACCAGGTGCTGAAGCTCGGCGCCAAGCCGCACGGCCTGATGCTGGTCGTCGGTCCGACCGGGTCCGGCAAGTCGACGACGCTGGCCTGCCTCGTCGACCAGGTCAACCGCAGCCGCTCCTGCCGCATCATGACCATCGAAGACCCCATCGAGTACATCCACAATGGGGTGATGGCGACGATCGATCAGCGCGAGGTGGGGGCGGACACGCTGTCCTTTGCGGCGGCGCTCAAGTACATCCTGCGCCAGGACCCCGACGTCATCCTGGTCGGCGAGCTTCGCGACCTGGAGACCATCGGCGCCTGCCTCACCGCCGCCGAGACGGGCCACCTCGTGTTCGCCACGCTGCACAGCAACGAAGCCGTGCAGGCCATCGACCGCATCATCGACGTGTTCCCGCCCCACGCCCAGCACCAGGTCCGCTCCCAGCTCGCCGCCAGCCTGGTCGGCGTGGTCTCCCAGCGGCTGCTGCGGCGGCGCGATGGATCGGGCCGGGTGGCCGCCTTCGAGGTGCTGGTCGCGAACTCCGCGATCAAGAACCTGATCCGCGAGAACAAGATGCACCAGGCCAGCTCGATCATGGAGTCGGGCCGCCGCGAGGGCAACCTCACCCTCGACCAGAACCTGCAGGATCTGCTGCGCAAGGGGATGGTCGATCGGCAGGAGGCCGAACGCCACATGAAGGACATCAAGCTGGCCTTCGGCCAGAACTCCCCGGGAGGTGGCCGTCCGGGCGGGCGGCCCGGTGGGCCGCGGCGCTGACGGGGGGCGCGCTCAGCTCTCGTTGATGTCGCGCATCACCAGCCCGTCGTCGTGTTCGCCGCCACGGCTGGACGAGCCCTCGCGGGTCTTGGCGCCGACCCAGATGTAGCCGTCGTGTTCCTTGACGGCGAAGCAGCTCAAGAAGCGGTCCGAGTCCGTGAGACAGTCGCCCGTGCGGACGTCGTAGCGCCAGTCGTGGTACGGGCAGGTCACGACGAAGCCGTCGACATCGCCCTCTCCCAGGGGGCCGTTCTCGTGCGCGCACTCGTCGTCGATGACGTAGAGCTTGCCGTCGATGCGGAAGCAGGCCACCGGGATGTCGCCGACCTTGAAGGTGTTGCGTTCCCCGTCCTTGAGCAGGCTGGACGGGGCGACGGCCTGGTAGCCCTCGGCGTCCGGTTGTCTGGGGAGCCGGGCGAAGGCTTCCTTGATGTCGACCGAGGGGTCGGCGGTCGATGCGGAGGCGGGCGCCGATGCGCCGCCGGTGGCCTTGGCCACGGCGTGGCGTGCCAGGCCGGCCGCGCCGCCATGCTTGTCCATCTTCTTCTTCAGGAAGTTGCGAACACCCACGGGTCCTCCGTCGCTGCCGCCGCGCCTAACGTCCGCCGCCGGGGGTCGCGAGATCTCCGGAAGGCGCGCCGCGTTGGAAGGGGGCGCGATCGGCCAGCAGCTCCATGTGGCGGGCCGTGCTGCGGGCCTCTCGCTGGCAGGCGTCGGCGACGGCGCGGGCGAGCCCGGCGTGCGCCAGCCAGTGCGCCGACCAGGTGGCGGTGGGCACCAGCCCGCGCTTGATCTTGTGCTGGCCCTGGGCGCCGGCTTCGAAGCGGGTCCAGCCGTGCTGGATGCAGAGGTCGATGGGGCGGTGGTAGCAGAGCTCGAAGTGCAGGGACTCGTAGCCGGGGCGACAGCCCCAGTAGCGGCCGTAGAGGTGGCGACCGCGCTGAAAGAGCAGCGCCATGGCGACGACGTCGCCGCCCTCTTCGGCGAGCAGCACGCGGCTGCCCGGTTCCGGCGCGGACCACAGCAGCGAGAAGCTGTCGGCTGTCAGGTAGGGGTGGCCGCCGCGCTTGAGGCAGGTGTCCTCGTACAGTGAGCGGACGGCCCGCTGCTGCAAAGGGGAGAGGTCGTGGCCGGCGACGTCGAGGATCTGCACGCCGGGCGGCAGGCGACGCTCGCGGCGGGTCTCCTTGCGGCGGCGGGAGCGGAAGGTGGACAGCCAGTCGTCGAAATCCGAGTAGCCCTGGTTGGTCCAGTGGTACTGGTGGGTCTGGCGGCCGATGAGGTCGAGTTCTTCGAGCTTCTGTCGCTGGTCCTCCGGGCAGAAGAGCACGTGGAGGCTGCTGGCGTCGGCGGCGTCGGCGAGGTGCATCGCCCCGGCGAGCAGGGCGCGTTGGATCTCGCTGACGGCGACTTCGCTGAGCGAGGGGTCCACCAGGAGGCGGGGCCCCGTCGCCGGGGTGAAGGGGACGGCGCTCACCAGCTTGGGGTAGTAGCGGATCCCTGCCCGCTGGGCGGCGTCGGCCCACCCCCAGTCGAAGATGTACTCGCCGTAGCTGTGGCCCTTGACGTACAGCGGCAACGCGCCGACCAGGCGGCCCTGCCGCCGGACCAGCACGTGCTGGGGCAGCCAGCCGGTGCGCGGGCCGACGCTGCCCCCGGCTTCGAGGGCGGACAGGAAGGCGTGGGTGGTGAACGGGTCGTCGGGGGAGCCGAGCGCGTCCCAGGACGCGGCGTGGACCGCCGTCAGGGCGTCGACCAGCTCGATCTGCAGGGCATGGGAGTCTTCAGGCACACCCCTGCATAGCCCTGCGAGCGCGCGACGCGAGGGATAGGCGCGGCCTCCTGGACCGGACGGCGGGGGAGGGCCTCTCCTCTCCCGCAAGCCCTGGAGACTTCGTGTTCGAGACGACCATCGGCATCCCACGCCACGGCGCCGGCCCGCGCGAGGTCGCCCGCGCATCAGAGATCTGGCGGCTCTTCCAGGAGGTCGCCATGCAGGCCACGACCGACGCCGGCTGGCCGCCGGAGCGCTACCGTGCCATCGGCACCGCCTTCGTGATCTACGGCATGACCGCGGTGCACCACCGCGAGGTCGGCTACGGGCAGCCGCTGCGCGCGCGGAGCTGGGTCTACGACTTCAAGCGCGCCACGCTGACCCGTCGCCAGATCCGCCTGCGCGACGCCGAGGGGCCGGTGGCATCCTGCACCCAGCGGTGGGTCCACACCAACGCCGAGCTGTCACCGGTGGCCGCGAGTCCCGAGCTGCTGGCCGCCTTCCCGCCGGAGCTTCCCGACGAGCCCGCGGTCGCCCTGCCGGCGTTCGAGCGCATCGAGGGCGCCGCCGAGCATCGCTTCCAGCTCTCCCCCTGGCACGTGTGGATGGACCCGCTCGCCCACGTCAACCACCCGACCTACGTGGACTTCTGCGATGAGAGCACCTGCCGGGCGCTCGCTGCCGCCGGCGTCGACCCGCAGGGGTTGGTGCCGATCGCCGAGCAGATCGCCTTCAAGCGGGGCGCGCTGGCTGGCGACGAGGTCGACGTCCGCAGCCGGCTCGTTGGCGTGACCAGGTCGGGGGACGCTGTGATCCAGCACGACATCGGGGGGGCGCGGCGCTTCGCGCGGGCCACGACGGTGCGTCGGCACGTCTCCGCGGACCTCGCGGCCGTGCTCGGGGCGGGAGCGCGAGCGTGAGCCAACAGCTCAGCGTGCAGGTCGGGCCCGCTTCGGCAGCCGCGCGGTCGCCACGGCGATGCCTGCGAGGATGACGGCGGCACCGACCCACTCTGCGGGACCGGCCCACTCGTCGAGCACCAGCCCCGCCAGCAGCGCCGCCCCACCGGGCTCCAGCAGGACGACGAGGCTGACGACCGCTGCGGGCAGGTAGCGAACCGCGTAGTTCAGCCCGACGTGGCCCAGGAGCTGCGGGCCCGCGGCGAGCGCTGCGAGCACCAGCCACTGCCGATCGCTGTATCCCCAGGCCGCCGATGCACCCGTGCTGGTCGGCAACAGCAGCACCACCGGCAGCAGCCAGAGCGCCGCCGATCCGCTGACCAGCGCGCCGTAGGCGCCGATGCCCACGCGCTGGCGCGCCGCGCGTCCCGTGACCATGTAGATCCCGGCCAGCACGCCGCCCGCCGTGGCCAGCAGGTCGCCGCGCAGGTTCGCTGGCCCGGTACCGGACGCCCCGCCGCCGGCCATGACCCCGACGCCGAGCAGGGCCACGACCACCCCGAGCCAGTAGCGCCCGGTCGGCCGGTGCCGCAGCCAGACCATCTCCAGCAGGGCCGTCCACACCGGCGACAGACAGACCAGCACCGTCGAGCGCAGCACCGAGGTGTGGCGGAGCGACTCGAACCAGGTCCAGAAGTGCAGCGCCAGGGCGAGCCCGGCGGCCACCGAGAGCGCCAGATCCCGTCGCTCCATGCGGCGCAGGGTGGGCGCGAGCACGACGGCCACCAGCGTGCAGCGCCACATGGCCACCGCGGGCGCCGGCAGCTCCGGGACCAGCCGCACCAGCACCGCGGCGGCGCTGATGGCGCTGATCGCCACCGCGAGGACGGGGACCACGAGGGGCGAGCGAGGGGGCGGCGAGGTCAGCAGTGCTCCCGGGGGACCGACGGGCCCGAGGTCGCGGGCAGAGGCGCTATGGTGGCGAGCCTACCCGGGGAGTCCCGTGCTGCACGCCCTTGTCTGCCTCGCCCTCGCGCTCGCCTGCGGTGGCACACCGCCCGACCCCGCAGCCCCGGCCGAGGTGCCGCCCGCGCCGCAACCGGCAGCGACGCCGACGCCCGCCGCTGGACCCGTCTCGACCACCGCCCCCGCGGCGCCCGCGGCCACCACCGACCTCGCCACCGCGGTCCAGGGCGACTGGGCCATCGCGCTCGGCGACGAGGAGCGCCGCCAGGTGCAGATCCTCGAGCTGGCGCTGAAGGACCCGCCCGCCACCGAGCAGGAGCTTGCGGCGGCGGGGCTGTCGGCGGACGAGAAGATGATGGTCGGCCTGCTCTCCGCCGCGCGGGCCCGCAGCCCCGACGATCCCAAGGTCAAGGACATGGAGAGCGCCGTCGCCAACCTCCACGCCGCCACCGTCCACATCTCCGACAGGGATCTGAGCTTCACCGCCGGCGAGGTCACCCGCCACGCGACCTACACGGTGCAGGGCGCCGACGGGATGGCGCTGACCATCCTGTCCACCGACGACGACGGATCCCAGGACACCACGGTGCTCACGCTGGAGAGCCCCGACGTGCTGCTCCTGTCCGACGCCAAGAGCCCGAACCGGACCCAGCGCTTCACGCGGCGCTAGAAGCCTCGGCCCCGAAGCCCCGCGACCTCAGCCCACCCAGCGGACGCTCTCGCCGCCGGCCAGCTCCCACTTCACCATGAAGTCGAGGACCGGCTGCGTGTACTGTTCGTCGAGGTCGTCCCAGGGGTAGGGGTCCATGCAGGTGACCTGGTCGTCGACACGTTCCACCAGCAGCCAGTGGGCGCCGACGTCGCCGCCGGGGAAGCGGTCGATGATCCGGGCCAGCCACGGCAGGTGCGTGGCGAACTGGGCGCGGCGGATATTGCGCACCGTGTCGTCGCGGTCTTCGCCCGTGACGCCGCCGATGTGGTCGTCGCCAAACAGGCTGCCCAGCCAGGCGGCGATGTCGGCGGCCGTCGCGTCCTGGTCCACCTTGCCGGCGATGACCGCGACGAGGGCCTGGCCCAGGGCGTTGGCGTTGGTGTCCGGTCCGGAGTCCCGCAGCGCGTCGAGCGCCGCGCGGATGTCGGCGTCGTCGGGGTGGTGGCCGGCGTCGTCGACGAGGAAGATCCAGGTCGCCAGCGCGGTGTGGAGCTGGCCGGTCTTGGCTTCGGACATGGTGGGAACCTCCGGTGGGTGCTGCTTGCTTAGCACGGGGGAACTGCGGGCTGGCGCGACCTGTCGTCAGAGCCCGGTGCTGCCGGCGATCAGCACCGCCCCGGCGTCGGATGCGACGACGTCGGCGGAGCGTGCGCCGACCACGATGGCGTCGCTGGCGCCGTCCACGATGCTGCCCCCGAAGACGACCGTCTGACCGACACCCTCCGTTGTGGTGTCGGCGAGCCACGCGGCGTCTGCGTCGTCGCTGGTGGTGCTGCCGGACAGTGGCCCCAGGAACAGCAGGACGCTGCCGTCGTCGGCCCCGGGGGCGCCGAGGAGCACGTCGAGCTGCCCGTCGCCGTCGTGGTCGCCGTCGCCCGCTCCATCGACCCCGAGGCTCAGCCCGGTGGACGCGCCGCTGATGGTTGCGGTAGCCACGTCCGTGATCCGGGTGCCGTCGAGGGTCGAGAGATCGGCCAGCCCCGCGACGAGGTAGGACGCGCCGGATTCGCTGCCGCCGTCGTCGGCGTCGGGCGCACCCGTCAGCAGGTCGTCGCGCCCGTCCCCATCCAGGTCTGCGGCGTGGACGAAGGCGCCCAGCCCGTCGCCCTCCAGGCCGCCGTCGATGCGCAGGTCGGCGTCGGCCAGGGTCAGGTCCCCGGTCGGCAGGCTGGAGAACACGTAGACCGTGCCAGCCGCTGCTTCGACGACCGACCCGTTGGGAACGCCCACCACCAGCTCGTTTTCTCCGTCGCCGTCCAGGTCGCCCATGCCTGCGATGTTCTCGCCCACCTGGTCGCCGCCGGCTTCCCCGGCGATGCGCGCGTCCCAGGTCCCGTCTCGCAGATCCGTGGAGCCTGCGCTGATCGGCCCCAGATAGAGGTAGACGGCGCCCGCGTTGGACGCGCCGCCGTCGTAGCTGCTCGCGCCCATGAGCACGTCGCCGCTGCCGTCCTGGTCGAGGTCGGCCAGGGCGACGCCGACGCCGAGGTAGCCGTAGTTCTGCTCGCCGCTGAACCGGTGCCAGGCGTCGGCGAGGCTGCTGGCGCCGCTGTCGCCGAGCTGCGCACCGGTCACCAGGTAGACGCCGCCCACCAGGGTGCGGTCGTCGTCGAGGCTGGGGGCCGCCACGAGCAGGTCGCGGCTGCCGTCCCCGTCGACGTCGGGACCCGCGGACAGCGCCCGCCCGGCCCGGCTGCCGCTCTCCTCGCCCTCCCAGCGGGCGTGGGCATCGGCGAGGCTGGATGCGCCGCTCACTGGCCCGAGCACGACGTAGGCCGCGCCGGCCTCTCCATCCCGCCCCCGCGCGCCCACCGCCAGGTCGTCGACGCCGTCACCGTCGATGTCGCCCAGCGGAGTGAGCGCGTAGCCGGCCTCGTCGAGCGTGGCTTCGCCGAGCAGGCGTGCGTCCGCCGATGGCAGGTCCCCCTCGCACGGCTGCCACTCCCCGTCGCAGTCCGTGTCCGCGCCGTCGTTGCAGACCTCGAGCGCGCCGGGGTTCACCGTCGCGTCGGTGTCGTCGCAGTCGCCGGCTTCGGGTGCGCCGCCGGTGGGCTGGTCGCAGGCCCACACCGTGTCCCCCTCGACCCCGTAGTCGTCGTGGTCGTCGTCAACGTACCACTCGATCGCGTCGACGGCGGTGTCCTCGTCCACGCCGTCGGTGCAGTTGTTGTCGAGCCCGTCGCAGTACTCGATGGCGTCGGGGTTGACCGTGTCGTCCCCGTCGTCGCAGTCCCCCCCGCGCATGGTCCAGCCCTCCGGGGCGGCGCAGGCCAGCAGGTAGCGGCTGTAGTCGCCGAAGCCGTCGCGGTCGGCGTCCGGGTAGAAGGCTGTGGCGCTGGCCGTGCCCAGGCCCGGGTCCTCGTCGTCGAGCAGCCCGTCGCAGTCGTTGTCGACCAGGTCGCAGACCTCCGCGGCCAGGGGGTTGATGTCCGGGTCGTCGTCGTTGCAGTCGTTGTCGAGGAGGACGAAGTCCTTGGGCTGGTCGCAGTCGATGGCGACGACGTCGGTCTTGCCGAAGCCGTCGGCGTCGAGGTCCTCGTACCAGGTCAGGATGTCGACGGCGTCTTCTTCGTCGACGAGGCCGTCACAGTCGTTGTCGGCGTTGTCGCAGAACTCCTCACCCGCCGGGTTGATGGTCGGGTCTTCGTCGTCGCAGTCGTCGCCGCCGTAGGTGGCGTCGAGGTAGCCGTCGAGGTCCTTGTCGGGGTCGACGATCTCGAAGGCGACGCTGGCGACGCCGGTGGCGCCGTCGTCCCGCGCCACCAACACGCCCAGGCTGTGCATCCCCACGGCGAGGTCGGGGTCCATGGTCAGGGTGGCCGTGCCGTCGGCGTCGGTGACGGACGGCGGCGTTGCCCCGGCGACGGCGCTGCCGCTCCAGGTCAGCGCCAGGCCGGCGACGCCCAGGCCCGCGTGGTCGATGACGATCACCTCGGCGCTGGGCGGGCTGCCCACGAGGTACCAGGCGCCGTTGCTCGGGGTGGTGAGCGTGACGTCCAGCGCGATGACGGTGGCGCCGGTGTCGCCGCTGTCGAGGGACCCGCCACCCCCGCCCTTGTCGGTGCAGGCCAGCAGGGTCGACAGCAACAGGGGGAGGAGGCGTGTCATCATCAAGGGCCGCCAGGGAGAGTTGTGGACGACGGGACGAAGCAGGGGCTCGAGGATGCCATCATCGCAGTGTTGCGCCCGGCCGGGCTGCGGCAGCGGCTGCGAGGGCGGCTGGGGCGGGGGGGACACACGGTCAAGGAGATCCTCGTGCGGCTGCCAACTTCGGCGCGGGGCGCGATCTCCGGGGAGAGAGACGACGAACTCGGCGTGGCTGGCGAGCGGCGGGCGCTCGACGCGCTACGCGAGGTGCTCCTCGACATGGCGCGGCGCGGCCGCCTGCGACGGCGACGCGTCCGCGGTCAGTACTTCCTGAACACCAAGGGCAACCGGCTGGTCGAGGTGGACCTGTTCGCCCTGCCGTCGAGCGATCAGTAGCTGGTCGAGAAGAACAGGCTGGCGCCGCCGTAGTAGCTGGTGTCCGACCCGAGCCCGGCGTTGCCGACGCCGATGTCGTCGCGGCCGTCGCCGTCGACGTCACCGACCGAGGTCACCGTCGTGCCGAAGTAGTCGTCGCCGCTGAAGACGATGTCGGCGTCGCTGGCGTAGTGTGTCCCGGATGCCGGTGAGAGGAACGCCCAGGCGCCGCCTCCCGGCAGGGAGCTGATGCTGCCCCAGCTCGTCTTGCTGAGCCAGCCGCTGCCGATGATGATGTCGAGTTCTCCGTCGCCGTCGATGTCCCCGAGGCCGTCGACCTGGCCGCCCAGGTAGTCGGCGCTGGTGTCACCGTAGAAGCGCACGGCGGCGTCCGAGGTGCTGGACCCGTCCGCCGGTGCGGCGTCGAAGTAGTAGGCCGCGCCGCCACCGCTGGTGTAGCCGTTGTAGTAGGGCGCGCCGATCACCACGCCGGCGTAGCCGTCGCCGTCGAGATCGCCGGCCCGGCTGACGTAGTGGCCCGCGTAGGACGAGCTGTACTCGCCGGTGATCGTGACGTCGGCGTCGCTGCTGCTGTAGTCGCCGGTGAGCGGTCCGGTGAAGATGAAGGTCTGGCCGTAGTAGCTGCCGCAGTACTCGCAGCCCACGACCAGGTCGGCGACCCCGTCACCGGTCAGGTCTTCGCCGCCCGTCACCGAGGTGGCGAAGTACATCGAGCTGGAGGCCCCGCTGATCAACGCCACGTAGTCGGTGTCATCGACCGAGCCGCTGGCGCTGCCGTCGTGGATCCAGACGGCGCCCGCGTAGCTGCCGTAGTACGCGCTGGTGGACGCGAAGTCGGCGATCCCGTCGTCGTTCTGGTCGCCGACGACGGCGTTGTTGATGCCGAAGCTCAGGCTGCTGGTGGCCTGGACCTCGATGGCGGCGTCGGCGGTGGACACCAGGCCGCTCAGCGGACCGTGGAAGACATAGGTGGCGCCATAGGAGCTGCTGGCGCCCGGCGCCCCGGCGACGAGGTCGTCATAGCCGTCGCCGTCCATGTCGCCGAAGGCGTCCAGGCCGTAGCCGAAGCCCAGCGAGGTAGTGGCGCCGGTGATGACCGTCTCGACGTCGTCGTCGGTCAACGAGCCGGCGTCGCTGCCATCGACGATGTAGACCTCGCCGGCGTTGCTGTAGACGAAGTCCCCCCAGCTCGCCCCGACGAGCAGCTCGTCGTAGCCGTCGCCGTCGACATCGACGCCGCCCGCGAGGTCGGCGCCTCCGAGGTTGTAGGCGGAACCGCCCTGGTAGACGACATCGCCGTCGCTGTCGTTCAGCGTCGAGGGCCAGTCGGTCACGGTGCACCAGGCGGTCTCGTCGGCCCGGCTCATGGCGCAGTCGTTGACGACGTCGTCGGAGCAGTCCGGCGTGGCGTCCGGGTAGATGCGCGCGTCGTCGTCGTTGCAGTCGCCGCCCTGCGGCACGTAGTCGGGGTCGGGATCGCAGCCGGCGTAGGTGACGGCATCGCTGCCGTAGCCGTCGCCGTCGGCGTCCTGGTACCAGGAGGCGTCGACGACGCTGTCGTCGTCGGCGTCGACCAGGTCGTCGCAGTCGTTGTCGAGGTCGTCGCAGACCTCTTCGGCGCCGGGGTTGATGGCGGGGTCCGTGGGCGAACAGTCTCCGGCGTCCGCGGCGTAGCCCTCGGGCTGGTCGCAGGCCTTTAGCGTGCTGTCGGTGATGCCGTAGCCGTCGTCGTCTTCGTCGAGGTACCAGGTGGCGAGGCCCGTCATGCCCGGGTCTTCGTCGTCGGTGAGGCCGTTGCAGTCGTTGTCGATGCCGTCGCAGACCTCTTCGGCGCCGGGCTTCACGAGCCGGTTGCTGTCGTCGCAGTCCCCCGGATCGGGGACGTAGGCGTCCGACGGTGCGTCACAGGCGATCTCGGCGGTGCCGGCGCCGTAGCCGTCACCGTCCGCGTCGAGGTACCAGGTCGCGCCACCCTCGAGGTCGGGGTCGGCGAGGTCGGTGCGACCGTCACAGTCGTTGTCGACGCCGTCGCACAGCTCTGCTGCCGCCGGGTTGAAGGCCGTGTCGTCGTCGTTGCAGTCACCGCCCTGGGCGATGAAGCCCTCGGGTGCGGTGCAGGACTCGACCGCGGCGTCGTCATCGCCGTAGCCGTCGCCGTCGAGGTCGGGGTACCAGGTCGTCGTGCCGTCGAAGTCCGGGTCGTCGCCGTCGACGAGGTCGTCGCAGTCGTTGTCGAGCTCGTCGCACAGCTCTTCGGCGCCCGGGTACACCGTGTCGTGGGCGTCGTCGCAGTCGCCCGTGACGTCGGTGGCGTCGGCGGGCTGCTCGCAGGCCACGATGGGGCTGTCGGCGTCGCCGAAGCCGTCGCCGTCGGCGTCGGCGTACCAGGTCTGGCCCCCCTCGGCGCCCTCCTCGTCGATCATCAGGTCGCAGTCGTTGTCGACGCCATCGCAGATCTCGGTGGCCCCGGGGTTGATGCTGTCGTCGGTGTCGTCGCAGTCGACCGTGCTGTCGTAGCCGTCGCCGTCGGCGTCGACGGCGTCCGCTGCGCCACCGTCGGCCGGTGCGCCGGTGTCGTCGCCGGTGGGCTTGTCCCCGCAGGCGGTCAGGACCAGCACGGAAAGGAGGGTGGAGTGCAGTGAGGTCATGCGGGCCTCCGATGGCGGGCGCCCTGGGTGGCGCTGCGGTGAGTGTACCCGATGCCTGGGGATCCCCCGCGTGGGACCTCCAGGTCGTCTCCAGATGTCCAGATGGATGCCCCTGTGCACCCTTGTCGCACCCCGGGATGCGCTGCCTCACATAGGCTCCCAGCATCGGCGAAGCAGCCGATTCGAGGTGCAAGATGTCCCACACGAAGTCCATCCCCATTCACCCCTCCCTCCGGCAGCTCCTGGGCGGTTCGCTCGTGCTGACCGGTCTCGGTCTCGGCCTGGTCGGCTGCGAAGGTCCGCAGGGCCCGCAGGGTCCCGCCGGCCCCGCGGGCTCGGACGGTGCCGATGGCGCCGACGGCGCGACCGGCGCGACTGGTGCCGACGGTGCCGACGGCTCGCCATGCACCGTCGTCGACAACGGCGACGGCACGTACACCATGACCTGCCCCGACGGCAGCGAGGTCGTGTTCGGCGCCGACGACGTGCCCGACGGCTACCTCAACGCCGACATGGCCCGCGGTGGCCAGCTCTACGACAAGTACTGGTCCGTCGACGGCGTCACCGCCGCTGAACCCACCACCGACCACGCCCTGTACCCCAGCTTCGGGGCCAAGTCCGGCGCCGACACCTGGCGCTGCAAGGAGTGCCACGGCTGGGACTACATCGGCAAGGACGGCCGCTACAGCTCCGGCAGCCACTACACCGGCATCAAGGGTCTGTACCCGGCCAGCATGAACCTCTGGGACGTCTACATGTCCCTGGCGGACGACCATGGCTACGCCGACGCCGGCCTCACCGACGCCGACATCTGGGACCTGGTCAAGTTCTACGAAGAGGGCATGGTCGACGTCGACGCCCAGCTCGACGGCAACGGCAACTTCCTCGGCGACATCGACAGCGGCGCCGACCTGTTCGCCAGCGGCCTGCCCGGCTGGAACGACAGCGGTGAATCCACGGACATGGCGTGTGCGTCCTGCCACGGCGCCGACGGCACCACCGAAGTCGTCTCCGACTACGACGCCTTCCCCGGCATGCTGTCCAACGAGAACCCCCAGGAGTTCTTCCACAAGGTGCGCTTCGGCCACCCGGGCACCGCCATGCCGGCGTCCGCGGCCATCAACGCATCCCTGGTCGAACAGGTGGATCTCGCTGCCTACGCCCAGACCCTGCCCCCCATCGACTGGAGCACGGTCGACGTCGCCCGCGGCGGCCAGCTCTACGACAAGTGGTGGTCCGTGGCCGGCGCCACGATGCCGGACGGATCGGCCGCCGCGCAGCCGGCCGACGCCCACCCGCTGTACCCCGACCTGGGTGCCAAGGCCGGCGATAGCTGGCGCTGCAAGGAGTGCCACGGCTGGGACTACATCGGCAAGGACGGCCGCTACAGCGAGGGCAGCCACTACACCGGCATCGGCGGGATCTACCCGGCGACCCTCAACCGCTTCCAGGCCTACGAGCTGCTCGCCAACGACCACGGCTACGGCGATCAGCTCAGCGACAGCGACATCTGGGATCTGGTCGCCTTCTACTACGACGGCATGTACGACCTGGTCTTCATCCTGGGTAGCGATGGCCTGTTCGACGGTGACATCGCCAACGGCGAAGATCTGTACAACAACGGCATCGGCTCGGGTCTGGCCTGCGCGTCCTGCCACGGCTCCGATGGTCTCAACGAAGTGGCCACCGACTATGACGCCTACCCGGGCATGCTGTCCAACGAAAACCCCCAGGAGTTCCAGCACAAGGCCCAGTTCGGCATGCCTGGCACGGCCATGGAGGGCTACCACGACGACGGCATGACCTACGAAGAGCTGTCGGATCTGTCCGCCTACATCCAGACGCTGCCCTGCGCTCCGGGGCCGCTGTTCTGGGACAACGGCTCCTGCGGCTAGCCTGAACTTCACCCCAGCCCGGGTCCCGACTCGGGTGAGGGTGCGGCTGGCAAGCCCCGACGCCCCGGCGGGACTCTTCCCGCCGGGGCGTCCTGCGTCAGCCTGGCGCGGTGGCTGGGATCGGGGCGAGGGCCGAGCCCCGGAGGCGTCGATGGCATAGACGACGCCATGCTCCTCGCCCTGAGCCTGCTGCTGAACCGCGCCGCCCTGGCCGACCTGCCCGACCCGCGCGCCGCCCTGGTCACGGCGGAAGCCGTCGCCGCGCTGCAGGCCGTCGACCCCGCCGCGGCCGCCGCCTTCGCCGCCGCCGACGACGCCCGCGACCGCGGCGATCTCGCCGCGGCGGGCACTGGCTACGCCGCGGTGCTCCAGCGCGTCCCCGACTTCCCCCCGGCGCTGCGGCGGCACTGCCTGGTGCTGCAGGACTCTGGACAGCGGGACGAAGCCCTCCCGCGCTGCCGCCAGGCGGCCGCGCTGTCCGACCGCCCCGAGAACGCCGTTGCGCTGGCCTACGTGTTGCTCGACATGCCCTCGGGCGTCGACGCAACCCTCGACGACCGCAAGGAAGCCCGCCACCTGCTCATCGCCGCCGATCAGCAGGATCCGGACGACCCGGTCAACGCCCGGCTGCGCTGCCAGATCGCCATGGACGAGGGGGACCACGCGCTGTTGTCCGACTGCGTCGAGGACATGGAGCGCGTCGCTCCCGACCACGTGCTCACCGCCTGGCACGCCTGGGCGCTGGCCCATGAAGAGGGGCGCATCGACGATGCGCTGGGCGCGCTGGACCGTGCCGCCGCCGCCGGCATGCCTCCCGACGACGTCGCCAGCTTCCGCCGCCTCACCCTCAAGGAGCGGCCGCCCTGGACGCGCTGGGGCCCGGCCCTGCTGGTCGGACTCGTGCTCGGGCTGCTGAGTTTCTCGCTGTTCTGGGGGCTCTGGCGGCGCCGGGCTGGCCAGGCGCGCTGACAGGCACGGCTCAGCGCGACGCCACGCTGTCCTCCGCCCCGATCTCCACCAGCCCATCGCTCGTCGCCAGCAGCAGGCCGCCGTCATCGAGGGGCAGGGCGGCGTTGACGTCGCGGACCGGCACGTCGATGGCGCGGGCGCGGCCGGTGTCGAGGTCCAGCCGCGCCGAGGGCATGCCGATCCCGCCGACCCACAGCGCATCGCCCATGCTGCGCAGTGCGCCGGGCGGGACCCACTGGTTCGCCAGCGCTGCGACGCGCCGCGGGCGCTCGCCGACCTCCCAGAGGCCGTCGGCATAGGTGCCGACCCACAGCCGGTCGCCGTCGCTGAGCAGTGCCGTCACCCAGCTCGCCTCGAAGCCGTCGGTAGCGTTGACCGGCGCGAGGGAGTAGCCGGCCCCCTCGGGCGTCGCGCGGAGCAGGCCATCCAGCGTGCCGGCCCACAGTGCCCCCTCGTGCCAGGCCACGCTCAGGTAGCGACCCGAGCCCACCCGGGGGTCCAGCATGGGACCCTCGATGTCGATGCGTCGCGGGGTGTCGGCGTCGAGGACGAACAGGCCGGCTGTGCTGGCCACGGCGAGCCGATTCCCCGCCGAGAGGTCGTGGCAGGCGGCGTCGAGGTGTCGCTGCACGCCGCGCTCGGGGCGGTCGGGGTCCAGCGAGAGCAGGCCGCCATCGGTGGCCAGCCACAGACGATCATCGAACAGCGCTAGCCTGTTGATTCGGGCATCGTCGGCGGACAGCGGAAGCCCTAGCGGTGTAAGCTCGCCTTCTGGACCGCGCCGCCACAGGCCGCTGTCGAAGCCCGCGACGAAGGTGGTGTCCCCGACCTGGACGAGGTCGACGAGGTCGTCGGCACCGAGGTCGCGGGCGTTCAGCCCGGGCCCCGCCCACGAAAAGCGGTCCCGTGCCAGGCGCAGGAAGCGCCCGAAGCCGCTGTCGATCTCGATGTCCTCGACGGGATCGCCCGCCAGGGGATCGCCCGGCGCACGGATCCCGGCGACGTGATCGTGGGGGAAGCGGCTCTTGAGCGCCCGGCCGTCGACCAGACGCCACAGGCCGTCGTAGGCGGTGCCCACCAGCACGTCGCCGTCCGGTGCCTGGGCCAGGCCGGTGACGAAGCGGCTGCCCGTCTGCACCGGAGCAGGTCGCAGCGCGCGCTCGTCGAGGATCTGCACGCCCTGGCCGAGGACACCCACCAGCACGCGGCCGTCGGGCTGAAGGACCAGCCCGGTGATCGGGTGCTCGGTGGTGCCGGGTCCGCCCGCGACGGCGGCCGGCGCGGCGACGCAGTCGACCCCCGCACAGCGCAGGTCGAGGAGGTCGCCGCCGCGGGTGCCCAGCAGCACCCGGTCGCCGAGGTCCAGCGCCGCCGTCAGGCGCAGGGAGCGGAGGTGCAGCCCCCGCAGGTCAAAGTGCAGCGAGCGGCGGGCGAGGTGGACGACTGCGGTGTGGCCTTCGACCTCGGCGCTGTCGGACTCGTAGCGGAGGGGAGGCTCGGTGGTGTCGAGCAGGGGCGGGGGAGCCGGCGGCGTGATCGCTGTGGGCAGCGACAGCGTGCCGTCCACCATCGACGCCGGCAGGCGCAGCACGTTGCCGGCGCGGTCACGGACCACCACCGTGAACCGCTCGGCCAGCGGCACGGTGCTGCGCCACTGGTGGGGCGCCTGGGAAGGTGTCGCCGTGTCGAGGTGCAGGCGCTCCGTCCGCCCGTCGGCGTGCAGCTCCACCGCGCCGATGTCGGGCGTGGCGTCGCCGGTGTCGACGACGAGCGCGCCGCCCTCGAGCGACAGGCGCGCGTCCGGCAGGGTCTCGTCGAGGAGGTACCAGGTGTGGCTGGCGGTGACCTCGCCGTCGGCGTGACGGCTGAAGACCTCGACCCGGTACGCCCGCTGGTCCCAGGCCCGCGGCACGAGGAATCGGTCACTGAAGTCCTCTCCGTCCCGCTGCAGGCGCCGCATGTCGCCGAAGGGGTACCAGGCCAGGACATCGGTGACCCCGGGGGCGCCGTCGACCCGCAGGGTGGGATCGCCCGGCTTGATGGCGACCAGCGACAGCTCGGGATCGTCGACCTGCAGGCTGGTGAGCGCGGTCGGGATGCCCTCCCGCAGGCTGAGGTCGACGATGGCCTGCCGCAGGCTGTCGTCGGGCTGGTCGGCCAGCCCGTGCATCCAGGCGGCGAGGCGGTCGCGGTAGGCGGCGCGCCGTAGGTTGCTGCCGGCGCTGCCGGACGCGACGTTCACCGGCAGCGACCAGCGCAGCGGCTCGGTCCCGAGGTGTGCCTGGACCTCGAGGGCAGCGTCGGGCGCGGGGATGTCGGCGATGGCATGCAGTCGCAGCAGGCCGCCCTCGGCGACGCGCCAGGGCCGGGGGCCCTCGGCTTCCAGCACGGTGTCACCCCAGCGCAGCTCGTCGATCTCCAGGACCGGCAGGACCGCGGCGTCGATCAGGGCGAGCAGCCGAGCGAGGGGTTCCACGCCGGGCTGGTAGCGGGCGGCGCGGGGCGGCAGCGCGTCGTCGAAGAAGGCCAGCTCGTGGCTGTCCGCCAGCACGATCAGCTCGGCGGGGGCGCCCTCGGCGGCGGCGATGCCGAGGAGCTGTGCGTCCGTCAGCACGACACAGCGGGCGACGCTGCCGCAGCCGGTTTCGGCGAGGTGTGGCCGCAGCTCGTCCCAGGTGGCGTGCCGACCTTCACGCAGCACACCGTCGTGCAGCGACCCGTCAGCGAAGCCGTGAACCATGACGGGGACGGTGGAACGGGCCTGCACCCGGGCCACGGCGGCGTCCACAGCACCCCGGCGGCGCTTCATGGAGCGGCTGCCGTCCACGAACAGCTCGACGCGCTCGAAGTCTGGCCTCGCCGGGGCCTCCTGCATGGAGACGCGCAGCCCCAGGGCCTGGCCGTCGGGGGTGTCGACCCTGCGGGCGTCGACGTCCAGTGGGGGCGCGTCCTCCTGCCAGCGCAGCACGATCGGGGCCCGGCTGCTCGTCGCCAGCATGGCGTGGTGCTCGCCGCGGGCCAGCGTGGTCGTCGGCAGCGCGCTGCCGTCGGTGCCGAGCAGCGCGACCTCCTCCACCGGGCGCGGCGACCGCAGGCGCACGCTCACCGTCGAGACCGGACCCGCCTGGCCGAGGAAGTGGTCGACCGGCAACAGCAGCTCGCGGCGCCCTCCCTCGACCTCGACCGGCAGGCGGAGGCTCACCTCGACCTGCTGCAGGCCGTGGGCCTCTACCGGGTACACACTGAACAGCTCACGGCGCCCCTCGCTGTGGAGCAGCGCGGTCGCGCGGCCCTCGGCGGCGGCCTCGTGGTGCGCCGTGCGGGCCGCCTCGCGCTCCTGGAGCGCCGCCTCCAGGTAGCGGTCGTCGTGCCAGAAGCCGAAGCCCTCGACCGTGGCCGACTCGGGCAGGCGCAGGGCGTAGTCGGCCTGGGCCAGCGCCTCGCCGTCGTTGGCGAAGACCTGGGTGAGGTGGAGCAGGGCGTCGTCGCCGTCGACCTCGACGGCGATGGCCTGGCTGACCAGCGGGAGCTGGCGCGCCTCGGTGAACAGCCCGGCGGCGGTGTCGTCCTGGGCGAGGGCGGTGGTCGGCGCGAGGATGCCCAGCAGGGCGAAGAGGGTGGTCATTGGGGCCTCCGTGAGCGTACGTCAGTGCAGCTCGGTCTCGACGGCGGTGGTGGTGGGCAGGCAGCGCTCCAGCTCCCAGGTCGACAGACCGCCGGCGCCCGGCGACAGGTGCAGGTCCACGTGCAGGCGCTCGCGGCCCAGGGCCACCTCTGGCGGGTCGGCCAGCGCCGCGCCGGTGGGCAGCATCACGGTGAGCGAGCAGGCGCGCCCGGGATCCTCGGGCTCGCGCTCCATGGGCGACAGCCAGGCCCCGATGCGCACGAGCACACCGGGGGCCTCGGGACCGATCCCGGGCGTCCCGGGGCGGCTGCCCGAGGGGTAGGCGGCGAGCGTGGTCAGGGGGCCGTCGTCACCGGGGGCGGGCGCCAGGGTCTGGAGCATGGCGTCTGCGAGGCCGCCGCTGTCGGCTTCGACGCGCCCGATGTGGTGGTACTGGCCCTCGGTGGCGTAGGCCAGCTCCCGGAACCAGGCGATCCCGGTGCTGCTCAGCGAGCGGCAGCCGATGGCGTGGATGACGACGTCGTGTTCGTCGGCCACGCCTCTGAGCGACGCCAGGTCGGGGTGGTCCGGGTAGTCGGTGTGCGGGGGGGCGTCGCCGATGAGGAAGAGCTGGTGCTCGGCCCCAGGCGTCCACTGCAGCTCTTCGAGCGCCACGCGCAGGCCCTCGATCACGTCCTCGGGGCCGTCCCCTCCGCCGTTGGCGGACAGCTCGGAGAGGAAGCGCCAGGTCCCCTCGACCTCCGACATCAACGGGGAGACGCGGGTGATGTAGGCGTCGCCCTGGTCGCGGTAGGCGACGACCCCGTAGCGGACGCGCTCCTGGCCCCGTGCCTGCTGGATCGCCTCGGCGAGCTGGCGGATGCGGCTGCGCGCCTCGCGGATCTCGCCGGACATGGAGCCCGTGGTGTCCAGCACAAAGGCGACGTCGAGATCGGCGCGGGCGGGGGTGGACAGGCCGAGCAGGGCGAGGGACAGGGGGACGAGCACGGCGGGCTCCGGGTGGGAGGCTCGCCGGGGGCTGTTGCCAGAGGTGTGCCAGGCGCGCAGACGCAGTGACCAGCGGGGTCTGCGGCGACGGGGCTGCGGAGCGTGGGGGTTGCGCTGCTACCGATGGTTGCAGCTCAGTCGCTGGTGGTGGATCCGTCGGGGCTCTCGCCCGGTCGGTCGCCGAGCATGCGCTCCAGTGTGGCGGTGATCGCGCCAGGATCGGGGCGCCGACGGGGGTGGCCGAGGGCCGAGCAGGCGGCGAACCAACCGGCCATGCCGTGGACCCCGCCCCCTGGAGGGGTGCTCGCCGAGCACAGGAAGACGCGCGGGTTGGGGGTGGCGTAGGGATCCCAGGCCGCGACCGGGCGGGTCAGGAGCTGGTCGAGGCTGGCCGCCCCGCCGTTGACGTCGCCGCCGACGAGGTTCGGGTCGTGGGCCTCCAGGGCGACGCTGTCGCGGCGGTGGCGCGCCAGGATGCAGTCGCGGAAGCCGGGAGCGAAGCGCTCGACCTGGGCTTCGATCGCGTCCGTCATGTCTTCGGTGGAGCCCGCGGGGACGTGGCAGTAGCCCCAGGCGGTGCTGCGCCCGACGGGGGCGCGGGTGGGGTCGAAGCGGCCCGGCTGGGTCAGCAGCACGAAGGGACGCTCGCAGTGCTCGCCACGCCAGGCCGCCCGCTCGCTCACCGCCAGCGCTTCCATGGTCCCGCCGAGGTGGACGGTGGCGGCCTCGGCCACGGCGGGGTCGCGCCAGGGGATGGGCTCGGCAAGGGCCCAGTCCACCTTGAACACGCCGGGGCCGTAGCGGAAGCGCCGCAGGCGGCGGCGGTAGCCGGCGGGCAGGGCATCGCCGCAGATGTCGGCCAGGGCGCGGGGGCCGGTCTGGAAGAGGACGGGCCCGGTGGTCTCGCAGGCGTCGAGGTGATCAATGTGGACGCCGGTTCGGATTGTGCCGCCGAGCTCGACGAGGAGGCGGGCCATGGCGTCGGTGAGCGCCTGGGCGCCGCCCTGCGGGAAGGGCCAGCCCACAACGTGGCCGGCGAGCATCAACATGAGGCCGATGGCCGAGGAACCGACCTGGTCGAGGGGCAGGACCGAGTGCGCGGCGTGGCCGGCGAACAGGGCGCGGGCGGCCGGGCCCCGGAACAGGCTCCGGGCGAGCGTCGTGGCAGGCAGGAGGGCGTGGACGCCGAAGCGGCCGAGCAGCAGGGGATGCCGCGCGAGCCCGGGTGGAGCCATGGCGTCGGCCAGCAGCCGATCGAAGCCTTCAACGAAGGTCGAGAATCCCTGGGCCCACCGCCGGCCGTCGGGACCGAGGGTCGCCGCCGTCCGTTCGAGGTCCCGGTACTGGACGGCAGCCGGCGCGTCGTCGAGGGGGTGGGCGACCACGGCCGGACTGTGCAGCCAGCGCAGTCCGCGTCCCTGCAGGGGCAGGCTGCGCAGGAAGGGCGAGGCGGCCGCCATGGGGTGGATCGACGAGCAGGCGTCGTGGTGGAAGCCCGGCAGCGTCAGGGGCTCGGTGCGGGCGCTGCCGCCGACGACGGCTGCGCGCTCGTAGACGACGACCTCGCGCCCGGCCAGCGTCAGCGCCAGCGCCGCAGCGAGACCGTTGGGTCCGCTGCCGACGACGGCGGCATCGAAGGCGGCGGAGCCAGGGCCTGACGGGCAGGAGGGGGCCACCCCGTCCCGCTATCCGGGTGCAGGGGGTCGACGCGTGCGCTCCCATGGTGGAAGATGGCGCGTCGACACGGAGGCGACCCCCATGCTCCTCGCTCTGACCCTGGCCGCCGCGCTCACCGGTTGCGGCGGTGACAGCCAGCCCGCCGCAGCTCCCACCCCCAAGGCGCCGACGCCCCCCCCGAAGAAGAAGGAAGTGGTGGAAGACGAGGGGCCACCGCCGCCGTCCAACGTGCTGAAGTGGTCGGTGGGCACGACGGAGTGGTTCCTGCCGGTCCAGGACGGCACCGCCCGCCTCATCGGGGTGACCCACGTCGAGAAGCGCGGCGACGCCTATGTCGAGAGTCGCGTCATGTTCACCGACTCCCAACAGGGGGCGTCCGACCGGCTCGACACGACGACCAGCGGCATCGCCACCTGGCTGCCGGGTCTGCTGCCTCGCGACCCCTCGATGGGGCCGCGGCTCAACCGGGTCACGGTTCGCCGCTACCAGGCATGCGCGGCGTCTGGTCGGGACATGTGCTCCGCCCACGACTACGAGAGCACGGCGGCCTTCCGCACCAACCTGTTCACGGATCTCTCGGCCCGGACGGGCATCAGCCGCGCCGACCTCGCGGCCCACGCGACCTACGCGTGGAGCGACCCCTTCACGCCCCAGGGTGAAGACGCCATCCCGCGCTCCTGCGGCTTTGGCGACCAGGACCCCTGCCCGCAGGAGTGGACCGACAAGCCCGGCAACCTCGGCTTCAGCGCCGGTGGGATCGAGGCTGGCTGGCAGCACATCTCGGTGGACCCGGCGGTCGAGGGGCTCACGGACAGCACCCGCACGATCCGCATGGTCATGCTCGACATCGAACAGCGGCGCCTCAACGACGACATCGAGGCCGTCGTTCCCAACCTGCCTATGAACTTCGCGGTGTGGGCGGGGGACCGGTTCAACCTCTGTGCCGACGCCAACGCAGAGTGCACCTACGCTGTCGAGAAGCTGCACTTCGGCAGCGCCTGGCCTGGCGCAGGTGGTGCCGCGGCCGACGCCGCTGCTCCCGCCGGGGGCGACGCGCCCGCTCCCGAAGGCGACGCGCCAGCAGGGGACGCTGCGCCCGAGGGTGCGGCAGCGCCCGCAGAGGGCGACGCCGCACCTGCAGAGGGTGCGGCCGGCTGATCGGTGCCGCGCGGGGGCTCAGCCCTCGTACCAGGCGTCGACCGCGGCGGCCTGCTTCTTGTTCAGCATCAGGCCGGACGCGCGCATCGCTGCGCGGTCGCCCCAGACCTCGGGTTCGGCCAGGGAAGCGGTCGCTTCCTGGTCCATCCCCAGGAGCTGCCGCGACGCCCGGGCCGCCGCGTGCCCGATGGCGCTGGGGCTCGCCGCCATGACCAGGGGCGGCGGCGTGGGGGACGCGAAGTGGGCGGTGGAGAAGCTCACGAGCGGGATCCGGGCCTGGCGAGCGTCAGTGAAGGCGCTCGCCAGGGCCGACCCGGTCCACAGCGGGTTGTCCTGGATCCAGATCACGTCGCTGCGCAGCAGCAGGGCCTTCAGGGCGTTGGACAGGTCGGCCGCGTTTGTGGGTTGCTGGACCGTCACCTCGACGCCGGCTGCGTCGGCGGCCACCTCGAACTGCTGCACGTAGGCCGCGCCCTGGCCAGCGGCGGCGATCACGCCGAGGCGTCGGGCGGTGGGCACGATGCGCTGGAGGTGGTCCAGGGCGTGGGCCGGGTCGACGAGGGTGGTGACCTGGGCAGTGTCCTGGCGGCTGCGGGGGACGGCGTCGGCCGCGTCGGCGTAGACCAGCGGGATGGTGGCGAACTCCCGCGAGGCGGCGCGCGCGGCGACGTCGCCGATGGCGAAGACCAGGGCCAGCTCGATGTCCCGGATGTTGTCGGCGATGAAGGCCACAGCGCTCTCGTCGCCGCCCAGATCGTAGGTCATGCGCGTCGCGGAGCCCATGTCCTGGCCGTAGGCGTCGACCATCGCCGTCGTCGCGTCGGTGCTCGACGAGGTGATCACCAGCACCATGGGGCGGTCCGCTGCGATCGATCGGCGCGGGATGAGCGCGGCGGCCAGGGCCGCGGCCGTACCCTGCAGGAGCTGGCGGCGGTCGAACATCGTCATGGTGAGGACTCCTGGGTCTGCGCCGGGCCCCAGATCACGACCGTGTGGGCGGGGAGCGCCGTCGTGGTGTCCACGATCGCGACGACCCCCGGGTCGGTGGCGAGCTGCGCGAGGCTCTCTTCGTCCGAGGACATGCGCTTGAAGAGGGCTCGACCGGAGCGCTGCTCCAGCAAGGTGCGCTGCCGCTCGAAGGTGGCTTCACTCCAGCCGAGCAGGCCGGCCAGGACATCCTCCAGGGACTCGGCGTGGGGGGGCGGAAGGGCGAAGCTCACCGCATGACCGCTCGGGGTCTCGGTGATCATGCCGCGCAGCATGGCCTTGAGCTGCTTGTCCTCGACGGGTCCGGTGAAGCCGGACGCCGTGCTGGCCACGATCCGCCCGCGTGCAGCCGCCGGATCCACGGACCTGCCGCCACGGGCGACGCCGATGGAGCCGACCACCAGCAGGCTGACGGCGTTGATGAGCAGGGAGCGCCGCTTCATGTCAGAACCCCGCCGCGAGCTGGGCGTGGCCGGCACCGCCGACCTCGTCGCCCTCGTGGACCACGTCCGCCTGCAGCTTCAGCGCGATGCGCAGGCCGAGGTCGAAGCGCACACCTGCGTAGCCCTTCTCCTCGCTCTCGTGGCCGCCCATCGAGATCAGCGGGCTGGTCTCGTCGAGCGCGAGGTACTCGCCGCCGAGGTACGGCGTGGTCGAGCCGACCGGGATGCCCAGGATGGCGTAGCCACCGAGGTTCATGGCGCTGTCGTGCATGAACACGAAGTGCTCGGTCCGGAAGTCGATGGTGCCGGTGTAGGCGACCTGGGCGGTGGCGATGGTCTCGGTGAAGCGCGGCAGCAGCGCCAGCGTCGAGTCGGGCGGCGCATCGCCCGGGTCCACGTCGTCGTAGTAGCCGCCCACGCCGACCAGCAGGCCGCTGGGGGACTCGACCCAGAAGCGCCCGTAGACGGCCTTGCCCCAGGACCAGTCGCCGGCCTGGGCGATGCCCCCGACGTAGGGCGAGCGGCCGTTGGCCGTCCCGACGGCGTAGTTCGCCGTCCAGAAGCCCACCGGCAGGGTCCCGGTCAGCTCGACGCCGGTGAGGTGCATGGGCAGGAAGCCGCCGCCGTCGTCTTCGAGGGACAGCACCTCGGGCGCCGACACCGGCAGGAAGCGGTAGGCGCCATGGAAGGCCGTGCCCGCCCAGTACGAGATCGGCAGGTGGACCCGGCCGGCGGTGATGCGGAGCGCCTCGTGGGCCCGGATGGTCAGCTCCATGGTCTCGATGTCGAGGGCGACCTCGCCCTCTTCGGGCTCGAAGGCGATCTCGGAGCTGAACTCCATCCGCCGGTCGAGGTTGGCGGCGTAGCGCAGGACCAGCTCGTCGAGGGAGAAGCCGATGGGCTGGCCCTCGTAGCTCTCCAGGGTGATGGCCCCCCAGCCGTCGACCCGCGTGTCGAGGTCCAGCGGCACCTCGGTGACGGCGGGGCCGGCCTCGTCCTGCTCCAGGGCGTCGAGGGCCTGCTCCAGGGCCCGCACGCGGTTGCGCAGTGCCTCCAGCTCGGCGTCGTCGCTGGCATTGGAGTCGCTGCTGCTGTCGCTGCTGGCCGTGGATGTGGCGGCCGGCAGGGCGCCGGTCGGTTCGTCGTCTGTGGACTGTGCCATCGCGGGCAGCGCGCACAGCAGGGTGATCAGGGCAGACACTGGCATCCCCTCTCCAGGTGGTTGAGAGTCGGTGTGGTGGACGGACTGTGATGGATGAGCGGTCTTCGCCGCTCCGCGTCAGCGGGTCAAAAGGGCCAGCTCGAAGCCTGACCCGCTCCCGGCCAGGCTGGGTGGCTGGAGCTGGGCCGCGTTGCAGGCGATCGAGATCGTGGTCATGCCGTCCTTCTCGGACACCGACACGCCGGACGAGATGCTCGACGCCACCGGCATGCGGGAGAATCCGACGGCGGCCCGGGTGTCCTTGAGGCGGACGACGTAGTGGGCGTTGCCCCCCTCGCCCTCGACCATGAAGCCGAGCGGACGGACCGGCTCTCCGGAGACGTGGCCGCGGATGTGGACCCCCGTGGGCGACACGTCGATGGTGAGATCGTCCAGGCTCGATGCCAGGGCGGACGCTGCAGTCCCGGCAGCCGGGTTCGACGAGGGCTGCGGGGCCGCGGCGGGTGCTGCGGGCTCGGCGGCGACGGGTTCCGGCGCCGCGCGGTCAGCAGCGGGCTGTGCAGCCGGGTCGGCTGTGCGCTCGCTGTCTGCCCCTGGCTCGGCCGATGCGACGCTGGCGACGGCTTCGACGGGTGTCGGCGCGTCGCTGGCGGAGGCGCGGTCGGAGCTGCTGCCGGCGTCGCTGGCGCCGCGCTTCGCTGTGGCCTTGGCTGTGTTCTGTTCTGTGGCCTTGGCGGTTCGCTGGTCGCGAGACTCGGTGGCCTTGGCGGTGCGCTTGTCGCGAGACGATGTGCTGCGTTCGCGCTCGGAGCGCTTCGCCGTGTGGTTGCTCCTGGCGTCGGTGGTGTCGTCGTGGGACACGCTCGCGGCCGGTTCATCGTCGGGCTTGGGGGCGGCCACCGGCTGCGCTGCTGCGATTGCGTCGGCGGCTTCCGGCTCTCCACCGGCGTCTGCGAGCGCCGCGGCGCTTCCCGCGCCGACAACGGCTTCCGCTGGCGGCTTGGCCGAGGCCTCGTCTGCCGCTGCGGCTGGAGCGGCGTCTTGTGCCGCGAGGGGGGCCGCGGAGACCGCATCGCCTCTCTGGTCGGCGTCGCTGCGGTGGGACGCCCACCACCCCACCGACGCCAGGCCCAGCAGCACGAGCGCGGCGATGGCGACGGGGCGTGCGCTCGCCCTTCGCTGGCGGCGTTCGACCTGCGCTGCGGCGGCTTGCACGGGGGGGGGCGCCGGGCGACGGCAGGTCGACCGGCATCACGATGCGGAGGGGCCCGGTGTGCTCCTGCGGGTCGATGCGGTCATCGTCGGCGTCGGCATGGGCATCCTCTGCCGTGGATGCTGCGGGCAGGGCCGCCGGCGGGTTGGCGAGGCTCGGGTCGAGGTGCACCATGCGGCCAAGCGACTCGATGAGTGGCTGGGCGGACGCCGTCGCCTCGGCGATGCGGCGCAACCCCAGCTCAGGACGACCGGAGAAGCCCGCGCGGATGCTGGGCCAGCGCTCGGTCGCTGCCAGCGGGCCGCCGTGGGCATCGAGCACCTCGGCGATCCGGGGAGCGAGCGGCCCCTCCGGGCGGTCGCCGGGACGGGGCCGGAGCAGCCCCTCGCCCAGGACGGCCACGTCCGTGGGGAGCCGCTCCGCCTGGTCGGAGAACAGGCCGTTGAGCACCGCCTGTTCGGTCTCCTCGACGGAGCGACGCAGGAAGGGGTGTCGCAGCGTGTGGAACATGAACAGCACCACGCCGACGGACCAGGCGTCGGTGTGGGGGCCTGGCCGCTGCAGGCCGAGGACCTCGGGGCTGGTCCACGCCGCATGGTCGGGCGTGCGGGTGCCGATGGAGGCGAGGTCCAGGCAGCTCTCGGGGGTCGCCAGTCCGGTCACGCACAGGTCGCCCTCGGCCCCCAGAAGCAGGCGTTCTGGGGCCAGGCGGCCGTGGCAGCGGCCCCGGGCGTGGAGCCCATCGAGCAGCCGGGCAAGCTCCCAGGCCAGGGTCAGCGCTTCCCGGGTCCGCTCCGCCGGTCCGGAGCGGGACCGCAGGCGCCGGCAGCACTGGCTCAGATCCCAGCCGTCGAACCAGGCCGCCGTGCGCCAGAGCACCCGGTCGTCCCCATCATCGAGGAGCGCAGCGACTGGTGTGTCAGCCGCCAGCTCCCGCCAGGCGTCGTTGGCCCGGTCCCACTCCTCGCGGAAGCCCGGCCGGCGCTGGAGCTCGACATGGGGGATCTGGACGTCGACGCTGCGGCCGGTGTGGTCCGTGGCCCTGAAGTGGGTCGACAGTGCGCCGACGGCGTGGACGGTCTGCAGGGTGAGTCCGCGAAAGGTCAGGGTCTTGGTCGGGTTCATGGCGTCGCTCCTGGTGGTGCGTCCCTCGGCCACCCGGTTTCGCCACGGTATCAGTCGGCCTTGACGGGACGATCATCACCTTTCGTCACCATCGGGTGAATGACCGATGCGTATCGTGCCGAGGCCGATCGTGGGCGAGGCAGGCCGGGAGTCGTCGGTGACCGCCCCCCGGGCTAGGCTGGCCCGATGACCCGCGCCAACCCTCGCTGGCTCAAGCGGCGCCAGGCGCTGCACGACGCCTTCGACCGCACCTGCCAGCCGCCCGATGGCTCGTGGCTGGCCTACCTCGGCCGGCACCGGGCGGCGTACTCGACGGCCGACGTCGCGGCCCGCTGGGCGCGGGCCGACCGTGATCCCGGCGATGCGCCGGCGGTCAACCACGTCTACCTGCACGTCCCCTTCTGCAAGTCCATCTGCAGCTTCTGCAACTACGAGCGCCTGCGCCCGCGGCACCCGGCCCTGCTCCAGCGCTACGAAGCGCGGGTGATCGAAGCCATCGAGCAGCTCGGGCCCTCCCTGCGCGGCATCGGCTGGCACACGCTGTACCTCGGGGGGGGCACGCCCTCGGTGCTGCCGGCCGACCAGCTCCGCCGCATTGTGACTGCGCTGGACCGCAACCTGGACTTTGTCCCCGGTAGCTCCCGCTACATCGAGCTGGATCCGGCGGTCATGTCGCCGGCCCGCCTCGACGCGCTGCTCGACCTCGGCTTCCACCACTTCAGCTTCGGGATCCAGACGCTGCAGCCTGACGTCAACGCCAGCCACAGCCGCGGCGCCCAGGGCCGCGACGTCGTCGGGCAGCGCTTCGACGAGTTCCGCGCGCGCGGGGTGCACGATGTGTCCTGCGACTTCCTCATGGGGCTCGCCGGGACCACGGTCGACCAGATCCTCGACGAGGTCCGCCACACCATCGCGACCTGGCGCCCGACCTGGATCGACGTCTACATGCTGACCCCGACGCCGGCCTACCTCGACAGTCACTTCGGGGGCTCACGGACTGCCTTCGACGCCCACATGCAGCCCTTCCTCGACCAGGGACCGCCGGGCCTCGCCGGGATCGCCCGGCAGTTCGGCTACGTCTGGAACCGGGGAGAGGGCCACGCGCTGAGCATGTACGACCACCGGGAGCCCCCGGTCATCGATGAAGACGGCAGCCAGCCCAACGTCTTCGGCGAGTTCACGGCGTACACGCAGCTCGCGTCCGAACAGGACGCCCCGCTGCACCTGCTGGGGCTGGGGACCTCGGCACGCTCGCGGATCTTCGGCCAGGGCTGGCACGAGTACCGTGATCCCGACGACGACGTGGGGGCAGAGGGGCCGGCGCGCTGGGTCGGCCACGACGTCGACCTGCGCGACGACGCGCTGTCCTACCTGGTGCACGATCTGCGGGACACGGACACGGTCGACCTCGACCGCTTCCGCTCGGTCTTCGGGCGGCACCCCCGCGCGCTCTTCCCCGAGGCGCTGGCAGCCTGGCAGGACCTGGGCATCCTGGTGGGGGAGGATGACCGCCAGCTCCTCCTCGCCCCACAGTCCCGGCGGGAGCGGGTGCGCGCGCTGCTCTGGCTGGTGCCGGAGGATCGGCTGGAGTGGGAGCTGGGCCGGTCGCTGGGTATCTCCCTGGCGCCGGAGGACCTCGCCGCACGGCTGCAGCCCATCGGCCCCGGCACGACCTTCGGTCGCTGGCGCGTCGACCGCTGGGCGCCGGCGCGCATCCACCTCCGGCACCCGGCGGGGAGGGTGGCGCTCCGGGTGCGGCCGCCGCTCTTGGGCACGGGCGCACCGGACCTCGTGCTCGAGGGCGCCCCCCCACAGGATGGCCTCGACGAGCTGCGCGCGGTCGTCCGGATCCTCCGCCGCGCCCTGGCGGCCACGCGCGGGCAGCGGGAGTCGGCGTGACGGTCCATCCGCTGCTGGTCGGCGTCCTCTCGTGGCTGGTCGCCGTGAACCTCGCCGGCCTGGGCAACACTGTCGGCTACCACCGCCTGCTCACCCACCGCGCCTTCGTGGCGGTCCCCCCCGTCCGCTGGGTCCTTACATTGCTAGGCGCGACCCACTCCGGCTCGCCCATGATGTGGGTGGGCCTGCACCGGCTGCACCACACCAAGTCCGACGCCGAAGAAGATCCCCACACCCCCACCAAGGGCTTCTGGCACGGTCACTCCGGCTGGCTCATCGGGACGCGGCGGGCCCTGCCCGCCATCCTGTTTGCCCTGTCGGGCTTCGGGCAGCAGGCCGTCATCCTGTGGCACGACCTGCGGCGGCTGCTCGGTCTGCGGCAGGCCGACTGGGTCAGCCTGTGCCCCGACCTGAAGAAGGAGCGGCTGATGCGGCTGCTCGATGTGCCGCTCGTGATGCCGGCGTTGTTTGCGCTGCAGCTCCTGGTGGCCTGGTGGATCGACGGCGCCTGGGGCCTGCTGTGGCTGTGGCTCGCTCACCTCTTCCTGACCAACACGAGCTGGTCGGTGAACAGCATCTGCCACTGGCCGGCCTTCGGTGTGCAGCGCTGGGACACGGGTGACTGGTCCCGCGATGTCGCCTGGCTCTCCGTGTTCACCAACGGCGAGAGCTACCACAACGGCCACCACCGCTACCCGCGCAGCGCCCGGCATGCCCTCGAGGGGGGGCATGACCTGTCGTGGCGGGTGATCCAGCTCCTCTGCCTGCTGCACCTGGGCCGGGACATCTGGCTGCCCCGCGCGTACCGGGATCCGCAGGGCTGAGGAGCGACCGCGTCGACGGCCGTGTCGCATCTGGGGAACGGCCGCGGAGATCCCCGGGGGGTAGCCAGCAGTGAGCACGGCATGTCCCAACCGGTCCTCCACACCGACCTCCAGCGCGCCCGCAGGGGCGCGACGGTCGTGGATGGACGCGACATGCCGGTCGTCCTCCTCGATGCGCAGGCGGCGCGATGGGTCTCCCTCGCGTTGCTTGCGCTGGCGGGCGCGGCGGCGGGGGCACGGCTCGGTGGTGGGGGGTTGCTGGTGGGCACCCTGGCCGGCCTCGTGGTCGGGGTGCCCACCACTCTTTTCGGCGAGCCGCGCGGCGCTCGGCGCTGACACGTCGCGGCGACGTCCAGCCGGCCGGCTCAGGGCACGGACCAGCGGCCCACCGGCTGCGCTGCTCCACCGTCATCGGCCGAAAACCAGGCCTCCACGATGGCTCCTGCGGGGACCGGCATGTCCGTCGGGACCCGCCCCTGGAACCAGAAGCTGAGCGCGTCGTCGTCGGACCAGCCGATGCGCTCCAGGGTCGCTGCAGCGGTCAGGGACTCCAGCCAGGGCCGCCCGGCGGCGTCGGTGATGCGGGCCCAGGTCCAGCCAGGCGCGCCCGGGTTGAGCCGCCCCCGGATGTCGACCCCGGCGTCCGTCTCGGTCACGTAGAGTCCGCGCGGATCGTGGGTGGGCTCGCCCGGTGGCAGCCAGCCCCAGGGCCGCTGCTGGAGATCGGCGTCGCCGTGGAAGCGGTCGAGATCGAGCAGGTCGCGGGCGACCTCCTTGATGGCGGCGCTGGTGGCGACCAGCTCCAGCCGGTCGGACTGCTCGATCACCTCCAGCGTCAGCTCCTTGGCGCGCACCTCGATGGCGGCTGCGCGGCGGTCGGGGTGGGCGGCGTCGTCGGGCTTCCACGCATGGACCGACAAGACGCTGTCGTCGGGCGTGAAGCGATCGACGAGCCGCGAGTCCGTCCAGGGCATCGAAGGTGCCCGGGGGCGGATCCGCAGGCCGGCGCGCCAGGTGCCGGCCCCCCCCGCGGTCACGGGCTCGTGGAAGCCGCCCCAGCCGACGGTGCGCCCGAGCTGCTGGTCGCTGCGTCGCAGCCAGGCGATGGTGGCTCCCTGCCAGCGGGTGAGGCGGAAGCGTGGGTGGGCCGCGAGGTGGGCCGCCAACATGCCGGCTTCGCCGGTGTCGATGCGGGCGAGCGGCGAGAGGTCTGCCCCCAGGGTGAAGCTCTGGATGTCGAGCGCTCGCCCCTCGGCGACCCGCACCTCGGTCTGGCCGGCGAGGGCGGGCAGCGCCGGGCCGAGGCTGCCGGGTACGTCGCCGGGTGGCGCCGGGACGGTGGCCATGCGGTCCTCGACCCCGGGGGCCAGCACCACGACCGCGCCGGCGTCACCAGTGGAGGTCGAGTGGGCGCAGGCCAGCAGCAGGGGCAGGAGCTTCAGCACGGCGGCACCCGGGCGGCGGAGGAGCCGCCATCCTACTGCGGTCGCCGCCAGCTCAGAGCGGCTCCACGTCGTAGAGCACGAGCCCCGGGGCGTTGCTCTGGGCGTACTCCAGCATCCACGGCGTCTCGGCGAGCACGACGGGCTGTTCGTTTCGGTCCTCGACGACGATGTAGTCGCGGCGGCCCTGCAGCCAGGCCAGCCCCTCGGGCGCCCCGCCGATCCACCGGGCGTGGTTGAAGCGCAGCCGCTCCAGCTCGACCTTGACCTTGTACTCGTTCTTGAGGCGCTCCTTGAGCACCTCGAACTGCAGCATGCCGACCGCGCCCAGCCAGGCGTCCTGCTTGCCGACCGCCGGCCTGTAGAAGAGCTGGATGACGCCCTCGTGGGAGAGCTGGGTGAGGCCGGTCTGGACCTTCTTGCCCTTCATCGGATCCTTGAGGATGACCCGGCAGAAGAACTCAGGCGCGAAGCGGGGGATCCCGTCGAAGCGCAGCCGGCGGCCGGCGGCCAGGGTGTCGCCGATGCGCAGGCGCCCGGGGTCGTGGAGGCCGACGATGTCGCCGGGCCAGGCGGTCTCCACGATGGAGCGCTCGGCGGCCATGAAGCTGTGGGGCTTCGCCAGGCGAAGCGACTCGCCGCTGCGGCCGATGACGACGTCCATGCCGCGGTCGAAGCGGCCGCTGACCACCCGCATGAAGGCCACCCGATCGCGGTGGCGCGGGTTCATGTTCGCCTGGATCTTGAAGATGAAGCCGGTGAAGTCCTCGTCCGTCGGCTCGACCTGGACGCGGGCGCCGTCGTCGTCCCCCTCGACCGCGGTCCGGGCGCGCGGCGGGGCGGCGGTCTCCGCCAGGAAGCGGAGCAGGGGCTCCACCCCGAAGTTGGTCATGGCGGAGCCCCAGAAGACGGCGCTCAGCTCGCCGGCCAGGAAGGCTTCGTCGTCCCAGGCGTCGCCGGCCACCTCGAGCAGCTCGAGCTGCTCGGCGACCTCGTCGTGCAGCGACTCGCCGATGAGGGCACGCGCCTCGTCGAAGGAGACCCGGGCCTGGTCGAGGACCCCCGAGCCATGCCGGCCCTCGGCCTGGTAGAGGATCACCTCGCGGGTGCGGACGTCGACGACGCCCTTGAAGTCCCGCCCCATGCCGATGGGCCAGGTCAGCGGCGCGACCTTCAGGTTCAGGGTCGACGACACGTCGTCGAGCAGCTCCAGCGGGTCGAGCCCCGCTCGGTCCAGCTTGTTCATGAAGGTGATGACGGGGAGCTGCCGCATGCGGCAGACCTCGAACAGCTTGCGGGTCCGGCTCTCGACGCCCTTGGCGTGGTCGATGAGCATCACCGCCGAGTCGACGGCGGCCAGGGTCCGGTAGGTGTCCTCGCTGAAGTCGGCGTGCCCCGGGGTATCCAGCAGGTTGAGGGCGGCGCCCTGGTACTCGAACTGAAGCACCGAGCTGGTGATGGAGATACCGCGCTCCTGCTCCATCTTCATCCAGTCGCTGACGGCGAGACGCCCGGCCTTGCGCCCCTTCACCGAGCCCGCGAGGTGGATGGCCCCCGAGTACAGCAGGAGCTTTTCCGTCAGGGTCGTCTTGCCGGCGTCGGGGTGCGAGATGATCCCGAAGGTGCGCCGTCGCCGCGCCTCGGCGGCGATGGTGGCGGCCACGGAGTCTGCGGTGGCGCCCTCGTCGGCGTTGGCGTCGCTGGCGGTCGGGCTGGAGTCGGGCATGGCGGACCTCGGCAGGCTGCGGCCGATAACCGCTCGCCCGCCGCCGTGGTCGCGGAGCCTCGCCGGCTCAGCCGGTGCGGCTGTCGTCGTCGGGCAGCTCCAGGGCCACCGCACCGCGCCCCAGGGCCAGGCGCAGGCGGGTCACGCGCTCGGCGCTGCGGTGGCGGGTGCGGTCCTCTCGGGACAGGCTGCGCCGCAGTGCTGCGCGGATCGCGCCGCGCCCCGCCAGGGGCAGGGGGGGCGACGAGGGGAGCTGCGCCCGGTCGGCGGCGCTGACCTGGAAGAACATTCCCTCGACCCGCATCGGGATCGTGATGCTGCCGAAGGACCCCGCGGTGCGGGTGCTGTCACACGAGTCGAGCGGGGCGGCGCGGGCCGGGGAGCGGATCATGTCGTGCCGGGAGCTGGTCGGACAGGGCCGCCTGTCCACCCCCAGGCAAGCACGCCCGCGGGACGTCCGCAAGACGCTCAGCCGGCGTCCCGCCAGGCGCTGCCGTCCCAGATCTGCTCGACATCGTAGGTCTCGTCGTCATTGCTGGAGACCTTGCGGCTGACGCTGCCGTCGTCATCAAATGTCCACTTCTCGTCCCAGTGATCGTCGCGGTCCAGATCGACCTTCGCCCGGTTCGCCGTGGGCTTGCCGTCGTCCTGGTAGACGTTGATCTTGTAGGGCCGGCCCTTGATCGCGTCCTTCTTCTTCTTCGTGCCGAGGTCCTTGCCGACGAAGCCGAGCACGTCGGCTTCGTAGCTTGGGGCGGGTGCAGCGGCTTCGGTCGGTGTGGCTGCCTCGGCGGGGGCGGCGGCTTCGGCCGGTGCTGCGGGTGCTGCGGGTGCTGCGGGTGCTGCGGGTGCCGCGGCTTCGGCGCGCGGCGCCTCTGGCGGTGGCGGGTGCTGCACACGCCAGAAGGCGAAGCCGCCGATGGTGACGGCGCCGCCGAGCGCCGCGAGGGCGAGGAAGGTCTTGAGCTTCATGTCTCCGGCGAGCATCGGGTCTCCAGCTTCCGGGGGCGGGCTGACGCCGACGGGGCGTCGTCGATGTGCACCATGCCGCGCTGCTGGGGCACGGTGCAATTGCAGTAGGCGTAGGGGCAGGCTGTGGGCTCGAGTGGCAGCCGGAAGCCCGGCGACAGCAGGTTGCCCAGGTGCTCGCGCCGCCGGCGGCGCGCCGGGTAGCAGCGCCAGGCTTCACCCCGGTGGTCCACGATGAAGTAGCGGGCCCCCGCCCAGCACATGCGGCCGGAGAGGTCCGGGTCGACCAGGCCGGTGCCGTTGTGGCCGCCCAGCGCCACCAGGGTGTTGCGCTCTGCCGGGGTGTAGGCGATCACGTCGCGGTCCTGCTTCTCGGGCTGGACGCGCAGCTCCAGCCCGGCGTCGCCGAACAGCGTTCGGAGCGTGGGCAGCCGGGGGAGGTTGTCGCGCGTGGCGACGCAGGTTGCGTGGACGCGACCGGCGTATGCACGCGCGAAGGCGGCGAGCTTGTCGCGAAACTCGCGGGGCTCGACGTACTGAAGGTGCAACGAGGCGGAGAGCACCCCCGGCTGCGCGGCCGTGGCGTCGGCGAAGGCGACGAGCTGGTCGAGGGGGGCCGACAGGTTGGTCACCACGCTGACCACGAGGCCGCCCTGACTGAGCGCGGCCACGGCGTCCAGGAAGCCCGGGTGGCGGAAGGGTTCGCCGCCGGAGAGCTTGACCTCCCAGTCGCCGGGCAGCGCCGTGAGTGCGTCGACGAAGGCCGGCAGGTCCGCTGCCCACTGGCCGCGGTCGTCGACGAAGCGCTGCGTGCAGTAGCTGCACCGGTAGTTGCAGGTCGTGTTCATGTTCCAGGACACGACGCCACGGAGCGGGTAGCGCGGGGCAGGCTGCGGCACGGCGGGACGGTACCGCAGTCGAGGTGGCCGGGGCGCGTGGCATGATGGGGCCATGGTCCCCCTGTTGCTCTTCGTCGCCTGCGCGGCGCGCGCGCCGGCCGACGCGGTCGCGCTGCCACCCCCACCCGCCCCGGTCGCCGCCATGCCTGCGGATCTCGATGCCCTGCTCGACTTCGGTGACCCGGCCGGCAGCGAAGCGGCCTACCGCGCCCTCCTCCCTGCCGCTGAAGCCGAGGGTGCCGACGCCGCCCTCTGCCTGTGGACGCGCATCGCCCGCACCCAGGGCTTGCAGGGGCGCTTCGACGACGCCCGGGCCACGCTGGACCGGACCCAGGCGGCCGCGGCGACGGCCGCCGATCCGCCAGCCGGAGCCGAGGTCTTTGTCCGTCTCTCCCTGGAGCGTGGTCGGATGTTGAACTCCGGGGGCGACCCGGCGCGCTCGGCCCCCCTCTTCGAGGACGCGCTGGCGCGGGCCGATGCCGCGGGCCTGTCAGGCCTCGCCGTCGATGCCATGCACATGCTGGGCATCGTCCTGCCGCCGGACGACGCCTTGGACTGGAACCTCAAGGCCATCGCCCGGGCCGAAGCCAGCGACGACCCCGCCGCGCGCCGCTGGCTGGGTGCGCTGTACAACAACACCGGCTGGACGTTCATGGACCGGGGCGAAGCAGCGCGTGCGCTCCCGCTGTTCGAGAAGGGTGTCGCCTGGCGAGAGCAGGCCGGTGCGCCCGGGCCGCTGCGCATCGCCCGCTGGACGGTGGCCCGCGCCTGGCGGGAGCTGGGCCGCTGCGAGGAGGCGCTGCCGGTGCTGGAGGCCCTGCAAGTTGAGTGGGAGGCGGCCGGAAGCCCCGACGGCTACGTCTTCGAGGAGTTGGGCGAGTGCCTGTGGGCGCTCGACCGGAAGGAAGAAGCCCGCCCCCACCTCGCCACCGCGTGGCGGCTGCTGTCCGACGACGCCTGGCTGGTCGAGCACGAAGCCGAGCGGCTCCAGTCGCTGCGGGAGCGGGCGGGCGATGCGCTCGCTCCCGAGGGCGTCGAACATCGTTAGGTTGGTGCGCCGGGTCGCGCCTGCTGGCGAGCGGTGGGGCCGGCGCCGAACACCGCTAGCCGGTCACAGCGGCTCGAAGCCGATGCGCAGCGAGAAGACGATCCGCGCGGGAATGGCTTCGCCGGTCATGGGCAGCGCCACCTGGATGCGGAAGCCCTCGTTGGTGATGTTGAGCGGCACCGGGGCGCCCTCGGCGTCGTAGCCCCGGACCTCTGGGTAGCCCAGGCGTGGGTCGCGCCGGTTCTCGCGAGCGTCGATCTCGAACCACATGGGCAGCCCCGACAGCGCGGTCGTCTCGTCGTCGTGGGCGCGCCGAACCGTGATGCCGATCTCGTCGAGGACGGGCAGCGAGACAATGCCGGGGGGTTCGGTGTACGGATCGTCCACGGTGCCCTGGGCTTCGACGGGCTCCATCAGGAGCTGGAAGTCGGCTACCAGCTCGACGGGCCGGCCATCGGCGTCGACGCCGACGTACAGGTCGTAGTTGCCGCCGCCGAAACCGGTGTGGCACCAGGCGACGTCGGGTTCTCCAGCGCCCTCGTGGTGGCTGCTGGCCAGGCCGTTGGTCAGCCCGTCGCGGGACGCCGCGAGGCCGATGCGCGATCGTGCCCCGGTGCGGCCGCCCTGGGCGAGGATCTCGTGGGCTTCGTCGGTCATCCAGGCGCCGAGCCCGTCTTCGGTGCCGAAGCTGCCGGCGAAGCGCCACGACTCGGCGTGGCCCTCGGCCAGCTTCAGCCGGCAGGCGGCGGTGCCTGTCGCTTCGGCGCTGCCGTCCTTGGCGCGGATGTCCACCTCGCTGAGCTGGGCCATGTACCGGCCCGGGGGCAGCTTGAGGGTGAGCGCCGTCGCGGTGTGGGCGGCGAGGGGATCGCCGACGTGCAGGCCCGTGTCCTGCTCGACCACCAGCTCGCCGATGGAGAGCACCTCGACCGTGATGGTCTCTTCGGGCAGGTCGATCACGAGGCCATGGTGGAAGGCCTTGCGGAAGTCGGTGTGCCAGCCATCCCCGGTGTTCAGTGGCGGGGTCGGCAGCGGGCCCAGCATCACCCGCGGTGCCGGGGTCGTTGTCGGCGCCGTGTCGGCGCGGGCTTCGGCTTCCTGGTCGCCGCAGCCGGTGAGGAGCAGCCCGAGCGTGGCGAGCGGGAGGGTTCTCACGGTGGCTCCGGAGGTGCGTGCCGGGGGTGCCCACCCACGACGGGGGCATCCGTTCGTCGCGACTCGGTGGACCGGTGTGGGCCGCGCTCCCCGATCATGCCGCGATTCGCCGGCACCGTACAGGGGCAGATGTCGTAGGGACACGCCCTCGGGGCGTCGGCGAGCCGCAGCTCACCGCGGAAGACACTGCCGAGGAAGCCCTGCTGGTGCCGTCGAGCGCTGCGGCAGGCCCAGGCATCGCCGTCCTTGTCGACGACGAAGTAGCGCACCCCCGACAGGCAGGGACGACCCCGGTAGCTCGGCGCGAGGTTCGCTTCCCGGGGGCCGGGACGGTCGCCGAGGACGGCGCGCAGCGCGTCGGCGTCCGGGTAGGTGGCCACGGTCATGGGGTCGCCGCCCGCGACCCGCTCGGCGCGTGGCCGCTTGTGCTTGTACAGTTGCGGAAACCAGGCGACACCCGCGTCCTCTACCAGGCGACGGCAGGCGAGGGCCTCGGCCTCTCGCCCCGGAAGGACCACCTGGTTGATCACCATGCGGCTGTCGGGGTCGAGCAGATCCTGCACCCAGCGGGCCTTGTCGACGAAGTGCGCGGGGTCGACGGACTCGAGGTGCAGGCTCGCGGAGAGGACCCGCAGGCGGCCGCGGGTGCGCTGCACGAAGGAGAACAGGGTCCGGCGTTCGGCGCTGAGGTTGGTGAGCACGCTGATGGCGTGGGGCGTGTCGTCCATCAGCCGCGGCACGACCCTGCCCATGAACAGAGGGTGGGCGAAGGCCTCTCCGCCGCTGCACTTGATCTCCCAGGTGCCGGGGAGCGCTGCGAAGCAGTCGACCGCAGCGTCGAGGCTCTCGGCGACGGGCCGCCCGCGCCGGAAGCGCGGCGACTGGATGCAGTAGCTGCAGTCGTAGTTGCAGGCGCCGGCGACCTGCCACTCGATCACCCCATTGGGGAGCGGTCCGCCATCGGTCCAGGGGCGGCTCACGACGCCGCCGTCGAGTCGTCGAGGCGCCGCCGCCACTTCACGTTCTGCTCGAACTTGCCGCAGCGCTCACAGCCCGGGAACCAGTCGTGGCGGGCGATGCGCTCCCGCAGCGCCTGCCACCGTGGACCGCTCCACAGCGCGCTGATGGGGGCGTCGTCGAGGGAGCCGACCCGTACTGCGGGGTTGCAGCAGTACAGCACGTCGCCGGTGACGGTCACCCGGGTGTAGACGTGGCCCATGGCGCAGCCCACCTCGTCCATGGGCGTGGTCGTCTGTGTCGAGCCCAGGTGGGCGCGGACCTGGCGCTCGAAGAGGTCGAGGTTGGTGTGGACCTGCAAGTGCGCGGCCAGCGCGCGGGCGGCCGGGATCCCCTCGTCGACCAGCCACGCGGCCTGCTCGTCGGTGATGATGACCGCCTGCGTGCCCTCGGCGAGGCTGGCGAGCTTGTAGTTGACGCGGTCGGCTGAGAAGAGCTTGCCGAATCGCACCATGTCGACGACTTCGGGAGCGGTGTGGCGGTCGATGACCTGGACGTGCCGCAGGCGGGTGCCGGCGCGCGCGAGCCGCCGCATGTGGCGGCACATGGTGAAGAAGTGCTGCTCCGACCAGCCGGGGTGGAAGGCGGCGTAGACGTCAGGGCTCGCGCCGTGCACGCCCACCAGGAGGTTGTCCACGCCGATGGCGCCCAGGCGATCGGCGTCGGCGGCGACGAGGTTGGACAGCAGGGTGAGGTGCCAGCCCTGCGCCTTGACCAGGGCCAGCATGTCGTAGACATCGGGGTGGGTCAGGGGCTCGCCCATGCCCGAGATCACGACCGCCTGCACGGATCCGAAGCCTACGAGGTCGTCGACCAGGGCGCGGAAGCGCGGCAGCGGCAGGCGCTGGCGCTTCCAGCTCGGCGGGCGGGGCGTGTCCAGCAGGGGGCTGTGGTCCCAGCAGGTGACGCAGGCGGCGTTGCAGCCGTTGGTGACGTCGACGTGGACCTGCAGCGGGCCGGTCGTCGGGCGGCCAGCGCGGAGTCCGTCCAGGACGCGGCGCCGCAGCGTGTTGGTGCTGCTCACGCGGTCTCCCCGCGGCGCAGGTGGACGAGGACCTCGGCGACGGGACGCTGGCCGCGGCCCTCCAGGCGCGAGAAGCTGCGCAGGGCGTCGAAGAGGTCTTCTTCGGCCTGCAGCCAGCCGACCAGGTCGTCGACGAAGCGCTCCAGGCGCAGGGTGCGCTGGACCGGGACGGCCCGCAGCAGGCTGACCGCCCCCATCCAGTCGTCGAACGGGGCCCAGGCGGCGAACAGGCGCTCACAGGCGGCGAGCAGCGCCGGACCGCGGGCTGCCGGGAACTTCTTGCGGAGGCCACGCAGCAGCGAGACGGCGGTGTCCAGCGGCAGCTCGTGCGCGGTGCAGGCGTCGATGAAGGCCGTCAAGGCGACGTCGGCGTCGACCGAGTCGTCGGAGGTGTCGTCGGACCGCGAACCCACGGCGCCCTGTTCGCGCAGCTCGGCGAGGAGCGCGGCCTTGTGTGCGCGCTCCGAGGGCGTGCCGCCAGACAGGACGCGGAGCACCTCCATGGCGTGTGAGAGCGCCACGCCCGGCGCCTGGCCCGGTGGGCTGAGGGCCGCGAGGCTGCGCTCCAGGCCCGGGGCCAGCATGCGGTCGGCCAGGGCGAGATCGTCGGCGGGGACCAGCCCGTCGAGGGCGAGCAGCGCGGCGCGTCGGGCCCCACCCGCGGGGACCAGGGCACGTGCCGCGGCGGGATCCCCCGGGTTGTCGAGGAGGGCGGCGATGTCGTCGAGGGTGGCGGCTACGCGGCCTGCTCCGGCGGCCTCCGCCCGGCGGGCTCGGGCCGCCTGGTCGTCGGCGATGCGGCCCAGCGGCAGGAACACCGTGGGGATCCCGGCGTGCATCAGCTCGTGGAAGCTGTTGTAGCCGGCCGCGCTGACGGCGGCGTCGACGCCGGGAAGCAGCTCGACGGGGACGTAGCGGGACAGCCAGGTGATCCCGGGCCCACGGGCCTCGTCGCCCTGGTAGAGCGGGCCGGCACCGACCACGACGTGCCAGCCACGTGCCGCCAGGTCCCGGGTGATCCCCGGCAGCCGCGCGGGCGCCGACAGCTCGCCGCCGCCACCGAGCGATACGTAGACGGCGCGGTCGCGGGCGATGCCTAGCGCTGTTCGGGCCGCGTCGCGGTCGAGCAGCTCGTGGTGCTCGCGGATGAGGATGGGACCCGTGCCTCGGTCGTCGGGGTGGATCTGCCGCTGGTAGAGCGGCAGCAGGGCCTGGTAGGCCCCCTCCTCGGCGAACTCCTGCCGCACGCGGCGGGCGACGAGCACGCGCCGTGGGACCAGCTCCAGGACCGGCACCAGCTCGCCGACGCTGCCGCCGGGGAAGGTGTCGACCAGCAAGAGGTCCGGGCGGAGGCTGCTGACCGCCTGCAGCACGGTGCTGCGCAGCGTGGCCAGGAAGGCGTGGGGGTTCAGCCCGCCGTCGCGCAGCATGGCCTTGCTCGGCAGCTTGATCGCCGGGAAGCCCTCGCGCCGGGCCAGCGTGTCGGCTTCGCTGCTGGTCAGCACCCAGCACTCGACCTTGACGTCGAGCAGCCCGCAGAGGCGCCGTACCTGGCGCAGGATGGCGAGCTGGCGGACGAGGTGGCCCATGCCGCGGCCGTTGATGGCGTAGGACAGGACGCGGAGCTTCAAGGCTGACCTCGGGTGATGCTGTGCGGTCGGCGGCTCACGACAGGTAGTCCAGCGCGTCCAGCTCGCGGTCGGCCGCGGCTTCGGCGACCGCGCGCACGGGTGCGTCGACCTGGGGATCGTGCGTGGGGCCGGCGCCGGGGTGGCGCTCGTACCAGCCGCGCAGGGTCGGTGTCATGCTGCCAGGACGCTTTCCCGTCATCTCGATCCACCACAGCTCGGGATCCTGGTCCAGGTCGAAGCGGTCGTAGTCGTCGTAGGCCAGCAGCCGGTCCACCAGCCGCTCGACCTTGTCCTGGCGCGCCCGCAGCTTTTCGATCTTGGCCTGGAACTTCAGGTCCAGGTCGCGGTCCTCCAGCCGCCGCCCCACGTACTTGGGCCGCCCGTACTTCACGATCTTGTGGTTGTACTTGCGCAGCCGCTTGCGAAGGTCCTCGACCTGGGCGTGGATGCCCTTGGTCTTGAGCTCCTGGAGGAAGTCACGCTTGGCCGAGAGGCCCGCGACCCGGCGCAGCGCGAGGCGGACGGGGCGCGGTTCGGGGTCCTCCTGGCGCAGCCAGGTGTCGAGCAGGCTCGGGTCGGCGTGTGCGAGGTGCTCGGCCAGGACCTGCTGGCTGTGCTCCAGGTAGATCTCCGGAAGCCGGGGGATGCGGGCCAGCGCTTCGTCGTGCTGGCGCACAAGCTCGTGTACTTCGTCGATGCGGGCGTCGACCTTGGCGAGCTCCTGCTGCCAGCGGGCGCACTCGGCGTCCACCTTCTGCCAGGCGGGCAGCACGTCGTCGCCGAAGTCGTCCATGCCGAGGGCCTCGCAGATCCGGTCGCCGGCCGCCCAGTGCTTCCAGTAGGACGGCTCCCAGAACTTCTCCGAGAAGGCCGGCGTGTCGTACCCGACATCCAGCAGCTCCTGGAAGCCGTCGAGGTCCTGGAAGCGGTTCCATTCCACGTCCCAGGGCTCCAGCAGGCTCTGCGCTTCCTGGCGGGCCCGGGTCAGCTCACCCACCGGACCGACCAGGAACTCGCGGCGGTGGTAGCGTTCGTCGGCTTCGATGCGGGCGACGGTCTGTTGGAGCACCTTGTGTTCGCGGGCCATGGCTTTGAGCGGATCGCGGCGGCTGAAGCCGCGGAAGCCGGTGAGGCGCTCGGCTTCGGCGAGAGACGTGGCGTCCATCGTGGGGAGGTAGCTGACGGACAGCGCCCGCAGCGCGTCTTCGAGCTGCGTCTGCACCTCGCGGATCGCCAGCTCGGTGCGTTCGTGGAGCCGGACGAAGCCGTCATTGAGGCTCCGCGCTTCGTGGACGAGGGTCTCGTAGTGGCGGACGGCTTCGAGTGCGGAGGTAGGCATGAGGGGCACCGAGCGTGGAGGTGAGCGCGGCCATGATGTCGGAGTGGGGCCCGTCGTGCAACGCAGGCGGGCAGCCGCTTCAGGCCTCGGTGGTTCGTCCGAGTGGCAGCTTGCCGCGGTGGATGGGGTGCCGGTCGCGCCCTGCCGGGACAAACTGGGGCGCTTCCCCCCCTCTCTCGCGCGCTTCCCCCGGCCGCGTGCCCATCTGGACGCCCTCCTCGGGCGAGAAGGTGCCCATGATCTCCCTGCTCAGCCTGACCCTGCTGGCCTGCTCTCCCTCCCTCGACGGGTCGTGGGAGGGGCCCCTGGACTGCGGCCACGACACCGTGCCCGTCGACATGGCGCTGGACCTGTCGGCGGGGCGCAGCGGTGAATTCGACGGCGAGGGTTTCATCGCCTTCACCCAGGCCGACGGCACCGACCGGGAGATCACCTTCGATGTGACGGCGACGGCTTCCGGCGGCACACCCATGCTCACCAAGGAGTACGGCGTCTCCATCGCGCTGGACTCGTGCCGCTACGACGGCCGGCAGGACGACTGCTACAGCATCACCAACGCCGCTGTCGATCCCAAGGACGACGTGCTGACCGGCGACATCGACAACTTCCTGCAGGACTGGAACTGCGACTTCGAGCTGGAGCGCTGATCCGCGGGGCGCTCAGTCGGCGGCATGCCAGAGCCGCGCGCCCTGGCCCCAGTCGACGCCGACCATCAGGTAGACGCTGGTCCGGCCGACGCCGTCCTGGCGTTCGATCCAGGGGGCGTGGCCGACTGCGAGGTCGGCGTGGGAGCGCCCGGCAGCGACCCCCGCCTGGCCGCCGAAGCCCACACCCCAAGGGCCGGCGGGCTGGCTGCTGACGATCTCTTCGGCGAGGGCTGCGTCCGCGAAGGCCGACAGGGACAGCTCGGCCCCGTCGATGGGGATCCGTCCCCGGAGCCCCAGGCGGGTGGCGAGGTAGTCTTCGACCCACCACTCGGCCCAGGCGGCGCCGGCGAGGGGCACGACGTAGGGGTTGAGCCCGCCCAGGCGGGTGCGGGTGACGGCGTCCTGGTGCTGGGCGGCGCCGACGCGTAGCTCGACGAGCGGGGCGAGGGTCCAGATGGGGCAGACCGTGGCCTGGAGGTGGACGTGGGGGGCGATCCGACTGCCCTCTCCCGGTTCGATCCAGGCGTCCACGCCGGCGCGGCTCCAGGCCTGGACGTCGGGGCTCCACAAGCCGAGAAGGAGGTCGGCGTCGCCCACCGGGCGGGCTTCGGGGACGGCCACGGTGGTGTCGGGCATCGCGCCGAAGGCCTGGTAACGGGCGCTGCCCTGCACGCCGGCGTAGAAGCCACGCGGCAGGTAGCGCAGTGCGCCGGCTTCGACGCCGCCGTAGGTGCTGCGCAGCGCGGCGGACGGGTCGGGGGCGCCGTCCGTCCACGGAGAGATGAACAGCCCGGCGGCGATGGTGGCCACGCGGGCGGCCACCCAGGCGCGGCCGTGGTCGCCTTCGGGCCGCCAGCGCAGGTCGAGGGTGTCCGTCAGCAGCTCGGCGGACCAGTCGCCGCTGCGGAGCCCCACGTCGGCGATGCCGTGGGGGTCTGCGTCGATCTGCCCGCCCAGTGCTGCGCGCCACTGCAGATCCGCGGCGTGCGACACGCCCGGTCCGAACAGCGTAAGGCTGAGGGCGACGGCGGAGGGGAGCGAGTCGGGGACACGGACCATGCCGCCGCGTATCCGGCTGCGTCCGGCTAAGCTGCCGCCAGCCTCGGAGCCCCCATGATCCTCGGCCTGCTGCTGCTGGTGGCCTGTGACCCCGATGTTGACTCCTGCGCCATCGTGGCGGACGAGTGGGACGCCCAGCTCGCCATCGTCCAAGCCTGCGAGACGGCCGACGACTGCGGCTACCCCCTGCCGGGGACGAGCTGCGGATGCACGCGCAACCTCGTGGCGAACAACACCGCCGACACCGAAGAGCTGTACCACGTGCTGCAGGTCGCCGATGACCTCGACTGCGAGCTGATCCCCGACACCGCCTGCGACTGCCCCGACGCCGCGGGCTTCGTGTGCGATGGCGGTGTCTGCGCCTGGGACTACATCGAATGATGCCCGGCGTGCTCCCGCGCGCGCTCTGGTCGCTGCTGCGCCGCAACCGCCCCTCGGTGCCGCTGGGGGCCGGGCGCGGCGACGCCGACTTCCTCGTGGACTCCGAGAGCATGGCGCACATCGCCGACGCGGTCTCCGGGGGGGCGCAGCTCCGTGCCGTGGACCTGCTGCGGGGCGACGTCGACATCATCGCCCCGCCGGATCCGACGGACTGGCTGCAGGCGGTGCAGGCGGGCAACCCTCGACCGGTGGCGGACGCCGTACCGCTGCGGGTGCTCTGCTGGAACCTCGCGCTGCTCGACGTCCATGTCGGACCCTGGGTCTACCAGCAGAGCCCTTTCGTCGACGAGCGGCGGCGCCAGGTGATCGCGCTGCTGGTCGACGATGGCGCCGACATCATCTTCGTCCAGGAGCTGTGGCACGCCCGGGACCAGACCACCCTGCGCGACCTGGCGGTCGCCGCCGGCTACCGGGTCGCCTGCCCGCCGCGCCGACACGTCGACGGTCTCGCCGTGCTGGTGCGGGAAGAGCACGTCGTCGGGGAGCTGGAGGTCGAGGTGCGCCCCTACGAGGTGCAGGATCGCCTCGAAGCCCTCGACCTCCCCATCAAGGAACGCTTCCTGCGTTCGTGGCTGCGCTGCTCCTTCGAGCACCCGGTGCTGGGCAGGCTAACGCTGTTCGATACCCACCTCGCCCCGTACCCGCCGGCGTGGCGGCGGCGGGTGGTCCAGGCGCGCAGCCTGGGGCTGGAAGTGGCGCGGCAGCCCGCGGACGCCTTGGTGCTCGTGGCCGGGGACCTCAACGCCGGACCCTTCTACGCGCGGCAGTCCTGGCTGGCCCCGGGGGACCGGATCCAGCACGACTGGTGGCACAACGCGCTCAGCCTGCCGGTGCTGCAGCACTACGGCGGCCTCGTCGACCTCGCCATCCGTGGGCGGAGCGCCGCCGACGCCGACCTCGAGGTGCGCCAGGCCCGCCTGCTCGACAACGACCCGGTGGCCGCGGTGCAGGCGCCGCTGTCCTGCTCCGACGACCACCGCCGGGCATTCACGGCGACCGACTGCAACCGGCTCTACTTCATGCAGTACGCGGGCACGGAACAGGCGGCGCGCCTCGACCATGTCTTGGCACGAGACCCGTCCGGTCGCGTCCACGTCGCAGGCAGCCGCCACCGCTTCGTGGAGCCGACCCTGTCAGTTGCCGGCGAGCGGGTCGAGCCGAGCGACCACTACGGCGTAGAGGTCGAGCTGCTCGTCGCGCCGGTGGCGACCAGTGGCACCCAGTAGCGGTCGCCGGGGACCAGGATGGGATCGGCGCCCAGGGTGATGCGGTCGCCCGCCCCCAGCGTGCAGCGCACCGGGGTACGTGCGTCGTAGCCGTTGTGCTTGTCGGGGTAGTCGGCCCGGACGTTGACGTCCTGGGGCACGGTGATCGTGTCGCCGGCCGCGCCGGGTGCGGTGGCGCCGGCGTACCAGTAGCCGACGATCTCTCCGGCCTGCCCCTTGCAGCCACGGCGCCGCGGGGTGGTGGTCGAGGGCAGGGCGCTGGCCTGGGCGGGCACGTCGGAGGCGGCCGGGGTGGCGTTGGCGTCGTCGGTGGGCGTGCCCGGGGCGCCGACCGCGGCGGGGGTGTCGACCGGTGCGGGCGCCTCCGTGGCGACGGCGAGCACGGGTTCGGGTGCTGCTGCTTCGGGTGTTGCGGCCTCGGGCGCAGCGGCTTCGGGCACAGCGGCTTCCGGCGCAGCGGCGTCGGGGGCGTCACGAAGGGCCAGGGCGCCAGCCGCGATCAGGGCGATGAGACCGACGACGGCGCTGGCCTGGAGCAGCCGGGTCGACGCGGGTACGGGCTCGACCTCGAGCAGCAGTGCGCACAGCTCGGCCATGCCGGGATCGGGATCGGGCTGCCGGCGGAGGACCTTGGCGAGGCGACGGGTACGTCCCTGGATCCGCGCCTCGACCACGACGGTGCTCCAGACGGCCTCGATGCCGCCTGCCAGGGTGTCGTCCAGGGCGATGCCCGCCAGCCGGGCGATGCGGTCGACCTCGTCACGGGTAGGGTGGCGCCGGGCGATGAAGCGGGCGAGGTCCGCGGTCTCTCGGGGGTTCAGGTCCATGTCGCCAAGCTACCGCACTTTACGTGTCAAGTCGAGACTTTGGATGGGCATGAAGTCGCACCTCGCCGCCGAGCGTTGGCAGGTCGTGACGGGCGTGGCGTGGCGACGGGGCTACGCTCCCCGTCATGCTGCGCGCCACCGACCTCGCCCGGAGCTTCGACGACCCCGATCGGGGGCGGGTGCACGCCGTCGCTGGCGTGAGCCTGGAGGTGCGCAGCGGGGAGGTCTACGCCCTGCTGGGCCCCAACGGAGCGGGCAAGACGACGACCTTGCGCCTGCTGGCCACCCTGCTGCGTCCGGATCGCGGCCGGGTGGAGATCGACGGGGTCGACGCCGCCCGCGACCCCCTCGGCGCACGGGCCCGGCTGGCCTACGTGCCCGCAGAAGCCGGGCTCGAGCCCCAGCTCAAGGCCCGGGAAGCCGTCCGCCTCTTCGCGGCGATCCAGGGGGTGCCCCAGCCCGCCCGCCGAGCTGTGGAGCTGCTCGACGCGCTGGGTGCGGGTGCGCTGGCCAAGGCTCCCTGCGGGACGCTGTCGACGGGCCAGAAGCGGCGGGTCGTGCTGGCCCGCGCCCTCGTCCACGATCCCCCCGTGCTGATGCTCGACGAGCCCACGGACGGCCTGGATGTGCCGGGACGGCGCGACGTGCTGGGCCTCGTGCGGCGGCTGGCGGGCGAGGGCCGGGCGGTGCTGGTGAGCAGCCACATCATGGGCGAGGTGGAGGCGGTCGCGACCCGGGCCGGCGTCATGGCCGGTGGGCGGCTCGTCGCCGAGGGCAGCCTCGACGAGCTGCGAGCGCAGGCGGGCGTGCACGACCTGAGCGAGGTCTTCCTGCGGTTGACGGGCGAGGGAGAGCAGGCGGCGGGACCGGCATCGTGAGGCGCACGCTGCGGGCGGTCCTGCTGGGCGCGGGCGCGGTCCTGCTGCGGCTCGCCCGGGAGGGGATGGTGATCCGGGCCCTGGCGTGGCCGGGCCTGCTCTCGGGGGTGGCGGCAGTCGGCACGGTGGCGGTGGTGACGGCTGGCGGTGCGCGGCCACTGCAGCCGCCGGCCCTCGCGGTGCGACCGGAGGTGGCGACGCGGCTGGCGCCGACGGCGGACGCCGCGGGGCTCTCCCTGGTCGAGGACGACGATCCGGCGACGGCCGTCGCGGAGGGCCGGGCCCGGCTGGCGGCCTGGTCGGGGTCGGGGCGGTGGGTGCTCGCCGGGCTGCAAGCGGACCCGACGCTGCTGCGCGCCGAGGCGGTGCTGCGTGATGAGGCAGGCGCCGCCTGGCGGATCGAGGTGCCGCCCGATCCCCCGCGGCGGCAGGCGATCGCCACCCAGGCCGGCCGCATGGGCAGCCTCGTGGCGGTGCTGTTCACCCTGTACGGGGTCGTGATGGGGGCGGGGCTGGCCTGGCGGGATCGCGGTCAGGGCGTGGTGGAGGCGACGCTGCCGTTGCCGGTGCCCGCCTGGACCCACGGCGCGGCCCGGGTGCTGGCGCTGGGCGTCGCCATGGGCGCGGGCGTGGTGGCGACGCTCCAGCTCCTGCACGGCATCTTCGGCATGGAGCGGGTCGGCACCTGGATGCTCCATGGCAGCCTGGCGGCGGCGGCGGGGGCCGCCGTCGGCCTGGGGGCGGTGGCCGGCGCCGGGGCCAGCCGCCGGGGGTTCTCCGGCCCGTTGTCGCGGTCCATGGCCATCGTGGCGGGACTGCTCGGCCTGGGCTGGGCGAACCCGCGGGTCGCGGCGTGGCTGCCGATCGCGTCGCTTCCGGGTGCGGGGCAGTCGGCGACGCTGGCCAGCGGTGTCGTCGCCGTGACGGGGGGCGTGGCGATGATGGCGCTGGCGGCGGTCTTCTGGGGCCGGCACCATGGGGGGCTCGGACGATGAGGGAGTCCTTGCCCAGCGGTCGAACAGCGTTCGGGTGTCGCGGCCCGTCGCATCGCCCCCATGGGCTAGCGGTGTTCGGTGCCCTCGAAGACCATGCTGTCGCCGGACTTCTCAGCGTACATGCGGGCGTCGGCAGCGGCCAGCCAGGACTCCACCGTGGCGTCGTCGGCCAGCTCGGCAAGCTCGGCCACTCCGATGGAGCAGGCCACGGACACGCCGGGGGCCCGCCGCGACGCGACGGGGCCGAAGGCGCGGCGGATGCGGTCCGCAGCGCGCTCTGCGCCGGCAGCGGTGGCGTCGGGCAGGAGCACGACGAACTCGTCGCCGCCGTAGCGGAACACGCCGTCGAAGTCGGCGCGGGTGTAGCGCACCAGCAGGTCGGCAAAGGCCCGCAGCAGCTCGTCGCCGCGAGCGTGGCCCAGGCGGTCGTTGACGGCCTTGAAGCCGTCGAGGTCGACCACCAGTACGGACGCCGGGGTGTCCTGGCGGCGGGCCCGACGCAGCTCCCGCTGCATGGCCTGGGCCATGGCCCGGCGGTTGCCGAGGCCGGTCAGCTCGTCGGTCTGGGCGGTGCGAACCAGCTCGTCGAGCCGGCGGCGCGCCTGGCCGAGCTGGCGGGCGACGACGAGCTGGGCGGCCATGATCGCCACGCAGAGCAGCGCGATGCCGGCTTCGGCCCAGGTCGGGCGGGGCACACCCTCGATGGCCAGCAGGCCGACCATCGGCACGAGGAGCAAGGAAGCCCAGGCGGGCAGGGCGGTCCAGCGGGGGGCGGCGCTGGTCTGGGTCAAGCTCAGATCCGGGGTCATGGTGTCTCCTGTGCTTACGACCCCGGCGGGGCCTGTGAGCACTGTCAACTGCTGTCACGGGACGATGCGCCATGAGGATCGCACGGATCCAGGCGGTGGTGGGCCGTGAGATCGTCCGGTCCGCCACCGGCCGTCGGGGACGCGGCTTCGCGCTGGTGGCGCTGTCGCTGCTGCTGCCGGCCGCGGTCGTGCGGCTGCCAGGGGCTCCTCGACCGGATCTGCCGGTGGTGCAGGGCGAGCTGCCGGCGGCGTTGGAGGGCCGGGTGTCCCTCGCCGAGCGGGCGCCGGTCGAGCTGTCCGTGGGGCCGCCGGTAGTGGTTCGGGGGCGCGCTGTGGGGCCGGAGCTGCGGTCCGCGCTCGCCGGTGTCGAGCCGGCGCCGGCGGTGGAGCTGCGGCTGCCGCCCCGTGCGCCCCTGGCCCTGCCGCGCCGCACACTCCTCCTCGCCCTGCTCGCGATCTCCTTGTTGACCGGCCCGCTGGCCGAGACCCTGCCGGGCGAGCGCGAGGGCGGGACCATGGAGGTGCTGCTGGCCAGCTCCCTGTCGCGGGGCGAGATCGTGGTGGGCAAGTGGTTGGCCTGGACGGGGCTGGCGTCGGCGGCTGCGCTGCTGTCGGCGGCTGGCGGGCTGCTGTCGGGAGCGCTGTCGCCGGGGAGCTGGATCGTGGCGCTGCCGGCGGCGCTGTCGGTGGCGGTGGCGCTGGGGTTGTGGCTGGTGCGGGGGGCGGCGGATCTCGTGGGCGGGGCGGCGGCCCCCATGCGGGTCCTGCCGGTGGTGGCGGTCGGCGCCTTCGGGCTGAGCTGGGCGGTGTCGGGCTCGGCCCCCCTGTTGGCGGCGGCGGTGCCGCTGGGGGGAGCGCTGCTCTCGGCCAGCGGGCTGCTGCCGGGAGTCCTGCCCGTCGCCCTGGCCCTGGGCGCGTCGCTGCTGGCGGCCGGGGCGCTGCTGCGGGCCACGACCGGGACCCTGGAGCGCCAGGGCGTCCGACCGCGTGGCCGCGGGGGGAGCGCCTGGGCGGGGCTCGCCTTCGCGGGGGTCTGCTGGTGGCTGGCGGTCGCTGGGCCGGCGACCTTCCTGGTCGGCGGCGCCGACGCGCTACCGGCGCCCCCGGGGGCCTCGCTGGCGGCCGGTGGGTTGCTGCTGGCCCTCGTCGCCGCGGTGCTCATGGCCCGGGAGGGCCACGGACCGGCGTGGGGGCGGCCGGGCGCGCTCCCTCTCGCAGTGGCCGTGGGCGCCTTCCTCGCCGTCGGCGGCCCCGCGCTGGCGCCGGTGCACGCCGGTCGTCGCCTCGGCCCTCTCCTCGACCAGCTCTCCACCGGGCTCGACCCGCTGTCGCTCGCTCCGCTCGCGGCGGTCCTGGTCGTCGTGGGCCAGGAGCTGTTCTTCCGCGAGGCGCTGCAGCGGCGGGTGGGCGTCGTGGGCGCTGTACTGGCCTGGACGGTGCTCGTCTGCCCGATGGACCCGATCCTCGGCCTGGTCAGCGGGCTGGCGCTCGGCCTGTTGCGTGCCCGCGGGGGGCTGCTGGCGGCGCTGGGCGCCCACGCGACCTGGAGCTTGGCGCAGCCGTGGACCGGCGGGCATGGGCTGCTCGTCGGGCTCGGGGCCGGCAGCGCGGCGGTCGCCTTGGCGGCGCTGTCGCCGGTGGGCGCGCGCGACCGCTGAGGCCTGGCGCCAGAGATCGCGCTTTCTCGCCAGCGCGGTGCGGGGTGGTGGTGCAGGGTGGGGTGCCGTCGGGCAGCGGTGGCGCTCGCCCTACAGCGCCAGCACGCCCTGCACGGCCCCCAGCAGCTTGACCCGGCCGCGGGTGGTGGGGTGCTCGCCGGAGAGCAGCGCGTCCGTCTGTGCCAGCACGTGGTCGAGCGGGAAGAGCTGGACGCTGCGGTCGGGGGTGGCGGCGCCGCCGGGCTCGCGGGGTTCCCAGCCGACCATCAGCCCCTCGCGCGCCGCCAGCGCGCGGATGTCGTCGGGCGCGGCCAGCGCGGCCCAGACCGCTCCGTGGGCCAGCCGCCCGGCGACCAGCCGGTCGCGGAAGCTGGGGCTTCCGCCGCGGACCACGTGGCCGAGCACCGTCGTGCGCACGCCCATGCCGAGCCCGTGCTCGGCGCTGGCCTGCTCCAGCCGGGCCACGATGCGCTCGGTGGGCACCTCGACTCCTTCGGCCTTGATGACGAGCAGGCGCTTCTTGCCGCGGTCCCGGACCGCCGCCACGATGAGCTTCGACAGCTCGGCGGCCAGGGTCTCCTCGTCCTTGCCCTGCTCGCGGAACAGGACGGCGTCGGCCTGGGCGCCGATGGCGGCGGCCATGGCGAGGTAGCCGCACTGGCGGCCCATGACCTCGACGACGAAGCACCGATGGTGGCTGCGGGCTGTGTCCGAGATGCGGTCGCAGGCCTCGATGATGGTGTTGAGCGCGGTGTCGACGCCCAGCGCGTGGCTGGTGCAGGCAAGGTCGTGGTCGATGCTGGCGGGGATGCCGACGATCGGCACGCCGTGCTCGGCAGCCAGCAGGCGCCCGCCGGTGAGCGAGCCGTTGCCGCCGATGACGATGAGGGCGTCCACGCCGTGGGCGGAGAGCTGGCGGGCGGCGGCGGCGCGGCCCTCGGCTGTGCGGAAGCGCTCGCTGCGGGCCGACCCAAGCACGGTGCCGCCGCGGTGCCAGATTCCGTCGACGCTGCGGGTGTCGAGGGGCTCCAGGCGGCCGGCCATGAGCCCCTCGTAGCCGTCGAGGACGCCGAGCACCTCGGCCCCCAGGCCAATGGCCACCTTGGTCGCGGCGGCGACGGCGGTGTTCATCCCGGGGGCGTCGCCTCCCGACGTGAGCAGGGCCAGCGTGGGCATGGGACCTCCTGATGCGCCTCCATCATCGCCCATGGCTGGGGGTCCGTGTGCGCGGCGGAGCGGTCGCACGCCGGGATAGGGCGAGCCATGCTCTGCCTCGCGCCGCTGCTCCTGGCCTGCGATCCCGTGCGGGCGCTCGTCGTCGACGTCATGCCCGTGTCCTACGAAGCGACGGCCACCGGTCCGGCGGCCCGCTTCGACGTGCCCGACGTGCCCGGCGACACCCTGGCCGTGTCCCTGGTCGCGGTCGCCGACGGCTTCCCCCAGGTCACCGACATCCAGTTCCCGCCGGGGCGCAGCGACGCCATGGTGGTCCTGCAGAAGTCGGGACAGGCCACGGTCGTCGCGGGCTCCGAGCGCCACGCGCTGCTCTCCCTCGACGTCGCCACCAGCTCCGAGCTGGGCCTGCTGGGGCTGGCCTTCCACCCGCGCTGGCCCGCCGACCCCCGGATCTTCGTGAACTACAGCCCGGCCGAGGGCGATGCGCGCACCCGCGTCTCCTCCTTCGTCGTGGATCCGCAGACCTGGACGGCGTCGCACGAGGTGGTGCTGCTGGAGGAGCCGCAGCCCTACGGCAACCACGACGCCGGTCAGCTCGCCTTCGGCCCCGACGGCATGCTCTACATCGGCTTCGGCGACGGCGGCTGGCGGGCGGATCCCCATGGCAACGGGCAGAACGCCGCCACTCGCCTCGGCAGCATGCTGCGCATCGACGTCGACCACCAGGATCCGGGCCGGCCCTGGACGGTCCCACCGGACAACCCCTTCGTCGCCGGCGGCCTGCCCAACCTGGACACGACGGGCCCGGTGCCGCCGGAGACCTTCGCCATCGGCCTGCGCAACCCGTGGCGGTACTCCTTCGACCCCAAGGGGCGGCTCATCGTCGCCGATGTCGGACAGAACCAGTGGGAGGAGGTGGACATCGTGCCTCCCGGGGCCAACCTCGGGTGGAGCCGCCGCGAGGGGCGGCACTGTTTTCCTCCGGAGGTGGCCGCCTGCGACGATCCGACCCTGACCGATCCGGTCTTCGAGTACAGTCACGAGGTCGGCGCGTCCGTCACCGGCGGCTACGTCTACCTCGCCGACGACATCCCGTCGCTGACCGGCCGCTTCATCGTCGGCGACTTCGTCAAGGGGCTGATCTGGGCGCTGGCCCTGCCCGATGCCCCGGGCCAGGACGCGGACGTGTTGCGGCTGGGCAGCTTCGGGCTGCTGATCTCCACCTTTGGTCGTGACGGTGACGGCCGCGTCTACGTCGGGGACTACGGCAGCGGCAGCATCTACCGGATCGGCCCGGCGGGCTGATGCTTGTGTGTGTGGGGACGCCCCGCACCGCTGCTCAGCCTGACGTCGCTCCACGTGGGCGTGCGTGGGGGGGCATCGGGCGAGATCGTGGCGTTGCCATGCGGCGGCCGGTCGTGGCATGCTCTGCATGCCGAGCGACGACTGCGATGACGCCGACCCCGGCGTGCACCCGGGTGCCGAAGAGCGCTGCGACGGGATCGACAACGACTGCGACGGTGACATCGACCCCGTGGGCAGCACCGGGTCCGTCACCTGCTACCGGGACAGCGACGGGGACGGCTGGGGCACCCACGACATCACGCTGCAGCTCGGCGACTGCGGCGAGGGCTACACCGACCTGCCGGGTGACTGCATGTACACCGATGCGTCGGTGTACCCCGGCGCTGCGGAGACCTGGTACGACGGCATCGACGGCGACTGTGCAGGGGACAACGACCTGGACGCCGACGGCGACGGCTTCAACGCAGAGGGCACCTACCAGGGCACCGACTGCGACGACACCGACCCGGCGGTGAACCTCGACGCCTACGATCTCTGCAACAACGGCGTCGACGACGACTGCGACGGGGAACCCCCGGACTGTGGCGTCGTGGGCCTGGTGGACGCCGACACGGCGGATCTGTCGATCGTGAGTGAGGAGTACGAAGGGTTTGGAGGGGCCGCGTGGAGTACCGGAGACCCGGACGGTGACGACGTACCAGAAGTCATCCTGGGGCGCGCAGGCTTCGACGCGGGCGTGGCGGAGTTCCGCTACCAGGTGGCCGAGCTGCGGGGCCCCGAGCCGTTTGCGATCGTCGCGCCGGATCGGCTGACCGAAGCGGTTGCATCCTTTTCGACTCCCTGGACGGATGACCAGCCGCCTTCGATATGGGCTCGTTCGGTCGTCGGGGGCGTCGACTTCGATGGAGATGGGTCGGTCGACATCATGGCGGGCCTCCCGCTCGGCGCCGGCACGGACTCCTCCACCGGCGCCCTGCTCTGGCCGGGCCCCATCGTCGACGGCATGACGCTGGGCGATGGGCTGCGGTTCTCCGTCGACGATCCGTTGTTCACCATCGGCAAGGACCTGGCGCTGCTCGAAGCGCCAGATGCGGGGGACTGGGTGGTGGCGGCGGCGCGGGAGCAGGTGTCGTACTCCATCGACACGGCCCCCAACGTCTACCTGTTGGAAGCGGGGCACTTCGACGGGACGCGCAGCCTGGGAGACGCCCGGTTCATCGCGTCGGCGGACGAGGGCTTCCTCAGCGGTGAGGACGTGGAGACCGGCGACCTCGACGGTGACGGGGTGGGGGATATGGTGGTCCGCCACCTTCGGCCGCAGTCCTACGGCGAGGTCGACGCCGAGACCTATGTCCTGGTCTTCCTCGGCCCCTTCCCCGACGCGCTGACCAGCGACGATGCCGACACGGTGGTGGATCTCAACGAGCGCGCGCAGGGCGAGGAGATCGGTGAAAGCCACCTGATCCTGGACGATGTCGACGGCAGCGCCGGCGGGCGGGCGCGGCTGGCCATCTCGGCCGGCGCCAGCGAAGCGGTGTACCCCGACTATCGTGGTGCCGTGTTCTTGTTCAACAGCACGGGGCGCAGCTACCTGACGCCAGCCGAAGCATCCGCCTCGCTGGTCGCCGACACCGGTGTGGGCTCGAACGGCCCGCTGAGCTGGGGCGGCGATGTCGATGTCGATGGCCGGGCAGAGCTGGTGGTCCCCGTGGCCGATGGGGTCAGCAGCTACGAGGGTGGTGTCTACGTGGTCGAGCCGCCGCTGGAGGGCACCCTCGACCTGGAGGATGGCAGCGACGCGATCATCGTGCAGTGGGACCACGTGGGCTACAGCTACCCTTCCGTGCTGCGCTCTCGTCATGACCTCGACGGGGACGGGATCAGCGACCTGCTGTTGGGGGGCGGCAGCGTCCAGGGTGACTGGAGCGGCGGGCGCATCGACCTGTTCCGGGGGGGCACGCCGGGGGTGTGGTGACCGCGCCTGCTCATCCTGCTTGCAGCGCCGCCTCCACCTCGGCCAGCGCGGGTGCGATGCTGCCTTCGTCCACACCGGGCGGCAGGCCGACGCGGACGTGAACGGTCTCTCCGTTCGGGCCGCGGGTCGGCAGCACCCACCACTGCAAGGCCAGGCCCAGCGCGTCGAGACGGCGGCCGAGCGCCTGCAGCGCTTCCTCGCCCGGGTCCTGACCGTCGAAGGCCGCGACGGTGTAGTTGCCGGCGGAAAGTCGCTGCAGCGCCTCGAACAGCGGGCCGGCGGGGTGGGCTTCGTCGCCCATGGGGCGGGCGCGGATGAGCACGACGTCGCCGTAGCGCTGGACGGTGTCCGGCGCGTCCAGGCCGATGACCCGGGCGGTGACGGGGCCGGTGCGGATGGCGGGCTGGACGCGGCTGTCGCCGGTGGCCCAGGCCATGTGGACCCGGCAGGCTGACCAGGCTTCGTCGATGGGGGCGTCGCCGGGGGACAGCGGCATGCCGAGGCGTGCGGCCGAGTCGCGGACGCTGTCCCAGCGCGGCAGCAGGGTGGCGACCTCCATGCGGTCCCAGTGCCACTCTCCGGTGGTGTCGCCGGGGTACTCGGTGGCGATGGCGTCGAGCAGGGCCAGGGCGCCGGCCAGGTCGCCCTCGGTGCGGAGGATCCCCGCCAGGAGCTGGCGGCCCGGCAGGCTGTCGGGCTGCAGGGCGAGCATGCGCTGGACGGACGCGCGGGCGGCGCCGGTGGCGGCCCGGTCCAGGCGGGCGCGGGCCAGCAGCCAGTGGCCGCGCGCCTGCACGTCGGTCGAGGGGTGGGCCAGCATGTGGCCCTGGACCCAGTCGTCGAGGAGAGCGAGCTGCTCGCCGCGCAGCAGGTGCCAGCCGAATGCGGCGGCCAGCTCGGCGTAGTCGTCGCGGTCGTCGGCGGGTCGGTCCAGCACGGCCTGGCGGAAGGCGTCGATGCCGGCGGCTTCGTCGTCGAGGGCGGTCCAGGCGTGGGCCAGCGCCTCCAGCAGCGGCACGGAAGCGGGCCAGCGCTGGAGCGCCGCTCCCAGGGTGGCGATGTCGGCTTCGGGGTCGGCGCCGAGGAGCGCGTGCACGTCGGCCGGGCCGTCGGGCAGCGCGACGTCGGCGTCCGGGGCCGCGGCGACGGCGCGGGCGAGATCGTCTCCGACCTTCTGCGCCGCTCGCATGCGTCGCTTGGAGATCCCGGCGGCCAGCTTGCCCTCGGCGTCGTGGACGAGGCGGTAGAGCTCGACACCGCGGCGGGCCACGGCGACAGCACCCCGGGCGAGGGCGGCGTGGACGTGCTGTTCGAGGATGTCGAGGGCGTCGGCTTCGGCGTCGCGCTCGGTCGCGGCTGTCGCGAGCCGGGTCAGGGCGCGGCCGAGGCCCCAGTGGTTGGGGATGACGCCGCGCCGGGCGAGGTCGACGGCGGTGACGGCCCACGCCCGGTGCAGGCGGGGGTCGGCTTCGACAGCGGACAGGTCCGGGAAGCCGCGGGCCGCGGCGTCAACCTGGCCGAGGGCGGCCTGCATGCGGCAGCGCAGCAGGTCGGTCAGGGGGTCGCCGGGGGGCGGGGCGATGCCCGCCAGCACCTGCAGCATCGACCGGTCGCCGGTCTCGACGGCGGCCTCGACCTGCTCTCGCCAGGCGGTGGCGTCCATGGGCTCTCCGTGGTGGGCGAGCCGTCTACTTGCGCGGGCGGCGGCGCGCCAGATCAGCGATGCACCCGCCGGTCGAGGAGGGGTCGGGGGACCTCGTCGTCGCCGCCGGTGGTGTCGCTGCCGGTGGTGTCGCTGCCGGCGGTGTCGCCGTCGGCGGTGTCGCTGCCGGCGGTGTCGCCCTCCCCCCGCCAGGCGGCGGTCAGGCCGCAGGTGCAGCCGACGGCCTTGCCGTGGCGGATCGACTGCTGGCAGCCGGGTGCGTGGCGGACCCAGGGCATCACCCGCAGGCAGCGCTGGACATAGGCGACCAGCGCCTGGATGTCGGCCCGGCGGACGTGGCCCTGCCCGGCGGGGCGGCGCAGCTCGGCCTGGAGCCGGGCGAGCACGATGCGCGGGTGGACGAGGGGTGGCACCCTTCGAGGGTTACCGGAACATGCGTTCAGGTCAAGGTCAGGATGCGTCCGGATTGTCGGCCACCTGAGGCAGAGGCTGCGGCCGCCTCCATACCCGCGCGGACCCCCGCCCCCACACCCGCCGCCACAGCGCGGCGTACTCGTCGGGGTGCCACAGGCACAGGTAGAAGCCCATGGTCACGAGCGAGAAGGGGCCGAGGTTCATGGTCGCCCACAGGATGCAGTGCAGGGCGATGCCGAAGGCCGCCCACCACGACCGCAGGTCGACGCGGTTGAACGCGGCGCGCAGCCGGCCGGGGCGGTCGCGGGTCGCCCGGAACCAGAAGGCCAGCAGCCAGATGGGGGCCAGCGTCTCCCACAGCCAGGTGATGGCGGTGCCGAGCTGGGTGCCGAAGAACACGGCGGGGTGGCCGATGAAGCTCGTGTCCCAGCGCTGCCAGGAGGGGGCCAGCAAGGCGTAGTACAGGGCGGTGAAGTCGCCCCAGGGCATCCACTCCTGAGACAGCTTCTGGATGCCGGTCGTGCCGTAGACGATCACGAGCTGGTAGATGGCGAGGTAGCGCGGCCAGGCGGCGACCGGCCGCTGCGAGACGAAGCGGCGATCGGGCCCGAACAGTCGCGCGTCCAGCGACAGCGTCGCGGTGGAGGGGGCCAGCACCAGCAGCCACAGGCCGTTGGTGTGGAGGCGGTCGTGACCACCGCCCGACGCCGGGTTGAGGGCGAAGATGGCCATCATCACCTGCAGTGCCACCAGCGCCGTCAACCGCCCGCCGAGCCCGAGCACCAGGCACAGTCCGCTGAGGATTCCGGTCGCAAACAGTCCGGTCACGACGGGCTGCGTGGCTCCACCGAGCGCCTCGACAAGCCAGTTGTCGGGGCGCAGCGGGCGGAAGCCGCCGGCGCTGAGGTCCATGAACAGTGGTTGCAGGACACCGTTGCTGATGATGGGCACCAGCGTGTAGAGGACGGCCAGCCCCATGGCGATCCGGAACAGGGCGAGGCTGGTCCCAGCTTCGCGGTGGGCGAGGCGGTCGGCGACGCGGGTCCACAGTCGGGGCGTGCTGCGGGTCACCGCAGCGGCTCCAGCGCGACCCGCACGGGCCACGTCGACCTGCCCGCGGGCATGCCGTCGGCGTGCAGGGTGGCCGGGTCGGGCAGCGCCGCCCGGTCCATGTGGACTCGGATGGCGGTGGCGTCGGGAAAGTCGGCGGCGGCCTGCCGGCCCAGCCACTGTGCGAAGCGCTTGTAGCTGCCCTTGTTGCGACCCCAGCACCAGCCGTTGACCAGGGCCCGGGTGCGCTCCTGGTCGAGCTGCCGGCGCCGCCAGGTGTACCTGTCCGAGCGCATCCTGTAGATGGTGCGCATGTCTCCGCCCTCTTCCAGGTCGACCACCAGCCAGGCCGCCCGACGGTTGAGCGAGGAGAACATCCGCCAGCCCTGGTGGCTGCCGGTGAGGTCGGCGTAGGGATGCAGCGGTCGCAGGAGTTGCTTTCGCACGGCCATGAACCGGTTGCCGTGACCCCACAGCCAGGCCTGCAGGGCGTCCTTGCTCACGTCCAGGCCGAGGCTGCGCAGGGTGGCGGCGGTGCTCTCGAAGCTGGCCTGGACGGAGGGCTGGGCGAAGGCCCGCTCGTTCATGCCGCCGACGGGGGCCGGGAAGGCCAGCGCGGTGACGGCCACGACGTGGAGCAGGATCAGCACGGCCCGCAGGTGCTTCATGGGCCCGGGCTAATCCACTGGATGCGTCCCTGCGCCGGCCGGGGGGAGCGGGCAGGCGGCCCCTCCCCCGGCCGGGGGCCGCCTCGGCATCATGGAGGAGGGACCGGGAAAGCCACGGGGGCCTTCCACAGACACCCTATTCGCTGTCGTCGGCCTTGGACAGGACCACGAGCGTCTCCGCACCGTCCCGGTCGACCACGAGCATGGCGCTGTCGCCCTCTCCGCCGAGGTAGCGCTCGACGTCGGCGACGCTGTGGACGTCGTGCCGGTTGACCTGCTCGATGACGTCGCCCACCTTCAGGCGGCCCGCAGCGGGGCTGTCGCCGAGCACCGCGGCCACCACGACCCCGCTCTTGCCCTTGCTGCCCAGATCCTGGCGCTTCTCCACCCGGAATCCGTAGGCGTCCAGCGCGCTGGCGTCGCCGTGGTCGGGAGTGGCGCGGTCGCGGTTCCAGTCGTGGAAGCTGCGCGACGCCATGGCGTCTTCGTCGGGCCGCTCGCCCAGCTCGACCTTGACGGTCTTCTCCTTGCCGTCGCGCACGATGCCCAGCTTGACGGTGTCGCCGGGGCGATGGTCGCCGATGCCGCGGATGACCTCTTCGCTGCCGTCGATCTGCTCGCCGTCGAGGTCGACGATGACATCGCCCGCCCGCAGGCCGGCGTCGGCCGCCGGGTTGCCCGGGTAGACCTGGGAGACCACGACGCCCTCCTCGACATCGAGCTGCTTGGCGAGGTCTTCGTCCAGCTCCTGCAGCCCCACGCCGATCCAGCCGCGGGCCACGCTGCCGTGGGTCTTCAGCTCGTCGAGGATGTCCTCGACCTGGTCGATGGGCACGGCGAAGCCGATCCCCTGGCCCTGGGGGACGATGGCGGTGTTGATGCCGACGACTTCGCCCTTGAGGTTGAACAGCGGGCCGCCGGAGTTGCCGGGGTTGATGCTGGCGTCGGTCTGGATGAAGTCGTCGTAGGGGCCCGCGCCGATGACACGGCCCTTGGCCGAGACGATTCCGGCGGTGACGGTGTGGGTCAGGCCGAAGGGGTTGCCGATGGCCATGACCCAGTCCCCGACGCGGAGCGCTTCGCTGTCGCCGAGCGCCACCGTGGGCAGGTCGTGGTCGGCGTCGACCTTGACCAAGGCCACGTCGGTGCGGGGGTCGGTGCCGACGACCGTGCCCGGCAGCTTCGTGTCGTCGGCCATGGTGATCATGACCTTGTCGGCGTCGTCGACGACGTGGTTGTTCGTCAGCACGTAGCCGTCGGTCGAGATGACGAAGCCCGAGCCCGAGCCACGCTGGATGCGGTACTGCGGTTCGCTGTCCTGATCGGGCATCGGGAAGCCGAAGAAGGGCGCCCACTGCTCCATGCCGTGCGGGACCTGCACCTCTTCCTTCTTCTCGACCTCGATGTAGACGACGGCCGGCGACAGGACGTCGACCAGCGGGGCGAGGCTGGCCCGGGGGTCGTAGCCGGCGGGCAGCTCGACCGCGGGGGCCTTGGCGACGCCGTCGTCGGGGGCCGCCTGGCTGTCGACCATGGTCGAGCCGACGCAGGCGGCGAGGCCGCCGAGGGTGAGTACGGTGACGATGTGCCGGGTGTTCATGGGGTCTCCTCTGCGGGGGGGCGTGCCGCGGTGAGGTGGGGGGCCTGCGCTGCCCTCGGTCCAGCACCGAGGGGTGCCGCGCTGTTCCCGGGCGTGCGCGGGGATCAGCAAAGACGCTGCGCACGCACTACGTGGCGGCAAGCGGCTTGTGGCGTCGTGCACTGGATCTGCAAACGCCCGACGCCGGGTCCGCACTACCAGCCACACACCCACGTGGCCGGTCGGGGCTGGTCCTCGCCGACGTCGAACTGGCCGCTGCCGGTCCGGGGCTCCATGCCGGCGTCGACGAAGCTCTGCAGGGTCTCGGCGAGTTGCTGGACGGTGGGGGTGACGAGCAGGTCGCACTCCACCTCGGGCGCGTCCTTGCCCGGCATGGCCCGCACGGCGAGGGTCCAGGCCTGGCCCTCGGGGTCGGACACGCTGACCGTGGCCTCCTTCGTCATGTCCAGGACGAGGTGGAAGCGCTGGTCCTGGCTGTCGTCGACGACGTCGACGAGGCGGGCGGTGCCCTCGACGGTGACCTTGTCGTCGTCCTGGTCGACGAGGGTGAGGTCGACGACCCAGCTATCGCCGCGCTCGTCGGCGAGGGCCAGGACCGCGGGGCTGTCCTTGACGACGTCCCGCACGGTGGCGGCGCGGGTCTGCTCGCCGGCGAACTTCAGGGTGAGGTCGAGGGCGTGGGCGGGCGAGGTGGCCAGCAGGGCGAGGAGGGCGATCATGGGGGCTCCAGTCGGGGGTGCTTCGGCATGCGAGGACCGTGCCGGTGACGAACCGGGTGTCTGCGGGGTGGCGACCGCGGCTGCCGTGACAGGCTGTCAGCGGAGCGCCGCCTTCGCGCGTGGATCATGCCGCCGCGTCATCGTCGACGGTGCCGTGGAAGCGCTCGTAGTCCACGGCGATTCGCCCGTCGGGGAGGGTCTCGACGACGTCGACGAAGCGCTGCCCGAAGCGCAGATCCTCGGGGAAGTAGAGCTTGCGGGCGTGGGTGGCCTGGGCGTAGGTGGCGTCGTGCCCGGTCAGGGTGACGATGAAGCTGAAGGTTCGTTCTTCGGCGTTGTCGGCGGTGACGCCGAACAGGGGGCTGTCTTCGTCGATGATGTGCATGACCGTCCAGGTGACGGCGAAGACGGGGGTGCTGGACCGGGCGAGCGGCAGATCATGCAGCTTGCGGAGCTTGTGGCCCTCGACGCTCACCTCGTCGACGAGGACGGTCAGGCGCATGCTCGCTTCGATGATCTCGCTGGCGCGGGCGTTGCCGGCGCGGAGCATGAGGGTCCGCTGCCCGTGCCAGGTGGTGACGACCATCACGTCGCTGAACAGCACGCTGTTGCGGGGCAGGCTGGCCTTGGCGAAGACGAGGCCGGTGCTGACGGCGGCGCCGAGCAGGCCGAAGATGGCTTCGACGATGCTCACGGCGTGGGCCCAGTCGCTCATGGGCGACATGGCGCCGTAGCCGATGGTGGACATGGTCTGGACGCTGAAGGCGAAGGCTTCGAAGAAGTCGGTGCCCGAGGTACCGCTGACCCCGCCGGGGTCGACGAGGTAGAGCGCGGCGAAGACGCCGTTGCTGACGACGAACAGCGCCAGGAAGTAGCCCAGCACCCGGGCCCAGCTTCCCTGCATGAAGTGGAAGTAGAGGTCGCGCCGCAGCTCGTTCGGGGTGCCCTTGCGGATGACGTCCTCGAGGTCAAAGCGCTTGCGGGCCGGTGGGGGTGGCGGTGTCGTCGGCTGGGGCCCGAACAGCTCGTGCTGTTCCTGCAGCGCTTCGTGGTGGTGGTCGACGACCACGGGCGCCATGGAGATGTCGAAGGCGACCTGGCCGAGCAGCAGGGCGGTCACGGTCGCCAGGAAGGCGTAGTGGGGCATGAAGCCGCCGATGAAGGCGGTGCCCAGCACCAGCACCGCGAAGACGACGCGGGCCTTGACCCGGGCGACGTCGGAGAGCTCGGCCTGGCGTCGCTGGGTGACGGCGTCGATGATGCCGACCCACAGCAGCACCAGCGCCACGGTGCCGGTGAACAGCAGGCGGTACTTCAGCGCGAGCGGGTCGGCAGCGTCGGGCACGGCGACCACCTTCTTGACGCTGACGCCGACGGCGGTGATGGCGATCGTGAGCGGGAGGTGGGCATAGACCCAGACGTAGGGGGCCAGGCGGCTGCGCTTGATGCGCGAGCCGGCGACGTCGTCGAAGTAGATCCACCACAGGCAGCAGGTCACCAGCATGCCCATGACGGCGAGGGCGGCCCGACCGGCGTCGAGCCCCTGGGCGGCCAGCTCGGTCAGAACCTTCACGAAGGACTCGCCGAGCACGATGATGGTCAGCAGGCCGTAGCGCTCCGTCATGTGCAGGGCGTCGGGGGGGAAGCGCGTGGCCAGCTCGCGGGCGTGGCGGGACATGCCGCTGGACACGGACAGCGCCACGCCAATTGCCCACAGCCCGTAGATCCAGGGTTCGGGAACGAAGGCGGACACGAACCAGGCCAGCGCTGCCAGGCCGGTCAGCAGGACGTAGCGGGCGGTCAGCTCGCGGCTGTGGGCTTCCTGGCGCCAGGCCCGCAGGTACATCAGCGCCAGCACGGCCCGCCCGGCGGCGTAGAACAGGGCGAAGTCGCGGGCCTGATGCTCCATGACGTCGGGGACACAGACGGCCATGCCGGCGACGGTGAACATCTGCAGGAAGACCAGACCGCGGTGCACGGCGTCGTCGATGACAAAGCGGTTCGTGTAGAAGGTGAACGAGGTCCAGGTCAACCACAGCGGGACCATCAGCCCCGCGAAGGCCAGGAAGCCGTCGAAGCCGACGTTGGCCGACAGCGCGTTGCCGAGCTGGATGAAGGCGGCGACGTAGACGAGGTCGTAGAACAGCTCGAGCCAGCCCACGCGGCGCTCGTGGCCGTCGCGGGGGCTGTGCAGGGTGGGCGTGTGCAGCCAGCGGCTGGCCATGGGGGCTCCGGGACCTGCGGGATCTACCCGGCTGGGGCGGGTGTGGAGCCGTGAGGGGCTGTGGCGCCCGCGGGAGCGCTGGTGGATCCGGCGGCGCGGGCAGGTAGAGCCCCCCAGATCGCAACAGCCCGTAGGTAGAGCCGCCGTTTTCGCAACAAGCGGGGCTCCGGCTGCCGGTCGCCGCACCCAATTGCCCGACTTACGGGCCCGAGGACAGACGGCAGGGCCCTGCTGGCACCCAATCTGTTGCGAAAACGCGGGCTCTACCTTGGCCGTGTTGCAAGATCGGGGGCTCTACATCCGCCGAGTCGTCCGTTGGCGTACTACCCACGCCCGACCGTGGCCGCTGCCCGCCCGCGGGCCGTCCACCAAGCGTGCAGCTCGGGCAGGCGGCTGCGGTGGATGAGCCAGGTCTCCCGGTCGATGGGGATGGCGTCGGCACGCACCGGGAGGAAGACCTCCTCCAGCTCGTCGTGGTCGTCGACCTGGACGAAGGCGAAGTCCAGCGCCCGGCTCAGGCCGATGAGCGGGAGCATGTCCCAGGGGGTGCCGAGCCCCGCGCGGATGACGGCGCCGCCGATCTCGCCCTTCCACACGCGGGCCATGCCGATGCCCACGCTGCCCGTCGTCGTCTCGTAGCCCTGCATGATCCCGTGCTTGCGGCCGATGAGGCAGCGAAGTGCTGGCGAGTAGCGGCGCGGGTCGGTGCGCAGCAGCATGCGCTGGCCCGCCAGCGACCGCTCTTCGTCGATGCGCAGGGTCTCGGCGATGCCGAACTCGCTGATCCGGTGGACCCGGTCGCCCCACGGGCGGACGGCGTAGACCTCCTGGGTCATGACGTCGCCGACGCAGGCGGCCAGGACGCGCCCGTCCACGACCAGCGAGATCATCGTGCCCACGCCGTGGGACTGCCGGCGGATGAAGGCCCGCGTGCCGTCGAGCGGGTCGACGCTGAACCAGGCGTCGCAGCCCGGCGCCGTGCAGGGCACGCGCAGGTGGTCCTCTTCCGCGACGATGCCGAAGCTGGGGAACCACTCCCGGAGCAGCTTGACGTAGACCTTCTGGGCGGCGTGGTCTGCGCTGGTCACCATGTCCGGCGACGCCTGGCGGGAGGGGTCGCCCTCTCCCGACGCCGGGCGCTGACCCTTCACCTTGACCTCGAAGGTGAAGCGTTCGGCGCGGATGGCGACGATGGCCCGCCGGACGGCCTCCTTCATCAGGGTGCCGACGACGTGGGCGTTCATGCTGCCGAAGTCCTGCATGGGGACTCTTGACCCGGTGCGGCGGCGGCGGCCAGCCCCGCCTTGCAAGCCCCGCCACCGCGTGGCACGGTCGCGCCGCCGCGTGCCCCCTGGCGACCCGAGGAAGCTGATGCAGGCTGCCGCTCCGACCAACCCCATCACCCGCTGGTTGTCGCAGACCAACGCCCTGCTGTTCTCGATCTACACGATCGGCGCCGCATTCTCGACCTACTTCTGCATGTACGCCTTCCGCAAGCCCTTCGCGGTCGGCACCTACGAGGGCACGGTCCACCTGCCGATGGTCGGCGAGATCGACCAGAAGATCCTGTTCATCGTCAGCCAGGTGCTGGGCTACTGCCTGTCCAAGTTCCTCGGCATCAAGGTCGTCAGCGAGATGAAGGGCGACAAGCGCGCGGTCGCGCTGGTCGGCGTCATCGGCTTCGCCTGGCTCACCCTGCTGTTCTTCGCGATCCTGCCGGGCCCGCTCAAGGCCATCGCCCTGTTCTTCAACGGCCTGCCGCTCGGCATGGTCTGGGGCCTGACCTTCGGCTTCCTGGAAGGGCGGCGCCTGACCGAGGTGCTCGGCGCGGGGCTGTCGGCTTCCTACATCGTGGCCAGCGGGGCGGTGAAGACGGTCGGCAAGTGGCTCATCGACGCCGGGCTGAGCGAGTACTGGATGCCCTTTGCGGTGGGCGCCATCTTCTTCATCCCGCTGTGCACGGTGGTCTACCTGCTGTCGCGCCTGCCGCCGCCCAGCAAGGAGGATGAAGCGCTGCGCACGAAGCGCGAGCCCATGGACGCCGCCGCCCGCAAGAGCTTCACCCTGGCCTTCCTGCCGGGGCTGGCCTTCCTCACTGTGCTCTACGTCCTGCTGACCGCCTACCGCGACTTCCGGGACAACTTCGCCCGGGAGATCTGGGACGCGCTCGGCTACGCCGGCTCCCCCGAGATCATGACCACCAGCGAGATCCCCATCGCCATGGGCGTGCTGCTCGTCCTCGCCCTGCTGATGGTCATCAAGAACAACCGCACCGCCCTGCTGGTGGTGCACGCCATCATGCTCGGCGGCACGGTGCTCATCGGGGCCAGCACCTGGGCCTGGCAGGCCGGCCTCATCCCGCCGGCGGCCTGGATGATCAGCGTCGGGCTCGGCCTGTACGTCGGCTACGTGCCCTACGGCTGCGTGCTGTTCGACCGGCTCATCGCCGCCGTCGGCGTGTCCGGCACCGCCGGCTTCATGATCTATGTCACGGACGCGTTCGGCTACCTGGGGTCCGTCGCCCTGCTGCTGTACAAGAACTTCGGCCAGTCGAGCCTGTCCTGGCTGGACTTCTTCATCGGCTTTTCGTGGGCGACCTTCGCGGTGTGCACGGTCTGCTTCGTGGGGTCGATGCTCTACTTTGCGTGGAAGACGCGGTAGGCGGCGGGGGCGGGCGGGTCTGGCGTCCATCCCCTGTTTGCAGGGCAGGCCGCGTGGTGTAGGCTGGATCCGTCCCGGTTGATCCGGCCCGCGGTGTCTCTGGTGATGCTCGCGGGGACGCGGACGCCCGGGGCGCTCACCCCCTTGGAGGCTTCGATCATGATCTGCACTGCCCCCCGCAATTGTCGTGCCACACAAGTCTGGCTGATCGTCGCGGGCACCCTGGCCGGTCTCCCGTTTGGTGCGCCGCTGGCGCACGCGCAGGCATCCCCCTGCTGCGATGCTGATCCCCTCAGCAGGGCGGGCATCAACCCCAGCATTCCTACGGGGGCGGCCTGCGACGACATCTGCGTGCCGGTGTCCAACGGCGACGGCACCTTCTACGAGAAGTGCGACATGACCATGCGGGGGGCGTCGACCTGGGCATCGGCCATCGCGGTGCACGACCCCGCGGGTGGGCCCGGCATCTGTGAGGTCGAACCTGGAGTCTACGCGCTGTACTGCGCGTGGGGTCGGGACTCCACCGGCGTCGAGTTCTACTGCACCTGGAACGACACCTACGGCGACGATGACCTGGTTGAGGTGCAGATGTTCGATGGCCCCGGCGACGACTACCTGTTCTTCTGGGTCGACGACGGGCAGGGCAACCACTTCGACATGGACGCGTACGCGGGCTTCGCGCACTCCACCTTCGTCGGCCGGATCATCGGTGGGGGAGGCCGCGACGAGATCCAGGGCTCGCGCAGCACGGCGCCGGTGTACCAGGACAAGCTGTATGGCGGCGCGGACGACGACCACGTCTGCGGGCTTGCGGGCGCGGACATCTGCGACGGCAACAGCGGCGACGACGTCGTGTGCGGCGACGAAAACGACGACACCCTGTCGGGTGGGGGCGGCATCGACCTCGTGTGCGGTGGAGACGGCGCCGACGCGCTCACCGGTGGCGGAGACGCCGACACGCTCGACTACCAGGCCGGTGGCGGCACCAACGACGGCGGCATCGGCAACGACAAGTGCAACGACCCAGAAGCTTCAAACAACGTCAACTGCGAAGCCTGGCTGGACGGTGGCGAATGCCCCACCTGATCCTCCCCGCCCTCCTGACCATCGCCTGCGGGGACGGAAAGCCCGGTGGCGACAGTGGCGGCGCCTCAGCCGATGGCGGCCAGGATGTCGACTGTCCGACGCCCTCGACCTGGTACGTCGACGCCGACGGTGACGGCTACGGGGCCGGCGATCCCGTGGGTGAGGGCTGCGTGCGCCCCGACGGGCAGGTGGCCAACGACGATGACTGCGATGACGGCGACGCCGCCGTGTCCCCGGCCGGTGCGGAGGTGTGCAACGGCATCGACGACGACTGTGACGGTGAGATCGACCCGACCACCGCCGAGGGCGTGATGACCTGCTGGCGGGACGGGGACGGGGACGGCTACGGCGCAGAGGTCTCGGTGGTCGCCTGCGACTGTCCGGATGGCTACGCGGCAAGCTCCGCGGACTGCGACGACAGCGATCCCCAGGCCCATCCCGGGGCCGACGAGATCCTCTACGACGGCATCGACGAAGACTGCCTGGGCATGCAGGGCGAATACGACGCCGACGGCGATGGCTATGACTGGGACGGCGCGACGGGCGTCGACGGTGTCAACCCCACCGACTGTGACGACACGGACCCGTCGGTCCACCCCGACGTGTGGGATGACTGTGCCGACGACATCGACCAGGACTGTGACGGTGTGGTCGATGAGTGCGGCGTGGACACCACCATGACGGCCGCCGACGCCTGGCTGCAGGTCTACCGGAACCCGGAACCGGGGACCGAGCCCGTGCGGGCCCTGGGGTTCATGGGGATGGGGCTGGTGGACGCCGGCGACAGCGACGGCGACGGCGACCGCGAGCTGATCGCCCCGGTGACCGAACGCGACGGCAGTGGCGCGCTGCGCTACCGCCTGGTCGACGTTCCGGCACACACCGCGGGTGGACGGGTCGAGGTGGGGGAGGTCACGCTGGCGTCGTGGGAGGTGCCGTCCGACGACGTGAACTGGCTGGGCACGACCTGGAAGGGCGACGACCACGTCGTCGCCGGCCAGGATCTTGATGGCGACGGGCTCGGCGACTACGTGTTCCTGTCCACGGGCGGCGCTGGCAATCCCGGCACCCCCGACGGCGGGCCCCAGGGGCGGGTCGACTTCTGGTCGGGACCGGCGTCCGGGGATCTGTCCATGGATGACGCGGACAGCCTGGAGTACCCGGTGAGCTCCGGTGTGATCTTCTCGGGCGGCCTGTCCCTGCTCCAGCCGGCGGCGGAGGGGGAAGACTGGACGCTGGCGGCGACGCTCTGGCCGCGGGTCGACGCCGACGAGGGGACGGAACATTCCGGGGTCGCCCTGGTGACGCCGGGGATGTTCACCGGCGCCGCGTCGCTGAACGATGGCATCACGATCGACACGACGGGGGGGAATGAGCTGGAGCACGCCATCGAGACCGATGACCTCGACGGTGACGGGGTCGGCGACATCCTGGTGGCGTCCGCGCGCGCCAACTCCGACGTCGTCTTCGGGCGGGTCCTGGTCTTTGCTGGCCCGGTGGACAGCGAGCGGACGCTGGATGACGCCGAGCTGACCATCGCCGGTCTCGAGCCGGACGATGACTTCGGTGATGCGTTCAGCACCATCCCGCCCGGCGACACGCTCGGTGGCGAAGGGCGCATCCTGGCGCGGGGATCGGGTGGCGACGCGGCGACATCCTCGGTCTTTTCGTTGTCGGTGGCGTCGCTGGATGCGCCAGTGCAGCGGACGGCCGCGGATGCGGATGCACGGATCGACTTCGCCAGCGACTTCATCCCCTACAGCCCCCACCGCATGGTCGGTGACGTCGACGCGGACGGCGTCGACGAGCTGGGCCTCCCCGGGGATGACCGCGACGGTGGACGGGGGGTGAGCTGCGTGCTCCTGATGGAGCCGCCGGCGTCCGGTGTGGTCAGCAGCGCGGATGGGGAAGCGCTGTTGTGCTCGGACGAACCGAGGGGCGGAGAGCTCTTCGGCAGCAGCCTGGTCGGGGGCGCCGACTGGGACGGCGACGGCGCACCGGACCTGGTCATCGGTGAGCAGGGCTGGGCTGGCACCGAGAGCGGTGACCTGTCCTACGGCCGCTTCGTCATCTTCCGGGGAGAGGTCGCGGGCCGCTGAGGGATGCCTTCACGGGTCCGGCGGGGTGGCGGTCGGCGCTGCCTGCCAGCTCGTCCAGTCCTCGGGGACCTCGACGTGCTGTACGGCGTCTCCCCAGCGGGCGAGGGCCCGGGCTTCCACGGAGGCCCGCGCATCGGGGTCGAGGGTGACGACCAGCGTGTGATCGGGCAGGCCGACGGCGGGGCCGAGGTCGGGCAGCAGCAGGGCGGCCCACAGGGCGACCAGGCGGGCGTGCCGGTCGGGGTCGCTGCCGACGAGGTCGGCGAGCTGGTCGGCGTGCAGGACGACCGTGCCGAAGCCCTGCTCCGCCGGGGAGGGGAGGCTGTGCGCTGCGGGGGCTTCGAGCGCGTCGGGGTCCGGGTTGCGCGTCAGGCGCTGCTCCCACTCCCAGCTCCAGCGCGCGATGGCGGTGGTGGCCACGGCGGCGGGCCGGCCGCCGTGGCGCAGGGTCTGGTTGGTGGCGTGCCCGTGGACGGCCTGGTGCCACAGCATGATCCGGGCGGAGTTCTTGCCGCTGCGGATGGGCAGGTTCAGGACGGGGCCGCCGCTGGGGTCGTCGGCGAGCAGCACCGCGTGAGCGGCGTGCTGCAGCGGCACGGCCGGCAGGGGCAGGGGGATGCCAGGGACCAGCGCCAGCTCCAGGGCGACGACGAGGGCGACGCCGGCGGCGAGCCAGCGGCCCGTGGGTGGCGAGCGCTCGGCCAGGGCCTGCAGGGTCAGCCCGGCGCCGCCGACGAGGAAGGCGGTGGCGGGTACGGCGAAGCGGTGGGGCAGGGTCATGCTGTCCAGCAGGGGGGTGCCGCCGATGAGCCATGCCCAGGGCAGGAAGATCGGGTCGCCGTCGGCTCCCGTGAGCAGGCGCCCGTCGAAGGCGGCGGCGGGCCCGACGCTGAGCACGACTCCGAAGATCCCGAGCGCCGGCAGCGCCCAGGCCCAGGGCGATCGCGGGCGCCGCAGCGGGGCGGCCAGCGCCGTCGCGACCAGCAACCACCCCGGGTAGGCGATGTCGTGGAGCGTGGTCGCGGGCTGGCCGGAGAGGGGGCGCAGCGGCTGCAGCAGGTGCAGCAGGTCGGTGAGGTAGGGCTCCTGCAGCGTGATGCCGCCGCTGTCGATGAAGGTCAGCGAGTCCGTGGCCCGCAGGCTCAGCACGACACCGGCGATGATCGGGGCGGACAGCAGCGCGCCGAGAGCCACCGCGAGGGCGACGGCCCCGAGGCGTCGCCGCCAGGCGTCGCGGTGCTGCGACAGCGCCACGACGAGCAGCACCGGCGAGGTCAGCGCCATGGCCAGCGCCCCGTCCTGGTTCGACCAGACGAGCAGCAGCAGGCAGACGGCGGCCCTGGCGACGCGGGCACGGTCGGGGCGGTGGACGACGCCGAGCAGCGCGGCGCCCCACAGCGGAAGGAAGGCGGTGCTGACGGCTTCGACGTTGCCGTTCCAGGCCTCTCCGAGGGTGTGGGGCATGAAGGCGTAGAGCGGTGCGACGAGCAACGCGGCCAACCGCCCGGCCCCGACGGCCCGGGCCCACAGGAAGGCGGCGGCGCAGGCCAGGGACAGGTGCAGCACGAAGGAGAGGTCGTAGGCGGCCTCTACGCCGGCCAGGAGCTGGACCGGCAGCAGCGCGAGCGTCGACAGGGAGTCCTCGAGCCACAGCGTGCCGCCCGCGGGGAAGTCGACCCAGGTCGTGTGGAAGGGCAGGCGGTGCTCGACGAGCAGGGCGTGGCGGGTCCACGCATGCCCCCACAGAAACGGCCAGGGCTCGGGGGCGTCGGTGCCCATGACACGGGCGGCGCCGCCCTCGATGGCCCGCCAGCAGACGAGCACGGCCAAGCACAGGCCGACCGCGAATGCATAGGCCGTCCCCGGCCAGTCTATGCGCTCGCGGTCCCTGGACATCGGCCGGTCACTCCTTGGGGCGCTCACGGTACCGGCCGGGCGCGCGCGCGGCCAGCCCTCGGGCAGGGCCCGGGTGGGAAGAAGACCCGCCGGCCAGAGGTTAGGCGGCTGCTCCCCCTCCTCTCCTCGAAGGACCTCATGGCTGCCTCCGCCCTCCTCGCCCTCGGCCTGGTGCTCGCCGGCCCGGCCCGCGCCGACGACGACGACCTCCAGAACCTCCTCGACAGCATCCCCGACATCGACAACGCCGGGGACGACGACGCCTCCACCCAGGCGGGCCCCGACGTGCCGTTCACCGCCTACGTCGACGATGTGCGCGCGCAGGTGCTCGCCGCCTGGAAGCCCCCCAAGGGCACCATCAAGAAGACCCCCTCGATCCTCACCCGGCTGGTGGTGACCATCGACGAGTCGGGCGAGGTCACGGGCATCAAGCCTCTGCAGCTCTCCGGCGACAAGAAGTACGACGACAGGGCCGTCGACGCCATCAACGACGCCGGCACGCTGCCGCAGCCGCCGACCAACCTCGTGACCCTGGCCGCCGACGGGGTCGTGGTGGAGTTCTCGGGCAAGGACTGGCTGCGCAGCCAGTAGGGGGCACCATGTCCGGCAGCCGACGTACCGCGGCACGCGGGCTCCTGGTGGCGCTGCCGCTGGTCGCGGCCTGCTCCGGCAAGGGCGGCGACAGCGGTGTTGGCGACGGCGGTGTTGGCGACGGCGGCGACACGGGGCTTCCGGCTCCGACGAGCTGTGCTGCGGGCGCTGCGGCCGTCGACGGGGACCAGGGCTTCTGGACCGTCGACGACGCGGTCGCGGCGGCGGCGGACGGCGACACGGTCACGGTCTGCGCCGGTACCCACGCCGTCGCGCTGCTGGTGTCGGGGACACTGTCGCTGGAGGGCGGGACGGGGACCGCCGCCGACGTGCGGCTGACGCCCTTGGGCGAGGATCCGGTGATCAACGTGGCCGCCGGAGCGGATCTGACGGTCTCCGACCTGGCCATCGCCGACGTGCCGAGCGGCGACACGGCGGCGGTGCGGGTGGACGAGGCTTCGCTGACGCTGGTCCGGGTCGTGGTCGAAGACAACGCCGGCGGCGGGGTGCGGGCCCAGGCGGCGACGGGGGCGAACGCGACCGTCACGGTGGAGGACTGCACCCTGACGGGCAACCAGACCAGCGCCCCGGGGGGCGCCATCGCCACGACCGGCGGGGGCCGGGTGGACCTGTCGATCAGCGGCAGCAGCCTGTGGGGCAACCAGGCCGACATCGGCGGCGCGGTGTACGCCGGCAGCGGCAGCGGGACCGTCACCATCGCCACCAGCGAGCTGACGGACAATGTCGCCGCCAGCCTGGGCGGGGGCTTCGGCAGCCTCGTCGACGACGGTGTGATCACCGTGACGGATGCCACCCTGTCGGGCAACCAGGCCCGCGATGGTGGGGGACTGTTCATCAGCGAGCGCGCCGAGCGTACCGAACTGACCATGTCGGACACCATGGTGTCGGACAACATCGCCTCGCAGCAGGGGGGCGGGCTCTACCTGGGCGCCTCCGACAGCGTCTTCTCGCTGTCGGGCCTGCTGGTGGAGGGCAACACCGCGGGCGACGGCGGGGGCCTGCACCTCATGGGCGAGGACGGCACGACCGCCACGCTGACCGTCCAGGACTCGACCCTGCGTGGCAACCAGGCCAGCCGCAGCGGTGGTGCCGTGCAGGTCCTGGCCGAGGGCCTGACCGGCAGCGTCCAGCTCGCCGGCGGTGGCATCGACGGCAACCAGGCCACCGACGCCGCCTTCGTGCTCGACCTCGGCGTGTCGCTGGACAGCGCCGGCGTGGACTGGGGCGAGGGCAAGCTGGACAACATGCCGGCGGACCTCGCCACCGCGACGGTGACCTGGGATGACCTCGGTGCAGGCGAGTCGGTGGCCTGTGATGCGGCGGGAACCTGCTCCCGCTGACCGGGGGGCCGAGGCACCGGTCGGCCGCTTCGGGATACCCTCCCCGCCAGGCGCGGCACGGACGGCGGCCGCGGAGGTTCCCATGCGCGACTCCACCCTCCTGATCCTCGGCCTGTCCCTGGCGGCGGCCTGTGGCCCGGCGGTCGACCGCGCGGGCCGGCCAGGCCTTGGCGCCCGGAGTGCCCCCCCGACAGCGACCCCGACACCGACAGGCGACTTCCGCGAGGTGAAGCTGCAGGCCGGCGAACCCGCCACCGACGCGGAGTTCGGCTACGCCGTGGCGGCGGCCGGAGACCTCGACGGCGACGGCCACGGGGAGCTGATCATCGGCGCCCACCAGATGTCGGTGGACTCGGTGCAGACGGGGGCCGCCTACGTCTTCGCAGGCGACAGCTCCGGCGCGACCGAGGCGGTGCGGCTGCTGCCCTCCGACGGTGCCGCCGGGGACCGCTTCGGTGAAGCGGCCGGCGGCGGGGGCGATCTGAACGGCGACGGGTGGCTGGACCTGGTCGTGGGGGCACGGGCCAGCGACGCCGGGGCCACCGACGGCGGCGCCGTCTACGTGTTCTACGGCAGCGACGCCAGCCTGGACCCCGGCGTGCTCGCGGCGACAGAGGCGCGGCTGCTGGCGCCCACGCCAGGCGAGGGGGCCCGCTTCGGTGTCTCGCTGGCGGTGGGTGGCGATGGCGATGGCGACGGGATCGCCGACCTCGTCGTGGGGGCCGACGAGCACGAGGGGCACGGGGCGGCCTACGTCTTCCTGGGGGACGCGGCAGGCGTGGGGGCCGGCTCCTCGACCACGCTGATGCCAGCGGCACTGGCCGCCGGCGACGCCTTCGGCGGGTCGGTGGCCTGGGCCGGTGACGTCGACGGCGACGGCTACGACGACGTGGTGATCGGCGCCCAGGGGACCGACGGAGAGGGTGCAGGTGCCGACACCGGCTCCGACCCCATCCCCGACGCGGGTGCCGCCTGGCTGTACCGCGGCTCGGCGGTCGGCGTTCGGCCCAGCAGCGGGCTGCGACTGGGTGCGGCCTCGCCCGGCGGCAACGACCGCTTCGGCGCCAGCGTCGCCGGTGCCGGCGACCTCGACGGCGACGGCTACGACGACGTCATCGTGGGCGCCTACCAGGACGACGACGCCGGCAGCAACGCCGGCACCGTCCACGTCTTCGCGGGCGGCCCAGGCGGCCCGGGCACCACGGCGGACGCGGTCTTCACGTCGCCGGAAGCGGCGACCAACGCCTTCTTCGGCACCAGCCTGGCGGGCGCCGGCGACATCGACGGCGACGGCTACGCCGACGCCATCATCGGCTCGCCGGGTGCCGAGGTCGACGGCGTGGCCGGCGGGGCGGCCTACGCCTTCTACGGCGGGCCCAGCCTGTTCAACCGCGACCGCACGGTGCGCCTGGTCGGCAGCGATACCGAGGGCGCCGACCGCTTCGGCAAGGCGGTGGCAGGTGCCGGTGACATCGACGGCGATGGCTTCTCCGACGTGGTCGCGGGCGCCTACTCCAGCGGCACGGCGCCCGAACAGGCCGGCGCCGCCTACCTGATGCTCGCCCCCTGCATCGACGCGGACGCCGACGGCTTCTGCACGGCCGAAGACTGCGACGACGCCGATCCCCTGGCGTACCCGGGCGCCGCCGCCGAAGACGAGACGGCCTGCATGCGCGACGCCGACGGCGACGGCTTCGGGGACGAGAACGTCGAGGGCGACGTCACCCCCGGCACCGACTGTGTCGACTCCAACGCCGACATCTACCCGGGCTCGGCCGAGCTGGACTCGCTCACCGACTGCATGGCCGACGCCGATGGTGACGGCTACGGCGACGTGCAGGTCCCGGCCGGGGCCACGCCGGGCACCGACTGCGACGACCAGTCGGACATCACCCGGCCGGGTGCGGCCTGGCTCGACTCCGACACCGCCTGCATGACCGACCTGGATGGGGATGGCTACGGGGCCAGCAACCCGCCGCCCCTGGTCGAGCCGGGGACCGACTGCGCCGACGACGACGCCCTCACCTTCCTCGGCGCGGCCGAGATCGAGGACGCCGCCGCCTGCATGACCGACCAGGACGGCGACGGCTGGGGCAGCAGCGCGCCGGTGGCGGGCGTCACCGCGGGGACGGACTGCGACGACCTGGATGGCGACGTCGCCCCCGACCGCACCGAGGTCTGCGACGGCAAGGACGACGACTGCGACGGGACCATCGACCAGGGCGCGCTGGACCGCACCACCTGGTACCCCGACGTCGACGGCGACGGCTGGACCGCCGCCGAGGGCGGGCAGGACTCCTGCGATGCCCCCGATGGTCTGTTCGCTGCGTCCTATGAGCCCGACTGCGACGACGCCGATCCCACCGTGCACCCGGGCGCCGTCGATGTCGCCGACGACGGCATCGACCAGGACTGTGACGGCCAGGACACGGCCTACGCCAGCAAGGGCTGCAGCAGCGGTGGCCGCCTCGGCGGGCTGTGGGCCCTGCTCGGCCTGCTGCCGGGACTGGCCCTCCGGCGGAGACGGTGATGCGGCGGCAGATCCTCGTCGGGCTGTGCGCGTTGCTGGCGGCCTGCCACGACGACCTGCCCGTGCCGGATCCCACGGACGGTCTGGTCGAGGCCGTCGGCCTCGCGCCGGCCCCCGCCGACGCCGCCAGCCGGGCCCTCAGCACACCGCCGCAACGACAGGGGAACACGGCGCGCCTGCTGATCAACGGCGAAGCCTCCCTCGCCGCCCGCCTGGACCTGATCGCGACGGCGAAGCGCTCGATCCATGTCCAGGCGCTGATCTTCAAGGCCGATCGCTCGGGCCGGATGCTGGCCGACGCCCTGCTCGCCCGCAAGCGCGCCGATCCGGACCTGGACATCCACGTCATCGTCGACGCCTACGCCAACATCCAGGACGTCCAGGCCCAGCTCATGTACTTCGAGCTGCAGAACGCTGGCATCGACGTCGAGGGTTTTGAAGCCTTCTACCTCCAGGTCACCGACGAGCTGAACCTGGACGACTGGCTGGCGGGCAACAAGCGCTACCACGAGAAGTACCTCGTCGTGGACGGGGAGCGCGCGGTCGTCGGAGGCATGAACATCGCCGACGAGTACTTCCGCTGCTCCGACGACCCGGCGCTGACCTGGCGCGACCAGGATCTGCTGGTCGAGGGGTCCGTGGCCGCCGACATCGACGCCGCCTTCGTCGACAACCAGCAGGCGCTCCAGGCCGTCAAGGCGGCGCGCCCCGAGCTGCTCGACCCCGACGCCTACTGGCGGCGCTGGCAGCGGCGCCACCCGGTCATCGACATGGCACTCGACAAGGCCATCGCCGTTCAACGGGCAGCCCTGGACAAGGTGGCCGGAGACCCGGCGGTGCGCTGCGATGGCACCCCGGTGGCGACCCGCACCTGGGAGGGGGTCCCCGTGCAGTTCATCCGCAGCCGCCCCCGCGAGAACGAGCGCCACATCGAAGCGACCTATGTGGCCCGCATCGCCGCCGCGAAGCACAGCGTGATCATCGAGAACGCCTACTTCGTGCCCTCGCCCCAGCTCCAGGCCGCGCTCGTCGACGCCGCGGGGCGGGGTGTAGCGGTCACGGTGGTCACCAACAGTGAACAGACCAACGACATCCCGATGATCACGGTCGCGGGGCGGGCACGGTACCGAGCGCTGCTGGACGCCGGCGTAGAGGTGCGGGAGTGGCACGCCGAGCGGGTGGGGGAGGGGACGATCCACGCCAAGCTCGCGGTCTTCGACGACGAGGTGGCCATCATCGGCTCCTACAACCTCGACCCGCGCAGCCTCGGCCTGAACAGTGAAGACATCGTCGTCGTCGAGCACCCGCCGCTGGCCGCCGAGCTGGCCGCCTGGGTGCGCGACCACGATCTTCCCCTCGCCGACGTCGTGACCGCCGAGCAGGCGCTGGCGTGGGCCGATCCGGCCAGCCTGCCCAAGCCGCCGCCGACCGTACCGCCCTGGGATGACCCCCGCTTCGACCCCAAGGCGCTGGAGTACTTCCTGCTGCGGCGGGTGGAGGGCAGCTTGTAGCGCCCGCGGCCGACGGCTCAGTAGCGCCCCGCCGCGCGCTCCTTCGCCGGCAGGATCTCCAGGCAGGTGGTCCACCAGCCCGTGCGGATGGTCTCGACGAACTCGGCGGGCAACGCCTCTGCCTCCATCTCCGTGGCGAGGCGCTCGTGGTCGTACTCCAGCGGTACGAACTCGGTGCGCAGCCCGCCGCCGGGCAGCGGGTGCAGCAGGGTGTACCAGACGTTGGTGCGGCCGTCGTTGGCCGGGCGGCCGATGGCGCCGACGTTGACCACGCCGCGGCCGCCGCCGGGGCGATCGTCGAGGCGGCGCTGCCAGTGGATGCCGGTGTGGGTGCAGCAGATGAGGTCGGCGTCGTGCTGGTCGCAGAGGTGGGCGATGAAGTCGCTTGGGGTGTCGCTCGCCCAAAGGAACTCGTTCTGGCGCCGGGGAGATCCGTGGCAGAGCAGGACCCGCATGCCCCCGACATGGAGCCGCGCGGAGTCCGGCAGGGCCGCCAGCCACGCGCGGTGGTCGGCGGCGGTGCGGTCCAGGGTGTAGTCGTAGGAGATCTGCGCGAAGTGGTTGTCCCGGGGATCGGTGTAGCCGCAGGCGCAGTCTTCCCTGCCGTTGCCGACGCTGTCGTCGTAGTTGCCGGCGATGCTCTGCACCGGCAGGCTGCGCAACAGCTCCACCGAGCGGTCGGGGTGCGGGCCGAAGCCACCCGCGTCGCCGAGGAACCAGATCTGTTCAGCGCCGCGCCGCCGGGCATCGTCGACGGTGGCCTGCAGCGACAGCCAGTTGTTGTACACCCCGCCGAACAGCGCGACGGGGCGGGGCCTCAGGACCGGCATGTGAAGCCCTCGACGTGACAGGTGTGGCAGGCGGGGTGGGACAGCCGGCAGGGCCGCAGGGCGGCGTCGAGGTCGTCGCCCATGCGGGCGTCGTCGACGTTGACCAGGATGGGGCATGGCCAGGCGCCGCGGTTGGTGACCATCCGGCTGGTCCCACACTGGAGCACCCAGGGGCTGTCGGCGTCGAGCATGTCGGCCGTCACCCGCTCCCAGGGCTGGTAGGCGCCGCCGCGCCGCGCTTCGCGACCGATGCGGAAGGGGGGGATGAGCTTGACCCGCGGGCGCTGGACCCCGAGCTCGCGCAGCAGCCCGTAGAAGGCGCGGCGGCCCTCGGGTCGCTCGTGCTCGGCGTGGACCGTGGTGACGGCGACGGCGGGCTCGATGCCGGCGGCGACGAGGGCGCGGATCCCCGCACAGGTCGCGTCGAAGACACCCCGGCCGCGGATGGGGTCGTTCTCGGCGGCGTTCAGCCCGTCCAGGCTGATGCGGAGGTCGAGGCTGTAGGGGCTTTCCTGGGCGCGGCGGGCCAGCGCGGTGGCGAGGCTCTCGTCGATGAGCATGCCGTTGCTGAGGATCAGCAGCGGACCGTGGCCCAAGGCGAGGTCCACGAGGTCGAGGATCTGCGGGTGCAGGAAGGGTTCCCCGCCGGTGAAGGCATAGCCGCGGCAGCCCTGAGCGGCGGCCACTTCGATGGCCGCTGCACATTGCCCGACGGTCATCAGGTCGTGCGTCCGGACCTTGGGACCGCAGGAGATGAAGCAGTGGCGGCAGGCGATGTTGCAGACGGTCCCGGTGACCTGAAGCCACAGCAGGTCGAGGTGCAGCAGCGGCAAGGCGGGGTCCTCGGCTGCGGCGGGGGGCGGGCTGTGTGGCGAGGAGGAGTGCACGGTGGGTGACCTATCGCCGTGGTCGATGCCGAGGCGGCCCGGGAGTCGCGTCGAGCTGCGGGTCGTTGAGCCCGGCGGCAGGGCCCCGGGATGCGAGAAGCCGGGCCCCGACCCGGGAGAATCAGACGATCTCAGGCAGAGATGCTGCGCGATCGGTGGAGCGTTGTTATGGGCTCTCGTCCGGCCGTTGGAGCCGGCACTGGCAGCGGACCCGGATCGTCCGCCAAGAGTTCTCGAGAGAAGTCCCGCCGCCAATCCCGTGCGACGGTGTCGTGTATCGAGCAGAAGAGAGAAGAGAAGTAGATGGGCAACAAGCTCTTTGTCGGGGGCCTGGCATGGGCCACCGACGATCAGGGTCTCCGTGAGGCCTTCGAAGCCTACGGCGCAGTCGAAGAAGCCGTCGTGATCAAGGACCGGGAGACCGGTCGGTCGCGCGGGTTCGGCTTCGTCACCATGGGCAGCGCCGAAGAAGCAGACGCGGCGCAGAAGGCCCTGGATGGCTCGCAGCTCGATGGGCGCGGCATCCGGGTCAACGAAGCGCAGGAGCGCGGCGGCGGCGGCGGCGGCGGCGGCCGGCGTGGCGGCGGCGGCGGCTACCGCGGTGGCGGTGGCGGCGGCTACCGCGGTGGCGGTGGCGGTGGCGGTGGCTACCGCGGTGGCGGTGGCGGCGGCGGCGGTCGTCGCGGTGGCGGCGGTGGCGGCTACGGCGGTGGCGGTGGCGGTGGCTACGGCGGCGGCGACTGGTAGTCGTCTCCGGCACAGCCGACTCGACCCCCGCGATCCGCACGTCGGATCGCGGGGGTCGCTGCGTCTGGGGTCGCTGCGAGAGTGGCCGTGCACTCCGAGGGCGCAGCGGATCAGGGCGCGATGTCGGTCGCGCCGCCGCGGTCAGAGCGCCCCGCGCAGCCGCTGCAGCTCGACCAGGGACACGGCGTGGTCGCCGCGGGCCTGCTCAACGGCCACCCGGGCGTCGTCGACGGCCTTGATGGCCTCGAGCACGTCCTTCTGCAGCGCCCGTCCGGCTTCCTGCAGGGCGCGTTCCGCGTCCAGGGTCTGCTCGGCCAGGCGCAGGTTGGCCTGGGCCAGCTCCAGCTTGAGGCTGGCCTGTTCGACCTGGCGAACCTGGTTGCGCACCTGCTGGACGAGGCCGCGTTCCGTGTTCTCGCGGTCGATGCGTGCTTCGGCGAGGGAGGCTTCGTCCTGCATGACGGCGCCGCGGTCGGCGCGGTTGCCCAGCGGCAGGGACAGGTCGGCGCCGAGGTACCAGTCGCGCAGGCTGGCGCCGAACAGCTCGCTGTAGGAGGCGCCCAGGGCGGTCTCGTAGCCCTTCAGGGTCAGCGATCCGGTGGCGCTGAGCTGGGGCAGGCGCGCGTGGCGGGCGTCGCGCAGGTCGGACTCGGCGCCCTCCTCGACCAGGCGGAGGAGCTGCATGCTCGGGTTGTTCGCCAGGGCGTCGGAGACCAGCGCGTCGGTGTCCAGGTCCACCGGTTTCGGTTCCGCCGGCGCAGTCGTTGCCACGATCCCGCCGTCGGCTTCGACGCCAACCATGAGCTGGAGCGCTTCGGCGGCGGCGTCGCGGCTGTTGTTCGCCTCGAGCAGGCCGCTGCGGGCCTGGACGACGGCGGCTTCCACCCGCGTGGCCTCGACCGGCGCCAGCTCGCCGGCGTCGACCTTCGCCAGCACGATGCGGCGCTCTTCCTCGGCCACGGCGAGGCTCTGCTCGGCGATGCGGACGAGCTGCTGGGCGTAGTACAGCGACCAGTACAGGCTGGCGGTGTCGGCCAGGGTCTGCTGGCGGGTCTGCTCGACCTGGAGCTGCGCGCTGCTGCGCGCGCGCTGTGCAGTGCGCACGGCCTGTTCGTTGTAGGACAGCGACAGCCCCTGCAGCAGGTTCTGCGTGACGCTGGCCTGCAGGTCGGTGCTGAACTCGGGGTCTTCGCTCTCGACCACGAAGCCCGAGTCGGGCAGCTCGTAGCGGAAGCGGCTCTGGCTGCCGCTGGTGGACAGCGACACGCTGGTGCCGGTGGCGAAGTACTGCGAAACCGCGGCGTCCCAGGACAGGTTCTTGAAGTCGCTCAGCACGTCGCCGTACTGCTGCGTGCTCTGGCCCCGGGACGACACCCAGCTTCCCCCCGCGGTCAGCGTGGGTTCGAAGGTGGCGCGGGCCGCCAGCAGGGCGCCGTCAGCGCTGCGCTGGCCCTCGGCGGCCTTGAGCAGGTCGGCGTTGCCGTCGAGTGCGCGCTGGAGCGCCTCTTCATAGGTCAGCTCGCCGGCGCGGGCGGTCGAGCCGACGGTCAGCAGGAGCACGGGGAGCAGGTGCGCGGCAGCCATGGTCACTTGCCTCCAGCGACGGCGTCGGCCTTGGAGCTATGCCGTCGGGGGCGCGTGACCCAGCCCAGCCAGTGGCGAGCGGTGGTCCGCATGTCGTCGAGCACGCTGTAGAGGTAGGGCAGGAAGAACAGGGTGAGGAAGGTGCCGGCCACCATCCCACCGGCGACCACGCGGCCCATGGGCGCGTAGGGGATGCCGATGAAGCTGGCGCCGCCCATGGCCATGGGCAGCAGGCCGAAGATGGTGGTGAGCGCCGTCATCAGGATCGGGCGGAGGCGCCGGCGGCCGGCCTCGACGAGGGCTTCGGTGCGGGGCATGTCGTCGTGGCGCAGGCGGGTGACGAGGTCGATGAGCACGATGCCGTTGTTGACCACCACGCCGATGAGCACCACGACGCCGATGCCCCCCATGGGGTCCATGCCGGTCCCGGTCAGGTACAGCGTCCACCACGCCCCGAACAGGGCCATGGGCACCGTCGTGATGATGGCCAGCGGCAGCAGGAAGCTCTCGAAGAGCACGCCCATGATGAGGAAGACGAAGACGATGCTCATGCCGACCGCCAGCAGCATGGCTTCGTTGTCGGCGCCCTGGTCGTCGAAGCGGCCGCCCTTGTCCCAGGTGTAGCCCTGGGGCAGCTCGAAGTCGGCGAGGGCGGCGTCGACCCGCCCCCAGGCCGTCCCCATGTCGGTGTCCTCGTCGAGGTCCACGGTGATGGGCCAGGCGGTCGTGCGGTCGCGGCGGCTGATCTCGCCGATGCCGGGCGTGACCTCGGAGTGGACCAGCGCTCGCAGCGGCGTGACCTGGCCGGTCGTCGCGCTCCACATGGGGAAGTCCAGCAGGCGGTCGACGTCCTGCCGGTCCTCCAGGCGGAAGCGGGCGATGACGTCGACCTCGCGGCCGTTGTCGTGGTATTCGGGGAGCTGGCTGCTGCGCAGGGCGAAGCCGACGGTCTGGCCGATGGCCATGGCCGAGATGCCGGCCCGGCTGGCGGCGTCGCGGTCGACGACGAGCTGCAGCTCGCGCCCTCCCTCCGACTCAAGCCCGTCGGTCACGGACATCACGCCCTCGACCGCGCGCAGGCGGCGGCTGACCTCTTCGCTCAGGGAGCGCAGGGTCTGGGTGTCCTCTCCTCGGAGGACCAACTCGACGCTGCGGTCTTCGCCGTTGCCCTGGGACTGCCAGCCGATGCTGGCGACCACGCCAGGGAGCTGTGGCAGGCTGCTGCGCGCGTCTTCGAGGACCTCGTCCCGCGACAGGGTGCCCTCGGGCGGGTCCTCTTCCAGGTAGACGTAGGTCCGGCCGTGGCTGCTGTTCGCCGACAGGCGGCTGCGGTGGACCTTGACGCCCCAGGCGTCGTGGTGGTCGTCGACCCACTGCTCGAAGGTGTCGACGACGTCGGCACGCTCGCTGTAGGTGAAGTCGGTGGGGACCTCGTAGCGGACGACGAAGTCGTTGATGTTCCCCTCGGCCGAGGGGGTGCACTCGACGGCCTTGAAGGGCAGGACGTAGCTGATCGTGAACAGCGCGACGGCGCCGACCAGGGCGTCGGTGCGGTTATTCAGCACCCAGGACAGCCCGCGCCGGTAGTGTCCGATGAGCCAGCTCACCCAGCGGGGCTCGGGCTGGATGACCTCGGCACCGCTGGCGGTCCGCTGTCCCTTGATGATGGTCGTAGTCAGCGGCGTGAACAGCAGGGCGACCAGCAGCGAGGTCGCCAGGGCAAAGACCACGGGGAAGCCGATCTGCCCCATGAAGAAGCTGAAGTTGGCGTCGCCGGACATCAGGATGACCGGCAGGAAGACGACCATCGTCGTCAGCGTGGACATGGTGATTGCCAGGCCGACCTCGGCGGCGCCGTCGACGGCGGCGTGGGCGCGATCCTCCCCGACCTGGCGACGTGCGTAGATGGCCTCGACGACGACGATGGCGTTGTCCACGACCATGCCGACGGCCAGCATCAGCCCCATCAGCGACAGCAGGTTCAGCGATCCGCCGGTGAAGTAGAGGATGGTGACCGTCAGCAGCAGGGTCACGGGGATGCAGGCGGCGATGAGGCCGGTCATGCGCCAGTCGCGTAGGAAGGCGAACAGCACGACCACCGCGCAGAGCCCGCCGGTGAGCGCTGTCTGGACGAGGTTGTCGAGGCTCTCCTGGATGAGCTGGCCCTGGTCGAAGAAGCTGAAGATCCGGGCGCCCTTCAGGCGCGGATCGTCTTCGAGCTCGCGGAAGGCTTCGACCACGGCGCTCGCGGTGCCCACTGTGTTGGCGCCGCTCTCCTTGTTGATGGCCAGGGCGGCGCCGTCGTCCCCGTCGATGTGGGCGATGGAGGCCGAGGGGTCCAGGCGGTACTCGATGTTGGCGATGTCGGAGAGCGTGATGCCGGGCGCCACCGGGTGCTGGCGCAGGGTGTCGAGGTCCTCCCAGCGGGCGAGGCTGCGGACGTAGCGGACCTGGCCGCGATCGACGATCCGGCCGCTGGCGAGCTGGAAGTTGTCGGCGCCCAGGTCGCGCATGATGCTGCCGAGGTCGAGGCCGTGCTGGACGAGGGCGTCCAGGCTGAAGTCGATGAACACCCGGCGGGCGTCGACCCCCCACACGTCGACCTTGCCGACGCCGGGGACGCGCTCGATGCGCTTTCCGATGACGTCGTTGGCCAGGCTGTAGGGATCCTCCACCTCGTCGGGGAAGCTCATTCCGGCCCACATGATGGGCTCGTCGCTGGGGTTCCACCGCCAGATCCAGTAGCGGTCGACGTCGTCGGGCAGGTCCGCCATCGCCCGCTCCATGCGGTCGACGACCTCGTTGTAGGCGGCGTCCATGCCGATGCTGCGGTGGAACTCCAGGCTGAAGCTGGCGTTGCCCGAGCTTGCCCGGCTGCTCAGGGACTTGAGCCCCTCGACCGTGGAGAGCTGCTCTTCGATGGGCTTGACGAGGGTGTTCTCGTTCTCCTGGGGGGTGCTGTCCCGGTAGGGCACCCACACCCACATCTCGTTGAGCTCGAAGCCGCCGGGCATCATCTCCAGCGGGATGCGCGTCCAGGCGATGGCCCCGAGCACCATCAGCGCGATGAAGCCCATCACCACCGTGATCGGCCGGTGGACGGACAGCCAGGGCAACCAGCGGGTCACTTGCCGGGCTCCGGGTCCGGGGTGGCCGCGGCGGGCGACGGGCCGCGGGCGCGGCGCTCCAGGCGCGCCGTGAGCTGCAGGTAGACGACGGGGATCACGACGAGGGTGAGCAGGGTCGAGCTGCTGAGCCCGGCGATGACGGTGACCGCGAGCGGCTGCTGGACCTCGGCCCCCTCACCCAGCCCCAGCGCGAGGGGCAGCAGGCCGAGCACCGTGGTGGTCGTGGTGATGAGGATGGGGCGCAGGCGCAGGACGCTGGCCTTGTGGACGGCGGCGGCGCGCGCGGCGCCGGCGGCCCGGTGGCGGTTGATGGTGTCGACCATCACGATGGCGTTGTTGACGACGACGCCGGCCAGGACGATGGCGCCGATGAGCACCACGACGCTGACGGGGGTGCCGGTCAGCAGCAGCGCGGCGACCACCCCGACGAGGGCCAGCGGCACGCTGAACAGGATCACGAAGGGGTGCAGGACGCTCTCGAAGGTGCTGGCCATGATCACGTAGACCAGGAAGACCGCCAGCCCCAGGGCGAGCTGCAGCGAGGTCAGGGAGCGCTCCATCTCTCGGTTCTGGCCGGCGATCTCCCAGGATCCGGCGGGCATCTTGAGGTTGGTCAGGGCGGCGCCGATCGCCTTGGCCTGCCCGGACAGGTCAAAGCCCTCGATGTTGGCGGTGACCACGGCGGCCCGCCGCTGGTCGATGCGGCGGATCTCGCTGGGGCCCTCGGCTTCGTCGAACCAGGCGACGGCTTCGAGCGGGATCGGTGGCGAGAGCTGGGGGTTGACGTTGATGCGCCGCAGGTCGTCGACGGAGCGGCGCTCGTCTTCGACGAGGCGGACGGTCAGGTCGATGCGGCCCGTCCGGCGGGACAGCGTCGTCGCCCGCTGGCCCTGGACCTGTTCGCGCACGCGGCGGGCGACGGTGCCGGTGTCGAGGCCGAAGCGCTCCAGCAGGTCGCGGTCGTAGCGGATGCGGACCTCGGGGTAGCCCTCGGTCAGGCTGCTGCGCACGTCGGTCAGGCCGGTCAGGCCGGTGAGCGTGGCCGTGACGTGGTCGGACCAGGACCGCAGCGCGGGCAGGTCGTCGTCGTAGACGATGACCTCGATGGGGGTGCGGAAGCTGAAGATGCTGGGGCGGACGAGGCGCAGCTCGACCCCGGCGGCGGCGAGGATGGTGCCGGGGCGCTGGTCGGGGAGGGCGTCGCGGGCGCTCGCCGACAGCTCTCCGCGGGCGACGTCGGCGACGATGCCGCGGACCTGCTCCATCATGCGGTCTTCGCGGGCGGCGAGGTCGCCGCCGCCCTCGGCCAGCTCGACCGAGATCCGCGCGGTGTGCTCGCCCTCGTCGCTGCCGCTGTCCGCGCGCCGCTCGCTGCCGACGACGGCGTGGACGTGGGAGATGCCGGGCAGGTCGGCGAGGCGTTCCTCGATCTCGCGGGAGAAGCGCGACGTCCGCGGCAGGGGTGTGCCCACCGGCAGGGCCAGCTCGGCGGTGAAGCGCCCCTGGTGGACCTCGGGGATCAGCGCCTGGCCCAGCTCCAGGGACAGGGGCAGGGAGGCGGCGACCGTCAGGGCGGCGATGCCGAGCACCAGCGAGCCGCGGCGGAGCACCGTGTCCATGCTGGCGTCATAGCGGCCGGCGAAGCGGCCGTAGGCGGCCTGGAAGCGGTCGGCGAGCCACAGCGCGGCCCGGTGCAGGCGCGGAAGCACGAGGCTGGCGAGCCCGAGGACCGTGCGGGCGATGAGGGCCGCCGGCACCATGAAGAAGAAGGCGCCGAGCTCGAAGCACAGCCGCAGCAGGAAGCGGAGCAGCAGGTAGGGCGCCACCACCCAGCGCCGCCAGCCGCTGCGGGTGCGCAGGCTCTGCTTGAGCTGGGGCCAGGACGCGAACCGGGTGGCGCGACCCGACTGCATGAGCGCCCGCCAGGTGCCGCGCAGGCCGGGCTCGGCCTGGTGGGCAGGCGTGTCGGTGAGGCGTGCGAGATCGAGGTCGGCGGCGGCCAACACCGGCACGAAGAACAGGGCGACGACGAGGCTGGCCAGCAGGCTGAACACCACGGCGAGCGACAGGTCGCCGAAGATCTGGCCGGCGATGCCCTCGACAAAGGCGATGGGCAGAAACACGCTGACCGTGGTCAGGGTGCTGGCGGTCACGGCGGCCGCGACCTCCTTGGCGCCGACGACGGCGGCGTCCTTGCGGGTCGCGCCGCGGTCGAGGTGGACCTGGATGTTCTCCAGGACGACGACGGCGTTGTCGACGAGCATGCCGATGCCGAGGGCCAGCCCGCCGAGGCTCATGAGGTTGAGCGAGACGCCGCCGAGGTACATGGGGGCGAAGGTCACGATGACGGACAGCGGGATCGCGGCGCCGATGATGAGGGTGGCGCGCAGGTCCCGCAGGAAGAGGAAGAGGACGCCGACGGCGAGGACGGCGCCCAGCAGCGCCGTGTTCCGGAGGTTGTTCAGGCTGGCCTCGATGAACTCGGCCTGGTCTTCGAGCACGACCATGCGCACGCCGTCGGGGAGCTGGTCGGCGAGGGCGGGCGGGCCCATCATGGCGGCCACCATGGCCGGGTCCATGCCGGGCGGCAGCTCCGGGCGGCCGGCACCCAGGCGCTCCTTGATGTCGCGCGCCACCCGGACGATGTTGGCGTCGGCGGTCTTGTAGACCTCCAGGGTGACGGCAGGCTGGCCGGCCAGGCGGCTCACGACCTCCCGGTCCTTGTGGGACTCGCTGACCACGGCAAGCTCGGAGATCGGGACGCCGACGCCATCGGGGCGGCGGATCTCGAGCTTCTCGATCTCGTCGACGGACCGCACCTCGTTCAGGGTGCGGATCATGAACTCCTGGTCGCCGTCGCGGATCGAGCCGCCCGGGAGGTTGACGTTCTCGGTGCCCAGCGCCGTGATGAGCTGCTGCATGGTCACGCCGCGGGCGGCGAGCCAGTCCTGGCGGGCCTCGACGAGGACCTCCCGCTCCAGGCCGCCGCGCACCTGGACGGCGGCGACGCCGTCCATGGCCTCCAGCTCGCGCTTCAGCTCACGCTCGGCAAGCTCGCGCAGGGCGAGCAGGGCCAGCGCATCGTCGTCCGGCAGGGCGCTGCCCTCGGCGTCGGCCGACAGCGAGATCCGGAGGATGGGGTCCAGCGATGGGTCGTAGCGGAGGATGAGCGGTCGCCCGACGTCGTCGGGGAGGAAGGTGGTCTGCAGGCGCTCGCGCACGTCCTGGGCGGCGCGGTCCATGTCGCTGCCCCAGGCGAATTCGAGCACCACGTCGGAGAGGCTGGCGCGGGAGCGGCTCTCCAGCTCGACGAGCCCCTCGGTCGTGGCGAGGGCTTCTTCGACCGGGCGGCTCACCTGGCCCTCGACTTCCTCTGGCGCGTAGCCCTCGGCTTCGGTGCGGACGGTGATCGAGGGGTAGGCCAGGTCCGGCATCAGGTCCAGCGGCAGGCGCTGGTAGCTGACGAAGCCGAACACGGCCGCGGCGATCGCGATCATCCAGACCGCGACGGGGCGGGAGACGACGAGCTGGAAGATGCTCACCCGGCTTCACCCTCGTCGTCGCCCTGATCGTCTCCGGCGTCGCCGCCGGCGGTGCGGGCGGCTTCGGGGCCGGGATCGTCGGGCAGCCGCAGGGGCGTGCCGCCCCGCAGGTTGTCGTTGCCGATGGTGACGACGAGATCGCCCGGGGCGAGGCCGTCGGTCACCTCGACGGCTTCGGCGTCCACGAAGCCGATCTCGAGATCGGCCCGCTCGGCTTCGCGCAGAGGCCAGGGGGGTGGTTCGGCGCCGTCATCGGCGTCGCCGCTGCCCTCTTCCTGCTGGTCCTGGGCCTTGGCCAGGAGCTTGTCGAGGAAGCCGGGCTCGTCTTCTTCTTCGGCTGCCTCGCCGTCGGCGTCGGCGTCTGCGTCGTCGTCGTCGTCGTCGGGCGTGGCCTCGACCACCTTCCAGGCGACGGGCTCGCCGTCGATCCAGGTCAGCGCCCGGCGGGGGATGGTCAGCACGTCGTCGTGGCGGGCGACCTCGATCCGCACCTTGACGAACTGGCCGGGGCGCAGGTCGGTGGTGTCGGCGTCGACGTCGATGGTCACGCGCACGGTGCCGGTCTGGGGGTCGACCACCGGGCTGATCCGGCCGACCCGCCCCTGGCCGCGGGCGTGGTCGTCGTAGGCGCCCTGGAGGACGACGGGCTGGTCGACGTGCACGCGGGCGAGGTCCTTCTCGGGGAGCTGCACGATGACCCGGAGGTGGTCGAGGTCGACGACCTGGAAGGCGCGGCCCTGGCCCGCCAGCTCGCCGACGCGCAGGTCCCGCACGGCCACGGTGCCGGCGATGGGGCTGTCGATGCGGGTGAAGTCGGACGTGGCGGCCGCTTCAGCGAAGCTGGCTTCCGCTGTGGTCAGGGCGTCTTCGGCGGTGCGTAGCTCGGCGTCTGAGATGGCGCCGCGGGCGTGCAGCGAGCGGGCGCTGTCGGCGTCGCGGCGGGCCCGCTGGATCTCGACCTGTGCGCGCTCGGCGGTGGCCGCCAGCGAGGGGTTCGACAGCTCGGCGAGGAGCTGTCCCTTGTGCACGGTGTCGCCCTCTTCCACCAGGATGCGGGTCACCACGCCGGTGGCTTCCGGGATGATGTCGGCCTGGGCTTCGCTCTCCAGCGTGCCGGTTGTGACGAGGTGGTCGGCGACCTCGCCCCGGGCGACGCTGGCGGCTTCGACGAGGACGCGGCGATCGGGCTCTTCGGCACCCTCTCCCTCGCCGGGAGGCCCCCCGGGACCGCCCGGCGGACCGCCGCAGGCAACGAGGATGAGCATGGACAGGGTCGGCGGCAGCAGCTTTCGCATGGACAGGACCGGGAGCGGTGGCGACGGTCGGAGCACGAACAGGGCTAGCCCGAACCCGGGTCGTGTGCCGTGGTCCTACGAAGACCAGTGGGAAGTTGTTGCGGAATGTCAACGCCGGGGGGCATCGGGGGCGGCGCGACCAGCCGTCGCTGGCCCGTGCCGACATCGGCGCCTGCAACCGGCTACTTCGAGGTGCCCAGGTCCCCCCAACCGGAGTGCCCTCGTGAGCACCGAACTCTCCCGCTACAGCAGCAAGTACACGGCGGAGCGCGCCCTGTTCTCCTTCCTCGGCCAGGAGTTCCGCATCCGCGGGCCCGAGGGCAACCTGCGCTTCTACATCAAGCAGAAGGCCTTCAAGCTCAAGGAGGAGATCAACGTCTGGGCCGACGAGGGGCAGAACACCAAGGTGCTCGGCATCAAGGCCCGGGGCATCGGCGACTTCTCCGGCACCTACGATGTGACCGACGCCGCCAGCGGCGAGACCGTGGGGTCGCTGAAGCGCGAGGGGCTCAAGAGCATGCTCCGTGACGAGTGGACCCTGCTGGATGGCGACGGGGCATTGCTCGGCAAGGTCAAGGAGGACGCCAGCGCGCTGGCCCTGCTGCGGCGCTTCCTGCCGATCATCCCGCAGAGCTTCCACGTGTCGGTGGGTGATGCGCAGGTGGGCACCATCAAGCAGCAGTTCAACCTGTTCCGCCTGCGCTACGACGTCGACTTCTCGGAGTCACCGGGGGACGCGCTGGACCCGCGCCTCGCCGTGGCCGCGGTCGTGCTCCTGCTGGCCATCGAGGGTCGGCAGGGCAAGTAGCGGCACACGTCGGCCCGGCCCCCCCGCGTGGGGAGCCGGGCCGTGGTGGCCTTCCGGGCAAACGGCGGGCGCACCCAGCCGAGCGCTACTGATCCGTGATCAGGAACTGCACCCGGCGGTTGTTGGCGCGTCCCTCAGCCGTCTCGTTGGTGTCGACGGGCTGCGACTCGCCGTAGCCCTTGGCCGTGAGCCGACTGGGCTCGACGCCCTTGTCGATGAGGTACTGGCGCACCGCGTCGGCGCGGCGCTGGGACAGGTCGAGGTTGTACTCGTCGCTGGCCTGGCTGTCGGTGTGGCCCTGGACCTCGACGCCCTTGATGTCGGGGTACTTCTTGAGCACGTCCGCCACGTCGTCGAGGATGGCGTAGCTCTTGTGCTTGATCGTGTCCTTGTCAGTGTCGAAGTACACCTTGTCGAGGATCACGACCTCTTCCTGGGTGACCACGACGCGTTCCGGGCAGCCGTTGGAACGGGCCGGATCGATGCGCGGGTCGGCCGGTTCGGTCGGGCACTCGTCCCGCTTGTCGGGTACGCGGTCTCCGTCCTGGTCGGGGCAGCCGCCCGCGTCGACCGGGCCGGGTTCGTCGGGGCAGTCGTCGTCCATGTCGGCGAGGGTGTCGCCGTCGCGGTCGGGGCAGCCCTGGGTCTCAGCGGTGCCCGGATCGTTGATGCAGCGATCGTCGACGTCGAGCACGCCGTCGTCGTCGTTGTCCGGGTCGGGGCAGCCGTCGGCGTCCTGGAAGTCGTCCCGGTCTTCGGGGTCGAGGGCGCACTGATCGTCGACGTCGAGGATGCCGTCGTCGTCGTTGTCGACGTCGGGGCAGCCGTCGGTGTCTTCGAAGTCGTCCTTGTCTTCGGGATCGTCCACGCACTGGTCGACATCGTCGAGGATGCCGTCCTTGTCAGCATCGGCGGCGCCCTGGCCGAAGCGGGCCTGCAGACCGATGGTCCACTCCCAGTTGTGGAGGATGTCGGACTCGAGCGTGGTGGGATCGCCGTCGAGGTCGGCGGGGACGCCGCCCATGGTCAGCATGTAGCGGAAGTCCGTGCGCAGGCCGAAGGGGCTCTGGCCGAAGCGCAGCCAGGCGCCGGGGCCGACGTTGAGCAGGAACTTGGTCGAGGCGCCCTCGTAGAGGCCGTAGCCGTTGGGATTGCTGGTGGGGTGGTCGCCGTAGGCGGGGTCACCCTCCTGGATGTTCTCCTTCTCCCAGGCGACGCCGGGGCCGACGGCGCCGAAGAAGGTGACGGGTCCCAGGGGCTTGGCGTGGACCAGCAGGTTGATGCGAGGGTCGAGCAGCGTGAACAGCCGGTCGACGGTCCGGCTGGTGCCCTGGTTGTAGGCGAGGTCGGCTTCCACCGCGAAGGTGTTGTTGAAGTCCCAGCCGGGACGGAGCACGAAGGTCCAGGCGTTGTCCACGACGGTGTCGCGGGAGTCGGCGAGGAAGACGCCACCGGCGAGGCCGAGGCGGAAGCCGGCGTCGTCGGCGTGGGCCGGGGACGAGGTGGACAGCAGCGTGAGCAGTGCAAGTGCGGTCGGCATGAGAGATCCTGGGGGAAGGTGGGACCGGGGCCAGAATGCCTCGTCTCAGCGGGCCCGACCTTTACACAGCGGTGTCGCATCGGCAATCCATCCGATGAAGCTGTGGATGGCAGGGGTGCGTTAGTGGGGCGCATGCCTCGTCGTCTCGACCACATCGCCATCGCTGTTCCCGACCTCGCAGCCGCGATCCGCCGCTTCGCCGACGACCTGGGGGTCCCCCTTGCGGGCACCGAAGATGTCCGGGCGGCGCAGACGCGGACCGCCTTCCTGCCCGTGGGAGAGACCCGGATCGAGCTGGTCGCGCCCCTGGATGGTCAGGGGCCCATCCAGCGCTACGTCGACAAGCGGGGCGGGGGCCTGCACCACATCTGCTTCTCCACCGACGACCTCGACGCCGACATGCAGCGGCTGCGCGGGCTGGGCTACCGCTTCACCTCGGAGCAGCCGACACCGGGGGCGCACGGCACGCGGGTGGCCTTCGTCCACCCGGCCTCCACCGACGGCGTGCTCATCGAGCTGGCCGAGCACCCCCCAGAGCAGGGCTGAGCCATGTCTCGACGCAAGCCGACCCGGCGCGGCGCGGGCGCTCGCCCGGCCGTCACCGCGCAGGGTGAACAGACGTCCCTGGCGGACCGCAAGCGGCGCGCCGGCCAGCGGATGATCGTCGGCTTCGACGGAAGCTCGCCGCCCGACGAGCTGCGCGCCCTGTGCCGGGAGACCCGGCCGGCGGGCTTCATCCTGTTCTCGCGCAACGTCGAAGAGCCCGCCCAGGTCCGCGAGCTGAACCGCGAGCTGCAGAGCCTGATACCCGCAGACACACCGCCGCTGCTGACCGTCGACCAGGAGGGGGGGCGCGTGCAGCGTGTGCGGGCGACGGAGTGGCCGCGGGCCCGCTGGCTCGGCAACATCGACGATGCGCGGCGCACGCGGGTGGTCCACCGCGCCATGGCCGACGAGCTGCGCGCCATGGGCTTCAACGTCGACTGGGCGCCGGACGCCGACGTCGACAGCAACCCTGCCAACCCCGTGATCGGCGACCGCAGCTTCGGGGCGGACCCCGCCCTGGTGTCGCGGCACGTGCTCGCGGCCGCCGCCGGCCTGCACGACGGCGGCGTCGCCGCCTGCGTCAAGCACTTCCCGGGGCACGGCGACACGGCGGTGGACTCCCACGAGGCCCTGCCGGTGGTCGAGAAGGACCGCCCGGACCTCGACGCCGTCGAGCTGCGACCCTTTCGCGACGCGGTGGCGGCGGGCATCGGGCTGGTGATGACCGCCCACGTCGTGTTTCCGGCCTACGACGAAGACCATCCGGCGACGATGTCGCCGGCCATCATCGACGGGCTGCTGCGCCAGCGGCTCGGCTACCAGGGGGTCGTCGTCAGCGACGACCTCGAGATGAAGGCCGTGCGCGGGCGCTACCCCCTCGACCTGCAGCTCTCGCTGGCCACCCGGGCGACGGTGGACCTCTTCCTGTGCTGCCGCGCGCCGGACCTGCAGTGGCAGGTCTTCGAGACGCTCGTCCGCCAGCAGGAAGCTGACCCCCTCCACGATGATCTCGCCATCGACGCCGTCGGAAGGCTCGACGGACTGCGGCGACGCTTCCTCTCCCCGCCCTCCGCGCAGCCGGACCTGTCGCTGGTGGGTAGCATCGGGCACCGCGATCTTGCCCTGGGCGTGGTTGCCCACGGCATGTCCTGACCTCGACCCCGGACACCCCATGTCTTCCCTGTCCCGAACCGCGCTGGCCGGCCTCCTGGCCCTTGGTGTCGCGCTGCCGGCGTCCAGCCTCCTCGGCTGCGCCAAGAAGAGCGAGCCCGTCGCCGCACAGCCGGGGTCGAAGTTCACGACCACGCTGGGCAAGGTGACGCTGCTGCGCCGCGACACCGGCGTGTCGCGCGAAGACGACAGCCTGACGTACATGCTCCGTGTCACCAACGGGATGGCAGGGGACGCGACCGTCGACCGCGTGGAGTTCAGCTTCGGCATCGGCGACCGGGAGCTGGGCACGGGCACGGCGGCGCCGGCGCTGAAGGTCGCCGCCGGAGACACCGGCAAGGTGCAGCTCGGCGGCACCTGGGAGTGGCGCCAGCAGAGCGACATGCCCGACGGGCAGGCCTGGGTGCGGGGCACCGTGTACTGGACGGGACCCCACCAGGCACGCACCACGACCTTCGAGCACGTCAAGGACTACGAGGAGAGCCAGTGACGCTGCCGCCGCGGCTGCGCATCGGCGCCGTGGCCCGCGGTGGGCTGCTCGCTGCGGCGCTGGCGCTCTGCTTGTGGCCAGCGGCGGCGCGGGCCGACGACCTGTCGGCCTGCCAGGTGCTGGCCGACGTCCCAGACAGCCTCCAGGTGGCGTGGGTCTCGCCGCTCGGCAAGCGCGTGGGGGCCTCGACCTCGCTGGAGGTGGTCCGAGTCGGGGCGCTGCGGCAGGCGGCGCGAGAGACCGGGGATGTCGGGCGCCTGCTGCAGGTGCTGGGCATCGTCGGGCGCAAGCCCTCGGAGGAGCGGGTCGACCGCGGCTGGCAGGTCGTGATCTTCGATGTCCACGCGTCGTCGCTCTGCCGCCCCCTCGAAGACGGGGTGGCCGGCGAAGACGCCGGCGGTGTCCCGGTGTGCGATGACGGCGAGCTGCGCCCGCGGCGGGGACACCGCAAGGGCTGGACGGGCTGTGGCTACAGCCTGGACACCGGCGCCAGCGCGCGCGGGCTCGACGTGTTCCGGGTGGAGTGGGCGTCGGCTTCGGCCGAGGGCTTCTGCCTGATGCCGCTGCAGCGCTTCCTCGACGGGGCCTGAGGACCGTGGGTACGCCGGGATCATCGACGCGCTACTGCAGTCGCTGCCTGTCGACCTTCGACGGCGACCATGAACAGTGCCCGAACCTCGCCTGCCGCTCGCCCCGCCCGGCGGCGGGGTGGGGGCGCATGTATGGCCCGGGTGATCTGTTCGACCGGCACTACCGGATCCACAGCCTGCTCGCGCTCGGCGGGGCCGGCGTGACCTACCTGGCGCGCGAAGTCGGGGTCGACGGCGAAGAGATCGGCCCGCGCCTGGCGCTCAAGGTGCTCTTTGCCAGCCGGGACGAGGGCGCCTACCTGCGGCGCCTGGCGACGGAAGCACAGATCCTCCAGGAGCTGGACCACCCCAACATCGTGCAGTGCCTCGGCTTCGTGCACCGCGCGGGCCACAGCCCCTACCTGGTGACCCGCTACGAAGCCGGTGGCAGCCTCCTCGACCACATCAAGCGCGTGGGGTCGATGTCGGTGCGCCGGGCCTGCCAGGTGGGCCGCCAGGTCTGCTGGGCCCTGGACAAGGCCCACGCCATGGGCGTCGTCCACCGGGATCTCAAGCCCGAGAACGTACTGCTGGCGCGCATCGTGGGCCCGGACGAAGACCCGGTGGTCCGGGTGGCCGACTTCGGCATCGCCAAGGTCCAGGGCGCGCTCGGCGGCATGACCCGCGTCGGCGCCTTCGTCGGAACGCCGCTGTACGCGGCACCCGAACAGTTCATCGGTGCGTCGCCGACGCCGGCCGCTGATGTCTACGCGGTCGGTGCGCTGCTGTACTTCTGCACGATGGTGATGCCGGTGACGGAGTTCGCCGACCGGCTCGACCCCGCCGACAGCTACGAGCTGCTGCAGCAGAACCTGCCGCCGGTGGTGGATCGACCGCACGACGACGCCGACGATGTGCGCCGCCTCAACGAAGTGCTCGCGGTCTGCATGGCCGCCGAGCCGCGGGCGCGCTGCGACATCGAGGAGCTGGACGAGCTGCTCGGGGCCATCGTCGCCGGGAGGGACCCGGGGACGGACTCGCTGACCAGCGTGGAAGCACCCCTGGTGGCCTCCCCGACGCTCTCCGTCGACCCGGAGACGCAGGACGAGCTGCTCAAAGAGCTGTCGCCGGCTGTGGATGCGAGTGAGGGTGGGGCCGCTGGCGACCACCCCGATCGCCTGCCGACGCCGGTCCCCAGGCGGAGCGAGCTCGAAGCCGCTGCTGCCGCTGACGCTGCTGCCGCTGACGCTGCTGCCGCCGACCTGGGGATGCGGACGCTGGACGACGAACCGGAAGACACCGTGCCCATGGTCGCGGCGCGGCCGGCGCCGAAGCGTCGGCGCCGTTCCTGCCTGCTGCCGGTCGTGGGGGGGCTGGGCGTGGGCGGAGTCGTGCTGCTCGCGCTGGCCTGGGGGCTGGCCCTGCGTTTCGCTCCCGGAGCGCTGCCGGCGGCGCTGCAGCTCTCGCCGCACACCCTGGATCCGGCAGACACCCGGGACGCCGTCGTGGTCGGGTCGATCAGCGATGCCCTGTCGGCCCGCCTGCCGTCCGTCGCGGCGCAGTGCGGTGCGAACGGTGGGACCTTCACAGCGGTGCTCACCGTGGCGCCCTCGGGCCGTGTGGCGGCCATCACCGTGCAGGACCTCTCGCGGGGTCTGGACGGCGCCTGCATCGGCCAGGCCCTCGTCGCGGATCCGCTGCCCTCGCCGGGTTGGCGGGCTGTCCGCGTGGGGGTGGCGCTGCAGCTCCCCGGGGAGTGAGATCAGTCCATGGGCACCAGCGTCGACTCCGTCGACCACAGCCCGTCTCCCTCGTCCGTGAGCGGGCCGGGTACCTCGACGATGTCGACGACCACGGCGGTGAGGTTGTCGCTGCTGCCGCTGGCGATGGCCGCGGCCAGCAGGGCGTCGGCGGTCTCCTGGGCGTCGGTGCCGGCGATGAGCAGCGCGTCCAGCTCGTCCTCCGGCAGGAAGCCGCTCACACCATCGCTGCACAGCAGGAAGCGGTCCTGTTCGACCAGCTTCACCGTCCCCGTGTCCACGCCGGAGTCCATGCGGATGTGACCGTCCTCGCCGATGCCACGGCTGCCGAAGATGAAGGTCTGGGCGAGGTAGTTGGCGAAGATGTTCGGCGGGCGGCCGTCGCGTCGTGCGAACTCGGCGTGGGTCTGGTCGCGGGTCAGCAGGCGGACCCGGCTGCCGCGGCGCTGGTAGAGGCGGCTGTCGCCCACTTGGGCCCAGCCGGCGCGCGGACCGGCCAGCCACAGCGCGGTAAGCGTGGTGCCCATGTTGGTTCGCCCCTCGGCCAGGCTCTGGGCGCGGATGCGGTCGTGGGCTCCGGGCACCCACTGGCGCAGGGCATGCTCGGGGCCGGAGGCGTCCAGCTCGTCGAGCCAGCGCGCGGCCAGTGCGCGGACGGCGGTGCTGGATGCGATGTCGCCGTCGTCATGCCCCCCCATGCCGTCGGCCACGGCGACCAGCACCCCGTGGCCGCGTGCGGCCACTTCGTCGGGCCGACCCTCGGTTCCCAGGAAGCGGATCCGGTTGCCCTCGGCGACCAGGAAGTTGTCCTGGTTGTCGTGGCGGCCGCCTCGCTCGGGCCCGACGCCCAGCGCGCAGCGAACACCAATGGTCACCTGCAGCGGCACCCCTCGACCCTACCTGTGGCGATGGAACGCCGCGGCTGCAAGTGACGCGACGTGACCGATGTCGCCAGATGCCCTAGGCGAGCACGTAGATGACGCCCTCGATGATGAGCTGGTCGCCCTTCTTCAGGGTCAGCGGGCTGCCGTCTTCAGGCGCCGTCCGCCAGGTGCCATCCGTGTTGATGAAGAAGGGGCGGAACTGACCATCGGAGCGCTGGTAGCTGCCGAGGTAGTCGTCGAGGGTTGCCGTCTCGCCGTCCCAGAGGGCGGTGGCCACGACACCGGACAGCTTCAGCACCCGGTCCTGGCGCAGCGGGAGGCCCTGGGTGTAGAGCGCTTCGGACATGGGGTCATCGTCGACGATGGCCAGCGTCCTGGCGCGCGGATCGGGCAGGCGTCCCTCGTCGCGGATCGCAAGCGCCACGCGGAAGTCCTCTTCGCCGTCGGGGCCGCGGCGGATGATCTCCATGCGGGCCTTGTCGAGGTCTTCGGTGAACGCCTGGTCCTCTCCGTCGACGACGAGGGTGGCTTCGTCGGGGGCGAGCAGCTCCACGCGTCCGCGGCGCCCGCGGATGAAGATCCGGAAGTAGTCGTCGAGCGGGAAGCGCTGCTGGGGGGCGCTGCGGTTCTCGGGCACGATGACCGGGCACTCGGCGTGGTTGCCGACGGAGACCTCTCCGCTGACCATCCACCCGCGGACCCGCAGGGCGGCGGGGCGGGTCAGCTCGAGCTGCCAGCGGTCTTCGAGGACCTGGACCACCCGCGGATCCTGGCGCGTCATCCAGGTCTCGGGGGCCTTGCCCCGGGAGGCGGCGGCGGGGGCGTCGTCGGCCGGCTGGCTCCTGATGCGGCCGAGGTCGTCGCGGGTGCGCACGTCCACCGGCGGCGGGGCGACGCCAGGGTCCGGAGGATCGGCCGGAGACCGTGGGGCCGAGCGGACGGCGTCGGGACCGAGTCCCTCGGCGCCGATTCGGGCGGGCGTGCGTCCGGGCGGATCGACGCTGGCGGCGCCGACGCGGGCTGCCGAGGGTTCGGCCGGGTCGATGCCCATGAAGGAGTCGGGCCCGGCCTTGGGCAGGCGCAGCCCCTCGGGTGCCTTGCCGCGTTCGCCGAGGCCCGCGGCCGCGGGGAGGTCGGTCATGGCCAGGGGGCCGCTGTCCTGGGAGGGCGGGCCCTCGTCGAAGCTCACCGCGGCGCGGGCGAGCACGTCGGGCGAGATGCGGGGGGCTGGCAGCTCGGAGCGCGAGGGGACCGGGCGCGGCGCCAGGGCCGGCGGGTAGTCGACCGCGAACACGCAGTTGCCGATCAGGATCTCGTCGCCGGGCTGCAGGTCGAGGTTCTGCGGGCCGGGCCGTCCCTGGGTGGGATGCAGCGCGAAGACGTCGCTGCCGCGCCGCACGAAAGTGTAGCAGTGGCGCGCCTTGCTGACGATGACGGGTTCCCGGTCGAGGTCGATCTCGGCGTGTTCCGACGCGACCATGATCGAGTCGGTGTAGAAGCGGCTCTTGGGGATCTCGCCGTTGCGCGAGCGGATCGTGCCGCCCTGGGCCATCTCTGGCATCCAGACGATGTTTTCGTTGCTGGTCTCGTCCGGCAGCCGGACCTTGCAGCGGCGGTCGCGTCCCAGCCGGTAGGTGCCGCCGAAGACCATGTGGGAGGTGCCGCCGTTGCGGCGGACCTCGCCCAGGTAGGGCCAGCCGTCGACGTCGACGCCGCGCAGGTCGCGGAACTCGAGCTGCTGACCGGCGATCTCGACGGTGTGGCGCCCGTCCAGCGGCAGGTGGTCGCCGGGGCGGACGGGACGGCCGTCGACGCGGATGCCGTCGGCGTGTGGGGCGAAGGCGATGGAGCGGCCGCGGATCTCGAAGGTCCCGGCGCGGTCCTTGATGGTCGTGCCCAGCTCGCCGTTGGCGCCCAGGTAGACGTCGTAGCCGGCCATGAAGCGCGCGAAGTGCACCTTCTGGAAGAGGGCGCCGCGTTCGCGCAGGGCCAGCATGCGCTCGTCGACGTCGGCGGGGATCACGGTGCGGTTGCCGCCGTGGGTGAAGGTGCGGCTGGCCGTCGAGATGAATTCGCTGAGCGGCCCGGGCGCCGGCTTCGCCGGCGGCGGCGCGGCGGCGGCCGGCGGCGTGTCGGGTTCCGTCGGCAGCTCGGGCCCGCGAGGGCTGCTGGCCGCGGCGGCTTTTGCGGGTTCTGCGGCGGCGGGGGGCGCGGCTGGCACCGTCGGCGGTTCGTCGGCTTCCGACATGGTGAGGAGCTGCGGCCCTTCGTCCACGATGGCCAGGACCATGTGGGCGACCGCGTCGCCCTGGGCGTCAGAGAGCGTGAGCACGGCCGGGCCGTCGTCGGTCTCCTGGCTGGAGATCCGGTATTGGTCGCTGCAGTCGGGGTTGACGATGTGGACGAAGCTGCCGTCGGCGTACTGCTGCAGCCGATACAGCGCCGGCGCGCGCAGGGCCGGGTGGCTGAAGTTGTCGAGCCAGTGGGTCCCCAGCGTGAACTGGACCTGGTCGCTGAGCAGGCGGCCGACCTCCTGGTAGCCCTCCCACTCGCCGGGGATGTTGAGCAGCACCGAGATGACCGGGCGGGAGCGGGCGGCGGCCCCGGTGTACAGGTTCGGCAGCAGGCCGGTGACGAATTCGCCCCGGAGCAGTCCCAGGCGGGCCCCCTGCATCTCGTGGCCGCCGTCTTCGATGAACCGGAAGCCGAAGGGCCGGCCCGGGAAGATCTGGTGGAGGTCGTGCTGTTCGCAGTGTGACCAGAGCTGTTCGCTGATGATCTGCGCGGCGCGCTGGGGCCAGGGTTCGCGGAGCTGCTGCAGCGTGCGGTGCCAGTCGTCGGTCGAGAGGATGACCAGCACGTCCGTGAAGCCGAGGTTGTCGCCGTACTCGGACTGCCGCAGGTGCTGGCGGAGGCCGCCGCGGCCGCTGTCTTCGCCGCCGTCCCAGATGACCTCCGGGTCTTCCACCAGGTCGTCTGTCGCGGCGTGGCGGCGCAGGCGGGCGTTGAAGTACTCGAGCTCGGGGTCGTCGATGAGCACCCGGTCTGCGTCGCCGGAGAGGCCGCGCGTGCCGCCGCCGAAGAGCCTCGCGATCAGGTCGCCGAATTGGGCCATGGCCGCACCGTCCTGCGCCGTGCTGTGGAGGGATGGGGTGCAGGGGAGGGAGGGGCCCTTCCCTGCAGGAAGGCGGCGGACGGACGGGCCTGGCGGGAACCGTCCGTCGCCTGGACGGGGCATCTTAACCAGGGTCCGGGGCAGGTTGCGTGGCTTGTCCCGCCGGAGGCGCGAACAGGCCGGAACTGCGCGCCGTAGACACCGTTGCGTCGGGTTAAGCCCGCTCCTTCGTGGGCCCCGCCATGGCCGGGGGGGCCGACACCTGGAGGAGTGATGAGCGATGTGCGCCCCTTCCGCGGCCTCCGCCCGCGGGACGACCTCGCCGGGCAGGTGATCGCGCCGCCCTACGACGTGCTCTCCGAAGCCGAAGCACGCGCCATCGTCGCGGCCTGTCCCCAGTCCTTCCTGCACATCACCCGCAGCGAGGTCGACCTGCCCGAGGGCGCGGACGCCCACTCGGCGGCCGCGTATGAGAAGGCGCGCGACAACCTCGACCTGTGGGTGGACCGCGGCTGGATGCAGCGGGATGGATCGCCCTGCTACTACCTCTACGCCCAGACCTGGCGCGGCCGTACCCAGGTGGGCCTCATGGCGGCCTGCTCGGTCGCCGAGTACGACGACGGCCGCATCAAGCGGCACGAGCTGACCCGCCCCGACAAGGAACAGGACCGCGCCGACCACATCGCCACGCTGTCGGCGCAGACGGGGCTCGTCTTCCTCGCCTGGCGCGATCGCTACCCCGCGGTGCGGGCCGCCATGGCGGCGGCTGCAGCCCTGCCGCCTGCCTGGCGCTGCCAGACCGACGACGGCGTCGAGCACGCCCTGACCGTGGTCTCCGATCCGCGTCTGGTCGCGGGCCTGCGGGACGCCTTCGCCGACGTACCAGCGCTCTACGTCGCCGACGGCCACCATCGCTCGGCGGCGGCCAGCCGCATCAACGCCACGCGCGAGGGGCGCGACGGCAGCGCGTACTTCCTCGCCGGCATCTTCCCCGACAGCGAGCTGCAGGTCCTGGCCTACAACCGCCTCGTCGGCGACCTCAACGGCCACGACGAAGCCGGGCTGCGCACGGCCATCGCCGAACACTTCGACCTGACCGATGACGTCGACCCGGTGCCGGCCGGCCGCGGGCACTGGACGATGTACCTGTCGGGTCGCTGGGTCGGCCTGCGGGCCCGCCCTGGCGTGGTCCCCGACGATCCCGTCGGAAGCCTCGACGTCGCCGTGCTGCAGGACCGTGTGCTGGGGCCGCTGCTCGGCATCGGCAACCCGCGGACCGATCCGCGCATCTCCTTCGTCGGCGGTATTCGCGGGCACCAGGCGCTGTCTGCGGCTGTCGACGCTGGGGACGCGGCCGTCGCCTTCCACCTCCACCCCACCGGCATGGATCAGCTCTTCGCCGTGGCCGACGCAGGTCAGCTCATGCCCCCCAAGTCCACCTGGTTCGAACCCAAGCTCCGCGGTGGCGTGTTGGTGCGCCGCCTCGACGCGCTGGACCAGGCACCGGCGGAGGCCACGTGAGGGGTGAAGCGCTGGACGTCCTCGCTCGCGGCCTCGCGGCCGGCACGGCGCTGCTGGCCGACAACGGCGCGGCCGACGCCGATCCCGCCGACCTCGCCGCGCTGCTGGAGGTCTACGTGCGGGTGGCCGCCCGGTCGCGGGCCGATCGTCAGGCCGCCGGCCTCGACGACCTGTTCCGCAAGGCGACCGAAGCCTGGGTCGCCGCGGGGCACCGGGCGCGGGCGAAGGCGGTCGAGGGGCTGGGCTGTGACGCCCTGGTCGAAGCCGCCTACAGCATGGCCGACGACGAAGAGCCCGAAGAAGACGACCTCGTCCAGTGGGCGGCCGCGCTGGTGCGCTGCGCCCTGGTCGTGCCCTGGCTGGACCCGCCCGAGCGCGCAGAGGTGCTGGACGCCGTCGCCGAGTGCACGTCGGTCGCCGACAGCCACCCGAGCACCTTCATGGCGGCATCCATGGTCGCTGCCGTCCTGCGCGAAGAGGAACCGGTGGACCACTGGCCCAAGGAAGCCGCCGAGCTGGTGGACTTCTTCGCCCGCCTGCCGCTGCTGGCCGTGGTGGACGGGGACCTCTCCGTGCGCTGAGCTACGAGGGGGCGCCGCTCACCACCCGCCGGGCGGGGGCTGCTGCTCGACGGAGCGGGCTTCTCGGGGGACGCCGCCGAACAGGGTGCCGCCGGGGTCGATGCCGGCGGTCGCCTGCTGGTCGAGCAGCTCGTAGCAGGAGGGGGTCGCCGGGACGGAGGACTGCATCAGCGCGCCGCCGCCGTGGCTGTAGACAACGGCCTGGATGTCACCGATGGCGTGGCGGATGGGCACCCGCCAGGTGGCGGCCGGCGACAGCACGGTCGGCAGGATGCCGGTGACGAGGAGGAAGCCGAGCACGTTGCCGAGCACGAAGCGGGCGAGGACGTGGTGGGGCAGCGTCTGGCGCCGCAGGGTGGGCAAGGGGGCGAGGAGGGCCGCGCGGAGCCTGCGCCAGCCGGAGCCGAGCAGCGGGATGCCGTCGAGGCCCCACAGCAAGGTCCCCAGCGCCAGACCCAGGATGAGCGCCAGCAGCGGTCCGGGTGTCGACAGGTAGTGGAGCTGGCCCCGCTGCATGCGGATCCCACCGTTGAGGGAGGCGGCGAAGGGCACTGCGGTGCCGACGAGGGCGGCGAGCCGCGCCAGCCGCTGGCGGCCGCGCAGGGTGCCCAGGGTCGCGATGACGGTGGCGCCGGTCAACACGGGGACCACCGGCGTCAGCAGCAGGGTGAGGTTGCGCCGCACCTCGAAGCTCTTGTAGGCCGCTTCGGGGATGCGGTCCGTCATGGCGACCAGCCAGCGCAGGGTCGTGGGGATGCCCAGCGGGCTGCTCTTGCCCCAGATGTAGCAGCCGATCGGCGGCAGCGAGCGGGTCGGGGCGTTCAGCGTCAGGCCCTGGTCCCGCATCCGCGTGGTCGGGTCCATCGTGACCTCGAGGCACTGGCCGTCGCCCAGCCAGTGGCTGGCGAGGATCCAGGACCCGATGATGGGAAGGGCGAGGGCCACGAGGCTGATCACCGCGTTGCGGGTGATGGCCGGGATGCCCCGGGTCCCCGGTGGCGGCCACACGGCGGCCAGCAGTCCGAGGCCCAGGTAGGGCAGGGCCCAGAACAGCCCGCGGGCATCCACCAGCAGGCAGGCGCCGGCGGCCACGCCCGCCCCCAGCACCGCCAGCGGCCCCCGGGTGCGTAGGGCCAGCGCGGTCAGCCCGGCCCCCAGCGTGAACACCGCGGCCATCTCCGGGTACAAGGACAGGGTCCGCGACAGGGCGACCAGCGGCACGAAGACGGTCCCGGCCATGGCCGCCAGCGCACCGGCGGTCCGGTCGAGGATGGCGCGCCCCCACAGGTACAGCGACGCGCCGATGACCGCGGTGCTGATGAGGGCGGCGACCTCCATGCCGTCGACGAGGCCGAGGCGCTTCGCGAGGCTGGCGGACAGCATCATGGTGAGCGGGGAGCGCTGCGGGGAGACGTCGTCCATGTTGCCGAGCACGATGCCGGCGATGCTGCCGCAGTACTCGTGGAAGTCCGTGCACAGGAAGGGCTGCGGGTCCAGCGAGATGCGCGCGAACCAGCCGGCGTTGGCCGCCGACAGCCCGACGCCGCAGACCAGCATCAGCAGCAGGTCGATCGCGACGCCGGCCAGTCGCGACCGCGGGGCCGGGCGGAAGCCGGCGGCGTGTCGCGCGGGCGCCGGCTGGCCCGGGAGGAGCAGCCAGATCACGAGCGGCAGGACGATCAGCCAGGTGGCCGGCAGCTCGGTCATCGCTCCTTCACTGGACGTAGCCGATGGTGCGCATGAGGTCTTCGGTCTGCTGCCGCGTCAGGCCGGTGTCGTCGGCCGCTGCTTCCGGAGGCTCCGGGGGAGGGGGGTCGGGCCAGGCCAGCCACGCGCCCACCCCGCCGAGGACGACCACGGTGAGGACGGAGGCGGCGATGAGGGGCTTGTGGGGGCGGGCCATCGCGCCAGCTTAGCGCCCTGCAGGCGATCCCGAGGGCGGGGCGATGCAGGCGGCTGACAGGCACCTCGGCCACTCACGACCGCAAGACCTTGCGTCTTGAGCCACCGGCAGACTCGGCGTCCGCCTAGTCATGTCCGCTCTCCATGGCGGCGGACTGCTCGAGATCGCCGACTCGCGCCCTCGCGCCCTCGCTCTCTTGCGGGCTCGCACCCTCGCGCCCTCGCTCTCTTGCGGACTCGCACCCTCGCGCCCTCGCGCCCTCGCGCCCTCGCTCTCTTGCGGGCTCGCACCCTCGCGCCTTCGCTCTCTTGCGGACTCGCGCCTTCGTGGACTCGCTCTCTGGCGCCCTCGGGACTCGCGCCCCCGTGGACCCGCGCCCCCGTGGACCCGCGCCCCCGTGGATCCGCGGCTTCGGCCGGAGCGGTGGGGGCGGTCCGCTCCACCGTCAGGCCGCATCGCAGATGGTGCCCCGAACGGTTCCGTCGGAGGCTGAGGCGGTGGCACAGACGCGGAAGAACCGGCCGCTGCTCGTCCCCGAGTGCGAGTGCTGAGAGTTGCCGAAGTCCGAGGGTAGTGGCTTACCCCCCGAGTTCGGGTGCTGAGAGTTGCCGAAGTCCGAGGGTAGTGGCTTACCCCCCGAGTTCGGGTGC
>CAZRFD010000001.1:41512-49103 GCA_964599085.1 uncultured Enterobacterales bacterium | reverse complement strand
TGAGAGTTGCCGAAGTCCGAGGGTAGTGGCTCACCCCCCGAGTTCGGGTGCTGCCGTCCCCGCGGCTCGCGCCCCCGCGCCCCCGCGGCTCGCGCCCTTGCGCCCTCGCGTCCCCGTGGCGCTGCGGTGGAGCTACACGCGAAGGTGGCACATCGATCGGCCCTGCCGACAAGGAGCCGTCGCCCTTGGCTTTCGCCTGTCTTCTCCGGTCATCGGCCTTCGAGCGGTGAGACGCACGAGGAGGGCGCACTTCCGGCCGAGGTTCCTGGTTGCGGGCGAGGCGATCGCGACCGGCTCGGGTAGGCTGCCGGCCGTGGATCTCGACTTCGCCCGTGCCCGCCTCGACGTCATCCTGCAGGGAGAGGACCGGAGCCGCTGCGAGCGGCAGGTGCTGACGCTGGAGCGGCGGGTCCACAGCCTGCCCGAGCGCGCCATGCGCCGCGCGGTGCTGCGCGAGCGGGTGCTGGCGCTGATCGTGCCCGACCTCGTCGGTGTGCTGGCTGTCGCCGGGGAGCGCGGGCGGCACGGGCGGGGCACGGCGCGCGAGCTGCTCCAGGAGCTGGCCCTGGAGCCGACCGTGTTCCGCGAGCTGCCCTACGACAGGGTCCAGCTCGCCTACAAGCTGGCGGTGGAGCGCGAGCTGGAGCAGGTCGCCGCCATGTTCCTGAGCGCCCGCCTGCAGGGCAACCCCTCGGTGGAAGAGGCCTTCAAGGGCAACGAACACCTCGACGAACCGGTGGGCGTGCGCCGCGGCTGGGCGCGCGGGTCGAACCGCGACCGCCTCGACCGCCTGCTGCACGACCGCGACTGGCGGGTGATCCGCCTCCTGCTCGACAACCCGCGGGTCATCGAGCGTGACGTCGTCAAGGTTGCCGCCATGCGCCCGACCCGCCCCGAGGTGCTGGAGCTGATCGCCACCCACCGCCGGTGGGCCAGCCGCTACCCGGTGCGCAAGGCGCTGGCGCTCAACCCCTACACGCCCACGCCTATCGTCCGCCGGCTGCTGCCGACGCTGATGCGCCAGGATCTGAAGCTCGGCCTGAAGGCGGGGGTCTTCGACGACGCGCTGATGACGCAGGTGCGGGGGCTGCTGCAGGCATAGGCGGTCAGCCCCAGGGGAATGTCAGCTCCCGCGCACTTCCTCGGCGTCCTTCACGCGCTGGGCGTCGGCGTCGCCGGACGGTGTGACGTCGATCTCCTTGCGGATCTTGTCGATGTCGTCTTCACCCTCGCGCATGCCGTCCTTGAAGGCCTTCACGCCCTTGCCCATCTGGCTGAGGACCGCGGGGAGCTTGCCGACCCCGAAGAAGATCACGACGATGATGAGGATGATGATCCACTCGGTGGGACCAGGCATTCCGAAGGCGATGATCATGCTCGCTCCGAGGCCGCGTGCCGCGACCGTGGCGGACTTCGTAGTCCGGAACATGCCCCGTTGCGGCTCAGCCGGCAAGCCGCTGCGCGGGGCCGGCGACGTGCACGCCGCCCTGGATGACGGCCCGGATGTGCGCACCGCCGAGGTGTTGGACAAGGGCGGCGGGGCTCGGGGGCTCGCCGGCGGGGGGCTGGACCAGCACGAGATCGGCGACGGATCCCGGCCCGATGAAGCCGCGGTCGGGCAGGCCCAGCGCCCGGCCGGCGTTGCGGGTGATGCCGAGCAAGGCCTCTTCCACGGTGAGGCCCTGGGTGACGCAGGCCAGGGTGGCGCAGGCCCACAGGTCGTGCACCGGCGACGAGCCCGGGTTCAGATCTGTACCGATGGCGATGGGGACGCCGGCGGCTCGCAGCGCCCCGACCGGGGGCGCATCGTCGTGGAGGTAGAGCTGGGCGCCGGGCAGGAGCACGGCGACGGTGTCGTGCTCGGCGAGGGCGGCGACGCCGGCGGCGTCGAGGCGCTCGAGGTGATCGACGCAGGTCGCGCCCAGGGCGGCGGCGGCGGCCGCGATGCCGGTGTGCTCCACCTGTTCGGCGTGGGCGCGCAGCTTGAGCCCCAGGTCCCTGCCCGCCGAGAGGATGGCGACGCTCTCGTCCAGGGTGAAGGCGCCGCGGTCGCAGTAGACATCGACGGCGTCGGCGTAGGGGGCGCAGAGCGGGAGCTGTTCTTCGATCACCTGGCGGACGTAGGCGTCGCGGCGGTCGCGGAGGTCGGCCGGGATGGCGTGGGCGCCGAGGAAGCTGCGGACGATGCGCGGCCCTCCCTCGACGTCGCCGGCGGCCTGCAGCATGCGCCGCTCGGTGTCGGGCTGCAGGCCGTAGCCGCTCTTGACTTCGACCGTGGTGACGCCGCGGGCCTGCATGGCGGACAGTCGCGCCGCGCAGGTGGCGGCCAGGCTGTCGCGGGTGGCGGCGCGGGTGTGGCGGACCGTCGACAGGATCCCGCCGCCGGCCTCCAGGATGTCGGTGTAGCTGGCCCCGGCCAGCCGCTGGCGGAACTCGTCGGCCCGTGACCCGGCCCAGACGGCGTGGGTGTGGGGGTCGACCAGGCCTGGCAGCGCGACTGCGCCGCGGCCGTCGATGACCTGTTCGGCCGGGGGGGCGTGGGCCGCGGGGCCGACGTAGACGACGATGCCGTCGCGGAAGGCGACGGCCGCCTGCTCCAGCGCCCCCAGCGCCGGGTCCCGGGCCCCCTCGGCGTCGGGGTCCATGGTCAGCAGCAGCGCGATGTCGGTGACCAGCAGGTCGGCGATCATGGTCGAGCCCTCCGGAGCGGATCCATAATGGCTGGGCGGCCGGTCGGGCTGCGCTGGAGGTCGACGTGCTGCGGGTGCTGCTGGCGCTGGGGATCACGGCCTGCACGTCGACGGGCGGCGGCAAGGCGGACGACAGCGGCGTCGCCGGCGATGGGGGCGTCGTCGGGGATGGCGGGCAGGGCGACGGCGGACAGGGCGACGGCGGAGCGGCGCCCGCGCTGGTGATCTCCGACGGGGACCGGGTGCTCGTCTACACCGGCCACGGCGGCATGGAGCCCCAGGGCAGCGGCAAGGCGAGCTTCGACAGCGCCGACGCCCGGTGGGAGGCCCTCGGCTACAACACGCACTACCGCGACGCATTGCCTGACGATCTCAGCATCTACCGGCTGGTGCTGCTCGTGGCCCCGGGCAGCGCGGAGCCGGTGGCCTTCTCCAAGGACGAGCTTGCGCGCATCGAGGCGGCCCGCGCCCTGGGCAGCCGGGTCGCCGTCCTCGGCGATCCGACCATGTGCGCATCGGCCGAGGTCAACGAGCTGCTCGGGGCGCTGGGGGCGGAGAGCCGCTTGTCGGGAGAGGGCGCCGACGACAACCAGATCATCGTCGCCACCGATCTCGGCGGCCAGCAGCCGGTCGCCGGCCTGGACAGCCTGTGGTTGCGCGATCCCTGCTTCGTCGACGCGCCGGCGGGTGCCGCCATGATCCGCGACGACCTGGGCAACGTCCTGGGCAGCATCGAGCTGCCGGCGGACGGCGGCGAGATCGTGGTGCTCGGCGACCTGGAGCTGCTCGACGACGGCAGCATCGACGAAGCCGACAACGCCGGCTTCACCGACAAGCTGGCGTTGCTCCAGTGAAGCTCTCGGCGCGTGGCGCCGTCGCGGTGGTGCTGGGGCTGGGGGCCCTGGCTCTGCTCGCTGACCAGGCCGTGGCTCACCCCGAGCTGCGCCTGCCGGACTTCGTGCCCTTCGCCACCCGGGCGCGCCGCCTGCTGGAGGGAGAGGACTGGCTGAGCCCTCGCTACCCGGTGGGCTACCCGCTGGCCTTGGCGCTCTCCAAGCTCGCCACGGGCACGGTCTGGGTCGGCGGGCGCAGCCTCGCGGTGCTGTCGGGGGGGCTGGCGGTCCTGGTGGCGGCCCGCTGGCTGGGCCCGGTGGCGGGTCTGTGGCTGCTGGCCTCGCCCGCACTGCTGGAATTCGGGGCCACCGCCGGCACCGACATGCCCGCCGTCGCGCTGGCGCTGGCCGCCCTGGCGGTCGCCCGTCCGGGACGCGAGCAGGCAGGTGCCGCCTTTGTCGCCGGCCTGCTGGCGGGCGCCGCTGCGATGTGCCGCTACCCCGCGGCCCTCGTGGTGCCGGTCGTGCTGCTCGCGCTGCTGCCGCGCGCGCCCGAGCGGGGCAAGGCGCTGGCCCTGGCCCTCGTGGGCGTCGCGCTGGCCACGCTGCCGCACTGGGGGGCGGCGCTGGCTGGAGCGGGGCCGCTGCTGCCCGATCCGACCGAGAACGCCGCCATCGGCGCCGGGGCCGTGCCGCAGGGCGCGCTCGCGCGCCTCGGCGGCGGCGTCCGGCGGGCGGCGGGCCTCGCCCTGTCGACCTGGCCGGCACGCATCGGGGCCGTGGGGCTGCTGGCGGGCCTGCTGCGGCGCGACGGACGCGCGGTGGCCCTGCTGTCGCTTGGGGGCCTCCACCTCGGCCTCCTCGGCTTCTTCTTCGCCAACGACCGCCTCGTCCTCCCCGCGACCGTGGTCGCGACCCTCGGCGTGGCCTTCCTCATGCCGCGGCGGGCGCGGGGGTTCCGGGTGCTGGCGCCGGTCGCCGGCATGCTCTCGGGCGCGATCCTCCTGTGGCGCGCGGTGCCTGCGGCCCGGCAGGTGGGACCGGCCGAGCTGGCGCGGGCCGAGATCGTCGACGCCGCCCGCCCATTGCCGGGCCGCTTCGCCAGCTCCTCGCCGTGGTTCTACCTGCCGCGAGCGGACGGCTGGATCGAAGCGCCCGTGCTGCTCAAGGCGGCGGTCCCCGCCGGCGCCTCCCCCGGCGGCATGCAGCCCGACGCGCTGCTCGGCTGGGCGCGCGGCAGCGGCATCCGCTACGTCGTGCTCGACGTCGGCCGCGTGCAGCGTACCTACCCGGCGCTCAAGCCGATGCTGTCCGCCCCGCCAGCCGGCACCGCCCTCGTCGCCCGAAGCCAGGGCTGGCGCCTGTTCGACCTCGACCCGAGCGCTCCGTGAACCCTCCCCCCGTCCTGCTGGTCTACGCCAACCCGGCGATCACCGCGACGCCGGTGGTGCCCTACGGCATGGAGCGCATCGCGTGGAGCCTGCGGATGGCCAGTTGCGCGGTGACGATGCTGTGCCCGTTCATCGAGGAGGAACCACAGGCGCTTCTGGCCGAGGCGCTGGCCAGCCAGCCCTGGTCGCTCGTGGGCTTCTCGGTGCGCAACCTCGACGATGCCCTGGTCGTGCGCACGGCCACGCCGCCCCGCGACGGCCGCCCCATCGACACCACCGGCTATGTCGACGCCGTGCGGCCGCTGGTGCAGGCCGCCGTCGCCGCCGTCGGCGCCGGGCGCGTCTGCCTCGGCGGCGCCGCCGTCTCCGCCGGCCCGGAAGTCGTCATCCACGCCCTCGGCGCGGCCTGGGGCATCGCCGGCCCAGCCGACGACCTCGCCTGGCGGCTCGGGCGCTGCCTGGCGCAGGGACAGCCGCTCCACCTCGACCCCGACCCGCGCGTCGTGCAGCTCGGCGACGTCGGCCCGCTGGCCGCGCCACCCGCCCGTACCGGGCCGGCCCACGATCCTGTGCCCCGCCCGCGGCGCTTCGCCGCGGAATGGCGCCCCGTGCCCGGCCCTACCCCGCGGCTGGGCCCCTACCTGGCGCTGGCCCGTGCCCGCCAGGGCCGCGTGCCGGTGCTGCTGTCGGCCGGCTGCGATCGCCGCTGTCACTTCTGCGTGGAGGCCCGGTTCACCGGACAGCTCGTGCGCCCCCGCCCGGTGGACGAGATCGTCGCCGAGATCGACAGCCTCGTCGCCGTCGGCGTCCGACGCTTCTGGCTGGCCACCAGTGAGCTGAACGTCCCCGACGATCGCCACGCCATCGCGGTCCTGCGCGCCCTCGCCGGCCGGGACCTCGACCTGCAGGCCTTCGTCCAGGTCGCCCCCGTCTCTGACGCGCTGCTCGACGCGATGGAGGACGCCGGCATGGACCCCTCGGCGCTGTCCTTCGAGCTGGGCCACCTCGACGACCGCATCCTGCGCGCGGGCGGTGGACCCGCGAACCGGCGGTCCATCGACCGGCTCGTCGAGACCTTCCTGCGGCGCGGCTACCCCACCTTGGGGGGCTCGGTGCTGCTCGGCGCCCACCCCCTGGAGACCGAGGAGACCCTGGAGAGCGCGCTGTCGACCGCGCTGGAGCTGGACGCCGCGCTCCCCGCGGGCCTGGGCCTGGCCTACGCCACCGGCGCGCGCGTCTACCCCCGGACAGCGCTGGCCGACTGGATCTCCGCCCACCGCGACGAAGCCGCGCCAGACCTCTACGGCGCCGACGACCCACGCTTCGTGCAGCCCGTGGTGTACTGCCGCCCCATGGCCCCGCGGGCGCTCCTCGCCCACGTCGGCGCGCGGCTGGCGGGCGCGCGCGGCAACATGGGCCCGATGAACTCCGAGGCGCCGGCGTCAGCGGACGCCCTCGCCGCCGAGGCCGCGGTCAACCGCGGGCTCTGGCGCCTCGCCGAGGACCGCCCGGCGGCGGCGCGTGCGGCCTTCGAGCGTGCCCTGGTCCACCAGCCGCGGCACCTCGAAGCCCTCGCCCAGCTCGCCATGCTGCTGGCCAACCAGCTCGGCGAGCCCGCTGCCGCCCGCGTCGTGCTCGAGCGCCTGCACGCCGCGCTCCCGGACGACGACCCCCGGCGCGCCGAGGTGGCGACGGCGCTGGCAACGCTGCCGACTACCGCACGCTCTGGGTGAGGTAGGTCGAGCCGTCCCAGCGCGTCAGCAGGATGACGGGGCGGGCCTGTGCGCCGCCCGGCACGTGCATGATGTAGACCCCGTCGCCGTGCTGGAAGGCCAGCGGCGCCGACGCGGCGTCGCCCCCCTCGAAGTGCAGCGTCTGCTGGCCGTAGTAGCGGCGGACGCCGTCGACGGTGTCCACCACGTAGCAGTCCTGGTCGTCCTTGCCGCCGGTCACGCACAGGGCCCCCTCCTTGCTGCCGTCCCGGTCCAGGTCGAGCTGGGTGGCCCAGGTGATGGTCGGCGCAGCGCCGCGGAGGCTGGTCAGCTCTGATGTCCACAGCTTGGACATGTCCGCGTCCGGCGGGTCCAGCGGCAGGGCCGTCGCGCCGGTGGGGATGACGTTGCGCGGCGTGCCGGCGTCGTCGAACTGGAAGCCGTGGTTCTTCGCGAGGCGCCGCGACTCGGTGCCGGGGCCGCTGCCGGGCGTGACCATCAGCACGATGGAGCCGTCCGGCGGACCCGCAAGCACGCCCACCCGCTGCCGCTGTCCGGCGACGGTGGCGTAGGCCAGCACCCGGGTCGGACCCTGCGGCCTGGTCTCCACCCAGTCGCCGACGCCGCCGGCGAGGCTCAGCAGGTCGGCGAGGGTCTGCGCGTCCTTCGACAGCTCGCCGGGGCGCCACCAGGTGGCATCGTCGGCCGCCCACACGCGCACACCACCGCCGGTCCGTCGCTCGAAGCCGCGAGGCGTCCAGACCAGCTCCGTGGCGGCGACCCGCATGTTGGCCTTGCGCAGCGGCGACACCAGGCTGACCTGGCCCTGCGCTCCGATGGCGGCCACGGGGGAGAAGCCGGTCGGCGGAGTTGTGGCAGGCGCTGCCGCGGAGGACGCTGCTGCGGAGGACGCTGCCGCGGAGGACGCTGCTGCGGAGGACGCTGCCGCGGAGGACGCTGCTGCG
>CAZRFD010000001.1:0-41412 GCA_964599085.1 uncultured Enterobacterales bacterium | reverse complement strand
GAGGACGCTGCTGCGGGGGCAGGCGTGGCTGCCGCGTCGTCCCCGGGTGCGGGATCGGCGGCCTGGGCGGTCGAGGCCGGGAGCAGGGAGAGGGCGAGCGCGAGGGACAGAGCGGGCATGGGGGTCCTCCAGTCGTCGGCGGAGCCTAAGCGCTCGGGCGTCCGCCTGACATCGCCCCCGTCCGGTACGCTGGAGCCATGGTGCCGAACCCGGCCATCACCGGCGAGCAGACCTTCCTGCTCCTGACGACCGGCGCGTGCGTGGCCCTGCTGGTGCAGCAGCTCGCCAGGTGGCTGCACCATCGGCGGGCGCTGCGCCACGCCTGGGCGGCGACCTGGGCGCTCGGCGCGGCCGGCTGGTCGGTCGCGCGCTTCCTCGGCCTGCGGGGCGACGGATTCCTGGGCGTCCCCGCGGCGGTCGGTGCCGCCCTCTGCCTCGCGGTGATGGCTGCGGGGGCGCTGGGTGTGGTCGGCAACCTCCGTCGGCATGCTCTGTCCTCCTGGCACGTGCTGGGCGCACTCGGTGCGGGGCTGGCGCTCGTCGTCTGCTGGGCCCTGGTTCCGGGGCCCTGGTCGCCGACGCAGGCCACGCGGACCGGCTTGTGGAGCACCCCGGTGCTGATCGTCGACCCCGGGCTCATTGTCGGCAGCCTCGGTCTGGGCTTGTTGTTCGCCGTGACCGTGGCCCTGCTTCGCCTGGGGTTGCGGCAGGGGTTGACGACCGGGACCGGTGCGCTGCTCGGCGTGGGGCTGCTGGTCTGGGTCGGCAGCTTGTGCAACGATCTGCTCTTCGCCATGGGGCTGCTCACCTCGATGCCGCTGCACGCCTACGGCGTCGCGGCCCTCGCGGTGATCCTCGGCGTGGCCCTGGTGCCCGCTGCCACGGCGGCCCGGGGCGCCGCGGCTGCCGGCGACACCGTCGGCACGGCACCCCGCCAGCCCACGACGGCCATCGTGCCACCGACCGCGGCCACACCGGTCGAGGAGCTGGCCACGGCCTCCTACGCGGCACTCGCCGACGGCGCAGACACCGAGAGCACCGCGGCCACCAGCTCCAGCCAGTACCGCCTGCGCAACCGCATGCTGGTCGAGGCGCTGGCGGAAGCGCGGGAAGCTTCCGAGAACCGGCAGCGCTTCCTGGCCCGCGCCAGCCACGAGCTGCGCACGCCGCTGCACGGCATCCTCGGCATGACCGAGCTGGCGCTCGAGGGGCAGCTCGACCCGACCCGCCGCCGCTACCTCGCGGCCGCCCATCGCTCGGCGGAAGAGCTGCTGGCCATGGTCGAGGAGCTGCTGGCCCTCGCCCGCACCGAGTCCAACCAGTTCGAGCTGGCCGCCGAGCCCATCGGCCTGCAGCGCTTCCTTGACGACACCCTCGATCTACTGGCCCAACAGGCCGGGGACAAGGGCATCGAGCTCTACGACGTCGTCTCCGCTTCCCTGCCGACCACGGTCATCGGCGACCCCCAGCGCCTCCGCCAGGTGCTGGTCAACCTGCTGGGCAACGCCATCAAGTTCACCGAGCGCGGCCACGTCGCCCTGCGGGTCTCGGAGGTCCCGGCGACGCTCGGGCGCGTGGGGCTGCGCGTCGAGGTGGAGGACACGGGGCCCGGGATCCCGGAGAGCGAGCAGGCGCTCGTGCTGGAGCCCTTCGGCCAGGGGGCGGCGGGGCTCGGGCGGGGAACCGGGCTCGGCCTGGCCATCTGCGTGGAGCTGCTGCGTCGCATGGGCAGCGAGCTGCAGCTCCGCAGCCGGGAGGGCGAGGGCACCACCTTCTCCTTCGAGCTGGAGCTGGACCTCGAAGATCCCACCGACGAGATCACGGTCATCGACCCGGTCCTGATGAAGGGGACCCGCGTCCTGGTCGCGGACGACCACCCCGGCTCGGCGGCGTCGGTGAAGGCCGAGCTGGCGGCCTGGCGCCTGCGGACGGCGGTCGTCGGCAGCGGGGAGGAAGCCCTCGCCGAGCTGGAGCAGGCGCGTGCCGATCAGCAGCCGTACACCATCCTGCTCGCCGACGCCGACATGCCGGGGCTCGATGGCTGGGGGCTGCTGGATGCGCTGGCGTCGGAGGGCGCGTCCGAGCCGCGCCCCGCGGTCATCCTGATGCTGGCGCCCGACGCGCCGCCGACCCGTGCGGCCGAAGCACTCGACCGGGGGGCCCAGGCGGTCGTAGGCAAGCCGCTGCGGACCGCCGATCTTCACCAGGCGCTGCTCGTGGCCATCGGCGCCCTCAAGCCCCAGGAGCCCCGCCCCGTTGGAACCGTGCCGGCGACGACGGGGCCGCGTGCCCGGGTGCTGGTCGCCGACGACCGCCCGGTCAACCGCGACGTCGCGCGGGCCTTCCTGGAGTCGATGGGCTGCGAGGTCATGGCCGTCGCCGAGGGGCTGGCGGCGGTCGACGTCGCGCTGGCGGAGCGCTTCGACCTCGTGCTCATGGACATCGGCATGCCCGGGCTCCGGGGCGACGACGCCACCACCCGCATCCGCGGGCTGGAGGAGAGCGCGGGACGCCGTCCCGTGCCGATCGTCGCGCTCACCGCCCACGCCGACGCCAGCGATCGCGAGCGCTTCGTCCGCGCCGGCATGGACGCGGTGTTGCAGAAGCCGCTGACGCGCGCCGCGCTGCGGGATGTGCTCGACCGCTTCGTGCCCCCGGTCGTCGACGCCGAGACCCCGCCTCCCACGGATGCGGCTCCCCCGGAAGAGCCAACGTTGGAGGTGGAAGATCCGCTTGAAACCGCGGTGTCTGGAGGGGCCGGCTACGAGGAGATCCAGACCCTGCCGCCCTTCGACGACGACACCGGCGACGCACCGCGAACCGACCTGGACGAGCTGCCCTCGGGGCCGCTCGACCCTCGTCTGGCGCTGGCGTCGGGCCTGCCTCTCGTCCTGCCGCCGGCAGGTGAAGGCCAGGAGCGAAGCGACGGGCTCGCGGGGCCTGTCATCTTCGACCCGGCGCGCCTCGACGACATCGCCGACGGCAGCGCCGCCCTGAAGCGGGATCTGGTGGAGATCTTCCTCGGGGAGCTGCCTCGCTATGAGGACTGGCTGCGGGACGCGCTGGTGACGGGCGAGTCCGAAGAGCTGGAGCGGGTGGGGCACGCCCTGGCCGGCGCGGCGGCGAACCTCGCCCTCATCGAGCTGGCGGGGGTGGCCCGCAAGCTCTGTGACGCGGCGCGAGCCGGCGACGCCGAGGGCGCCGCCTGGATCGTCGTGGACGTGCTGGGAGCGGTGGAGCGGGGGCGGGACACGCTGCTCCAGGTGCAGGCGGACCTCGCGGCCGGCGGCACGCCGTGATCGACGCCGGCGCCGCGGGGCCGCGGCAACGTGCCGCTCACCCGGTGGGTTAGACCTGCGGCCTCGTGCCCAGGGAGCCCGTGATGACCTTCGATCACCCCTTCGACGAGGGGACCACCCTCGACCGCTTCATCTTCGAGACCACCCAGGCCCACCCGGAAGCCACCGGCCAGTTCGCGACCCTGCTGCAGCAGGTCTCGCTCGCGGCGCGCATGGTCAGCTCGCGGGTGAACCGGGCCGGTCTCGCGGGCATGCTCGGTGGCACGGGCCAGGTCAACGTCCAGGGCGAGTTCGTCCAGAAGCTCGACGAGTACGCCAACAACACGATCAAGAAGGCACTGGAGCACCCCGGCGTCATCGCCGCCATCGCCAGCGAAGAGGACGAAGAGCCCTTCTACCCCCCCGATCGCTTCCGCAGCGGGCGCTACGTCTTCTGCATGGACCCCCTCGACGGGTCCAGCAACATCGACGTCAACGCGACCATCGGCACCATCTTCGCGATCTTCCGGCGCAAGAGCCCCGAGGGCGGGCCCGGCAACATCGAAGACGTGCTGCGTGCCGGCAGCGAAGTCGTCGCCGCCGGCTACGTCATCTACGGATCCGGCACGGTGCTGGTCATCGCCGCCGGCACCGGGGTGCACGGCTTCACGCTCGACCCCAACGTCGGCGAGTTCTTCCTGTCGCACCCCGACATCCGGCTGCAGCCGTCAGCGCGCACCTACAGCATCAACGAGGGCTACGCGTCGAGCTGGGACCCGCGGCTGCGGACCTGGATCGAGCAGATCAAGGACTCCGGTGAGGGCTGGAAGGCGCGCTACATCGGATCGCTGGTGGCGGACTTCCACCGCAACCTGCTCAAGGGCGGGATCTTCATGTACCCGGCCACGAAGAGCAGCCCCAAGGGCAAGCTCCGGCTGCTCTACGAAGCCATGCCGCTGGCCTTCATCGCGGAAGCCGCGGGTGGCGCGGCCACCAACGGGCGCGACCGCATCCTCGATCTGCGGGCGGCCGAGCTCCACCAGCGCACGCCGCTGTTCATCGGAAACCGGGATGAGGTCGCGGCCGTCACCGAGCTGCTCTCCCGGTCGTGAGCGAGCAGCAGCTTCAGCGCCTGGAGTGGGGCGAGGTCCACCAGGTCGTCGACGGCGACGAGACCGCGGTCCTGCACAAGGAGGTGCTGGAGCTTCCCGGCGACGTGCCGCTGTCGGTGGTCCGAAAGCATCTCCCCGGCGGGCCGACCCGCCCCCCCGTGATGCTGGTGCACGGCTTCGCCCAGAACCGCTACTCCTGGCACACGTCGCGCCGGTCGATGAGCGCCTGGCTCGCCGCGCGCGGCTGGGACACCTGGAACCTGGAGCTGCGGGGCCACGGCCGAAGCCGCGGCCAGGGCCAGCGGGGAGCGGAGCGCTTCGCCGACTATGTCGCCGATGTGCGGCGGGTCGCCGAGGTCCTGCCGGCACCGGGCTTCTGGGTGGGCCACAGCCTGGGGGGAGCGGCGCTCTACGCCGCGGGGGCCGAAGCATGCCGGGAGGCCCGGGGCGTGCCGCTGGGCATCGTGGGCATCGGCGCGCTCTACAGCTTCGGGCGGGCCAACTGGCTGCTGCGGCTGCTCGGTCGCCTGACCCACGCGGTCCGGGACGCACCGTGGATGCCGGCCTTGCAGGTGCGGACCCGCATGGCGGGCGACATCATGGCCAGGCTCTACGCGATCTCCGACGTCGCCGGCTACGGCTTCCCCATCAGCGGGTGGTGGCCGGGCAGCGTGGAACCGGAGATCCTCGAAGAGCGTCTGGTCCGCGGCTTCGACTGGACGAGCGTGCGGGTCTGGCAGGAGATGGCGCGCTGGGCGGCCACCGGGCACTTCGAGTGGGACGAGGACTGGGCGAACGCGGACGTGCCGTTGCTGGTCATCGCCGGGGACGAGGACCACCTGATGCCGCCGGCCGACGCCCGGGTGGCCTTCGAACGCTCGGGCAGCCACGACCGCACCTGGCACCTGTTCGACGACTGGCACCACGAAGTGCACTGGGGGCACCTCGACCTCGTGCTGGGGCAGAAGGCGCCGGCCCACGTGTGGCCGCTCATCGACGAGTGGATGGCGGCGCACCTGCCGGACTGAGGCTGCGCTCCGGGGCGCGTCTGATAGCCTGCACAGCGCAGCGACAGGGTCGCGGGCACGGTAACGGTCAGGCTCTGGCACCGAGGGAGCGTCATTGCAGCGGCTCGATGACTGGATCCTCGAAGAGCGGGTCGGCTCGGGTGGACTCGCCGACGTGTACCGGGCGGTGGCCTCCAGCGGCGAGGGGCGTGCCGTCGCGCTGAAGGTGCTGCGGGAGCCGGAACGATCCGTCGCGCACCGCAAGCGCTTCCTGCGCGAGGGTCGCCTGCTGGCCCGGATGTCCCACCCCGGGCTGCCCCGGTGCATGGGGGCCATCGACGGAGAGCAGCCCTACCTCGTGCTGGAGTTGCTGAAGGGGCGCACGCTCTCGGATCGGATCAAGGCGGGCGGGCCGCTGGACCCGCGCCAGGCCAGCCTCGTCGCCATCGGCATCCTGCGGGTGCTTGCCTACCTGCACGAGCACGGCATCGTGCACCGCGACGTGAAGTCGTCGAACGTCTACCTCGCCGACGACCGGCGGGTGATGCTGCTGGATCTGGGCCTGGCGGCAGACCCCACCGACCCGCTCACGACCACGCTCGGCGACGTGATGGGCACCTACGCCTACATGGCGCCCGAGCAGCTCTCGGGCGCCGAGGTCGACCACCGCTGCGACCTGTACAGCCTGGGCGTGACCCTCTACGAAGCGCTGGCGGGCGTACGCCCCTACCAGGCCCGCGGTGCGGCCGGCTACCTCCAGGCCGGCCGCGAGTCCGAGCCGCCGCCGCTCACCGAGCTGTGCCCGGACGCGCCGGCCCGCCTGCTCGACACCGTCACCCGGCTGATGGCGCGAGACCCGACGGCGCGCCCCTCCTCGGCCGGCATCGCGCTGGCCATGCTGACGGGCTCCGGCGGCGTGCAGCGCTCCCTGGAGCCTCCGCCCATGGTCGGCCGGGCCGCGGCCATCGGTGCCATCCAGGCGGTGATGGATGCCGGCGGTGTCGCCATCATCACCGGGGAGATCGGCAGCGGTACCAGCCGCGTCGCCAACTGGGCGCTGTCCACCGCCCGCAGCGAGGGCTTCGAGACCATCGCCCTGCGGTGCACGGGGCGCGGCCCGCCCCACGACATCATCGACCAGCTCGCCCGGGACCTCGGCCGGCTGAGCGGTCCGGTGGATCCCGATCCCTACCTGCTCGGCCAGGCGCTGGCTGACCAGGCGGCAGAGGGTCCGCTGCTCATCGTGGTGGAGTCGGCGGAACAGTGCTCGCCGGCGGCCGGTGATGCGCTGGCGCGGATCCTCCGGGCGGCCCGATCGGCGGCCGTGGTGGTGACCGGGGTGCGCCCGCCCGGCCAGATCACCGGCCACGAAGTGCAGCTCCGCGCGCTCACCGTGAACGAGGTCACGCAGCTCTTGCGCGGAATGCTCGGCACCCACGCGCCGCCCGCCGGGCTGGCCAGCCGGCTCCACAAGATGTCAGGTGGCCTGCCGGCCATCGTCGTGCTCGCGGTGAAGGAGCTGGTCGCCCGACAGGCCCTGTGGTGCGAGGGCGTGGGCGACGACGGCGGCTCGCTGTGGCGGCTGGATCGCACGGTGCCCATGACGCCCACGACGGGCCTCGTGCGGCTGTTCGGCGAGGTGCTCGCCGGGCTGAGCGACCCCTCCCGCCGCCTGCTGGAGCTGCTGAGCGTTGCGGGCACGGCCCTGCCGGTGGATGTCGCGCTGGAGGTGGCCGGGGTCGATGCGTCGGGGGTGGACACCGGTCCGCTGCTCCGTGCCGGGCTCGTCGAGCTGTTCGAGCGCGACCAGGACGAGTGGTTGCGGCTGCGCCGGCCCGCCGTGGGGGTGCTGGTGGTGCGGCAGGTGTCGCGGCTCCGGCAGGTGCGCATCCACCGGGCGCTCGCCGCCAGCCTCGCGAAGCTGCCGGCGTCGAGCTGGCGCGACAGCCGCGTGGCCTGGCATCGGGCCCACGGGGCCGAGGGGGCGCGGGCGCCGGCGGCGCTGCTGGCGCTGGCCGAACAGCTCAGCGCCGACGATCTCCACGCCTCGGCGCTCGAGGTGCTCGGGCGGGCGTCGTCCCTGCCGGGCGTGTCGCCGGACATCTCCGCTCGGCTCGCGGCCGCGCGCGGGGAGTCCCTGGAAGCGCTGGGCCGTCGTGAAGAAGCCGCCGAAGCGCTCAACGCGGCGCGGCGCCTGGCCGAAGACCTCGGTGATCAGTCGCTGGTGGCGCGCACCCTCGTCGACCTCGCGGCGGTGTACCAGGGCATGGGCGATGAACGGCGGGCGGCCAACCTCGCCGACGAAGCGCTCGACATCCTCGATCTGTACCCGGACGACCCGGCCCTGCCGCGCGCCCTGCTGCTGGCGGCGGACAACCTGCACGCCGCGGCCCGTCCCGACGAAGCCGCCGAGCTGTACCACCGCTGCATCGACGTCGCGATGACGTACGGGCGCGGCCGCTTCGCCGCCATCGCCCATGGTGCCCTGGGCGTGATGCTGGCGGAGGAGGGGCAGCTCGAAGACGCCGTCCGGCATCTCGACCAGGAGACCGCCTACCTGCGCCTGCACCACCTGCGCTCCGAGCTGATCACGGCGCTGTACCGCATGGGCCGCTGCCAGCGCCGCCTCGGCCACGTCGATCTCGCGCTGGAGGCCCTCGACGAAGCCGAGCACCTCGCGACCGCGGCCGAGCTGGACTACGAACGCGCCCTCATCGGCATCGGGCATGCGGCTGTCTGGCTGTCCCTGGGCGACCTCGCGCAGGCCCGTCGCCGGCTGCGGGCGAGCCGGGTGGCCATCGATCCCGACGCCCGCTCGGCCATGCGCCTCGCCTACCGGGAGGTACAGCTCGAAGCGCGACTCGAAGCGGGAGACCACCAGGCCGCGCTGGCGACCTGCCAGGCCGCCGAGGTGGAAGCCTCCCGCGCCGGCCACCTCGCCGTGGGCGCGTACTTCCTCGGCATCACCGGCGTGCTGACCGCGGACGCCGGAGCGCTGACCGAGTCCATGGACGTGCTCAGCCGCGGGGGCGACCGCCGCCTCGCTGCGCGCCTGCTGCTGCTGGGGGCGACCGTCGGGGGCGACGCCGAGGTGCTCGCGTCGGCAGAGGAGGAGACGCGCGCCTGCGGAGACCGCTTCCTGCTCCTCGAGGTGCTCTATGCGTCGGGATCGCCCGAGCACCGACAGGAAGCGGCCGCGGTCGCCGAGCGGATCTTCGACCACCTCTCGCCGGCGCTGGCCGAGGTGTTCGAGCGCAAGCCCAGCGTGCGCTGGGCGCTCGCGCGCCGCGGGAGCGACGACTCCACCGGCTGAGAGCGCCGCTGGACGCGGGCAGGCCGCGGGGTCGCTGCCCGGCGGGAGTATGCTGCCGCGGCTGTCGGCTGGCGCCCGGTCCCAGGGCGCCTCGTGCCGGTGGAGGTGCGAGACCTACCTCATCGATCCCCCGACCCTGTTCGTCGCCGGCTCGGCCCTGGCCTTCGTGGGCCGGCGCCTGCTGGTGTCCCGCCGGCCCGACCCCTTCGGGCCCGGGGCGCTCGTCGCCCTGGGCTTCTCGGCCTGGTACTGCCTCTCGGTGGGCCTGGCGACGCTGAAGGCGCCCGACTGGATGCTCAATTACCTCGTGCCCGCCGATCAGATCGACCTGCGCCTGGTACACGCCGTCTTCGTCATCTGCGGCCTGCTCGCGGGGCTGGCCGGGCACACCCTGACCGCGGTCTGCCTGCAGCGTGGGCGCATGGGGCAGGCGGTCCTCGTGCTGCTGGCGGGGGCGATCTGCTTGTTCGGGCTGTGGGGTCTCACCCTCGATCGCTACATCCACGTGGGCAGCTTTGCCGAGTACATGGCGGGGACGGCGCCGCTGCTGCCCGACAGCAGCCTCGCACCCGCGATCAACCTGATCGGTGTGTCGCAAGGGCTGGCCTTCGGGATCCCGGCGCTGCTGCTGTTCCGGCGCGGGCGCCGCTTGAAGGCGCTCTGATGGCGGGGGTGATCGAGGGTGATGGGGCCGGCGGCGCCCGGATCCGCTGCGTGGACCCGCGCAGCGCGGAACCGGTCGCCCACGTGGGCTGCACACCGCCCGAAGCGCTGCCCGGGATCGTCGCCCGTGCGCGGGCCGCGGCCTCCTACTGGCAGGCCGAGGGGTTGCGCAGCCGCAAGCGACGGATCTCCGACCTGCACCAGGCCTTCCTGGCGCGCGCTGCGGACGTCGTCGCCCTCCTCGCAGAGGAGTGCGGGCGCCCCGCCGGCGAAGCCTGGACCGCAGAGATCGCCGCCAACAACGACCTGTTCCGGTGGTGGCTGGCGAACATCGACGACCTGCTGGTCTCGACCGAGGTCCAACTCGACCCGCTCAGCTACCCGCGCAAGCGGGGCCGGGTGCAGCTCGATGCCGTCGGTGTGGTCGGCCTGATCACGCCGTGGAACCTGCCGGTGGCGCTGCCGCTGCGGACGCTGGTGCCGGCGCTGCTGGCCGGTGACACGGTGGTGTTCAAGCCCAGCGAGCACAGCCCGCGCACGGGGGCGCTGCTCGCCGAGCTGTGCGCCCAGGTGCTCCCCAAGGGTGTGGTCGAGCTGGTGCAGGGCGGCGGAGAGGTGGGCGCCGCGCTGGTCGACGCCGCGCCCGACGCCGTCGTGTTCACCGGCAGCGTGGCCACGGGGCGGCGGGTGGCTGCGGCCTGCGCAGAGCGCTTCGTGCCCTGCTCGCTGGAGCTCGGGGGCAAGGACGCCGCGCTCGTGCTCGCCGACGCTGATCTCGACCGCGCTGTCGAGGGGATCTGCTGGTCGGCCTTCGCCTTTGGCGGCCAGAACTGCGCCGCCGTGGAGCGCTGCTACGTCGACGCCCGAATCCACGACGCCTTCGTCGAGCGGGTCGTGGCACGCACCCGGGCGCTGCGGCCGCTGCTCGATGTCGGGCCGCTGATCACGCCCGCCCAGCTCGCCCGGGTCCAGGCCCACGTGGCCCAGGCCATCGAACACGGCGCCTTTCTCGCCTTCGGCGGGCACGCCCCGGGGCCCGGCTGGTACCACGAACCCACGGTGCTCACACAGGTGGCAGACGACATGCGGGTGATGACCGAAGAGACCTTCGGGCCGGTCCTGCCCATCGCCGCGTTCGACGATCTCGACGCCGTCGTGGACCGCATCGACGCCACGCCCTTTGGCCTGACCACATCCGTGTGGACGCAGGACCTCGATCTCGGTGAAGCCATCGGCTGCGGCATCGACTGCGGGGTCGTCACCGTCAACAACCACGGGTTCACCGGGGCGCTGCCCTCGGCGGCCTGGGGTGGCACCGGCGACACGGGGCACGGCACGACCAGCTCGCGCCACGGCCTCGCGCACCTGGTGCGCCCGCGCACCGTCGTCATCGACGCCGCCCGCCAGCCCCACGAGCTGTGGTGGTTCCCCTACAACACCGCGCTGACCGGCGCTGTGTCCGGCCTCGTCGAGCTCACCCGCCGGGGTGGCTCCAGGTTGCCGGGCGCGCGCGCCGCGCTAACAGGCTTGTTCGCACGCTGGAAGGACCATGACTGATCCGACCTGTTGCTGCAGCCCTTGCAAGGAGACCCCGTGACCCGACCCAAGAAGTTCCGCTCTCCTCGCTACCTCGGTCTCGATCTGGCCTGGGCGCCCCGGCACTCGTCCGGTGGCGCGGTGATCGAGACGGACGAGGACGGCGTGCTGCGGCTCAAGTCGACGGCATCCCTGCGCGCCCACGAAGACATCCTGGGCTGGCTGGCCCGCAACCGCGGCCGGCATGGCTGCATCGTCGCCGTCAACGCGCCGATCATCGTCGAGAACAGCGGCGGACAGCGTCCCTGCGACATCCAGCTCCACGAACACTTCGCCCGCAACTTCGTCGACGAATACCACGTCAACATCACGAACGCCTCGCACCCCCGCACGATCTCGCGGGCGCTGCAGCGTATGGGCTTCGACCCCGACCCCCAAGCCGAGGGTGACCGGGTGATCGAGACCTACAACCAGGCCACCCAGATCCTGCTCTTCGACCTCGACCGGCCCATCCGGCTGAAGACGGGCCCGGTGGGGGCCCGCAAGGACGCGGTCGCCCGGTTCCGCGAGCTGCTCGCCGAGAAGCTCGACGACGCCACCCCGCCGCTGGAGATGAGCCCTGCCCTCGACGCGCTGGTGACCGCGGATCTGCCGTCCAGCAACGGCAGCCGGGTGGGCGAGCTCGAAGAGCAGCTCCAGGCGTCGCTGTGCGCCTACACGGCGGCCTACCTCGATCTGCGCGGCCCCGAAGCCTGCGCCTTCGTGGGGGATCTGCGCGACGGCTATGTGCTGCTGCCGGCGTCCCGCCAGCCCGAAGAGGCCTGACGTGGCCGGGGAAGCGGCCTGCCTCGTCCAGGCCGAGCTGTCTTGCGGCGGCCTCGCGGTGTGGGCCGGGGGGCCGCGGAGCTTCGCCGAGCCCGGCACCCCTCCCTCGTACGCGCCCGACCGTGGCTTCGACATCGCCCACATCGGGCTGCACCTCGCCATCGACGCGGCGGCGGGCACGCTGCGCGGGCGGGCGAGGATCGACCTGCGCCCCCTGCCCGGCGGCCTGGGAGAAGTAGCGCTGGACCTCGACGACGTAGACGTCGACGGTGTCACCGACGACTCGGGCGCTGCGCTGGCCTACCGTTATGGCGACGGCCGGCTGCAGGTGAAGGGCCTACCGCCAGAGGGCGGCGTGGTCGTCGTGGCGTACCATGGGCGCCCGCAGCGGGGGCTGTACTTCACCGGACCGACGGCAGCGCATCCGCGCCGGCCAGTGATGGCCTGGACCCAGTGCCAGGACGAAGACGCCCACTTCATCTTCCCCTGCCTCGACCGGCCGGGTGTGCGCCACCCCTGGACGATCACCGTGCAGGTGCTCGGTGATGACGCCGACGCCATGCAGGTCGTTGGCAACGGGCGCCTGGCGGAACGCCAGGGGGCGACCTGGACCTGGCAGCAGGACGACGCGATCCCGGCCTACCTCCTGACCGTGGTGGTCGGGCCGCTGATGGTGGTCGAGGATCGCGCGGTGGTCGTCGGCGGGCGCAGCGTGCCGATCCGCTACCTCGTGCCTGCCGTGGACAACGACGGCGAACCGGCGGACGAAGCGGTGGTGCGGCGTGCCTTTGGCGGCACGCCGGACATGGTCGCCTTCCTCTCGGACAAGCTCGGCGTCCCCTACGCCTGGCCCCGCTACGACCAGGTCGTCGTCCACGACTTCATCTTCGGTGGCATGGAGAACGCCGCCGCCACCACGATGACGGACCTCATCCTGACGTCGGACCGTGCGGCGCTGGACGTCGAGCGCTCCGATCTCGTGGTCCACGAGCTGATGCACCAGTGGTTCGGCGATCTCGTCACCTGCCAGGACTGGAGCCAGGGCTGGCTCAACGAGGGCTGGGCGACCTGGTCGGAGTACCTCTGGAAGCTCCACGCCGAGGGGGCCGAAGAAGCGGACTGGCACCAGTGGGCGGCGCTGTCGGCCTACCTCGACGAAGACGGCTCCCGCTATCGACGGGCCATCGTCAGCTACCGCTTCCGAGAACCCATTGACGTCTTCGACCGCCACCTCTACCAGAAGGCGTCGCTGGTCATCCACACGCTGCACGGCCTGCTCGGGCCGGCGGCCTTCTGGACGGGCGTGCGGGCCTACCTCGACGACAACCGCTTCGGGCCGGTGCACACCCGCGACTTTCAGCGGGCGCTGGAGCGGGCCAGCGGGCGCAACCTCGACGGCTTCTTCGCGCAGTGGATCCTGGGTGCCGGCCACCCGACCCTGACCGTCAGCCTGTCGCATGCCGACGGCTTGCTCCAGGTCGAAGTCGAACAGACCCAGCAGCCCGGTCTGGTCGCCGATGACCCCGAACAGGTCGTGGCCGCAGCCTTCGACTTCGTGCTGCCGCTGGCCGTCGTCCACGGCGACCAGGTCGCCGCACACCGCCTGCGGGTGCGCGGGCGCAAGCAGGTCTTCGTCCTGCCCTGCGGCGACGCGCCCACCCGGGTGGAAGTCGACGCTGACCTGACCGTGCTGGCCGACATCACCGTCAAGGCGCCACGTGACTGGCTCGCCGCCAGCCTGCGGCAGGACCGCGGCATCGTGGGACGGATCCGCGCGGCCCGGGCGCTCGCCGCCGACGGCAGCCCGGACGCGCTGGCGAAGCTGGTGGACGCGCTCGGCAGCGACGACTTCTGGGGCGTGCGCGCCGAGGTCGCCAAGGCGCTCGGCAAGCACGGTGGGGCCAAGGCCCGCGATGCGCTGCTCGCGACGCTCAACGACGAGCACCCCAAGGTCCGGCGGGCGGTGGCGGAAGCCCTGGCCGCCGTCGGCGATGCACCGGCTGCGGGCGCCCTGCTGGCGCGGGCGCTGGCGGGCGATCCCTCCCTGCTGGTGGAGGGCGCCTGTGCCGCGGCGGTGGGCGGCCTCGCGGCCCGTGGGCAGGTCGATGCCGACGAGACCCTCGCCGTCCTCTGCGACGTCCTCGACCGCAAGTGCTGGGGCGATCTGCTGGCCCAGCGCGCGTTGTCGGGCATCGGCGCGCTCCGCTCGGACGCCGCGCTGCCCGTCCTGCTGGCCCGCACCGGCCCGGCACATGGCGAACGCATCCGGGCCGCTGCCGCCCAGGCCCTCGGCCAGCTCGCCGAGGAACACGAGCCCGCGCGCCGCGCCGCGGTCGACCGGCTCATGGCCCTGGCGGTCTCGGGACCCTGGCGGGTCCGCTTCATGGCGCTCGGAGCGCTCGGGCGCGCCCGGGATCCGCGGGCCCGGGCCGTGCTGCTTCGCACGCACGCCAGCGCCCTGGAGGGGCGCCTGCGACGGACCGCCTGGGAAGCCAGCCAGCGCCTCGCTGCGTCGAGCAGCGATCCCGTGGCCGGCCTCCGAGAGGAGGTCGAGAAGCTGCGCCGAGAGAGCCAGGAGCTGCGCGGTCGGCTCGATGGCCTCGCCGGCAAGGTGGACGCCGGGCGCGTTGGCGATGGAGAGCCCTCGGCCTTGCCCTGAACACGCTGTCACGTGTCATGCTGGGGCATGCTCCTCCTCGCTGGCCTGTTGCTGTCCTGTGCCCCAAAGAAGACCGCCGAGACGGGTACCGTGCCCGGCAACGGTGGCCCTGACGGCGGCTCCGGCGGCGACACCGCGGCCGACGGCGGCTCCGGCGACTCCGGTGCGGGGGACAGCGGCGAGAGAGACAGCGGCGGGGGAGACGGCGGTGCCGAGCGCCTGACCGGCGAGCGGAGCCTGGACAAGTCCCTGGCGATCGGCGGAGTCGACGGCAGCGGCCTGGGCACGGCCATCGCCGCGGGCGCGCTGCTCTCCGGCTCGGGCCGGCAGCTCGTGCTCGGCGCCCCGAACCTCGGTCGGGTGGAGGTGATCGGCGAGGCCGATGGGGCGTGGAGCGTGGCCAGCTCGCTTCTGGGCGACTTTGACGCCCAGCCTGGCGGCGCGCTGGCGGTCCTCGACGCCGATGCCGGGGGCGCCCTCGCCGTTGGCGCGATCCACGACAGCCGGGCGGGCGCCGACGCGGGTGCGGTGCACCTCCTGTGGGCGCCGCTGCCGGAGGGCGAGGCCTCCCTCGAAGGGGCCACCGACCTGATCCTGACGGGCCAGGCGGAACAGGACTTCGCCGGAGGTGCCGTGGCCTTCGGGACGATGCTCGGTGGCGAGACGCTGGCCCTGGCGGTGGGGGCCGGGCAGGCGGACGCCGGAGCGACCAACAGCGGCGGTGTCTACGTCGTCGGGAGCCTCGACGCCGGTGGCACCCGCGCCCTGGGGGACGCCGACGCCCGGCTGGGCTGGTCGCGCGGAGCGGCGCTGCTGGGTACCGCGATCGCCGCCGGGGACATCGACGGGGACGGGATCTCCGACCTCGCCCTCGGGGGCTTCGGCGACGACTCGCTGCGGGGGGCTGCGGCCGTCGTCCACGGTCCGCTGGCCGGGGATCTCGACCTCGCGGTGGACGGTGACGCCGTGGTCTACGGGGCCGAGGTCTACGACCTCGCCGGCTACGCGGTGGCGCTGCTCGACACCGACGGGGACGGCCACGACGAGCTGGCGGTGGGGATCCCGGGGGACGATAGCGTCGACGCCGAGCGCGGCAGCGTGCTGCTCTTCGCTGCGCCTTCGGGCACGCTGGACGCCGCCTCGGCGACCGCCCAGCTGGACGGCCTTGCCGCCTATGATCGGGCTGGCTGGTCGCTGGACGGGGCCGGCGATGTCGACGGCGACGGCCGTGACGAGCTGCTTGTCGGCGCCCCCGCCGATGACGCCGGCGGCGCCTGGCTGGTCTACGGGCCGCTCAGCGGTCGCCGAGTCCTGGACCCGGGCCTCGATGCCCGCTGGAGCGCCAGCGGCACGGCGATCTCCGCGGGCGATGTCGTGGCCGGTGTCGGCGACCTCGTGGGCGATGGCACTCCCGACCTGGCCATCGCCGCGCCCGACGCCGCAACGGCGTGGCTGGTGGACGCGGCGGTGCGGTGAGGTGGTTCGGTGCCGGGGCGCGGGCGACCCGCCCGCGGTAGCATCGCGGCGCCGGTCACGACACGGCCGGGAGGAGCAGTGATGAGCGAGCGTCCGGTCCGCGTGGCCCTCGATGCCATGGGTGGAGACAACGGCGTGGCCGCCGCGGTCGAGGGGGCCGCGCGCCTGTCGACGGAAGACCGCCCCGTGCAGGTGCTGCTGGTCGGCGACGAAGCGCAGATCGACGAGGTGCTCGCCCAGACGCGCTACGACCCGGCCTGGATCCAGGTCTTCCACGCCCCGGGCTGCATCTCCATGGACGAGAAGCCCGGCGAAGCACTGGACCGCTGCCCCGACGCCAGCATCCTGCGGGCGGCATCGCTGGTGAAGGAGGGTGTGGCTGACGCCCTCGTCAGCGCCGGCCACACCGGTGCCACCATCCTCGCCGCCAGCCGGACCTTTCAGCGCCTCCCCGGGATCCGCCGCGCGGCGCTGGCCAGCGTCTACCCGACCGAACAGCGGCACGGCGACAAGGGCGACCCCTTCGCGCTCATGCTCGATGTCGGCGCAACCCTCACCGCGACCGCCGAAGACCTCGTGGGCTTCGCCGTCATGGGAAGCGCCTATGCGCGGATCATCTCCAACAACGAGTCACCCCGCGTGGCGCTGCTCAGCAACGGCACCGAAGCCAACAAGGGCACCCCACCCATCGTCGAAGCCCACAAGCGCCTCGCCTCCATGTCGACCATCAACTTCGTCGGCAACGTCGAGGGGCTGGACATCCCGCGCGGCACCGTGGATGTCATCGTGACCGAGGGCTTCCTCGGAAACGTCGTGCTCAAGATGCTCGAGGGCGTCTCCGAAGTCGTCGTGGACCTCGCCCGCGACGCCTACGCGCGCAAGTTCCTGTACCGCATGGGCCTGACCATGCTCTCCCAGGGCATCCGCCAGCTCCGCACCATGACGGACTGGAAGCAGTACGGCGGTGCCCCCGTGCTGGGCTTCGACAAGGTGGTGATCAAGGCCCACGGCCGTAGCAACGCCCGCGCCGTGCGCAACGCGATCAAGGTCGCGGCCAAGGCCGTCGACCGGGACCTGGCGGGGCAGATCCGGGCGGGCATGGGGCAGGGCTGAGGGGGGGCGTTGGAGAGGTCCCGCTCCCGGAGGATCGGCAGCGCCGCCCCCCCGTGGGGTCAGTGCTTGCCCGCTTCGCCGACCGGGACCCGTTCCACCAGCACGGCCTGCTCCAGCAGCAGCGTGCAGGGCAGGGTGACCTCTCCTTCGTCGGTGGCCAGCGTGGCCGTGACCGTGTCGTAGTGGGCGAGGATGCCGTGGATGTCGCCGACGCGCAGCGTGTCCCCCGGCAGGTAGAGTCGCTCCACGTAGTGCCGGGCGATCAGGCTGCGCAGGCTCTGCTGGCCGGCGAGGGCGAAGGACAGGCCAAACGCCGCTGCCGCGGTGCCGATGCCGACCAGCAGCAGGTCGTGGATCAGGTCCAGGGCCAGCCCGACCTGCTCGGCGGCCAGGGTGATCGTGACAGCGAGGACCACGTAGTAGATGAACTCGCCGGCCATCTTGGGGGCGGACAGGTCGTCGCGTTCCCGCCCCAGGCGGACGGCGATGCCCCGCAACAGGTCGGCCAGGACCAGGCCACCGACCAGGATGATGACCCCACCGAGCACCTGCGGCACGTACACCGCGAGGTTGGCCAGTCCCGTCGAGATGTAGGTCAGGCCGAGGATGTCCATCACGGCCGACGCGGTCAGCACCAGCACGGTGCCGGCGGCGATCCGCCCGCCGAGGCGGTCGACGCCGATGCGCAGACCCAAGCCGTAGAGCACGCGGGCCGCGCCCATCTTCTCGAGCAGGGCGTCGACGCGGAGCTTGCGGATGGCCCAGCTCACGAGCCGGCCCGCGGCCCACGCTAGCAACGCGCCCAGGAGGGTCGTGAAAACGACCGCGCCCAGGGTCGGCAGGACGGACACGAGGCGCAGCCAGGTGGACTGGAGGATGGCGGCGGGGTCAGGGCTGGTCATCGTCGGTCTCGGGAGCGGGGGCTCGGCGGTTGGGATGCCGGGCTTCGTCGCCACGACCCAGCGCGGCGGCGGCGAGGTTGAGGATCTGCACGAGGCCGGCACCCAGGACGGTCCCCATGGCGGGGCCCCTGCGGCGCTCGGCCCGTGCGGCGCGGATGGCCTCGAGCACGGCCGCCCTGCGCCCGGGGTGGGTGGGGCGGAGCCAGGCGCGGAACCCGGCGAACAGGTCATGCAGGCGCTGTTCGCGGTCTGCGTCGACGCGGGGTTCGGTCGTGGCCGGGGGACGCTCAGGAGGCATGGGGACCCTCCATGGTCTTCATCAGGGCGAAGAAGCGCTCACGCGCTCGGGACAGCCGCATCTTGGCTGCGGACAGGGAGATGCCGAGGACCTGCGAGATCTCTTCCATGGACAGCTCTTCGAGGTGTCGGAGCACGATGACCTCGCGGTAGGGGTGCGGCAGCTCGGCCATCGCCTTGTTGATGATGTCGGCGTCGGCCACGGCGTCGCCGCCCGAGGCCGCCGGCGGATCCGCCATGGCTTCATAGCCCCGGCGACGGGTCGCGCCGCGGATGTGGTTGTAGGCGGCACGGGTGGCGATGCTGCGCAGCCAGGTCGAAAACGCCGCGTCGCCGCGGAAGCGGTCCAGGGCGAGGTAGGCCTGCACGAGCGACTGCTGGGCGACATCGTCCGCAGCGCCGGCGTCGTGGAGCAGGTGGTGCAGGTAGCGGACGAGGCGGGCGTGGTGCCGGTCGACCAGCACCGCGAAGGCGGCGTCGGCGTCGGGACCGTGTGCCTTGGCGACGGCCACCAGCTCAGCATCGGATCGGACGTCGTCCATTCAGTCGTTCGCCTCGCGATGTGACTATAGCGCGTGCGTCGGGCTGGCGGCAAGAGCGGTGGGTGAGGTGGATGGGTGAGGGCGCTTTCGTTGGTAGCGTGGTCGACAAGTTGCCGAAAACACTACGTCTTCGAAAAAACTTTCCGCCAGGTGTGACCAACGGGAGGGGAGCGGGTTCCAAGGAGCGAACTCAGACGAGAGCGCAAGCAAGGAGCGGGAACACACACTCGAATGTGACGCGTGTTGGATGTTCACAGAATGCGTGTGTGCCCCAATCCTCAGGTCCCGCCCCCCGTCGAGTCCACCCTCCCTTCCCGACCCCCGCGGGCATTGGTCCGCACCCTGGAGAGAGCACCATGGCCAGCAAGACCGCCACCGCCACCGCCGTCAAGCCTGACGCTGTCCTGTCCCCCGCCACCACCGACAACCGGGTGGTCCTGCAGGGTGAGATGGGCAACACCACGATCCAGCCGCACGTCGTCGCGAAGATCGCTGGCCTCGCCGTCAAGGAGATCCCCGGTGTGCACGGCCTCGTCCCCTTCGGCGCCGGGCAGACCTTCGCCCGCATGGCGCGCCAGGTCACCGGGACCGAGTACCGGGACCTCGGAGTCAACGTCGAGGTCGGCAAGATCGAGGCCGCCATCGACCTGCGCATCGTCACCGAGTACGGCGTCAGCATCCCTGTGATCGCCGCCGAGATCCGCGACAACGTCGAGCGCCGCATCATGGAGATGACCGGCCTGCGCGTCAAGGAGACGAACATCGAGGTCGTCGACCTCTGGTTCGCGGGCGACGAGGTCGCGCCGGCCCCCTCCTCCTCTCGCGTCGAGTAGACTGCGTACCGGCTCCCGCCGGCGCCCCTGACCGGGCGCCGGCATTTCCCTACAGACCCACCTGGAGACGCACCGTGAACAGTCGCGCACTCCGTGCCCTCGGGCTGACCTTCGCGCTGACCGCGGGGCTCGACGCCGTGGCCGCGGAACCTTCCGTCTACACCTGGCAGGCCGCCCCTGTCGAAGTGCAGCTTCTCGAAGACCACACCACGATCCCCGACGGGATGGGTGCCCTCTTCGTGCCTGCCCTGACCAGCTCCACCGCTGAACCCAAGGTCTTCGTGGTCAGCCCCGACGGCGTCAAGCCCATCCGCACGGGCATGCGCGTCGTGCTGCCGCCGGGCCGCTACGTCGTCGTCGCTTCCTCCTCCGATCCCAAGCTGGGTGCCGGCGCGCCGGTCGAGGTCCACGCGGGCCGGACCGCCGTCGCGCCTGTCGAGTGGGGCGCGCTCAAGGTCGAAGTCGTCGACCGCAAGCTGCACCCGCACGAGGGCGGCTACACCCTCGTCCACGTGGACAGCGGCGAAGAGATCGCCCTGCCTGACTACCTCGACACCGAAGAAGGCGTGAAGACCCTGCTGCTGAAGCCGGGGCTGTACCGGCTCGAGCAGACCGGCTCGACCAACTATGCCGCGCCGGACTTCGCTACCGTCTACGTGCCCAAGGGCGGCCTGGTCCACTACCGGCTGTTCATGGACAAGGGCTCGGGGCAGTTCCGCGGTGGCGGAGTCGTCCCTGCGGACCGCTTCCTGCCGGAGGCAGAGATCGCCAAGAGCGACTGGACCGGCAGCCTCTCCCTGGGGGTGGACGGCAGCTTCGCCCAGACCCAGCAGGTCCCGGGCATGCTCGACATGACCCAGGTCCAGGGAACGGGCTTCCTCGACGGCCGGGCGCGCTACTCCGGCGACATCAACTCCCTGGCGCTCAACTTCGAGATCCAGGAAGGCCAGCAGTACATCGGCTTCAGCAAGGGACGTGATCTGCCCATCATCAAGGGCCAGGACCACATGGCGGGCAGCGCCCGCTACACCCTGCGCCTGAACGAGGGGCTGGGCCTGTACGTCCGGGGCACCGGTGAGACCCAGATCTTCGACACCAACGCCATCGCGCCGGAGAACATGACCATCGCGCTGCGCAACCTCGACGGATCGGTCGAGTACCGAGACCTCGAGGCTGGCGACACCTACCTGATCTCCGACGCCTTCTCGCCGATGATCCTGCAGGCCAGCGGCGGTCTGGAGACTCGCTTCGCGTCGACGCGCTGGCTGGATCTCGCGGTCTACGGTGGCCCCGGGTACCGCTGGAACCGGTACAACGGCTCCTACGTCAGCGAAGACAACCCCGACACCCGGGCCCTCGAGTACACCCGGATCGGCGACTACAGCCAGTTCGGCATCGACATCGGGGCATCCGCCTTCCTGCGGATCTCGGGCTTCCTGACCAACACGACGTCGCTTGGGACCTTCTGGGACCTCGAGGACATGCAGCACCCGGTCCTCGAGCTGGACAACACGCTGAACCTCCGGATCACGGACGTGCTGTCGGTCAACTACTCCGCGAGCATCGATCGGGTGCCGCGGGTCTCCGACGGCCTCCAGATCCGCCAGGGCGCCTTCCTCCGCGCCAAGTGGAGCCTGCTGTGACCATCGCAACCCCCAAGGCTCGGCCGCTGGCCCTGCCGTCAGTCCTGGTGTGCTGCCTGCTCTCGACCGCGTGCGTGCCCGAGGTGTCGCGCAAGGTGGAGCTGTCGGCCACGCAGGCGGCGCTGCAGGCCCAGATGGCGGAGACGGCGCGCCTGGAGCGCGAAGCCATGGAAGCCGAGGCAGCCACGCGGCTGCCGGAAGAGAACCCCCACGAGCCAGAGAGCGACACCGAGCTGCCGGCGCAGATCGCCGTCGACGACCCCGCGGGGATGGTCGACGAGGCTGGGGAGCAGGAGGCTGCCGCAGCACCCGCCGCCGGAGAGGTCGCCATCACCGAGGAAGAGATCGCGGAGGTCCCCGAGGAACCCTACGCTCCCGAGCCCGAAGAAGAGACCGCCGCGCCGCCAGAGGAAGCCGTCGCCTCCGAGACCGCGGTGGCGGTGCTCGATGCTGCCGCCGACGAGCAGCCCACCGGCGACCCCTGGGCAGACTACCGGCGCTCGCTGGTGGGCACATCGGCGCCCGGATCGACCGACACCCTCCTCATCACCGCCTCGTTGGACCGGATCGCCCGGGCCATCGAACAGCAGAACATGCTGGAGGTGATGGAAGCTCGGCTGCAGGACAAGCAGCGGAGCATCGACGAGCTTCGCGCCATGTTGCTGCCGGGTGGTACGCTGCCCGAGGGCGACGATGCCGCGACGACCGCGGCCAACAGCCGGCTCGAGCAGCAGCTCCAGGCGCTCATGGGCAACCAGCGTGCGCTCGCCGCCTCCGTGCAGGCCATGCAGGACGACAAGGAAGTCGCGGACGCCCAGGCTGCTGACGACGCCGCCGCCAGGCAGGCGGCGGACGAAGCCGCGGCGAAGAAGGCGGCCCAGGATGAGCGAGACGCCCAGGAGCAGGCCCGGTGGGACTCGCTGATGCAGCGCCTCGAAGCGATCGAGTCCGCGCCGCAGTCGGCCGAGCCGGTCGCGATGCCGGAAGCCGGCAGCGACGCGCCGATCACCGTCGACGACCCCCGGGTGGCTGACCTCCAGGCACGCCTGGAGAGCCTGGAGCAGGCGCAGACCGAGCGCGGCCAGGCGCTGGACCAGGAAGCCGACGACCAGACCTCGCGGCACCGCCAGGAGCGCGAGGAAGCCGCCTCGGCCATGGAGGCCCGCTACGCGGCGCTGGCCGACATGCAGGAGAAGGCGATCAAGGAGCTCGAGAAGGAGCGCCGTGAGCAGCGCAGGTGGTGGCAGTTCTGGCGCCAGAAGCAGGCTGAAGACGCCACCGCGGCTGGCTCCGAGCCCGCACCCTCCATCGACATCGACGCGGAGACCGCGCGCATCAAGGAAGAGAACCAGCAGCAGTGGGATGAGCTGCTGGCGCGCCAGGAGGCCGAGCGGGCCGAGCTGGAGCAGCAGCGGGCTGCTGCTGCCGAGCAGCGGGCAGCGCTGGAAGCGCAGGTGGCCGAGCTGAGCCAGCGGCTGGAAGCCGCCGAGAGCGCCGGCAGCCAGGTCGACCCGGCGGAGCTGGAGCGGCTCAACGCCATCGCCGCGAGCGTGGAGGATCTCAACGCCCGTACCGAAGCGCTCAACGCCCGCGCCAGCGATCTCGAAGCCCAGTCCGTCGCGAAGCAGCAGCGCATCCGAGAGCGGCTGCAGCCCATCATCGACGCCGGCCTGAAGGTCACCATCGCCGACGATCGGGCGCGCATCCACCTGCCCGGTGACGTCCTGTTCTCGTCGGGCAGCTCGACCCTGGGCGCCACGGGCAAGTCGACCGTGGATTCGATCGCCAGCGTGCTGAACTCGGCGCGGGGTCTCAAGCTCCAGGTCGAGGGACACACCGACAACGTGCCGATCTCGGGAGGAGCCCGCACCAACTGGGACCTCGGCTTCGCCCGCGCCCGCGCCGTGCTCGACCGCCTGATCGCCGACGGCATCCCCGCCGAGAGCGTCAGCGCCGCCTCCTACGGCGACACCCGCCCCATCGCGAGCAACGACACGGCCGACGGCCGTGCGCTCAACCGGCGCATCGAGCTGGTCGTCCTGCTGGCCGATTGATCTCCTGGACTTCGCGGGCGGGGGAGGGCTCCTCCCTCCCCTGCACCCCCAACCCCCTCTCTGCTGGAGACGCTGATGTCCTCCTCCATCCTCCTCGCGCTCGCCCTCCAGGGCTGCGCCTACCTCGAAGACCCCAACACCTCGACCCCCTCGCTGTCGGTGATCGCGCCGCTTGAAGGCGACGAGTTCACCGTCTACGACGAGGTCTTCGTCCAGGCCCAGGTCTCCGATCCCAAGGACCCGCTGGCCCTGGTCGCGGTGACCGTCAGCTCCGATCTCGACGGCGACCTGTGTACCCGCGCACCTGGCAAGACCGGCCTCGTCGAGTGCAGCCCCATGCTGAGCGCCGGGACCCACCTGTTGACGCTGACGGCTGTGGATCCGGACGGCAACAGCGGTGACGCCACGGTCTCCGTCATGGTGCTGGGCACCGACGAGATCGACGACGACGGTGACCTGGTCTCGGACGTCGACGGCGACTGCAACGACGATGATGCCAGCGTCTACCCGGGCGCCGACGAGATCGAGAACGGCGTCGACGACAACTGCAACGGTGTCATCGACGAGGGCACGGACGCCTACGACGACGACGGCGACGGCTGGTCCGAGAACGACGGGGACTGCGACGACGGCGACGCAGACGTGTACCCGGGGGCCGCTGAGCTGTACAACGGCATCGACGACGACTGCGACGCGGTCATCGACGAGGACACGACCACCGACGACGACTTCGATGGCTACAGCGAAGTGGACGGTGACTGCGACGACCGCGACGGCGGCACCTACCCCGGCGCGACCGAGGTGGTCGACGGCGTGGACAACGACTGTGACGGTGTCGTCGACAACAACACCGCCGCGAGCGACGACGACGCCGATGGCTACAGTGAAGCGCAGGGCGACTGCGACGACGCCGACCCGACCGTGAACCCCGGCGTGGCCGAGGTCACCGATGGTATCGACAACAACTGCAACGGTGTCGTCGACGAGTGGGACGGCGAGTATCTGGGCACCATCCAGGCGGCCATCACCGGCACCACCGTGGGCTCCTGCGAGGGCAGCTTCCTGGTGTCGATCGACACGCTCACCACGCCGTCCATCAGCGGGACCGGGTCCTGTGGTGCTGGTGTCTTCGACGAGATCGGCATCGAGGGCTTCCTGACCGGCGACGTGGCGGAGGGCACCATCACCGCCTACGTCGGCGGCGAGCTCTACGCCGAGATCCCCTGGACCGGCAGCCTGGCCGGCGACAGCCTGTCCGGCGAGTTCGCCGCGCTGGTCGGCACGACGCCCAAGGCTGCGCCCACCGGCGACACCGGAAGCACCGGCACCGGCGACACCGGCACCACGACCGGCGACACCGGCACCACGACCGGCGACACCGGCGGCGGCGACACCGGCGGGACCGGGACGCCTTCCTCCTGGAATGTCGCGGGTCTGTTCGTCGTCACGCGCTGAGCGTGGCGTGAATGATCCGGCCCGAGCCCGGGAGGGGAGCGCCTCTCTTCCTCCCGCCGGCTCGGTGCCGGCCTGGCGGGCTCTACGGGCCCCGTGCCAGCCGCTCTGCCTCCTCTCCTCCGTCCACCGAGGGAAGCTGACATGATCCGAATCATCGCTCGGCCCCTGCGCACCTTGATGGTCCTCGTGGTCGCCGTGGCCTTCCTGTTCGCGGGGGGTTGGGTCATCCTCGCCGCCCTCGACCGCACCCCGGGCCTCGAGCTTCGCGCCGTCGGGCTCAGCCTCGACCTCTACCCCCAGGACGGCGGGACGGTCGGCTGGATCGCGGTGGGCGTGGGCCTGCTGCTGGCCGGCCTGCTCACCCTGATCGTCTCGATGGCGCCCGCGGCACCGCGAGAGCCGGCGAGCCTGGTGCTTTCGGGCCCGGACGCCGGCGACTTCGCCCTCCCCGGCACCACCGTCCGCCTGTCCAGCCGCAGCCTGCACGCGCTGGTGGCCTGGCTCGCCGGCCGGGTGGATGGTGTCCGCAGCGCCCGCCCCGCCGTCAGCATGGGAGCGGAGGGCTGGGACGTTCGGCTGCGCGTGGGCCTGTGGGCCACGTCGTCGATTCCCAAGGTCGCCGACGAGCTGCGCCGCGTCCTCCAGGACGACCTGCTGCAGCACACCGGCATCGCCATGAACAACCTGCAGCTCGACTTCGACTATGGCCGTCGGAGCGACTCCGACGAGCGCCCGCGCTGAGCGCGGCAGGAGGATCCCATGGGACCCAACGATCCCTTCGAGCCCGGCCTCGCCAGCCCCGACGACATGCTGCTCGACCCGCCCGAGACCGAGTGGCGGCCCCCACAGCTTCCCTCCGGGCTGCCCGCGGTCGCTCGGATCAAGGGCCTGGGCGCCGGCCAGCTCGGCTTCTCCATCGGGGTGGCGTTTGGGCTGCTCACCCTGCTCACCGGCCTGCGCGACAGCCTGATGGTGCTGGCCTTCGGCCTCGTCGGTGCGGCCCTCTTCCTCGGCGTCGCCGCCCTTCGGCAGCTCCTCCCCGACCTGCGCGTGGCCTGGGCTGCCGTGCTGGAGAGCCGGGGGGGACAGACGCCGGGAGCCGGCGGGTGAGCCCCGGCTGGAGCCTCCCCGGATAGAGTCCGGGCCCACCCTCGGAGATCCTCGATCCCATGACCTTCCTCGACGTGCTGGACTGGGTCTCCCGAGCGCTCCGCTACGAGCTGTTCCACGTCGGTGGGGCACCGATCACCGCCGTCAACTTGCTGACGGCGCTGGTCATCATCGTCGCCAGCTCGCGTCTGTCCAGGCTCGCCCAGCGGGCGATCCTTCGGACGCTGGAGCGCCGCAACATCGACGACCCGGGCACGGCGGCCCTGCTCACCCGCAGCACCCACTACGCCCTGCTGGTCGTGGGCTTCGCCCTGGCGATGCAGTCGGTGGGCTTCGACCTCGGCAACCTGTTTGCCGCGGGGGCCATCTTCGCGGTGGGCATCGGCTTCGCGATGCAGAACATCGCGCAGAACTTCGTGTCGGGCATCATCCTGCTCGTCGAGCGGACGATCCGCCCGGGCGACGTGCTGGAGGTGGACGGGCGGGTCGTGCTGGTCGAGCACATGGGGATCCGATCGACCGTGGTCCGGTCCCTCTTCGACGACGAGATCATCGTGCCGAACAGCACGCTCGTGCAGACATCCGTCGTCAACCACACCTTCCAGGACAAGCTCTGGCGGGTGAAGACCATGGTCGGTGTCCACTACGACAGCGACATGGACCAGGTCCAGGACGTGCTGCGGCAGGTCGGTCGAAGCTTCCCGGGCCGCGTGGTCGAGCGGGAGCCGCTGGTGTTCCTCCGCGAGTTCGGCAGCTCCTCGGTGGACTGGGAGCTGTCCATCTGGACCGACGATCCCTGGCGCATGGACGGCACGCAGTCGCGGCTGCGCAAGGCCATCTGGGATGGCTTGAAGGCGGCGGGCATCGCCATCGCCTACCCGCAGGTCGACGTGCACATCGACGAGCAGGGGCTGGATGCCTTGCGGGCCTCGGGACGCACCGGGTCCCGACGCCCCGAGGAGGTGTGATCTGACCCTCACCGAACGGCTCGCCGCCGCCTTCGACCCCGACCCCCTCGTCGAAGCTGTCAGCCTGTGGCTCCCCAACCTCCTGGCGGCGCTGGTCACCATCGTCGGGTTCACCCTGGTGGGCCGCATCCTGCAGGCGGCGCTCACGGCCCTGTCCCACCGCACCCACATGGACCCGACCGTCCTGTCGTTGCTCCGGGCCTCGACGCGGCTCGCCCTGCTGGTGCTCGCGGCGGTCACGGTGCTCAGCCAGCTCGGCATCGACGTGACGGGGCTGGTCGCCGGGCTCGGTGTCGCCGGGCTGACCGTCGGCTTCGCTGCCCGCGACACACTCAGCAACATCATCTCCGGCGTGTTCATCTTCTGGGATCGCCCCTTCGTCATCGGTGACCTGGTGGAAGTGGACGGCAACTACGGGCGGGTCGACGCCATCACGCTGCGCAGCACGCGCATCGTCACCGTCGACGGTCGCATGCTCGCCTTCCCCAACACGACCGTCGCCAACACCATGGTCGCCTCCTACACCAACTTCCCGCATCTCCGCATCGATGTCGACGTCACGGTCGACGTGAACTCCGACATCGGCCAGTGCCGCCGGGTCATGCTCCAGCAGGTCCGCGACCGCGCCGTGTGGATGGACGACCCCGCCCCCGTTGTCGCCGTCACCGAGCTGGGCGACTACTTCGTGCGGCTGGAGCTCCGCGCGTGGCTCCACGATGAACGCAGCCACATCGACCGCCGCGTCGAGCTGCGGGAGAACATCTTCGAGGCCTTCCGCCGCGAGGGCATCGACATGCCCTACGAGACCATCGAGCTGCGGCCGGTGGTGATGCGGAGCGAACACGACGCCTGAAGGCAGGCGAGACCCGATCGTCAGAGCCACCGCTTGTGGCGTAGCCAGGCCACCATCGCCGCCATGATCGCGGCCATGCTCACCATCGCGACCGGGTAGGCCCAGGGCCAGTGCAGCTCGGGCATGTGATCGAAGTTCATGCCGTAGACGCCGGCGATGAAGGTGACGGGGATGAACAGCGTGGCCACGATCGTCAGCAGTCGCATGACCTCGTTCATGCGGTTGCTGGTCACGGCGAGGTGCAGCTCGAGTGCTGCGGTGAGGCGCTCTCGCTGGCTCGTGAGGATGTCGAGGGCTTCCACGACGTGGTCGAGGAGGTCGCGCAGGTAGGGCAGGGTGGCAGGCTTCAGCAGGACGCCCTCGGACCGGCTGAGCTCGACCACGGCTTCGCGAGTGGGCCACAGCAGCCGCCGCAGCGCGAGCAGGTCGGCGATTCGGCCGTGGACCATGCGGGGGAGATCGGCGTCGGGTTCGGCGGCCGCGATCGCTTCCAGCTCGGTGACCTGGGTGTCGGACTGTTCGAGGACGGCGAACCAGCCATCGACGATGGCGTCGAGGATGGCGTGCAGCAGGTAGTCCGCGCCCTGGCTGCGGATCCGGCCGCTGCCGGTGCGGAGCCGCCGGCGCACGGAGTCGAAGAGATCCCCTTGCCGCTCCTGCAGGGTGAGCACCCAGGTCGGGCCCAGCACGACGGAGACCTGCTCCACCTCGAAAGAGCCACGCGAGGCGTCGGGGACGAGCATCTTCGCGATGCAGAAGATGTGGTCGCCGTAGTCTTCGGTCTTCGGGCGGCAGCTCGGGTTGAGGACATCCTCGATCGCGAGCGGGTGGAGGCCGAAGACCTGGCAGACCGCGGCGACCGCGTCGGCGTCGTGGACACCGTCGAGGTTCACCCAGGTCACCGTCGGCGCATCACGCAGCCGCTGCAGGTCCGTGACCGAGGCGTCGTCGGCTTCGCTGACGTGGTCCGTCGCGTAGTCGAAGACCGAGACCCGGATCCGGTGGTCCCGGGGTTCGCCGACGTAGGATCCCGCACCCGGCGCCACTCCCGAACGGGCCGCCCCGCGCTGGGCCGCCCGATCGATCCGGGTGCGCTTTCGCTGGGGCTCCTTCGCCATGCTGCCTTCCTATCGGGTGACGTCGTCGCCGGCAGGCTCTCCGGGCCGCGGGGCCGTGGTCTGCGTGAGCTGGACGGTGCGCTGGGGGAAGGGGATCTCGATGCCAGCCGCGGCGAGACTGGTGTGGGCAGCCTCCACCGTCGCCGTGCGGCCGCGGAGAAAGTCGGCCTGGGCGACCCAGGCGCGGATCTCCAGCTCGACGGCGCTGTCCAGGAAACCGCGAGTGATGACGTCGACGGCTGGCTCCAGCAGCACGATGTCGAGGGCGGCGACCGCGTCGAGGAGCACTGCGCGGGCTCGTGCCAGATCGGTGCCATAGGCGACGCCGACCCGGACCTCCACCCGTCGCGCGGGGAGCGCGGAGTAGTTGAGGATCGTGGCCTTCAGGACGACCTCGTTGGGCCAGCGGACCAGGATGCCGTCGAAGGTCCGCACCAGCGTCGACATCAGGGAGATCCCCTGGACGACGCCCATGTTGCCGTCGACGCTGATGGAGTCGCCGACCTCGAAGGGGCGGTCGACGAGCAGGAACAGCCCGGCGATGAGGTTCGACAGGCTGGTCTGGGCCGCGAAGCCGACGGCGATGGTGGCGACGCCGGCGGTGGCGGCGAGCGCGGTCAGGTCGATGCCGAGGGCCCGCGCCGCAGCCACCAGCACGGTGGCGCCGCCGACGTAGGCCACGACCTTGCGCGCGACGAGCGCCCAGTGGGCCGAGCCGCGCGCGGCCACCCGGCGCTGCGCGAAGCGCGCGAGCAACGCCACTGCGGCGAGTCCGCAGACCAGGATCAGGATCGCGCGCACGCCCGGGAGGCGCAGGACCTCCACGGCGGCGTCGAGGAGGGTCGTCGGCATCAGAGCTGGAACTCCACGCTCCGTCGGGTCGAGTCCAGCAACCAGCTCAGGCTGGCGCTGCGGCCCGGGAGCGTGGGGGCCGGGGGACGAGGAAGCGGGGTGAAGCCGGGTCGAGCGGGCAGCGCCTCGGTCTCGACATCGGCGTGCAGCGGGTCCCTGATGCGCACCCGCAGGGTGCCGCAGATGTGTTGCGCTCCGGTGCTGGCCAGGGCGAGCACCGACTCGTCGACAGGAAAGCGGCGCAGGGTCACGGGGACGTCGGAGTGGGACTCGAGCTGGACGTGCAGGGCGGCGTGGATCGGGCCGGTGTTGTCCAGGGGGGAGGACAAGGTTGCACAGCGCAGCGCGGGCTCCACGCGCCCATCGCTGACCGAGCCGAACAAGGTGCGCCGGAGGCCTGGACGCCAGGTGTCGAGGACGTCGCCTTGCGGGCCGACGGCCTCGACGGAGAGGGGCCAGGACAGCCACAGCTCGACGCGGGACCCCTTCGGAACGAGCAGCGGGGTCTCCATGCTGGCGACGACGAGGCCGGTGCCTGGCCCCACGCGGAGTCGAGGCGGCTCCGCGGAGAGGAGCGCCGACGAGGAGTCGCTCCGTTCGACCCTCCACCCCGCGGGCTCCCTCGTCGCGCGGATCGTCAGCTCTCCGATGGTCCAGGAGCGTCGGTCCACAAGCTCCTCGGTCGGCACGAGGTCCATCGCCAACACTCAGCCCCCCTCCGCGTGCTGCAGCAGCGAGGCCAGCACCTCCCCCGTGAAGTCGACGCCACCGGCGAGGGCTTCCGCATCGACGAAGCCACCGGGGCTGAAGACGTTGGCCTCGACGATGTGGTCGCCGACCATGTCGAGGCCCACCAGCCACAGCCCGTGGCTGCGCAGGATGGGGCCGATGGCATCGATGATCTTGCGCCAGCGGGGGCGGAAGCTCGCGGCCTCGGCGTGTCCCCCCTGGGCGACGTTGCTGCGGAACTCGCCGACCCCGGGGATGCGTGCGACGGCGGCGGCCTGCCCGTCCACCTCGAGCAGCCGGCCGTCGAGCAGGATGAGCCGGACGTCGCCCTTCGGTCCCTCGGGGAGCCAGGCCTGGGCCATGCCGCAGCCGCCGCGGGTCACGACGGCGCAGATCTGGCGGAGGTTGGATCGGTCGTCGACCCCGACACGGAACACGTCGGTGCCCTGGGTGCCCGACAGCGGCTTCAGCACGCTGGGCTCGGATCGCTGTCGGACCCAGTCGGCGAGGGCCTCGGCGTCGGGGCTGACGATCGTCTCCGGCCGCGTCCAGGCGGGGAGGCGGCTGAGAAACAGCTTGCTGCCCGCGCGCCGGAGGCCGTCGGGGTCGTTGAGGACCACGGCCCCATGGTCCCGCGCGAGGGCCAGCATCGACAGCACGGTGTCGTGCAGAGCGGCGCGGTGGGCGTCGCGCCCCGGGTTGGTGCGGATGAGGACAGCCGAGCCACGGCCCAGCCGCTCCACCTGCGGGGGCGCTTGCTTGCAGGCGGCCAGCCAGTCATCGACCGAGGAGGAGGGCGCCGCCCGGCGGCACCGGGCGCGGACGGCTCCGTCGGTGCCGACCTCGATGCTGCGGATGTCCGTCCAGGCGGGCGCGTGCTGCGCGAGCGCAGCCCGCCAGGCCAGGGCGGTCGTGCTCTGCTCGGCCTTGACGCCCTCGACGTCGTTGACGACGAACACCAGGCTCATGGCGCCTCCTCCGACCGACGCAGGAAGCGCGGGTCGTCATCATCGGCGATCTCGCCGAGGTGCAGGATGCGCGCGCCGGTCTCCGCCGCCGGATCGACGGCCTTGCCGATGACGATCCCGCTGAACGGCGCCTTGTGCTCAGCGATGGTCTCTCCATACACGTCGCGGATCCGCGCGATCACGTCTCCCTTCTCCACCCGGGTCGCGACCTTGGGAAAGACCTCGAGGATTCCCCCCTCCTGGGTGTAGAGCCAGCGGCTGCGGGCGCAGACCACGGGGTGGCGGCTCCCGGCTGCCTTGCGTCGCGGTAACATGCCCTCGCCCGCCAGGATCCGGCGGACACCGGACACCGCCGCCTTGACGTACTCCTGGTGGAAGCGCTGCGGATTGCCGATCTCGACCGTGATCGCGGGAATCTGCATGCCCATGGCGGTGCCCCGCAGGGTGCGGTCGTTGGCCGGGTTGTGCAGGACGATCTCGGGATGGACGCGGTAGGCCATCCCCGCGGTGTCGGGGCGCGTCATGTCGGCACGGACATACAGGCAGTTGATCCGTCCGGTGCTCGCCGTGTGCAGGTCGACGAGCAGGTCGAGCGGGGCGATGGCGCGCTTCACGAGGCGCGCGGCGTAGACCTGGGCGCCGTTGCCGCGTGCCTTGCCGGGCATCAGGTGGTTGAGATCCTGCCCGTCCATGAACGTCCGCTGGCGTCGCACGAAGCCCGGCACGTTGGCGACCACCACGGCGACCACCGTGCCCCGCAGCGCGGCGGCATCCAGCCCGTCGAAGACCCGGTGGATGACGGGCACGCCGTTCAGCTCGTTGCCGTGGAGGGCGGCGGTCAGGCCGAGCACCGGGCCAGGGCGACGCCCGCGGGCGATCAGCACCGGCACGCGGATGGGCTGTCCAAGCTGATCGTGGCTGATCTCCAGGGAGAGGCGGGTGGTCTGCCCCTCGGGGAGGGCGTCGAGGTCGAGCCGCCCGCAGCAGAGCGGAGCGGCAGAGCTGTTGTTCTCGATGTCGTTCACGACCGGATCTCGGCGAGGAGGGAGGGGTCGGGGTCCAGGGAGCGGAACAGGCGGCGGTTGAAGCGGCGCCGGCTGTTGAGCAGGCGCTGCGCCATGCGGTCGATGGCGGTCATCGCCAGGACCGTCTCGATGTAGCCCTCGATGAGATCGTCGAGTCCCAGGCCCAGGCGGCTGAAGTCTCGCTGGTCCATCAGGACGAGGCGTTCGGTCTGGGTGGCCCAGTCCCCGCGTTCGTCGCGGACCGAGAGGTTCGTGCCCAGGACGTCCCAGCTCGGTGTGTCGGCGTCGAGCTGCACCGGCAGCGGCTTGCGAGCCCGTCGCGCGTACACGGCGACCGGGAAGAAGCCCTCGGGGCCGGCGCCCACCATGAAGCGCAGGTCGGCGACGTGGATGCGGCCGCGCCGATCAGGCACCGTGCCGAGGTGGTAGAGGCGCGCGCCGCGGCTGCGGCTCGACCAACCCGCGTTGCCGATCAGTGCCTGGACGATGTAGCGGTCGTACCGATCCTCGCGGGACATGAAGGCTTCGAGCTCGGCGGGGTGCGTGATGGTGAACACCCCCTGGCCGGCGTTGCTGTACGGGTCCTTGACCACCGCCACGCCCCCCATCCGCTCGACCCACAGCGGCACCTCGGTCTTGCTGACGTCCCAGATGGTCTCGGGGATCCGGATGGCCAGCCCCTCGCCCGACAGCTCGGCGTTGAGGAGGTCGTAGGCCTTGGCCGCGACGAGCTTGTTCCGTCCCCCGGAGAGGCAGGCGAGGACAGGGTTGTAGATGCAGGTCCGGCTGACCGGAGGGATCCGGCTCCAGGGGCGCTGCGTGACGTATCGCAGGGCGGCGCGGATGGGCTGCCAGGGGGCTGTGGTCGAGGTGCGGACCTCGAGCACGCGATCGTCGGTGAAGCGCCAGCAGGGCGCCGGATCACCGTCGATGCAGGGCACGAGGTGCACGGGCTCACCGGAGACATCGGCCATGGCCGCGGCGTAGCCGCTGGCCTCCATCTCGTTCTTGTCGAAGAGCACGGCCAGCCCGCCGCGTGGCAGCGAGCGTCGCGCGCGAACCGTCGGCATGAACGAGCGCTCGACGAGGGTGCGATAGCCGCCCTGCTCGGTGACCTCGTCCGTGCGCGGATACGACTTCTGGCCAGACGGGCAGGAGTTCGTCTCGATCACCACGATGCGCCGTTCGCCGCTGTCGGTCGTGACCGGGAAGAGGTCCGCGCCGCCCCAACGAAAGTGGTCGGGACAGCGTCCGAGCAGGTCGAGCACCGTCGACTGCCGCGCACGTGGGTGGAGGTGGCAGTAGCGCGCGGCGATCCGGTCGTTGCCCAGGCTGGCGAAGAAGCGGAGCTGCGGGTGCAGCGCGGCGTTCAGCGCCTTCGGGTAGAAGTGGGCGACTTCGTCGAAGGTATCGGGCTGCACGATACGCGGGGACGTGGAGAGCGGGGGCACGGCTCACTCCTCGACGATGCCGTAGCGCTGGAGCTTCCGGTAAAGGGTCTTGCGGTCGAAGCCCAGGATGCGCGCCGCCTTGGCCTTGTTGCCGGCGGCGTGGTCGAGCACGCGGCGGATGTAGCGGGCTTCGATGACGTGCATGGGGACCAGCTCCTCGACGGAAGGCACCGGCGGAAGCGGGGGTTCGGTGCGCACGCCGCGCACCCGCTCGGGCAGGTCGTCGACGCCGATCCGGTCCTGGCGGGACAGCGCGACGGCCCGCTCGATGACGTTCTCCAGCTCGCGGACGTTGCCGGGCCAGCGGTAACGCAGCAGGCTGCGGGCGGCGGCGTTGCTGATCCCGAGGTGGCGGTCGGAGCGTGCGCCGGCCGTGGCCAGGAAGTGCTGGGCCAGGGTCAGGATGTCCGCTCCCCTGTTGCGTAGCGGCGGGGCCTCGATCTGGACGACGGCCAGTCGGTAGTAGAGATCCTGGCGGAAGCTGCCCTCGGCGACCATGTCGTCGAGGTCGCGGTTGGTAGCGGTGATGATCCGCACATCTACCCGGACCTCCTGGTCGCTGCCGACGGGCCGGACGGCACGCTCCTGCAGCGCCCGGAGCAGCTTGGGCTGCAAGCTGATGGACAGCTCGCCGATCTCGTCGAGGAAGAGGGTCCCGTGGTCGGCGCGGGCAAACAGGCCCTTGCGGGCGCTACGAGCGTCGGTGAATGCGCCCCGCGCGTGGCCGAACAGCTCGCTCTCCAGCAGCCCGTCGGGGACCGCGGCGAGGTTGACGGCGACGAAGGGGCCCTCGGATCGGTCGCTGTGCCGGTGGATCTCGCGCGCGGCCAGCTCCTTGCCGGTGCCGCTCTCCCCCGTGAGCAGGACGGAGACCTCGCTGTTGGCCGCTCTCTCCAGCAGATCGTAGAGGTGCTGCATGGCGGGGCTGGTGCCGATCAGCTCTCCGAAGCCGGGCCGATCGCGGATCGCCTGCTCGAGCCGCTCGACCTCCCGGCGCAGCGCGGAGTGCTCGGCCGCGCGGTCGAGCGCGAGATCGAGGGCGCCCAGGTCGGACGGGGCGGCCAGCACCGAGAATGCGCCCGCCCGCGTCGCGGCGTCGAGCATGTCCCCGGTTGCGGCCGCGGCCATCATGATGACAGGCACCTCGGAGCGCATGCTGATCCGCCGACAGTCGTCCATCATGCGGTTGGCGTCGGGATCTGGCCCGATGACCACGGCGTCGACGGAACCGTCGTCGACCGCAACCAACGCGTCGTCCGCCGAGAGCGGCGGTGGAACATCGAAGCCGCGCTGTCGCAGCGCGATGGCGATGCTGTCGGTACGCCGGGTGGGGCTGGCGATCAGCAGTACGCGCCCACGGTTGGTCATTGCAGTCCCTGCTCGGGCGATCGGGCCCACGCCATCCTACCGGACGGTCGCGACCCGCGGCTGCACAGCGCCGCGGGTCCGGGTCTGCTCGGTGCGCTTCTCAGTCGTCTTCGATGTCGTCGTCGTCGTCGTCGTCGTCGTCGTCATCGTCGTCGAGGTCGAGGTCGGCGTCCTCGTCCCAGTCCTCTTCGTCGTCGCCCTCTTCATCGACGAAGTCCTCTTCGTCGTAGTCCTCTTCGTCATCCTCGTCGTCGGAGGCCGAGCCGTCCCAGCCGGCAGCTTCGACGATGTCGCTCTTGAGTTCCCAGTAGTTGAGCGACTCGGACTTGCAGAGATCGTGCAGTGTCATCGACATCATGTCTTCGGTGATCTCGATGCCGTAGTTGTCGAAGACGTCGTCGACGTCGGGGTGATCCTCGAGCAGATCGCCGAGGCGGGTGCGGGCGGTGATCGCCATGGGAAGCTCCGTTGGTCGTGAGGCGGGTTCAGCCGGGCCGGCACGGACACCGCACCGACCTCGCGGACACCGAAAGCAAGCAGCGTGCCAGGCGGATCGTCGCGCTCCACGGTGGGGGGTGGGGACAATCGGTGTAGCGAAATGCCGCCATGAGGAAAAATGCCACACTTGCTGCCGGGCTCCTACCGATACCCCCGCGCCTGCAGCTCGAAGAGGTGGGCGTAGCGGCCCTGCAGGGCCATCAGCGCGGCGTGGCTGCCCTGCTCGATGACCCGGCCCTGGTCGAGCACCACGATCTCGTCGGCCATGCGGACCGTGCTGAAGCGGTGGCTGATGAGGATCGCCAGCTTGTCGGCGGTGGCGTCGCGGAAGTGCTCGAAGATCCGGGCCTCGGCTTCGGCGTCCATGGCGGCCGTGGGCTCGTCGAGGACGACGATGTCGGCCCCGCCGCGCATGAAGGCGCGGGCCAGGGCGATCTTCTGCCACTGGCCCCCCGACAGCTCCTGGCCGTCGCGGAACCAGCGGCCGAGCTGGGTGTGGAAGCCTCGCGGCAGGCGGTCGACGAAGTCCTCGGCGAGCCCCTTCTCGGCTGCAGCGGACCAGCCCTCTTCATCGGCGATGCGGTCGACGTCGCCGACACCGATGTTCTCGCCGACCAGCATCTGGTAGCGCACGAAGTCCTGGAAGATGACGCCGACCCGCTGGCGCAGGGCCTCCTCGTCCCACTGGGGCAGGGGCAGGCCGTCCAGGGTGATCTGGCCCTCGTCGGGCTGGTACAGGCCCGTGAGCAGCTTGATGAGGGTCGTCTTGCCGGACCCGTTGTGGCCGACCAGGGCCAGCTTGCGGCCGGGCCGCAGGTGCAGGCTCACGCCGTCGAGCGCCGGCCTGTCGGACCCCGGGTAGGTGAACCGAACATCCTCGAAGCGGATCCCGTCCCCCGGCGAGGGTCCCTCGGTCGCGCCGCGCCGGGGCGGGGGGCTCTCGGTCTCCAGGTACTCGTAGAGGTTGCTGAGGTAGAGGTTGTCCTCGTACATGCCGCCGATGCTCGACAGCATGCTGGAGAAGGCCGACTGCCCCTGCTTGAAGACCATGACGTACATGGTCATCTCGCCCAGTGTGATCTGGTGGCGGACGGCGGCGGTCACGATCCAGGCGTAGGTGCCGTAGAAGGCCGCCGTCGACAGCAGGCCGAGCGCGTAGCCCCAGGCCCCACGGCGAAGGGTGAGGTCGCGGTCCTCGCCGTAGACGGCGTCGAAGATCCCGCGGTAGCGCCGCAGCAGCTCGGGGCCCAGCCCGAAGAGCTGGACCTCCTTGGCGTAGTCTTCGCGCGCCAGCACCGTCTCCAGGTACATCTGCTGGCGCGACTCCGTCGTCCGCCAGGAGAACAGGCGGAAGGCCTGGCCCGCGAAGCGCGTCTCGGCGATGAAGGCGGGGATCGCGGCGACCACCAGGACGACCACCGCCAGCGGGCTGAAGGCGACCAGCAGCACGCCGTAGGACAGCAGGCTCAAGGCGTTCTGGAGGATGGCGAAGGTCTTGCGGACCAGGGCCAGGGGCCGGGAGCTGGCTTCGCGGCGCGCCCGGGTCATCTTGTCGTAGAAGTCGCTGTCCTCGAACTGCACCAGCGCCAGGCTGAGCGCCTTGTCCAGGATCATGACGTTGACCCGGTGGCCCAGCAGGGCCCGCAGCAGGTGCTGGAGCACCTCGATGCCCTTCTGGCTGGCGGCCAGCGTCGCCACCAGCAGCCCCTCCAGCGCGACCAGCAGCAACAGACCGCGCAGCTCGGGCCCCACGGCGTCGATGCCTTGCAAGGCCACGACTCGGTCGACGATGAAGCGGCCGACCCAGGCAACTCCGGCCGGCAGCAGGCCAGCGACCAAGGTCAGGACCCCAAAGATCACACTCAGCCGCCTGCTGGTCTGCCACACCAGCCGCAGCGCGTTGCCGCTGTAGCGGAACACGCCGAGCATGCGGGAGAGGTCGACGGGCTTGCCGACCGAGCGGGTCTGGTGGGGGTTCGACACGGAGCCCTGTCTCTACACACGTCGGGCCCGGAAGAGAAGGTCTCGTCCGGGCCCGGGTGATGGCACCGAGCGGTTCAGCTCTCGTCGGCGGCTTCTGCTTCCTCTTCCTGCTGCTTCTTCCAGGCCTTCAGTTCCTTGGGGGTCAGCAGCGACTCGTGCAGCGCCTTCCAGTCCACGACTTCGTAGGGGATACCCGCTTCGTCGAACTGCGGGGAGATCTCGGCCACCGGCCCGACCACCGTGACCACTTCGTGGCCCTGGCAGGTCTCCATGGCGTCGCCGATGGCGGCGGCGTCGACGTTGGCCAGCCAGTCGGGGAAGTTGCGGAAGTAGTCGAGGTTGTCGCGGCCTGCACCCAGGATGGTCGACAGCATCTGGTCGCCGGACTGCTGGCTGCTGACCATGGTGCGGGCGACGTTCCACTTGTTGGTGCGGATGAAGCCCTCTTCCAGCTCGCCGTTGGCGGCCTCGGCGACCAGGTCGAGCATGGTCTTGACGCCGTAGGCCGCGCCGCTGTTCTGGATGACCGAGGCGATGAAGAGCTCGGTGGTGTTGCCCTTGTAGAGGAGGGGGTAGGCGTAGGCGCCGTAGGTCAGGCCCTTCTCTTCGCGCAAGCGCTCAAAGGCCATGAAGGTGAGCGCCTTCTGGATCACCCTGGCGGTGGCGTCGTCTTCGTCGCCGTCCTTGTCGAGCTGGCAGGCGAGCTGGACCTTGGACTGGGTGGCGATGGGCTTGTCGAACAGCAGCACCTGCCGGTCGGGCTGGGCGGCGGGGGCCGGTGGCGGCGCCACCGCGCCGGGGGTGGCGTTGCCGCGGTAGCGCCAGGAGTCGAAGTAGTCGCGGACCTGCTGCTCGGCGGCGTCGACGTCTTCGAGGTTGCCGACGACGACGAGGTAGGCGTTGGCCGGCTGCCACTTCGTGAACACCCAGGACTTCACGTCGTCGAGGCCCCAGGCGTCCATGTCGCGGTATTCCTGGGGGCTCAGCCACTCGCCGTAGGGCGAGCCCGCCAACACCCGTTCGCGGGTCATGCGGTTGGCCCAGGTCTCGGGTTCTTCGCCGTCGCCACGTGCACCGTTGGCCCACCGCTTGAGCGTCTGCGACTTGCCGGCCATCTGCCAGTCGTAGTCTTCGACGTTCCAGCGGATCTTCTCCAGCAGGGCGTCGAGGTTGCCAGAGCTGCCCGATGCGTAGAGCGTGTTGTCGTCGAGGTAGCCCGAGCCCCCGGCGACCTTCAGGGTCTGCGCAGTCGGGTCGGTCCGGGTCTCTTCACCGGTGGAGAACAGGGCGTCGGCGAAGCTGTCGAGGCCGTACTGCGGCGCCGTGGCGTCGCCGCCCATGACCTGCAGGCCGACCTTCACCAGCGGGGCTTCACCGTGGTCCATGATGACGACCGCGAGGCCGTTGTCGAGGGTGAAGGACCGCATCTCGTCGACGTCGGGGACGACCGTGACCTTCTTGATGGCTTCGGGCGTCAGGGCGTCGGTGTCGAAGAGCTGGCGGCTGGCGTCTTCCTTGGCGCGGTGTTCGCCGGCGACCTGGTTGTCCTTGTCGGCTTCGCTGGCGCCGGCTTCCAGGCGTTCCCGCTCTTCTTCGTCCATGGGGGTGATGATCATGGACGCCATGCGATCGCGCTTGAGGTACTGGCGGGCCAATTCCTGGATCGGCGCCAGCTCGATCGTCGAAAACGAGTTGATCGAGTCCGAGAAGAAGTTGGGGCTGCCGGTGTAGTGGGCGTGCTGGCTGACGAAGAAGGAGCGCCCGTAGAGGCTGGCGACGTTGTCGGTCTGGCCGAGCGTGCTGGACATGAAGGAGAGGCGGGCCATGGCGAAGCTGTTGTTCAGCGCCTGCCAGTTGGCCGTGCCCGGGTCGACGGGGGCCCACACGTTGTAGACGGCGTCGGCGGCCCGGTCGATGAGGCGTTCGGCCTTCAGCTTGCTGGCGGCGCCCTGTTCGATGGCGCAGACCAGCATGGTCGCCTGCTTGTCGATGTCCGGGTAGCAGCCGACGCCCTCGACGTCGTTGTCGTCGGCGAAGGGATCGTAGTCGGGGTCCAGCGTGAACATGATGCTGTTCTGCAGCATGCTGGCGAGGATCTGCTTCTGCGGGTCGTCGTCGCAGTAGCCGCCGGGCATCGACCAGGCGACGATCGCGGTGGGGGCGTCCACCATGCCCTCGACGGTGATCGTCTCGTCGTTGTAGAGGGGAGGAGGTTCGGGTCGGTTCTCGCAGTCGACGCGGGGAGCGGGCGGCGTCGTGCGGGTGGACTCGATGTAGCTGCGGAGCTTGTCGAGCCACACGTCCTGCATGAAGGCCTGCTTGTCTTCCAGGGCCGTGAGCTTCTGGTAGGCGGCAGCGTCGTCGGGGGCCATCAGGAGGTATTCCACGTCCTGGAAGGCCTCGAAGATCATCGCCATGCCCTTGCCCCCGGACAGGTCGAAGTCGCCGACGACGGCGATGGTGCTGTACTCGGGGCGGTAGTTCTCGTCGACGAAGCGGCGGACGCTGGCAAGATCGATGTTGGCGATGGTCTCGTGCGAGCCGATCGTGCTGTTCTGGTAGGGGTGGTCCGGCGGGAACAGCAGCTTGGGGATGTGCAGCAGCGCGGTCCGGAAGGCCGCCGAGCCGTTGGCGCCCATCTCGTAGCCCATGCGCAGCTCGTTGCGGGTGATGGCCTTCTCGGCTTCGACGTCGTCTTCGTCGACGCCCTCGATGGCGTCGTCCAGCCGCAGGGCTTCGATGCGGAGCAGCGGCACCGCGGCGTCGACCGGGGCGATCGTCATGTAGTTGGTCCACTCGCGGCTGGTCGAAGCGTTGAGCACCCCGCCGAGCTGCTGGATGACGTCCCAGTTCTTGGGCAGCCCCTCGTGGCGGGCGCGGAAGGCGAGGTGTTCGAGGTCGTGGGCGAGGCCCTCGGTCGACTCGCCTGCGCTGTTGGTTCCGTCGTAGAGCGAGCCACGGTCGATCCAGTTGGTGATCGACACGATGGGCTGGGTGTGGTCCTCCTGGAAGAGGATCCGCAGACCGCTGGGGAAGCGGTAGTCTTCGGTCGCGATGGAGTACTGCCCCAGCTTCAGGTCGAAGTCGGCGTGGGGGATGTTGCCGGCCTGCGCGGGCGGGGCCGCCAGTGCGAGGGCCAGGACGAGGCTGCTGAGCATGGGGGGACCTCCGTGGGCTGGCGGTGTGCCGCCGAGACCTGCCGTTAACGCGCGATGGGACGCTGGTCGTCCGGCCTGGTGCCTCTGGGCCCGGTCTCGCAGTGCCCCAGCGCAGCGGTCGTGTGCAACACAGCCACTCGCGACGCCCTGTCGCTGTCCCTTGGCGAGCGCTCGCAGCGCGCGATAGTTCGCTTGCCATCCCATCCCCCCGGGAAGGCAGACATGAGCGACAACAAGGTCCTCTTCGAGATCACGGAAGCCCACCTCAACACTGGCCTGCGGGGTTTTCCCGTCGGCACCGTCCGGACGAGCAAGGTCGATCCGCTGGAGGGGGTCAGCTACGACGGCTACCCCATCGGCGACCTGGCCTACCTCGACCCCGAAGCGGTCGTCTACCTGATGTTCCACAAGGAACTGCCGACCGACGACCAGCTCACCGCCTTCAAGGCAGAGCTGGCCGAGCGGTCCGTGGTGGATCCGCACGTGCTGGACATGCTCGGCCAGCTCCCCAAGGAAGGCCACCCCATGGAGTGGCTGATCACGGGGCTGCTGCTGCTCGGCATGACCGGCAAGGTCGGTGACTGGCTGGAGGACTCGCTGAACCTCATCGCCCGCACGCCGAC